>NZ_JAAKZI010000001.1 GCF_011045165.1 Arthrobacter silviterrae
ACTGCATTCGAGTAATTGCTAAATGTTTATTTCATTTAGTTTTCGTCGTTGCGATGTTCATACTTTATTTCATCGGAATTCACTTTGTCCAATCCACATTGTGTGTGGCTGGTCACTCGGCGAATTCCTCAAACCAATTATTCAAGTATTTACGGCCGAATCAATGGACGGCTATATGGACTTGGAATTGTTGGTTTGGCTTCCTGCAAATTGGGAGCGAATGCTTCGTTTCGAAGCGGCTCAACCTTGTGCAAGCAACAGATAAGACAATACACAGCTGCCCGCCCCCAATGCAAATCGGGGGCGGGCAGAACACGCGCGTTCACCGGGAACGGCCGGCATTGGGCGGTGTCAGGCAGTCAACTCCACCATCGCCAGGGTGCGCTTGCCGCGGCGGACCAACAGGTATTTGCCGTGAAGGGCGTCGCCGGCACCAAGAACGGCATCAAGATCGGCCACCTTGGTGTTGTTCACGTAGGCGCCGCCTTCCCCCACCGTGCGCCGTGCGTCGGAGTTGCTCTTGGAGAGTCCTGCAGCGACCAGCAGTTCAACAATGCCAACGCCGGAGGCCGGTGCCGAGGTGCGGGGCAGTTCCCTTGTTGCCGACTCCAGCGTGGCCTCATCCAATTCAGCGAGATCACCCTGGCCAAACAAGGCTCCGGAGGCCGCGATGACCTTCAATGTGGCATCCACGCCATGCACCAGCGACGTCACCTGGAACGCCAGAGTCCGCTGGCCTTCACGGGCCTGCGGCTTCTCGGCCACGGAAACAGCAATGGCCTCAATTTGCTCACGGGACAGGAAGGTGAACACCTTCAGGCGGTCCACCACGTCGTCGTCGGCCGTGTTCAGCCAGAACTGGTACATGTCGAAGGGGCTGCACATGGCGGCGTCGAGCCAGATGGCATTGCCTTCGCTCTTGCCGAACTTGGTGCCGTCGGAGTTGGTGATCAGCGGCGTCCCCAGGGCATGGACGGAGGCACCCTCGACCTTGCGGATCAGGTCGGTGCCGCTGGTCAGGTTGCCCCATTGGTCGGAGCCGCCCTGCTGCAGCACACAGCCGTACTGGCGGAAGAGCTCCAGGAAATCCATGCCCTGCAGGATCTGGTAGCTGAACTCGGCGTAGCTGATGCCCTCGTCCGAGTTCAGGCGCGAGGCCACAATGTCCTTCTTGATCATGGTCCCGACCCGAAAGTACTTTCCAATGTCGCGCAGGAAGTCGATGGCGCTCATGGGCGCCGTCCAGTCCAGGTTGTTGACCATGCGGGCGGCGTTGTCGCCTTCGAACGACAGGAAGCGCTGCACCTGGCCCTGAAGGTAGCCAACCCACTCCGAAACCGTCTCCTTGGAGTTCATGGTGCGCTCCGCCGTGGGGCGCGGGTCCCCCACCAGCCCGGTGGAGCCCCCCACCAGGCCCAGCGGCTTGTGGCCGGCCAACTGCATGCGGCGCATGGTCAGCAGCTGGACCAGGTTGCCCAGGTGCAGGCTGGGGGCGGTGGGGTCGAAGCCGCAGTAATAAGTGATTGGCTCGCCGGCCAGCAGCTCTTCCAGGGCTGCCTCGTCGGTGGAGACCTGCACCAGGCCCCGCCACTTGAGCTCCTGCCAGACATTGGCGAAGCTTGGATCGTTCTCGGGGGCGTGGAGTTCAGTTTGCAAAGACACACCACAAAATTACCAGCACGACGCCGTTTCCCCCGCTTTGCGTGCCCGTTGCGGTCCGCTGTGGCCCGGACAGCGGGCCAAGGGCAGCCCTCAGGCCTCGATTCCTTCGGGGAGTGGCTGGGAGGCGATGAGGCGCAGCCGCTGGGTGGGGCGGGTCATGGCAACGTAAAGGTCCCCCACCCGGCCGCCGGCCCCCGCCAGCAACGCGGCCGGTTCCACAATCACCACTCCGTCAAATTCGAGCCCCTTGGCCTCGTGCGGGTCCAGCACCACGATGTCCTGTTCCACGGAACCGGCGCCGTGGCCCACCCGGTGGCCGTACACGGCACGCAGTGCAGCGGCCGTTTCCGGGACCATGGCGGGAGGAGCAATCACGGCAACCAGTCCGCCGGCAACAGCGGTTGTTTCCTCCTCCATGACCTCCACCACCCGGCGCACCAGGGCGCCCGGTGCGACCTTGTCCACCAAAGGCTCCCATTCGCCGTCGCGCACTGCCTTGGGTGCCGAGACCACCTGGCCGGCCGCATTGGCCATGCGTACCGCCGCCTCCGCTATCTGGGTGGGGGTGCGGTAGTTGACGGTCAGTTCCTCAAGCGACCAGCGCTCCCCCATGAACGGGGCCAGCGCCTGGCGCCATGAAGAGGCGCCCGCGGCGGAGCTTGTCTGGGCGATGTCGCCCACAATGGTGAACGACTTGACGGGGCAGCGGCGGACCAGCAGGCGCCACTGCATCGGCGAGAGTTCCTGGGCCTCGTCAACCACCACGTGCCCGTACGCCCAGGTACGGTCGGTGAGGGCCCTTTCCGCATTGCTCAGGGACTCCCCCTCCACAATGTTGAAATCGGCGAGCTGTTCCGCCGTCAAAATCCCGTCGACGCCGGAGTCCTCCAACTGCTGGTTCATGTTGGAGATCGCCTTCTCCGCATTCGCAAGGTCACGGTTGCGCTGGGCTTCCCGGGCAGCCTCGGCCCGGCCTCCCGTGACGTCCATTTCGCCCAGCAGCTCCGCCGCTTCATCCAGGAGAGGGACGTCGGATTCGGTCCACGGAGCATCGGCGGGGCGCAGCAGCATGGCGCGCTCCGCATCGGTGAACTGCGGTGCCACCGCCGCCAGGATTTCCGGCTTGCTGAACATGTCGCTGACCAGCTTCTGGGCGCTCAGGGGCATCCAGCACAGATTTAGCATGACGCGGACATCACGCGAGCCGCGCACGTCGTCGGCCAGGTAGGACCTGTCGGCAGTGTTGCCCGCGCCGTTGGCCTCGATGTGCTCGCGAAGCTGTTCAGTCAGCTCCCGCAGCAGGATCTTCACGAACGTCACCCGGGCCTCGTTGTGGGGCTTGCCCGTGGCCCGGGCCTTCTCCCGGGCACGGCGCACCTGCCGGACCGTGAGCACCAGCCGGGTGCCTTCGACGTCGAGCCTGACATCCCCGCGCGGCAGGCGCTGGCGGTTGGCGACGGCGTTGGCCATCACCTGGGCCATGTCGATCCTGCCCTTGAGGCGGGCCGCCTCCGGTGATTCGACGGCCGTGGCGCTGATGCCGGGCAGGAGGTGCCCCACACTGGCCATCACGACGCCGGTCTCGCCGAGGGACGGCAGCACGCGCTCGATGTACTTCATGAAAGCGCTGGACGGCCCCACCAGGAGCACGCCGGCCGATTGGAGGCGTTCGCGGTGGGTGTACAGCAGGTAGGCGGCCCGGTGCAGCGCCACGGCGGTCTTGCCGGTGCCGGGGCCGCCCTGGACCACCAGCGCGCCGCTCAATGGCGAGCGGATGATGCGGTCCTGTTCGGCCTGAATTGTGCCGACGATGTCGCTCATGCGCCCGGTGCGCTTGGAATTGAGCGCGGCAAGGAGCGCCCCCTCCCCTTGGAGGTGTTCGCCGTCCACCAGCATGGTGTGGTCCAGGACGTCATCCTCGATGGACTTCACGGTGCGCCCTTGCAGGATCAGGTGGCGCCGGCGCCGGACGCCCAACCGTTCAAAGGCCGTGGCCTGGTAAAAGGTGCCGGCCTCCGGGGCCCGCCAGTCCACCATCAGCTGGCGGAGGTCATCCGTGGACAAGCCGATCCGGCCAATGTAGCGAAGCTCCCCGGAGTCCAGGTCCAGGCGGCCAAACGCCAGTTTGTCGTCCACGGCGTTCAGTTGCGCCAGGCGGTTCTCGTACAGCGAGGCAAAGGCGTCCCGCTCGGAACGGTTCTGGTGCGTGCCCATGGACTTGGTCCGGCGAACCTCCCCGAGTTGCTCGATTTTCTCAGCGCGAAGTTCATCCAGGCGGGCGTACAGGCCCTCAACGTAGGAACGTTCATTGGCCAGCTCGGCGTCATACATGCAAAGGCTCCTGTTACATAAGGCGAACCACCAAAAGGCGGACCGTCTATTCTATACCCGCCAGTCGGGCAAGGGGTCCGGGCACGCCACAAGGGACCAACCAAAAGTGCCCGTCCCGGCTTCCAGTGTGCCACCGGTGGCGGCTTCGCCATCCCGCATCCCGGCGCCGGGCGGCACGCGTGAATTGCCTTCCCCGCGCAGTGCCGTTCAGC
Organism: Arthrobacter silviterrae; assembly: GCF_011045165.1. Classification (GTDB taxonomy): domain Bacteria; phylum Actinomycetota; class Actinomycetes; order Actinomycetales; family Micrococcaceae; genus Specibacter; species Specibacter silviterrae. Next base: position 4,206 of record NZ_JAAKZI010000001.1, read on the forward strand.
CGGCAAGAACGGAGGTGAATTCTTTGAAAACAGTTCGTCCGGACGGGTGGCCGGGGAGGGCAGCCCCATACCGGCCATAAACCGCGGAAACTGGCGGAATTTCGAGGGTCGCGGAACGCCCCTGGACACGCCCTGGCGGGGTGCCCAAAGTGTCTTCCAGCCCTCCACGCCACCCACTGCCAAAAGTGGGGTTTTCCTTGGCCCAAAAAGGTGCTTATATATTCTCCGTGCAACACAACATTTCACTCCCCGGGCATGGTGTCCGGCTTGTGCCGCTGAGGCGTCGCCACGCGGCAGATCTGTTCCCCTACATCGATGCTGACATGTGGGCCGGCATGGCCTCGGAACAGCCGTCCTCCAAACGTGCCCTGGACCGCTTGTTCGCCTCACGCATCGCCGATCCGGCGATCATTGCCTTTGCCGTGATCGATGAGGAAACCGGCACAGTTGCCGGCACCACCAGCCTGTACGACTACGTGCCGGAGCAGTCTCGGGTGGAACTTGGCATGACATTTTTTGGCCGAAACTATTGGGGCCGCAACGTCAATGCCGCCTCGAAATTAGCGCTTTTGGGATTTGCCTTCGAGGAACTCCTGGTGCACCGGGTGACCCTGCGCTGCGACATGCGCAATTCACGCAGCGCAGCCGCCATCGTCAAGCTCGGCGCCACGTTTGAGGGCGTGCTGCGCGGCTACCGCCGCGGGCATGACGGGACCCGCGTGGACACCGGACTGTACTCCATCCTGGAGCACGAATGGCCCCAGTCCCGGTCCTCCCTGGTCCAGCGCCTCACCCCGGCAGACCTGCTGCCGGAGGTGACGGAGATTATTGAGTTTTCTGAACAGCTGGTGCGCGCCGACGCGGGGGGCGCACCACTCCCGGCTTGAACTTTGACACCGTGGGGTCCCCGCCAATCCAGAACCGCCAGGGGTACTCTTCGGTGCCACCCGCCCCGCTGATGCCAACCCGCGGGCCGGCCATGACCGCCGTCGCCGGCCTTTCAGGCAGGGTCACCGTCACTTCCCCGCCCAGCGCGGCGATGCCGTTGTGCTCGCGGCCGAAGCCCATCGCCTTGGCCAGCCTGGCCGGTCCTTGCGCCAGTTCGCTGTCGCGTTTGGCGGTGGGGCGGCGCAGGCGTGCCAAATCAAGCCCCTCCACGATCTCCCCCGCCCTCATGAGGCATCCGGACGACGTCCCTTCCGGCCGGCACACCAGGTTGGCACTGAAGTGCATGCCGTAGCTGAAATAGACGTACAGGTGGCCGGGCGGACCGAACATGACGGAATTGCGCTCGGTCTTCCCCCTGTAGGTGTGGGCGCCGGGATCCGGATCCTGTGAATCTTTGGGTCCCAGGTAGGCCTCCACCTCCGTCAGGCGTACGACGACGGGACCTTCCGGACTTTCATGCCTCACCAGTGCGCCCAGCAGGAATGGGGCCACTTCCGTGGCAGGACGCTGCAAAAGTTCCAATATGTCAATTGACGAGGCCATATTTCCACGTTAGCAGGACTGTCAGCTGCAACTTCGAGCCGGCGTTTTTTGTGCCGATGGGCCGGGACCACGGACCTCAGGACGCGCCGGAGCTGTCCGTTCCGGTGTAGAAGGCAGTGGTGCGGACAGCCGCGGCACGGGCACCGTCCGCCTCGGCACCATGGGCAATTGCCGCAGTGGCCCAGGCGTCGCTGCTGGCCTCAAAGAAAGATTGCATGGCATGGGTTGGCAGCGGGTTCGACGGGCCGGTGGGGATGCCCCGCAAGTACTGGTAAAGGCCCAGCAAGGTGGCATCCCACCCCACGCCAACGGCTCCCGGCCCGTAGGTGCCCATCAAGTCGGGATCAACCGTGGCCGTGTGCCGCAACTCCACCAGGGCATGGTCGGTATTGGTGGGCGTCACCGTGAAGACAAGCTCGGAGTCGGGGCCGGCACCCATAACCCACGAAACGCGGAAGCTCCGACCGGGATTGCATTCCAGCACTTCGCCCGAGGCGTTGCCCTCCAGTGAGTAGTGCCCGCCAATGGCGAGGTCCCCCGAAATGGGCAGGAACCACTCTTGAATGCGCCCGGGCTCGGTGCATGCAGCCCAGACGTCGTGCGCAGGTGAGGAGAGTTCCTGGTGGAGAACCACTGTGGTGGCCTCCTGATGGTTGAGTTGGGTTGTCGTGACCAGTCGGGTGGTGCTGAGAAGAATGTCCATGATGTCAGCCATGCAGCCAGACTAGGTGAGGGGTGGCGTTCGGGCAACCATCCGGCCGCGCGCACGCATGGCAGGATGATGACATGGCAGTTGCTTTGGAATTCCGTCCCCCCTTTGAGCCCGGCATCTTTGATTTTTTGTCAGCCCGCGCCGTGGCTGGTGTCGAGGAAGCAACGTCCACCAGCTATGCCCGGACATTGTCCCTCCCTGGCGGCCATGGGTGGTTCAAGCTGGTGTGGGACGGTTCGCGGTTGCTGCTCGAGCACGAGGTGGAGGATGTTGCGGACGTGCCGGCCCTGGTGTCGCGCGTGCGCCATTTGTTCAACCTGGACCATGATCCGGCCGCCGCTGACGCTGCCCTGGCGAAAGATCCCCTGCTTGCGGAGCGGATTGCCAAGCTGCCGGGCATCCGGCTGCCCGGTTGTGTTGACCCCGCGGAAATCCTGCTCCGGGCCATGGTGGGCCAGCAAATCACAGTGGCTGCTGCGACCACGGCACTGCGGCAGCTGGCAGTTCTCGGCACATCCAGCCGGCTCCCCCAGGGGACCCTGACCCGTTTCTTTCCGACGCCGGCACAGCTCGCCATGGGCGGGCGCCTCATACTGCGGGGGCCCCAGCGGCGGATCGACAGCATCCTTGCCGTTGCAGGCATGCTGGCCGGCGGCGGCTTGCGCATCGATGCCTCTGACACACCAGAAACGCTGGCCGAAAAACTGTTGCCGCTTCCGGGGATTGGCCCGTGGACGGTGGGCTACGTCAGCATGCGGGTGCTGGCCAACAGTGATGTGTTCCTGCCCACGGATGCCGCCGTGCGCAATGGCTATGGGGTTCTTCGGGGAGACACCTTGGCCCAGGCCCGCACCATCAAGTCACCTGTGTTGGCCAGGATGGCAGAACCACTGCGGCCTTGGCGCTCCTACGCCACCTTGCATTTCTGGCGGGTTTCCGGGGAGAAATAGGGGCACGGGCAATAACAGTCACAGGCCCCCAAGGGCGGCTACTTTGGTAGCGCCGACGGCCAGGGCAGCAGTGTGGGCAGTTCCACGGAGTCCGCCGCCGCCTCAGCGCGCAGGCTGCCCATGGTGGGTGTGCGCCCCGCAAGCCAGGCGGCCATGTCGGTCAACATGCCCTGGACGGAAACGGTGTTTTCGCCGACGCCCAGCGTCATGGGCTCAAGTCCCAGCGGCAGCAGCTTCAGGCGGGTGTCAGCGGGTACCCGGTCCGCGAGAAAGCTGATCAGGTACAGGCAAAATTCCTTGGACCAGGTTTCCGGGCCGCGGCCCACGTTGAGGTCGGCCAGGTGGATCACGAGTTCGCGCCACAGCGCCAGGCCGCCACCATAAATGTCACCGTCACGGTAGCTGATCGGCAGCTTCCACTGCTCGTCGGACAGCCCGGCCAGCACGGGAAGCACACGCTGCAGCCCGGCTTCGAGGTTGGCCTTGTGTTCGGCCGCAGAGTGGCCGGCCGCCATTTCAATGGCCTGCGTCCGCCCGCCCTGGCCGCCGTCGTAAAACTCAATGGTTTCCCCGCGCAGGGCGTATTCGGCTTGGCGGCCCACGGCACCGGCCACATTGCTCACATGTGCCAGGACGTGCCCGCGGGTCCAGCCGGGCAGTTCGGTGGCGGTGCGGATGTCGTCGTCGCCCATGGTGGCCACTTTCCGGCTCAGCGCGTCCGCCGCAGCACCGAGGCGGTCCATCAGCTGTTCAGTTGAAATCTCAGTCATGGCCCAAGCATAGCGGCCGAGGGGCCCGCTGCGGGGGCCCACAGCCGCGAGGGACCCGCGCCGAGCTTGCGAGGCGTGGGAGCGGCTGGGGACGTGCGAGCGGCGGGAGGGCGCTGTGCGATAGCGGCCGAGGGGACAAAAATGCCCCCACCCTGGGCGGGCGGGGGCATTTTCACCATTCAGGCACGACGCCGGTCAGCCGGCGAAGGCTCGCACCTCGCCCAGCTGCCCCTCAAGGGCGGCAAGTTGCTCCAGCACGGCAGAGGGAGCCGTACCGCCTTGGGCGTTGCGGCTGTTCAACGATCCGTTGGTGGTCAGGACGCTGCGCACCTCCGGCGTCAGGTGCTCTGATATGCCTGCATATTCCTCATCGCTGAGGTCCCACAGCTCCACGCCGCGGCCCTCGGCAACCTTGACGGCCGCGCCGGAGAGCTCGTGGGCGTCGCGGAACGGCACGCCCTGGCGGACCAGCCATTCGGCAATGTCCGTGGCCAGGGCAAAGCCCTGAGGTGCCAGTGACTCCATGCGGTCAGTGTTGAACACCAGCGTCGCGATCATGCCGGAAACAGCAGGGAGAAGCAGTTCCAGGGTGTCGGCGGCGTCAAAGACGGGCTCCTTGTCCTCCTGGAGATCCCTGTTGTACGCCAGCGGCAGGCCCTTCAGCGTAGCCAGCAACCCAGTCAGGTCGCCAATGAGGCGCCCGGCCTTGCCACGGGCCAGTTCAGCCACGTCGGGGTTCTTCTTCTGCGGCATGATCGATGAGCCTGTGGAGTAGGAATCATGGAGCTTGACGAAGGAAAACTCCTTCGTGGCCCACAGGATGACTTCTTCGGACACGCGGGACAAGTCCACTCCGATCATGGCGGACACCCAGGCGAACTCAGCGAAGACGTCACGGGAGGCCGTGCCGTCAATCGAGTTCCACACGGCCGAGTCAAAGCCCAGGTCTGCGGCCACGGCGTTGGGGTCCAGCCCCAGCGAGGAGCCTGCCAGGGCCCCGGAGCCGTAGGGCGAAACCGCTGCGCGCTTGTCCCAGTCCACCAGGCGCTGCACATCGCGCAGCAGTGCCCACGCGTGGGCCAGCAGGTGGTGGCTGAGCAGGACCGGCTGGGCATGTTGCAGGTGCGTCCGTCCCGGCATGGCCACGCCATGGTTCGCCTTGGCCTGCTCCACCAGCGCGTCAACCACGGAGAGCACCCCGCGGGCAACGATTCGGGCATGGTCACGGAGGTACATGCGTCCCAGTGTGGCGATCTGGTCGTTGCGCGAGCGGCCTGCGCGCAGCTTGCCGCCCAAGGCCGTGCCGGCGCGCTCAATCAGGCCGCGTTCCAGTGAGCCGTGCACATCCTCGTCGGTCTCGGCCGGGCCATAAGCACCCGACTTGACGTCCGCTTCCAGTGTCGTCAGCGCGGCCAGCATGCCCTTCAGTTCGCCGTCGTCGAGCAGTCCGGCCGAGTGGAGCACGCGGGCGTGCGCCTTTGACCCGGCAATGTCGTACAGCGCCAGGCGCCAGTCAAAGTGAGTGGACTTGCTCAGCGCGGCGAGGGCGTCTGCAGGCGCGCCCTGGAAGCGCCCGCCCCAGAGCGCGCCCTCGTTGGTACCGTGGGTCATGGTTAGCTGCCTGCGAGGCGCTGGTCGCGGGTGGAGGCCACCTTGGAGGACATGCCCCACAGCTCAATGAAGCCCTTGGCCTGGGACTGGTCGAACGTGTCGCCGGTGTCATAGGTGGCCAGGTCAAAGTCGTACAGCGAGGTCTCGGAGCGGCGGCCGTTCACGATGGCCGCACCGCCGTGGAGAGTCATCCGGATGTCGCCGGAAACGTACTTCTGGGTGTCTTCGATGAAGGCGTCCAGGGAGCGCTTGAGCGGGGAGAACCACTGGCCGTCATAGACCAGTTCAGACCAGCGCTGTCCCACGGTTGCCTTGAAGCGGGCCTGCTCGCGCTCGATGGTGATGTCCTCGAGGTGCTTGTGGGCGGTAATCAGCGCCATGGCCCCGGGGGCCTCGTAGATCTCGCGGCTCTTGATGCCAACCAGGCGGTCCTCGACGACGTCGATGCGGCCGACACCCTGGGCGCCCGCGCGGCGGTTCAGCTCCTGGATGGCCTGCAGGGGGGTCACGGCGTGGCCGTCGATGGCGACGGGGACCCCCTGCTTGAAGGAGATGATGACCTCGTCCGGAGCCGGCGGGAACTCCGGGGTGGCCGTGTAGTCGTAGATGTCCTTGGTGGGGGCGTTCCAGATGTCTTCAAGGTAGCCGGTTTCGACGGCACGGCCCCAGACGTTCTGGTCAATGGAGTACGGGTTCTTTTTGGTGGTCTCGATCGGCAGGCCCTTGTCCTCGGCGAAGGCGATGGCCTTGTCCCGGGTCAGGGCCAGGTCGCGAACGGGGGCGATGCACTTCAGGTCCGGGCCGAGGGTCTGGATGCCGACCTCAAAGCGGACCTGGTCGTTGCCCTTGCCCGTGCAGCCGTGGGCCACGGTGGTGGCGCCAAATTCGCGGGCGGCCTTCACCAGGTGCTTGACGATCACGGGGCGGGAGATGGCCGAAACCAGCGGGTAATGGCCCTGGTAGAGGGCGTTCGCCTTCAAGGTTGGCATGGCGTAGTCGTTGGCAAACTCGTCCCGGGCATCGGCCACGTAGGCTTCGACGGCGCCGCAGGCCAGCGCGCGCTGGCGGACATCCTCCAGCGATTCCCCGCCTTGTCCAACGTCAACCGCCACGGCAATGACCTCGGCGCCGGTAGCTTCACCGATCCAGCCGATGGCTACGGAAGTGTCAAGGCCACCGGAGTAGGCCAATACAATGCGGTCAGTCACGTTCTTTTCTCCTCATGTGCTGTTTCCCCCGGCCAATGCAGCACGGGTGGAAAGGGGTTTGTTAGCTCTAGGTTATGTGGTTTGAAAGGTGATTATCCGCCGGCGCCGGATTCGGCGGCAAACTGCAGGAAACGCTCGGCCACCGCCGCCCCGCCCAGGGAATCACGGGTAATGATCATGACCGTGTCGTCGCCGGCTAAGGTGCCCAGGATGCTGGGCATGACCGAATGGTCGATGGCCAAGGCCAGGAAGTTCGCAGCGCCGGGCGGGGTGCGCAACACCACGATGTTTCCGGACGCCTCCGCGGTGACCAGCAGTTCCCCGCACAGGCGCACCAGGCGGGTATCCAGCAGTTCCTGGGACGACACGGAGTGCACGCTGCGATCCCCGCCTTCCCGGGGCACGGCGTAGATGAGCCCGCCGTCTTCACCGCGGACGCGCACGGCCCGCAATTCCACCAGGTCCCGGGACAGTGTGGCCTGCCCCACCACCAGGCCGTCGTCGGCCAGCAGCGTGGCCAGCTCCGCCTGGGAGCGCACGGCACGGCTGGTCAACAGTGCCGTCACGCGTGCCTGCCGTGCCGTCTTGGTGGTGGGGATTGATGCCCCTGGATTCTTGGACATGGTCAGGCGCCGGCCGCCGTCGCCGAATTCCCGGCATTCCCGGCATTCCCGGCAGCAGACTTTTCCACGAGCCACACCATCAGCGCCTTTTGGGCGTGCAGCCGGTTCTCGGCTTCATCCCAGACCACGGACTGCGGCCCGTCGATGACGGAGGCGGAAATTTCGTAGCCCCGGTAGGCAGGCAGGCAGTGGAGCACCACGGCGTCCTTGTCCGCCTTGGCGAGGGCCTCGTCGTCGAGCGCGTAATTCCTGAAAAGCTCCAGGCGCTGCTCCTTTTCCTCCTCCTGGCCCATGGAAACCCAAGTGTCGGTGACCAGGACGTCGGCCCCCAGCACGGCGGCGTCGGCGTCGGTGGTGACGAGCACGGAACCCCCTGTGAGGGCGGCCCGGTCCTCGGCTGCGGCGACCACGGCGGCTGCGGGCAGATAGCCGTCCGGACCGGTGATGCGAACATGCATTCCCGCGGTGACGCCGGCCAGCAGGTAGGAGTTGGCCATGTTGTTGGCGCTGTCCCCCATGTAGGTCATGGTCAGCCCGGCCAGTTCCCCCTTGTGCTCCTGAATGGTCAGCAGGTCGGCCAGCAGCTGGCAGGGGTGGTAGTCGTCGGAAAGCGCGTTGATGACGGGCACGCTGGAGTTGGCGGCCATCTCCTCGAGCCCTGCCTGCCCGTAGGTGCGCCACACGATGGTGGAAACCATGCGCTCGAGCACCTTGGCGGTGTCTGAGACTGATTCCTTGTGGCCGATCTGTGCCTCGCCCGGATTGATGACCAGTGCGTTTCCGCCCAGGTCCGCGATGCCGGTGGCAAACGATACGCGCGTGCGGGTGGAGGTCTTGTCAAAAATGACGGCCACGGTTTTCCGCCCGGCCCCCTCGCCTGCAAAGGTGCTTTTCGAGTAGGGGGACTTCTTCAGCTCCGCCGCCAGGGCCAGGACTTCGGCTTGTTCGGCGGGGCTCAGGTCCGTGTCAACGAGGAAGTGGCGGGTCATCAGGATGCTCCTTCAGCAACGTGGGCCGCGATGGCGGTTGTGATCAGGGCCGGCAGTGCCGCCAGAAATGAGTTGGCGTGGTCGGCACTCAGGTTCAGCGGTGGTGCGAGGCGGATGGTGCTGGGGCCGGGGGCGTTGACAATGAACCCCGCCTCCAGTCCTGCAGCCACCACGCCGTGGGCCACCGGCTCGGCCAGGTCGAAGCCCACCAGCAGGCCGTGGGCGCGGACCTCCGTGACGCCGCCGGTCTTGGCAAGGCCTTCGGCCAGCAGCTGGCTGATGGCGCGGACGTTGGCCAGCACGCCCTGGGACTCCAGCACGTGCAAGGTGGCGAGGGCCGCGGCAGTGGCCACGGGGTTCCCGCCAAAGGTGGTGCCGTGCTGGCCGGCGTGGAGCAGTTGGGACGGCGCCTCGCCGAAGGTGACCATGGCCCCGATGGGGAAGCCGCCGCCAAGGCCCTTCGCCAGGGTCATCGCGTCAGGGGTGATGCCGGCGGCAATGCCCGCAAACCAGGCGCCGGTGCGGCCAATGCCCGTCTGGACCTCGTCGACGATCAGCAGGGCACCAGCTCGGGTGGTGAGCTCGCGGGCAGCCTGGAGGTACTCGGCAGACAGCGGACGTACACCGGCCTCGCCTTGAATGGGCTCAAGGACCAGTGCCGCAACTGTCTCATCCATGGCGTCCCGCAGCGCATCGATGTCATTGAACGCGATGTGGCGCACTCCGGCGGGCATCGGTTCAAAGGGTTCACGGTAGGCCTGCTTGGCAGTGAGCGCCAGGGCCCCCATGCTGCGACCGTGGAAGGCGCCTTCAAGGGCCAGGATGGTGCCGCGGACCGGCCCTCCCGCGGGGCTGTTGGCCTTGCCGTGGCGCCGGGCCAACTTGAAGGCTGCCTCGTTTGCCTCGGTGCCGGAATTGGCAAAGAACACCCGGGAGCCCAAGGGTGCATGGCTTAGTTCCAGCAGCTTTTCCGCCAGCGCGATCTGGGTGGGGCTGGTGAAGAAATTGGAAACGTGGCCCAAAGTGGCGAGCTGGCTGGAAATGACGGAGGTGACGAAGGGGTGCGCATGCCCCAGCGCGTTGACGGCGATCCCGCCGAGGAGGTCAAGGTACTCCTTGCCGTCGGCGTCCCACACCAGGGATCCCGCGCCGCGCACCAACACCCGTTGCGGGCTGCCGAACACGCCCATGAGTGATTCGCTGTAGCGGGCCAGCCACTGGGCGCTGGTGCCTGTTCCCGTGACCGCGGCGGCGTTCGCCCCGCTCAGCTCGGCGGAGCCCGCCTTGGCAGGCATGGCTTCCGGGGATGTGGTGTTCATGAGTGGTCCTCTTCGTCAGGATAAATTTGGGTGCCGTTGCCGTCCACGGTCATCAGCTCCAGGAGCATGGAGTGTGCACTTCGCCCGTCCACGACGGCGGCACGCGAGACGCCGCCGTCGACCGCGGCCAGGCACGCACCCATCTTGGGGATCATGCCGGACTCAAGCTGCGGCAGCATCTCGCGCAGTTCGTTGGCGCTCAGGGAAGAAAGCAGGGATGACTTGTCCGGCCAGTTCGCGTAGAGGCCCTCGACGTCGGTCAGGATGACCAGGCGCGACGCCTCCAGTGCCACGGCCAGGGCTGCGGCGGCCGTGTCCGCGTTGACGTTCAGAACGGTGGATGCGTCCCCCACCTCGGGTGCCACCGTGGAGATGACGGGGATCCGGCCGGCTTCGAGCAGGTCCAGGATGGCCCCTGGATTCACGCCGACCACCTCGCCGACCAGGCCCAGGTCCACGGGCAGCCCGTCCACCACGGTTCCCGTTCGCTCCGCCTGCAGGAGTGCCCCGTCCTCGCCCGACAGGCCAACGGCGTATGCTCCGTGGGAGTTGATCAGGCCCACCAGCTCACGGCCCACCTGGCCTGTAAGCACCATGCGGACCACATCCATGGCTTCCGGGGTGGTCACCCGCAGCCCGCCCTTGAATTCACTCTTGATGTCCAGGCGCTGGAGCATGGCGTTGATCTGCGGCCCGCCGCCGTGCACCACCACCGGCTTGATGCCGACATGGTGCATGAACACGATGTCTTCGGCAAAGGCCCGCCGCAGCTCGTCATTGATCATGGCGTTGCCGCCGTACTTCACCACCACCACGGTGTTGGCAAATTGCTGGATCCACGGCAGCGCCTCAATCAGCGACGCTGCCTTGACCTGCGCGGTTTCCACCGAATTCATCTTCTGTTCCTAACTTGTGCAAATGCGTTCGTGGGGTCGCCTCCCGGCTGCGGACCGGGATTCCCTCGGCCGCTATCCGACTCCTCGGCCGCGGGCGGCCTGCGGGGTCTCCTTTACGCGGCCTACGGAAACCCCGGCTCCTCCGCCGGGAGGCTCACTGGCGGCCGAGCCCCCATGGTCGAAGCGCATCCGGCTCCTGCGGCAACCAAGGTGACCGTGAATGCCAGGCGGCTGGGCCGGCATTTTTGTAGCCCGGCGTAAAGGAGACCGTAAGGCCGCCCGCGGCCGTCGGTCGGATAGCCGGGCGGAAAATGTCGGACAGCCGCCGGAGCCAACCACAGCGGGGTGGTGCTACGAGGAGTAGGCGCTGTTTTCTTCGACATACGCATGCGTGAGGTCGTTGGTCCAGATGGTGGCGGAGGCGTCACCGGCCCGGAGGTCGATCTCGACGGTGACTTCGCGGGCTGTCAGGTCCACGAGGTCGCGGGAGTCGCCGATCCCGCCCTTGCGGCAGATCTGGACGCCGTTGATGCTGACGTTGATCTCGTTGGGGTCAAAGACGGCGTCGGTGGTGCCCACGGAGGAGAGCACACGGCCCCAGTTGGGGTCGTTGCCGAAGATGGCGCACTTGAACAGGTTGGAGCGGGCCACGGCGCGGGAGACAATCTCGGCGTCGCGTTCGCTGTCCGCGTTGACGGTGGTGATGGCGATGTCGTGGTTGGCGCCTTCGGCGTCGGCAATCAGTGCCCGCGCAAGGGTGGCGCACACCTCGGTCAGGCCGGTTGTGAACTGGTCCATGTCGGGGAACACCGTGGACGCGCCGGACCCCATGAGGATCACTGTGTCGTTGGTGGACATGCAACCGTCGGAGTCGGCACGGTTAAAGGTGACGCGGACGGCGTCGCGGAGCGCGGCGTCGAGCCCTTCGGCTTCCACCTCGGCGTCTGTGGTGATGACCACCAGCATGGTTGCCAGGCCCGGGGCCAGCATGCCGGCCCCTTTGGCCATGCCGCCAATGGTGTACGTGGCCCCGTCGGCATTGGGGGCGGATGTCCAGGCCGCCTGCTTGGGGACAGTGTCGGTGGTCATGATCGCTGAGGCGGCGGCAGCCCCGCCGTCGGCCGCCAGGGCCGCAGCCACAGCCTCAATGCCCGGCAGGATCTTCTCCATGGGGAGCTGCTCGCCGATGAGGCCGGTGGAACAGACGGCCACGTCGCTGGCGGAAATGCCCAGCACGTCGGCCACCTTTTCGGCGGTGGTGTGGGTGTTTTGGAAGCCCTCGGGGCCGGTGCAGGCGTTGGCGCCGCCGGAGTTGAGCACCACGGCGTCAACCCGGCCGTCGCCCACCACTTGCCGCGACCAGTGGACCGGCGCCGCAGCGACCCGGTTGGTGGTGAAGACGGCGGCCGCGCTGCGCTGCGGGCCGTCGTTGACCACCAGTGCCAGGTCTGGGTTGCCGGACTTTTTCAGGCCGGCCGTCACGCCGGCGGCCCGGAATCCCTGTGCAGATGTCACGCTCATGGTGCTACTCCTTGGAAGGACAGGCCGGTGGATTCCGCCAGGCCGAGGGCAATGTTCATTGACTGTACCGCGCCGCCTGCCGTGCCCTTGGTGAGGTTGTCGATGGCAGCGCAGGCAATCACTCGGTTGACGTTGGGATCGTAGGTGACTTGCAGGGAAGCGTAGTTGGATCCCTGGACTGACTTGGTGGTCGGCCACTGGCCCTCGGGGAGGACATTGACAAAGTGTTCGTCCGCGTACGCGTCAACCCAGACTTGGCGCAGTGCCGATGCCAGCTCCGCGCCGCTGCCGTGCCTCGCGGCAAATTCCGGGGCCACCTTGGCGGTGGCGGTGGTGAGGATTCCGCGGCTCATTGGCGCCAGCGTGGGTGTGAAGGACACCTTGACGTCCAGGCCGGAGGCATTCGAGAGGCCCTGCTGGATTTCGGGCGTGTGGCGGTGTCCGCCGCCCACGCCGTAGGGGTTCATGGAACCCATGACCTCGGCGCCGATCAGGTTGATCTTGGCTGCCTTCCCCGCCCCGGATGTGCCGGAGGCGGCAACGATGACCACGTCGTCCGGCAGCAGCGCCCCGGAACTGAATCCCGGCAGGAGGGCCAACAGGGAGCTGGTGGGGTAGCAGCCGGGGACGGCGATGCGCCTGGCACCCCGCAGCTTTTCCCGTGTGCCGGGCAGTTCGGGCAGACCGTAGGGCCAGGTGCCGGCGTGGGGGGAACCGTAAAACTTCTCCCAGGCGGCAGCATCCTGCAGGCGGTGGTCCGCACCGGCGTCGATCACCAGCGTGTCGGCGGGCAGCTGTGCAGCCACTGCGGCGGACTTGCCGTGCGGAAGCGCCAGGAACACCACGTCATGGCCGGCCAGGTTCTCCACGGTGGTGTCCACCAGGATGCGGTCCGCCAGTGAGTGCAGGTGCGGCTGGAGCTCGCCCAGGCGCGTCCCGGCATTGCTGTGGGCCGTGATGGCCCCGATGGTTACATCCGGGTGGCTGGCCAGCAGGCGGAGCACTTCTCCCCCGGCATATCCGCTGGCGCCGGAAACGGCAACTGAAATCGTCATACGTCGACTATACAGCAGAGTTATGCATTCATGTCGATATTTATCCATGTTTTGTCTCCAGCGGTCTCCGGCGCGGACCTATGATGGAGTCACCGGCGGGCGCGTGCCTGGCCTCCCGGGGAAAGTACGCAGCTCGCAGAGCTCAAGACGCAGCCAAGATGAAGTGGAGAACACCATGACCCAACAGTGCCGTGCCATCGTCGCAGACGCCTCCGGCGGACCCGAAGTCCTGGGCCTGCGCGAGGTTCCCGTTCCCACTCCCGGCCCGGGCCAGCTGCTGTTCCAGGTTGCCGCCGTCGGGGTGAACTTCATTGAGACCTATCAGCGCGACGGCACCTACACCGTGCTGTTCCCCTTTACCCCTGGCTCCGAGGCGGCCGGGACCGTGGTTGCCGTCGGTGAAGGTGTGGAGGATTTTGCCGTGGGCGACCACATTGCCACGGCAGAAGGCCGGGGCTGCTACGCCGAGTACGCCATTGTTGACCAGGACAAGGCGCTGCCCGTGCCTTCCGCGGTACCGCTGGACATTGCAGCCGCCCTGCCCCTGCAGGCGATGACCGCGCACTACCTGATGAACTCGACCTACCATGTGGAGCCGGGCCAGACCGTGCTGCTGCATGCCGGCGCCGGCGGTGTGGGCCTGCTGCTGACCCAGATGCTCAAGGAGCGCGGGGCCCGCGTCATCACCACCGTGTCCACGGATGAAAAGGAAGAGCTTTCGCGCGTGGCCGGCGCCGACGAGGTGCTGCGGTATTCAGGGTTTGCCGCGGCGGTGCGCGAGCTCACCGATGGCGTGGGTGTCGATGTGGCGTACGACGGCGTTGGGAAAGACACGTTCGACGGTTCCCTTGCGTCGCTGCGCACCAGGGGAATGCTGGTGCTGTTTGGCGGGGCCTCCGGCCAGGTGCCCCCGTTGGACCTCCAGCGGCTCAACACGGGGGGCTCACTGTTTGTCACCCGGCCCACGCTGGGCAGCTACCTGCTCAACCCCCAGGAGCGCCGCTGGCGGGCCACGGAGGTGTTCAACGCCGTCGCCGAGGGCAGGCTCACGGCCCGCATCGGCGCACGGTTCCCGCTGGCGGAAGCCGGCGCGGCGCACTCCGCGCTGCAGGGACGCAAGACCACCGGCAAGGTCATCCTGGTGCCGTAGTTGCTCCTTCCGCAGCAGCCAACCCGGCAGCACGAAGCCCCCGGCCACGGATTGGCCGGGGGCTTCGTCAGGCTCGGAGGAAAAGGAACCAGCCCACGGCGACTGCCAGCCCGACGACGCCGACCACTTCGACGCTGCCACTGGTCCTGAGCTGTCCGGCCGCCCATCTGCCCAGCCTGCGCCTGTCATGGCGGGTAACCTTTCCCTAGAACGGGCGCGGACCTTGCAACCCGGCGGATCCGCTTCCTGCCACCCGAGAACTGAGGACACCGGCCATGCACGAACTTCCCAACGGAGCATTCAAATTGAACAGGTCCCGCGGCGCCAACGGCTATGTGATCCCGCTGGGAGACGGGTTCGCCGTGGTCGATCCCGGCATGAAGTCGGGCGCGCGGGCCGTCATTTCAGAATTGGCGGAGGCCGGCTTTGCCGGCGCAGTCAGGCACATACTGCTGACGCACTACGACGTCGACCATGCCGGCGCGGCCCGGGCAGTCGCTGCAGCTGCCGGGGCGCGCGTGTGGATAGGAAAGGCGGACTCGGAAATCCTGGCCGGGACCCGGTCCTCGGGAACTCTCGCGCGCCGGGTCATGTCATCGGTAGGGCGGCCGAAGTTGCCGGAAACGGTGAACTTTCTGGGCGAGTCCGCGGATTTCCCACCGGAAATCACTGCATTGCCGACCCCGGGGCACACACCCGGGCACTTTTCCCTGGTCTGGAACCAGACGGTGTTCTCAGGCGACGCCGCCATGGTCCGCGCCGACGGCACCTTGAAGCAATTTCCCCGGCTGCTGATCACGGACAAGGCCCAAGCACTGGCTTCGACGGCGGTCCTTCAAAACCTGAACGCCACGTGGTTTTGTCCCGGCCACGGCAAGCCCGTGCAGCGCTGAGCCCTCAGTCGAGCAGAGCCCTCAGTCGCAAAGGGCCCTCACATAATGCCTTCGCACTATCCTTTGCACTATTAGCAGCACCGGGAACAGCGCCCGCCAGGGTTGTTGCGGCGCGGCCCTGGTGAGGGATCGAATGGTCAGGCGCACCTCGCCGCCATGGCGGTGCACTATAAAGGCTTCCTCCCCGCTGACGGGGTGGCCCGGAAGGGTCCCGTAGGAGAAGCCGGCACAGTGCGGTTCGTCTACGACCTCCGCAACCTCCACTGGTTCCACAACATGCATGCCGAGGAAGTGCGCCGTGACAGCCACACGGTCACCCGGTGACACCCTGCCGGGCTGGTCCACGGTAAACCCGCTGGCCGTTTTCACCTTCCAGCGCAGCACGTCCCTGGCTACGCGTTCCCAGGCCGCATCGCCCCAACCCACCACGGCGGACACTTCGGAACGGCGGTACCCGCTGTGGCTTGGCGGCCATTCCTGCAGTGCCGGGCTCGTCATGGACTGCTCGCCTCCTCCTCGCCACCAATTGGACGATGGTGGGGATCCCATTCTCGCCCAGCAACGGTTCGAGATCGAACAGGCCTATTACGACCGTTTTCTCAACGGCAGGTTTTCATTTAAGGAACGGCGCAGGGCTCCCCTGCCCCGGTACAGCCGTTGAACTCGAGACGATATTTGCCACGTATTTGCGCCAGTACGAGGCAGCTTGGACAGCGTTCCCGGTGCCGCTCAAAAGCCCCGGCCTGCCGGCCAGCGTCCCTTAGCAGTCTCCGTCAGCTCATGGCGCATCTGTCGGAAGTCGCGAGTTAACCGGGCCACAGCCCCAACCATTCCGTGCCCGGCTTGCGGGGAAATGGTCAGGGCTGCGGCCCGGCAGGTGGTCAGCGTTGGGTGGCGCCATACCGTTCCGCGGCCAGTTCGACGGCGGCCGCACGGGCCGCTGATGCTTCGTCGGCAGTGAGTGTGCGGTCGGCCGCGCGGAACCTCAGCCCGAATGCCAGCGACTTGCTCCCGGCCGGAATTCCGGCTCCCTCATACTCGTCGAACAAGGCAACATCCTCCAGCAACTCCCCGGCACCTTCACGCAAGGTTTCCAGCACTGCTGCCGCGGGAATCTCTGCCGGAACCACCAGGGCAACGTCCTGTGTGGCCACCGGGAAGGTGGAGATCGGCTTGGCAACAATGACGTCGGCCGCGGCGTCAAAGACCTTGCTGGCGTTGAGTTCCATCGCCACGGTGCGCGCCGGCAGGTGCTCCTCGGCCAGCAGCTTCGGGTGCAGTTCACCGGCGTAGCCCACCACCTCGCCGGAGCGCAGCTTCAACACTGCCGCCCGGCCGGGGTGAAACGCCTGGTGCGAGCCCTGCTCCACCACGAGGTCCACGCCGGTCACGTCAGCCACGAGGCGCGCGGCGTCGACGGCGTCGGCCCAGTCCCAGGCACGCGGCGTGTGGCCCGGTGCGGCCGGGGTGTCCTTGCCTGTGAACAGTGCGCCAATGGTGAGCGGCTGGTAGGGGATGCCGTCGTCAAGCGCGTCCAGGACGGCATCAGACGGCTTGGCTCCCAGCGGCGGGATGGAGGCAGTGCCCATGGTGCCCGATGGCAGGAACACCAGTCCGGACTCGAACAGGGCGAGGTCGTGGAAGCCTCGCGAGTGGTTCCGCTTCGCCGTTTCGATCAGGCCCGGCAGCACGGAGGTGCGCAGGTACCCGAATTCCTCGCTGAGCGGGTTGGCCAGCTTCACGGCTTCCCGCGGGGCGCCGGCTTCGGCCACGCCGAAGGAATCGTTGGCCACCTTGGACACAAAAGGATACGCCAGGATCTCCGTCAGGCCGGAATCGGCCAGTGCCTGGACTGCGCGGCGGCGCTGCTGCTGCGTCCGCGAGTACCCGCGGCCGGGAGGGGCGGTGGGCAGGGTGGCGGGTATCAGGTCGTAGCCCACCAGCCTGGCCACTTCCTCGGTCAGGTCCTCGGGGGTGGCCAGGTCATGGCGCCAGCTCGGGGCTGTGACGGACCAGCCGCCGTCGGCCGCCTCAACCAGGGCACCCAGGTCTGTCAGCGTGCCCTGGATCTGCTCCGGTGTGAAGTCGATGCCGATGCGGGCCGAGGCGAATCCTGCCGGCAGGAAAACGGTGACGGCGGCCGGCGGGGTGCCGACGTCGGTGACGGTGGTGTCCTCGGTGCCGCCGGCCAGCTCAACCAGCAGGTTCACGGCACGCTGGGCGGCCTCGTCAGCAACTTCCCAATCCACGCCGCGCTCAAAGCGCTTGGATGCCTCGGACGGCAGCTTGTGGCGGCGCCGCGAACGGGCAATGGACACTTCCTCAAAGTGGGCCGCCTCAACCAGCACCCGTGTGGTCGAGGAGGTGACCTCGGTGGACGCGCCGCCCATGACACCCGCCACGCCGATGGGACCGGATGAATCGGTGATCAGCAGGTCCTCCACGTCCAGCTTGCGGACCTTGCCGTCGAGGGTCCGCAAGGTCTCCCCCGCGGCGGCACGGCGCACCACAATGTCGCCGTCGAGCTTGTCGGCGTCGTAGAAGTGCAGGGGCTGGCCCAGCTCCAGCATCACATAGTTGGAGATATCCACAGGCAGCGAGATGGAGCGGATTCCGGCCAGGCGCAGGCGGGAGGACATCCAGGTGGGAGTTGGCGCAGCCGGGTTAATTCCACGCACGGTGCGGGCCACGAAGCGGTCGCAGCCGGAGAGCCCATAGATGGGCGCCTGGTCCTCGAGGCGGACAGGGTAGCCCGGCCCCGTGGCAGCGGTGACGGAGACCAGGGCCGCCGGGTCGGTAAACGGGGTGCCGGTGGCGTGGGCGTACTCGCGGGCGGCGCCGCGGATGCTGAACACGTAGCCGCGGTCCGGGGTCACGTTGATCTCGGCGGCTTCGTCAGTCAGGCCCAACAGGTCCAGCGCATCGCTGCCCAGTTCCGGGTCCAGGCCCAGGGTGGAGAGCACCAGGATGCCGTCGTGGTCCTCGCCTATCCCCAGCTCGCGGACGGAGGCGATCATGCCGGCGGAGACATGGCCATAGGTCTTGCGCGGGGAAATGCGGAAGTCCCCGGGCAGCACTGCCCCGGGCAGGGTGACAACCACCTTGTCGCCCACGGTGAAATTGTGCGCCCCGCAGACAACCTCCTGGATGCCCGAAGGCTCAATGCCCTCCCCCACATGGGGCTGCACGGCACCTTCGGGAACCACGCGGACCGAGCACCAGTTGATGGTCTTACCGTTGGTCTGCGGTTCGGGGCTCATGGAAAGCACCTGGCCCACCACAATGGGTCCGCTGATTGAATCCAGCGGGCGGTGGACGGCTTCTTCCTCAAAGCCAACCTTGACCAGCTCGGTCATGACGTCTTCGGCAGTTGCTCCTGCCGGCACCTGCGCATACTCGCGCAGCCAAGTCAGTGGAATACGCACCGCTTAGATCTCCATCCCAAAGTGTTCGCTGAATCGTACGTCGCCCTCGATCATGTCGTGCATGTCGGACACCTCGTTGCGGAACATCAAGGTCCGCTCAATTCCCATGCCGAAGGCAAATCCTGAATACTGGTCCGGGTCAATGCCGGCCGCGCGGAGCACGTTTGGATTCACCATGCCGCAGCCGCCCCACTCAATCCAGCGGGGGCCGCCCTTGGCGCCCGGGTGCCAGATGTCCAGCTCGGCGGACGGCTCGGTGAACGGGAAGTAATTGGGACGCAGGCGGATGCTGGCTTCGCCGCCAAACATTTGCCGGGCAAAGTGCTCCAGCGTGCCGCGCAAATCCGCCATGGACAAGCCTTTGTCAATGGCCAAGCCCTCAAACTGGTGGAACACGGGCGTGTGCGTGGCGTCGAGTTCGTCGGTGCGGAACACCTTGCCGGGGCACAGCACGTACACGGGCAGTTCGCGTTCCAGGAGGGAGCGGACCTGCACGGGCGAGGTGTGGGTGCGCAGCAGCAGGTGGGCCTCGGGCGGCTCCACGAAGAAGGTGTCCTGCATTTCCCGGGCGGGGTGGTCCGGCTTGAAGTTGAGGGCATCAAAGTTGAACCACTCGGACTCCAGCTCCGGGCCTTCGGCAATTTCCCAGCCCATGCCCACAAAGATGTCGCTGACGCGGTCCTGCAGCGTCGAGAGCGGGTGGCGGGCACCTGCCCGGCGGCGGCGCGGGGCGGCCGTGACGTCGACGGTTTCCTCCACCAGGATGCGGGCGGCATCCTCGGCCTCGAGCACCTCGGTGCGGGCTGCGAGCGCCTTGGCGACACGGCCGCGCGAAGCACCCATGAGCTTGCCGGCGGCAGCCTTGAATTCCTTGGAGAGGGCGCCAATCTCGCGGTTGGCCAGGCTCAGGGGCGACTTTTCGCCGGTGTGCGCCAAGCGGGCGGTCTTGAGCTCGTCCAGGGTGGACGCAGCGGCGATGGCTGCGAGCGCAGCCTCGACGGCGGCGCCGATGGCGGCTTCATCCCGGGGGTCCGGCGCTGCGGCGGGTTCGGTGGAAGATTGCGGCGCTGGGGCCGTCTTCTGGGGAATGTCAGACATCTACAGTTTTTACCTAAGCTCGTGTGCGAGTAAGCGGCGGCGTAGCTCGGGCCGCCTCACCCAGTCTAGGGGACCGCCCCATGGTTCTTGAATTGCCACGGGTCCTCCCGCCGGCCAAACGGTACACAGTCTTTACCCTTTTGCCATCCCCTTCCCGTGCAGACGTTGCTACGCTCAAGGCATGGGCTACCTTGCACCGCTGGCTTTGAGGCGTACGACGGCGGCTGCCGGCCGCGCGCTGCCGGGCTGCCTTGCGCTGGGGCTGCTGGCAGGGGGACTGGCGGGTTGCAATGTCCTGCTCCCGGGCCGGGTAACCCACTACACGCCTGATCCGGCGGCACTTCAGGACAAGGTCGACTGCACGGTTCCGTCCGAGTGGCGGCCCGGCTACGGCCCCACGGCCTCCGCGGCGCAGCTGATGGGAAGCGTTCCTCCAGGCTTCGTTCCGGTGGATGCAGTGGAGTGCACCTTCGACTTTTCCGTGCCGGCCCGTACCGCCACCCCGGGCCCGCCCAGGATGGTGGAGCGCCACCTGTCCGGAGACTTTGCTCCGCTGCTGGCGGCACTGGCGCAGCCCAGCGACAGGCAGGACGGCATTGCCTGCACGGCTGATGGTGAAATAGTTCCGTCCCTGTGGCTGGTCAACGCCGCGGGAAAGGCCGTGCACGTGACGTGGCCGGTGGACGCGTGCGGCAAGACCCGCGGCAAACCGGACACGGCAAAGGCGCTGGCGGGGCTGAAGACTGTGTCCGCGAAACCGCTTGAAGTGCAGGTGGCTCCATGAACGGACCAGAGCCTGCTTTCGGCCGGGCGCACTGGCGCCTGGCTGCGTGGACCGTTTCCCTGATGGCCGCCCTGGCCCTGTGCCTGTCCGGGTGCAACGCTTCTGCACCTGGCATCACACACTCCACGCCGGCCCCCGCCGCCCTGCAGGCCAAGGCCGACTGCCTTGCCACCACGTATTGGAATGAACCCCTCATGACTGCTCCCGCTGCCGTAGCGGACAAGATGGGGAGCGTGCCGCAGGACTTTGTGCCGGAGGACGTGGTCACCTGCTCCCCGGGGCCACGCATCTTCCGGCAGGTAAGCACGGAGCCGGCCTGGGCCTCAATCCTGGAACAGCACTACTCCGGGAACTATTCGCCCCTGCTGGCGGCGCTGGCACAACAAAGCGACCGGCAGGGCGGCGGAAGTTGTTTATCCGTGGGAGAGACAATCCCGGACCTTTGGCTGGTGGATGTGGCTGGCAGGGCGGTCCACATCCAATGGCCGCGTGACTCCTGCGGCCTCACCAAGCCGGGCGTCCGGCAGGCCTTGGCGGCCCTGAAGCCTACGTCGTCAAAGTCCATCGACTTCAGGCCGGCCGACGCCGTGGTGCCCGTCACGCCGCCGCCGGCGCGGATCCTGGCCGGCGCCAACTGCCTGACCACCGCCCACTGGTATGAGGACAACGGCCTGGCCGATCCCTCTGCAAAGGACATGGGCGGCATTCCCGAAGGGTTCCAGCCCGTCTCGGTGGTGGAATGCACCGCCTTCGGCGACAACGTCACCGACGCTCGGGGCACCTGGCGGACCATCACCCAGAAGCGGCTCTCGGGAGACTTGGTGCCCCTGGTCAAGTTCCTTCACACGCCCAGCGACAAGGCGGTGGGAAAGCTGGTGTGCGAGGCTTCCCTCGAAATCACCCCGGACCTCTGGCTGCTGGACGCAACGGGCCGGGCCATCCATGTGAAGTGGCCGTTGACCGCCTGCCACAAGTCCCAGCCCGGAATCAAGGAAGCGCTGGCGCAACTGC
Organism: Arthrobacter silviterrae; assembly: GCF_011045165.1. Lineage (GTDB taxonomy): Bacteria > Actinomycetota > Actinomycetes > Actinomycetales > Micrococcaceae > Specibacter > Specibacter silviterrae. Next base: position 25,712 of record NZ_JAAKZI010000001.1, read on the forward strand.
ACGTTGTGGAAACCACGGTCTTGAAGGCCGTGCTGCAACCGGTTCCGGGGGCCAAGGTAGCCCCGGCGGCCACGCCGGCCCCCACCGTCAGCGCCCCGTGAGGGCTGCCCTGCGGTGCCGCCAGCTGGCGAACGCGCTGAACCTGTCCACGGCCGCCGGCCTGCTGCTTGCGGCCCTGAGCCGGACTCCCGTGGAACCTGGCCCGGACGGTCTGCTTTTCGGCACCGAATACCGACCCAAACTGCCCTTGGCCGGCGCGTTCACGGTTGGCAACGTGATCTTCTACCGGGCAGACCGCGCCTTCATCGACTCCCGCCCAGACCTGCTTAAACACGAGGCAGCCCATTCCACCCAATACGCCTGGTGTCTGGGCCTGCCATTCCTTCCCCTCTACGCAGCCTGCGCCGCCTATTCGTGGTGGCGGACAGGGGACCCGGGCAGCAGGAATTTCTTTGAACGCAGCGCCGGCCTTGCCCTGGGCGGCTACCGGGAACTGCCCACCCTCACCCGCCTGCCGGCCTTGCGCAACTCTTTACGAAGCTTCACGTTATCCCAGGTAACAGGCACCACTCCCCGAAGGAAAGGTCCCACCCATGAGTGAAATCACCTGCACCGCCAATGCGATCACGGTCACCGGGAAGGGTTCTGTCAGCGCCCAGCCCGACTACTTTCATATCAGCGTTGGCATCGAGGCTCGTCGAAACACCGTCAAGGAAGCCTACGCCGCGGCAGCCAACGCCATAACGGCCATCCAGCAACGCCTGCTCGAGCTATCCCTCGCCCGCGATGTGGTGGGAACTGAGGCGCTGAATGTGCATGCTGACGAGCAATGGCTGGAGGGGAAGACCCGTGCCATCGTTGGCTACATCGTCACCTCCAGCCTGAACGTCATACTTAGCTATGACGAGGCTGCGGCGGATGTCATCGCCGCAGTGGTCGACGTCGGCGGTGACGCCGTGCGGATCCACGGACTCCGCCCGGCTGTGTCCGATCTCTCTGCCGCGAAGGACGCTGCCCGCGCCGTGGCTTGGGCCGACGCCGTTCATGCCGCCGACATGTACGCGGCCCTGGCCGGACGGACCTTGGGCACCGCAACGGCCATCACCGAGATGGTCGACCAGGGAATGATTCCGATGGCCCGGGCAATGTCAACGGGCGCCGATGCAGGAATCATGGCGCTGCCGATGGAGCCAGGCCAAAGCAGCATCACCGCCACCGTCGAGGTGACCTGGAATTTGATCTAGGAATCCGCGCTGCACGGGCGGCCGTACACCACAGGTGCCCGGCCGCCATCGTGCGCCCTTCGATAACGTCGGCTAGATGGTGATTTCCCGCTTCAGGATCTTGCCCGTCGGCCCCTTGGGTAGGGTGTCCATGATGATGACCCGGCGGGGGAACTTGTAGGCGGCCACCCTCTCCTTGACGAAGTCGCGGATGTCGGCGGCGAGGGCCTCGGGATCGTCGGCTCCCTCGGCGCCTGCCTTGAGCGCCACGGCCGCATAAACTTCCTCGCCGTGGATGTCATCGGGACGGCCCACCACCGCAGCCTCGGCCACCGCAGGGTGTTCATAGAGGACTTCCTCAACCTCGCGGGGGTAGACGTTGTAGCCGCCCCGCAGGATCATGTCCTTTTTGCGGTCCACGATGAAGAAGACCCCGTCGGCGTCTTTGCGGCCCAGGTCCCCCGTGCGGAACCACCCGTCGGGTATGGCAGCCGCCGTGGCTTCCGGGTTGTTCCAGTACCCCTTCATGACGTACGGCCCCGCCACGGCAATTTCCCCCACGGCACCGGGTTCGACGTCGTTCCCGGCGTCGTCGACCACCCTCAGCTGCGCGCCGGCCACCGCGGTGCCCACGGAGCCGGGCTTGCGGATGCCGTCCATCTGGTTGAAGGAGACCACAGGAGAGGTTTCGGACAGGCCGTAGCCTTCGAGCATGGTGGCGCCAAAGGTGTTTTCAAATTCATGCAGGACTTCCAGTGGCAGCGGGGAGCCACCGGATGCGGCCAGGCGCAGGCTGGAGAGATCATAGTTTTCCCGCCCGGGCGTGCGCAGCAGCGCAATGTACATGGTGGGCACACCCTCGAAAATGGTGACCTTGTCCCGCTGGATGATTTCCAGCGCCTTGACCGGGTCGAATTTGGGCAGGATGGTGACGGTGGCGCCGGCCAGGACGGCAGAGTTGAGTGCGCAGGTCTGCCCGAAGATGTGGAAGAACGGCAGGCCGCCGAAGATGACGTCCCCGTTCCTGCTGCTGAACAGGCTGACCGAGACCTCGGCATTGCTGCGCAGGTTTTCGTGGGTGAGCTCGGCGCCCTTCGGCTTCCCCGTAGTGCCTGAGGTGTAAAGGATGACGGCGGTGTCGTCCTTTCCGGCTGCGGCCACCTCGGAAAGGGGCTCCAATGGGGCCAGCAGGCCCATGAACGCAGCGTCGATGGGGATGATCGCCGTACCCGTGTCGGCGGCGCCCGCCGCCACCTCCCCCATGACGCCCTCCCAGGCAAAGGCAAGCACGGCGCCGGAGTCCAACAGGTGGTAGGCCACCTCCCGCGATTTCAGCAGCGGGTTCAAGGGCACCACAATGGCCCCGTAGCGCAGGATTCCGTAGTAGATGGGCGGCATTTGCGGCAGGTTGGGTGAGATCAGCGCCACCCTGTCCCCCGGCCTGATGCCTCGGGAAGCCAGCAGGGCGGCAACCTTGGCACTGAGCACCTCCAGTGCTCCGAAGGTTATTTCAATGTCGTCCATCTTGATGGCCACGCCCGCCGGATTGTTGTGTGCGGACGTGCCCACGATGGTGGCCAGGTTTGTCATGACAGCTCCTCTTTGCGGACGGAATCTACTAAGAAATGGGGATGAACGCCGGCCCCATGCCTTCAGCCTAGCGCCCGCCGGTGTGATCTGGGCCATATTGGTACCAGTCGGTAACTGCACCCGCCGCCCAGTCCGGACAAGCATGCAGGAAAAGTCCATTGACTAATCTTAGAATATATGTTCGAATTAGTTTTATGAGGTGGAACGCACAGGAACTCAAACAGCCGCGGGACACGCCGCTGCTCCCGCTGGCCGGACTGGTCAAAACCGTGCATACTCCGGAGTTCGCGGGGGTGACTTTCCATGAGGTGCTTGCCAAAAGCGCCCTCAACAAAGTCCCGGCCACCTCCACCATGCCTTTTGAATGGACAGTGAACCCCTACCGCGGCTGCTCGCATGCCTGCGTCTACTGCTTCGCGCGCAAAAGCCACACTTACCTCGACTTTGACTCGGGCGCCGATTTCGACTCCCAAGTGGTGGTGAAGGTCAACGTGGCGCAGGTGCTGCGGAAGGAGCTTTTCAAGCCCTCGTGGCAGCATCCCCACGTGGCCCTGGGCACCAACACGGATCCCTACCAGCGGGCCGAGGGCCGCTACCGGCTCATGCCCGGAATCATTTCCGCCCTGGCCGATTCCGGCACGCCGTTTTCCATCCTGACGAAGGGGACGCTGCTGGCCCGGGACATTCCGCTTCTGCAGGCGGCAGGCCGACAAGTCAGTGTGGGCATGGGCATTTCACTGGCCCTCCTGGATGCCACGCTGGCCGCCGCCGTCGAACCTGGCACCCCTTCGCCCAAGGCGAGGCTGGCGCTGATCGAAAAATTGCGGGACGCCGGCCTGCCGTGCGGGGTCATGGCCATGCCGATCCTGCCCTGGTTGACGGATTCCGAGGAGTCCCTGGATGCTTTGTTCGCTGCGTTGTCTGCTGCGGGGGCCACCGGTGTGACCGCCGGTGCCTTGTACTTGCGCCCCGGCACCCGGGAATGGTTCATGAAGTGGCTGGCACGCGAACACCCTGCCCTGGTTGGGCGCTACCAGCGACTCTACGGTCAGGGGGCCTACGCGCCCAAGGACTACCGCCAGTGGCTGGCAGCACGGGTCAACGAGGCCAAACTCCGCCACGGCTTTGCCGGGCAGGCCGGCTTTATCCACGATCCACGCCGGGAGGAGGCCAGCTACCCGAGCGGCAGCCTGCCCATGGACTTGCCGGGCCACGGTGGCGGGCACAGGGGTGACGGACACAGGGGTGACGGACACAGGGGTGACGGACACAGGGGTGACGGACACAGAAAGGCGGGGGCTGCCGTGCATGCCCCCGCCCTTGTCCCTGCCGGTCCTGGCCTTTCCGGCCACGACGGCGCATCCGACGGGCAACTGGCCCTGTTTTAGCAACCATGCCGGCGGATGTGCGCCTCCCTATCCGCTCTTGCGCCGGAATTCACGCTTGTGCGAGGCAGCTCCGTGCTGTGAATTGATCTTGGCGCCGTTGGCTGCTTCCACACTTCCATGGCGCTGGTTCTTCTTGTTTTCCAGTGCCTGGCGGAACTTTTCCTTCATTTCGTCACTGGCACCGGCGCTGGCCGGCGCTGCGTCGTTGTGGTTCTCGGACGATGTCACTGCACAACCTCCTTGCGCTTGGGTAACCCCCAGTCTGGCACAGGGCGGCCAGAATTCAACACCTTCAGTTTGCCGTGTTCAGGGCGAGCAGGGCGTGGACGATGGGCATGTCCGCCGGTATCCATGGCAGCGCCAGCACTTCGTCTCCTGCCAGGTCCACCCAGCGCAACACGTCATGGTCCTCCAGCGGTTCGGGCGAGCCCCCAGTCAGCTCCGCCAGCCACACCCGCATGGAGGCCTTGATGCTGAGGGGCCAGCCGTCCGGCGTCGGGCCCGCCAGTTCCGCGCCCAGCCGGACCGTCACACCCAATTCCTCGGCCAGTTCCCGGTGGAGGGCCTGCGGCGCAGTCTCCCCGGCTTCAACCTTGCCGCCGGGGAACTCCCACATGCCGGCAAACTCGGGGGGCGCCGTGCGCCGTGCTGCCAAGAGGCGTGTCGGGCGGAGCAGGGAGTCCACCAGCGCACCTCCCACTATCTGCCGGGGGATCGGCGCGGGCTTGGTGTCATGGGAAAGGGTCACATGGCCCAGCCTAAGGGAAACTAGAATGGACCGGGGCACCTTCATCTTGGCAGGGCCTTGATTCCCGGCATCGATCCAGCATTCCGGCAGCCGGCGCGCGCATTGCAACAGTGCGGTGACGACAACTTCCATCAGTGAGAGCACACTTCATGAGCACCTCGACCACCTTGTCCGGCACGCGGCGCGGTTCGGCGAACTCTGCCGCCTGGGCCATTTTTGCCCTCGCCATCGGCGGTTTCGGCATTGGCACCACCGAATTTGCCATGATGGGACTGCTGCCCAATGTGGCGGAAGGCGTCCACGTCACGGTGCCCGAAGCAGGCCATGTCATCTCCGCCTATGCCCTCGGCGTGGTGGTGGGCGCGCCACTTTTGGTGGCCTTGAGTGCCAAGTGGCCGCGCAAGACCTTGGCGCTGGCGCTCATGGCCCTGTTCACGCTGGGCAACCTGTCCTCCGTTTTTGCGCAGGACTACGTCACCTTGATGGTGACCCGCTTCGTGGCGGGCCTGCCCCACGGCGCCTATTTTGGCGTGGCGGCGGTCCTGGCCGCATCCCTGGTGGCGCCCACCAAGCGGGGGCGGGCCATTGCCATGGTCATGATGGGCCTGTCCGTTGCCAATGTGGTCGGTGTGCCGCTGGCCACGCTGGTGGGCCAACAGTTCGGCTGGCGCCTGATGTTTGTGCTGGTGGCCTTCGTGGGGCTGGTGACGCTCGCAGCCATTGCGAAGGCCATCCCGGCCCGGAAGGCACATCCGGATGCCAGCCTGCGCCGTGAACTCAGCGCCCTCAAGCGGAGCCAAGTCTGGCTGACCCTGTTCATCGGCGTGGTGGGCTTTGGCGGCTTCTTCGCTGTGTACACCTATATAGCCAACACCATGACCGACGTCGCCGGATTCAGTGCAGGGTTCCTGCCGGTCATCGTGGGCCTGTACGGGCTGGGCATGGTGGCCGGTAGTTTTGTGGGTGGCAAGCTGGCTGACTGGTCAGTCATGGGGAGCATCTACCTCATGATGGCCTGCATCGCCGCGGTGCTGGTGGTTTATGCCCTGACAGTCCACATCCAGTGGGCGGCGCTGCTCATGACCTTCGTCATTGGCGCGTCGGGGTCCATGTTGATCCCATCACTGCAGACGCGTCTGCTGGATGTCTCCCCCGGTGCACCTACCCTCGCATCGTCCCTGAACCACTCGGCGCTGAACATGGCCAACGCCCTGGGCGCCTTTGTTGGCGGGCTGGTCATCACCTGGGGCTGGGGCTTCACCGCCCCGGCACTGGTCGGCGCGGTGCTTGCGGTGTTGGGACTGGCCATTGCCGGGGCCAGCGGAATGTTGGAGCGCACCAACCGCACCCGCGCGACTGCTGCGGCGGCCACGTTGCTCTAGGCCACGTTGCTCTAGGCCACGTTGCCGTAGGCCCGGCGCCGCTTAGGCCCGGCGCCGCCGTCGTCCGAGGTGCTACCGCACGCCCGGCGCCGCCAAAAATTACGGCTGGATGTCCGCGGCGGCGGAGTAGATGTCCGGTTCCAGGTAGATGACCCGGGCAATGGGGACGGCCGCGCGGACGCGCTTCTCGGCGTCGTCAATGGCGGCAGCAATCTGGGCGCCGGTCTCTGACTTGTCCACGGCGATCTTCGCCGCCACGAGCAGTTCCTCGGGTCCCAGGTGCAGGGTCTTCAGGTGGATGATGCGGCTCACGCCGGGCCCGAGCAGGGCTTGTTCAATGGCGCGGACGTCCTCTTCCGTGGCGGATTCACCGAGCAGCAGGGACTTGGTCTCCACGGCCAGGATGACGGCCACGCACACCAGCAGCACGCCGATGAGCGCCGTGCCGACCGCGTCCCAGTGCCCGTTGCCCGTGGCAATGGTCATGCTGACGCCGAATAGTGCAAAGATCAGGCCCAGCAGGGCGGCCGAGTCCTCAAGCAGCACGGCAGGAAGCTCGGGCGCCTTGGCCGTCCTAATGAACTGGGCCCAACTCTTGGAACCGCGGGTGTGGTTGGATTCCTTGATGGCCGTGCGGAAGGAGTTGCCTTCCAGGAGGATCGAGCCCACCAACACGGCCAGCGGGACCCACGCCCACTGCGCATCCATGGCGTGCGGATGCTGCCACTTTGAATATGCCTCATACAGGGCAAAGACGCCGCCCACGCTGAACAAGATGATGGACACCAGAAAGGCGTACACGTAGCGTTCGCGGCCATACCCGAAGGGGTGCTCCGCACTGGCCTGCCGCTTGGCCCGCTTGCCGCCCAGCAGCAGCAAGAGCTGGTTGCCGGAGTCCGCCAGCGAGTGGATGGACTCGGCCAGCATGGACGAGGAAAGCGTGAGCAGGTAGGCAAGAAATTTCAGCACCGCAATGGCCAGATTTGCTGCCAGTGCCGCGACAATGGCTTTGTTGCCGCCACCATGGGCCATGATTGTTCCCCTTCAAGGAGTGGCGCCCCGCATCATGCGGTGCGGATTGCTTTCAGTCGGCGCGCCGCTGTGCCCTGGCACTGGCGTACAGGCAGACGGTGGCTGCCGTGCCAAGGTTCAGCGATTCCGCCTCGCCGTAGACGGGGACGGCCACGCGGTGGTCCGCCAGCGCCTTTTCCTCGCCTGCGAGGCCCTGGGCCTCGTTGCCGAAGAGCCACAGGGTTGGTTCCTCGAGGGCATACTGTGAATCAGGGATCTGCTGTTCAAAAGCCCGGGCGGCACTTTCATCCTGGAGCAGGTCCAGGTTCAGCTGGCCGTAACCGTCTGCCGCCAGCACGCCCACGCCCGCCGCCTTGGCCGCACTGACCACCTCGGCCAGCTCGACTCCGCGGACCACGGGAAGGTGGAACAGGGAGCCGGCCGTGGAACGGACGGCCTTCGGGTTGTAGATGTCCACGCTGGAGTTGGAGAAGATGACGGCGTCCGCCCCGGCCGCATCCGCCGCCCGCAGCACCGTTCCTGCGTTGCCGGGATCCTGAACGCGGCACAGCATGGCGATCAGCTTGGGCTTGGCGGCCAGTACCTCCTCCAGCGGCACATCGACAAAATTGCAGACGGCAACCACGCCCTGGGGCGTCACGGTGTCCGTCATCGCGGACAGGACCAAGTCGCTGGCAATGCGGACCTGCAGCTGCGAGCCCTTCGGTGAGGCCAGTTCGAAAAGCTCCGGATGGCGCTTGAGGCACTCCACGGTGGCGTACACGGCCTCGACGACGGCCGTGCCGCCGGCGTCCAAGCAGTCCCGGTGGGCCTGCAGTGCCTCCCGTACTGCCTGGGGGCCCTCCACGAAGAATTGGCGGCGCTTTAAACGGCCCGAGCGCCCGGCCAGCTTTGCAACGTCCCTCACTCGATCTGCTCGAGGATTGGTCATTGCATCTGCTGGCGGGCGCCCGGGTTCATTCATGCTTAGGACTTTAGCAGTCGGCCGCGATGAAAATGGAACTGGGGGTTCCGTCCGTTTTACGCTACTTTGCCGCCGGTGCGGAGGTGTCTGCAGGCAATGCGGCCTTGGCGATCTTGACCAGTGCGGCGAAGGCACCGGCGTCGTTCACGGCCAGGTCTGCAAGCATGCGCCGGTCAACTTCAACCTCGGCAGCCTTCAGGCCCTGGATCAGGCGGTTGTAGGTCAGGCCGTTGGCGCGGGATGCAGCGTTGATGCGCTGGATCCACAGGCGGCGGAAGTCGCCCTTGCGCTTGCGGCGGTCGCCGTAGCTGTACACGAACGAGTGCAGCAGCTGCTCCTTGGCCTTGCGGTACAGGCGCGAACGCTGTCCGCGGTAACCCTTTGCCCGCTCAAGAACAACCCGACGCTTTTTGTGGGCGTTTACCGCCCGCTTCACACGTGCCACGTGCGTACTCCTTCAAATTTTTGTTATCCCAAGCCAATCAAGCCAGGGAAGGCTCTGATGAAATGGCGCGTCCCCTTCGAGGGGCCAGCACCGATTGACTTGCGAAACTAGATGCCGAGCATCTTCTTGATGTTGCGGACATCTGCCTTGGCGACGGTGAGGTCGCCCTTGAGGCGGCGCTTCAGGCTGGAGGGCTTGTGCTCCAGGTAGTGGCGGCGGTTGGCCTGCTGGCGACGAAGCTTGCCGGAACCGGTCAGCTTGAATCGCTTCTTTGCACCACTGTGTGTCTTCATTTTAGGCATGAGGACCTGTCTCCTTACGTTTCCACCGGCGCTGCCTGTGGTTCTCTTGCAGCGACTGGTTGGGTCACTGTCGGGGTGTATATTCACCGCTGGAAAGGCTGAAAGCCTTACTCAGCTGAGTTCTTGGATTCCGCTGCCGCCGGGCTCTTTGCAGGCGCGGCCTTGGCAGCGGGCTTTGTTGCGGACTTGGGTGACGCCTTGGCCGCGGGCTTTGCCGCTACGGGCTTTGCCATGGGCTTGGGCATCGGGATGGGCCTGGGCATGGCGGCCGGCTTGGCTGCCACCGGTGCTGCCGCCGGCTTGACTGCAGCCTTGGCCGCGGGGGCCGGGGCCTTCGCGGCCGGTGCTGCAGCGACCTTTGCAGCCGGTGCCTTGGCAGGCGCCTTTGCAGCTGCGGGCGCCGCAGCTGCCGGGACAGGCTCGGCGGCGGCACCCGGCGCGGCGGATGCGTCCACCTTTGCCGATTCCTCCTTGACAGAGGGTGCTGCCGCAGAGGGTGCTGCCGCAGCGGCCGGTGCTTCAGCAACCGGGGTTGCCGCAGCGGGTGCTGCGTCCTCGCCCAGGTGCAGGCCCGATGGCAGCAGGTCTGCCAGGGACTGGGTCATGGGAGCCTTGTTGTCACGGTCCACGTCCACGCGGGCCGTGCCATTGGCCACGGCCTCGTTGTGGGCCTTGGCATCGGCACGCTGCTGGTTGCGCCGTGCTTCCGCCTTGGCTTCAGCCTTGTTCTTCAGCGGGCCGATCACCATGACCATGTTGCGCCCGTCAATGCGGGGGCTGGACTCGATGGCGCCCACCTCCGCAACGTCGGTGGCGAACTTTTGGAGCAGGCGGATGCCCATCTCGGGTCGCTGCTGTTCGCGGCCGCGGAACTGGATCATGGCCTTGACCTTGTCGCCGGCTCCGAGGAAGCGCAGTGCATGGCCGCGCTTGGTCTCGTAGTCGTGCTTGTCAATCTTGAGGCGGAAGCGGATTTCCTTCAGAACAGTGTTCGTCTGGTTCTTCCGGGCTTCACGCGCCTTGACGGCGGCCTCGTACTTGTACTTACCGAAGTCCATCAGTTTGCAAACCGGCGGCTTGGCCGTCGGTGCTACCTCAACCAGATCCAAGTCCGACTCGGCAGCCAAACGGAGGGCGTCCTCAATGCGGACGATCCCTACTTGTTCACCTGCCGGTCCAACCAACCGCACCTCAGGGACGCGGATACGATCATTGATGCGTGGCTCGCTAATGTGTAACTCCTGATGACATAAAGAAATGTGTTTGCCATCAGCAACGAAGAAGGCCCCCGCTGCTGATGCAATCGGAGGCCTCGATAAGGATGGGTGCACGCCACCGTCGTTTCCTGGGGTGCGGACTGCCTTCACATGAAAGGCTCCAACCTGAACCAGACAACGCCATTGCTGGGTCGAAAGGTGGGAGAGGACTCCACTTGCAAGCTGAGTGCGTGCCAGATCACGGGTTTGATCCCCGCGTCGGTCATGACACCCAACCGGTCTGTGACAAGCTTAGCAGTATGAACACCCCAGATAATAATTCACACACCCGGCACAGCTTTGACTCCACTTCCGAGGAGGCTGCCGGCAGTGTCGACGCAGCCAGCGCAGTGCGTGACATTGCCGAAGTTCCCGCCGTTGAGGTCATCACAACCGCAGCCGTTCACCTCATGAGCGCGGCAGCCGTCAAGTGCGGGCTCGCCGCCGGCCCCGACGCCGAGGCGCTGAAGGACCTCGACGAGGCCCGCAAGCTCATCACCGCGCTGGCCGGATTCATCACGGCCGCGGCCCCGGAGATTGGCAGCCAGCATGCCGGCCCCTTGCGCGACGGGCTGCGTTCCCTCCAGCTGGCCTTCCGCGAAGCGTCGCCGTTCCCGGACGCCCCGGGCAAGGGTCCGGGCGAGAAGTTCACCGGCGCCGTCAATTAATTGACCTGCCCCCGGTGCGTCAGCTCCGGGTCCTAGACGGCGTCGGGCTCGTCCACCAGCTCGTCAATTTGCGCCTTGGCCGGCTCGCCCCGGTCAAGTGCCCCCGGCCGGGCGTTGCCGCCGTCGGCGCTCACACCGCGGCGGCCGCGCCGGGCCCCTTGTGCGATCAGGCCTGCTGCCGCGAGGATGCCTGCCAACGCGCCGATGACCACAAACCCGGACCACGGCCCGACGGCGTCGATCATGACGCCCGCAAAAGGCGCACCCAAGGCGCTGCCGATCGTCATGGACGAGCCATACCACCCCATGGCCTCGCCGCGCCGGCGCTCCTCCACCAGGTCGGCAATGTGCTCGGCACTTGAGGTCAGCACGGGTGCGCACAGCAGGCCCGGCAGGATGGAAAGTAACCCCAGCGTCCACGCGTCGGTGGCAAAGCCCATGGGAATCGTCAGCAGGGCCATGGCCCCGAGCAGCCAGAGCGGGTTGATGGAGCGCCGCAGCGAACCGTAGATCAGGCCGCCCAGCAGCGACGCACCGCACCAGAAAAAGAACACGATGCCGAGCTCGCCCACCTGACCGTTGTGGCGCAGCACCGCCACCATGCCGACGTCGGTGCCGGACAGCACCAGCCCGGCCCCGAGCGATGCTCCAAGGACCGCGAGCACGGCCAGATTGACCCAGGACAGGTTGCCGCGGGCCGCACCCCAGAACCGGCGGAACCTTGTCCGCGGCTGCCCCGTCACCGGTCGGCTGGCGTCGCCGGCAATCAGCGCCGTCGGGGCATCGACTGCAATGTCGACACCCGTCGCGGCGGGTTCCAGGCAGGCGCCCTTTTGTCCTGTGCGGGTAGGCGGATTGGCCAGCATGAGCAACAATCCAGCCAGGGCCGAGGAAACCCCGATGATGACAAGTCCCACCACGGTGTGGGTGGTGGTGGCCAGCATGACGCCGGCAGCCGGGCCGACCATGAACGTGATTTCGGCCCCCATCGAGTCCAGTGCGTAGGCGGTGCGCCGTTGGTGCTGCGGCACCATGACCCCCAAGGACTGCCGCACCACCGAGAAGATGGGCACGGCAAACAATCCGCCGACGACGGCCGCCACCAGCAGTAGTTCATAGTTCAGGAAAGGTGCCGTGGACCAGACGGCCACTTCGGCGATGACAGAGGGCACCAGTGCCCGGCGCAGCCCGCGGATGTCCACCTGGCGGCCGCGCCAGGGGGCGCCGACAGCCATGCCGACCGTGATGGCCGCTGCCACTCCCCCGGCGGCCGCGTAGCTCATGTGCAGCGTTTCCACCACATGCAGCGTCAGGAGCACCCCGGCTGCGGCATGCGGAATTCGCGCGACCATGGCTATCAGCAGCAGCCGCCGCACGGGCGCTATCCGAAGCAGGGCCCGGTAGCCGGCAAAATTCACGTAAAGTCTTCTCTCTCGCGATGCATCGCAAGAGAGCGTCAGTTGCTCATTGCAATGGGGTTATGGTGTGGTGCCGGAATGGCGCAATCGTATTTGAACAGAATCAACGGACTCGGCGAAATGATCGCTGCCGGCCCAGAATTCCTGCAAGGAACGAAGCAGGGCCTCCACCGCAGGCTGGTCGAGCCCGGGCTGGAGGGTGATGGTGACAAGTAGTTCCGGTCCGGAGCCCCCGCCGGGGACTAACCGTCCAGACGGTTCAGTATTTTTGTCCCACAGGGATTCTATGCCCTTCCCGGGGCTGGCGGAAATGCCCACCACGGCCGGATTGGCGGCTGCGTCAACGGACTCCCGAAGCACCGCAAGCACGGCCGGGTCGCTGTATGCCGGCAGCCACTCCCGCTGCTGCGCAAGGGCCCACATGGCCGGGCGGCGCACCACAAAGGGCCGGTCCGAGCCAGGGTCCAGCACCAGCAGCTGCGCGTCCTCGGCGACGGCGGACAGTGCGGCCCGGGCGGTGTAGACAGCCACCGGCCGCGCCTCCGGATGCCAGGCGGACAGTGCCGCCGCGTGGGTAAAGGCTGGAAGCGCACGCCGCCCGTCGGGGGCCTGGACCGTCACGAGTGCCATGTCCGATTCCTTGTCCGCGGCCAGCCCCTGCTCCCCCACAGCCTGCGCGGCCAGCTGGGCCACTATGGGGATGAACACGCGCGCCTGCGCGAGGGACGCCACCACCGCCGCCTCGGAGCCTGTTCCCCCCAGCAACTGACCCACCGCAGCCTCGTAGCGCACGTCCGCAGCGCCGTCGTCCGCATCAAAGTTGTGGTAGCTTTCCCCCTCCGGAAGGGCACGCCCGGCCCACGGCTGCCCGGCGGAGTCAGTGGCCCCGCCGGCGCCGGCCAGGGCAGCGGCGATATGGCCGGGCAAGTGTCTTTTGTGCGTGGGAGGCATCTCTGGCATGGGACTATCGGCGTCCGGCCACGTCCAGGGCCTGCGGGAGCGTGAACTGGCCGGCGTACAGCGCCTTGCCCACGATGGCCCCCTCGACGCCGTCGCCCACCAGGGTGCGCAGCACGCGCAGGTCCTCCAGGCTGGAAATGCCGCCCGAGGCGACCACGGGCTTGGCGGTGCGGGCACACATTTCGCGCAGCAATTCCACGTTCGGCCCCTGCAGGGTGCCGTCCTTGGTGACATCGGTTACCACGTAACGGGCGCAGCCGGCGTCCTCCAGGCGGGCCAGGACCTCCCAGAGGTCGCCACCCTCCCGGGTCCAGCCGCGGCCTGCCAATGTGGTGCCGCGTACATCAAGCCCGACGGCGATCCGGTCACCAAATCGCTCAATGACTTTCGCCGTCCACGCCGGATTTTCCAGCGCCGCGGTGCCAAGGTTGACGCGGGCCGCACCGAGCTCCAGGGCGCCCTCCAGGGAGGCATCGTCTCGGATGCCGCCCGACAGCTCAACCTTGACGTCCAGTGCTGCCACCACCTCGCGCAACAGGGACTGGTTGCTGCCGCGCCCAAAGGCGGCGTCCAGGTCCACCAGATGCACCCATTCGGCGCCGTCATTCTGCCATGTCAGGGCAGCTTCCAGCGGGGAGCCGTAGCTGGTTTCCGAGCCGGCCTCGCCTTGGACAAGGCGCACGGCCTGGCCGTCGGCAACGTCAACGGCGGGCAGCAGTTCCAGGATGGGGGCATTGGTGGTCATGGGGTCCTCGGCGTTTTCATTCTTCGGGGTTGGGGCGGGCATGGACTCAGCCGCCCAGGGTAAACAGGTAGGCCGCCAGCAGTGACATCATGGCCAAAATGGCAAAACAGATGGGTATCCAGCGCGGTGTCTTTTGCTGGTAAAACGTGTAGGCGCCGCCAATAAGCAGCCCGGCAAGCGCCATCAAGAGCAGGGACCACACTAGGCGGCGCCCTTTCGCAGGGACTGCACCCAGTTCCTCAGCAGCCGGGCCCCGGCGTCGCCGGACTTTTCGGGGTGGAATTGCGTGGCGCACAAGGGACCGTTCTCCACGGCCGCAATAAACGGAGCACCGTGTTCGGACCACGTGACCATGGGCGCCTTCATCTTGGGCTGGACCACGTCAAAGTTCCAGGTCTGGACCCCGTAGGAGTGGACAAAGTAAAAGCGTTCCGACTCAACACCGGAAAACAGGCGGGAGCCCTCGGCAACCTTGACCGTGTTCCACCCCATGTGCGGGACCACGTCGGCGGGCAGCAATTCGACGGTGCCTGGCCATTCGCCCATGCCGTCCACGCGCTCACCGTGCTCCACCCCGGCGTCAAAAAGCACCTGCAGGCCCACGCAAATGCCCAGGACCGGCCTGCCTCCGGCCACCCGCCGCCCGATCATGCGCAAGCCGTCCACGGCCTTCAGCTCCGCCATGACGGAGCCAAAGGCGCCCACGCCGGGCACCACCAGTCCGTCCGCGGACATGACGTCGTCGGGCTTGGCGCTCAGCGTGACAATCGCGCCGGCGCGTTCAAGGGCCCGGACGGCTGAGCGGACATTCCCCGAACCGTAGTCGAGGACGGTGACTGTCGGCCTGGCCGTAGTGCCAGTTTCGACGGAGTCGGTACTCACAGCAGTCCCTTCGTGGACGGAATGCCGGTGACCCGGGGGTCCGGCTCGACGGCGGCACGCAGTGCGCGGGCAAACGCCTTGAATTGGGCCTCCACGATGTGGTGGGGATCGCGGCCGGCAATGACCGTCATGTGCAGGCAGATTTGCGCATGCAAGGTAATGGCCTCGAACACGTGGCGCGTGAGGGAGCCGGTGAAGTGCCCGCCGATCAGATGGTACTCCTGGCCCGCAGGCTCTCCGCCGTGCACCAGGTAGGGGCGGCCCGAGACATCCACCACCGCGTTGGCGAGGGCCTCGTCGAGGGGGACGGTGGCCTCGCCAAAGCGCCGGATGCCCGCCTTGTTGCCGAGGGCCACCCGCAGCACCTCACCCAGGGAGATGGCCACGTCCTCCACGGTGTGGTGGACATCGATGTGGGTGTCGCCGGTGGCTTTGACGGTCATGTCAATGAGTGAGTGCTTGGAGAGCGCAGTCAGCATGTGGTCGTAAAACGGCACCGACGTGTCAATGGTCGACTTGCCCGTGCCGTCCAAGTTGATCTCGACCAGCACGCTGGATTCGCTCGTGGCACGTTCCAGCCGTGCCGTTCGTCCCTGGGCGGGCTGCGGGCTGTTCTCAGTCATTGTCAGGAGGTCCTTTGGATTGTTGGCTGCCGCCCGCCTTCCGATGGGCACAATGGGCGGCGGCCGCGCGCTTGGTGTACTAACAGTTTAGGAGGGCGGATGCCCATCCGCCCAACCGGGCCGGGCCCCTGTTGGCGGCGTGGGACCCCGTTGGGCGGCATGGGAGCGGCGACGGGGCCGCCCCCGCTCTCGGGTGGGGCGGCTAACGGGCCAGGATGGTGCGCAGCCCGTCAAGGAAGGCGGTGGTTTCGGCTTCAGTGCCTGCTGTCACCCGAAGGTGCCCGGGGATTCCCACGTCCCGGACGAGCACGCCAGCGGCCAGCAGCCCCTCCCACACGGCCTGTGGACTTTGGAGTCCGCCAAAGAACACGAAGTTGGAGTCAGACGGCGCCGGGGTCAGCCCAAGCGCTTCAAGTTCAGTGACAATGCGGTCCCGCTGGACCTTGATGGCTTCGACATTCGCCAACAGGGAATCCGAATTGCGCAGGGCAGCCACGGCCGTGGCCTGGGTGATGGCAGACAGGTGGTACGGCAGGCGGACCAGGCGGATGGCGTCGGCGACTTCGGGTGCAGACGCCAGATACCCGACCCGGGCGCCGGCGAGGGCAAACGCCTTGCTCATGGTCCGCGAGACCACCAGCCGCGGCCGGCCCTCCAGCAGCGTCAATGCACTGGGGGTGCCGGTGTGGGAGAACTCCGCATAGGCCTCATCGACTATGACAATGGCCTTCGACGCCTCGCCTGCTTCGTACACCGCTTCCACGACATCCAGCCCCAGCGCGGTGCCCGTGGGATTGTTTGGCGAGCACAGGAGGACAACATTGGGGGCCTGCCGGCGCACCTGGGCTGCGGCCGACCCGGCGGACAGGCCGAAGTCGCCATCCCGGGTCCCGGCCACATAGTCCGTGCCGGTGCCGCTGGCCAGCAGCGGGTACATCGAATATGTGGGGGGAAACCCCATGACACTGCGGCCCGGGCCCCCGAAGGCCTGGAGCAGTTGCTGCAGCACCTCGTTGGATCCGTTGGCGGCCCAGATGTTTTCCTCGGTCAGGCCGTGTCCCAAATAGGCGGCCAACGCACGGCGCAATTCGGTAAATTCCCGGTCAGGGTACCTGTTGAGGCCGTCGAGCTCGTCCGCCACAGCTTTCAGGATTGCTTCCTTGGCATCCAGCGGAACCCCGAAGGTGTTTTCATTGACGTTGAGCAGGATGGGAACGTCCAGCTGCGGTGCCCCATAGGGATGGCGCCCGCGCAGATCGTCGCGTAGCGGAAGCTGGCTGAGGCGTTCAAACTGGTCCATGGGACCAGTTTAAGGTGAACCGGAGCAGCTTTACGAACTCGTGACGGCGGGCGTCCCACCATGTGGTCACTTGGCGCGGGGTACGTAAAGCTGCTGCCCGGCCTGCAGGACGCCAGTGGTCAGGCCGTTGAGCGCCACGATATCGGAGACAACGTCCCGGATGTCGCGGGTGGGGTCGCTGGCGGCTGCTATCGACCAGAGGCTCTGGCCCTGCAGGACAGTCACGGTGCCCGCGTAGTCAGCCATGTCCACCGAGCTGTGGGTGGTGGCGGCATTTGCCGGGCTTGCAATGGCCCCGAGCAGCACCGCCAACAGGGTGAAAACCAGGGCCGACGCGACAAGGATGGAGGGGATGCCCAGCAACAGCACGCGCCCACGCCGGGTCAGCGTCAGTGGCCGGGCTGGAATATGGGGTCCCGCCTGGGAAAACACCAAAGCACTCATGATCGAAGTTCCTTTCACACCATGGAGGTTCATCCTGTGCGTTTCCTGCCCAGGGCAGGTGCCGCAGCGGTTCCGCAGGAGCCAACTTCCATACACATTTTCATTGCTAGAACGTATGTTCTAACCGATGTACTACAGTTTTAGCATCTATTGACGACTGTTGCCAAGACTCGATAGAACAAATGTTTGAAATTCGCCCGATTCTGGCTTAATCTTGAAGTCAAGGACTAGCTGCTAATGGCAGTCCACCAGCAGGCACTGACATTTATGGGCCACCCGCACAGGCGGGCCCCTACAGGCAGACAGAGTGGATGCAGGCAGATGGCTGCAGGCCACGAAAGGACCGAAGGACCATGGCGCTACCGGAACCTCCGCACCGCATCCCGCAGGCCCCCAGCAGGGCGGGCATGAAGGGCCTGACCGTGCGGCAGAAAAAGATCCTGGAATGCATCCAGCGCTCCATTGCCGACAAGGGCTACCCGCCGTCCATGCGCGAGATTGGCGACGACGTCGGCCTGGCCAGCCTGTCCAGCGTCACGCACCAGTTGACCCAGCTGGAACGGCACGGCTACCTCCGCCGGGACCCCAAGCGCCCTCGCGCCATGGAAGTGCTGATCCCCCTGGTCCTGGACGACGGCATGGTGGAAATCGAGGGAGTTGAGGCCCCCAACCGCATCCGCAGCTCCAACGGCCTGAACTTCGCCGAGCTCAGCAGCTCCTCCGACACGGCATTTGTGCCGCTTGTCGGCCGCATTGCAGCCGGCGGGCCCATCCTCGCCGACCAGGTCGTGGATGACATCATGCCGCTGCCGCGCCAGATTGTGGGCAGCGGGGAACTCTTCATGCTCAAGGTTGCCGGCGACTCCATGGTCGACGCGGCCATCTGCGACGGCGATTGGGTTGTTGTGCGGCGCCAAAACACGGCCAACAATGGAGAAATCGTGGCCGCCCTCCTTGAGGACGAGGCCACAGTCAAGACTTTCCGCCAGCGCGACGGCCACACGTGGCTGCTGCCGCAGAACACCCGCTACGAGCCAATCCTCGGCGACACTGCCACGATCATGGGCAAAGTGGTTTCAGTCCTGCGCAGCCTGTAGGCAGGCCCGCAGCAGGACGGGGAGGGGTCTGCGGGCAGGCTGCCCAGCTGGCGATGCAGCCGGCTGGGCAGCCGGCCCGCCCACCGGGCCGGCCCTACTTGCCGGACAGTCTCTGGAGTGCTGAGAGGGCCACCGTACGGTCCTTGGTGGACCAGAACGGCGGGAGCGCGGCGCGCAGGAACCCGCCGTAGCTGGCATTTGCGAGGCGGGAGTCAAGGACTGCGACAACACCGCGGTCGCTGCTGGAGCGGATCAGCCGCCCCACCCCTTGCGCGAGCCTGATGGCCGCATGGGTCGCGGAGATGGCAATGAACCCATCGCCGCCGCTTTGGGCCACGGCGCGGGCCCTGGCCGTGACGAGGGGATCGTCCGGGCGCGGGAACGGAATCCTGTCAATGACCACGAGCCGGCAGGAGGCGCCCTGGACGTCCACACCCTGCCAGAGGGACATGGTGCCAAACAGGCATGTGTCCGGTTCGTCGGCAAACTGCTTGATGAGCCCCGCCATGGAGGAGTCCCCCTGGCAGAGGATTTTCACCTTGAGCTTCTTCCGGAGCTTCTCCGCGGCGTCTTCCGCGGCCCGCCGCGAGGAGAACAAGGCAAGGGTGCCGCCGCCCGCGGCCGTGATGAGTGCCTCCAGTTCGGCGAGCTGCTCGGGCGAGTTGCCAAAGCCTGGCTTGGCCAGGTGCGCCGCCACGTACAGCATCCCCTGCTTGGGATAGTCGAAAGGTGACCCGACGTCCGCCCCGGTCCAGTCGGGTGCACCGGCGCCCAGCAGCCCCAGTCCCCCGGCCGTTGCCTGGAAGGACTCGCCAATGGCCAGCGTGGCGGACGTCAGGATGACGGTGTGGTCCGCGAAGAGTCCCTCGCGCAGCTTGCCGGCCACGCTGAGGGGCGCGATGTTGACGACAGGCGGTTCGCCGTCGTCGGCCTTTTGATAGCCCTGCCCCGGCTTGAACGTGCCTGGGCGCGAGGCCCACACCACCTCCCGGGAATCGCCGGCGGCCAGCAGCCTTTCGCACAGGTCAAAGATGAGGTTCAGCCGGGCCCGGGCAATGGAGCGGCCGCCATCAGCTGCGGCACTGCCTTCCGGCTTCGAATCGGACAGTGCCGCCCGGGCTGCGTCCCGCAACTGTTCGACGGCGGACGTGTGGGACTCACTGAGTCCATTGGGCAGCAGTCCTGTCGGCGTTCCCGCGAACGCCAGGTCCAGTGCGGCGGCGGCGGCATGCAGGGCATCCACCGAGATTCCGGTGTGCTTGCGAGTGCTGGACGCCGCCGCCTGGACCATCTGCACGGAGAGCTGGCCGGTGACGGCGCCGGTGACCCGGTCCTGCAGCTCATGGGCCTCGTCCACCACCACCACGTCGTAGTCCGGCAGCACAGCAATGCCTTCAAAGGCGCTGATGGCAAGCATGGCGTGGTTGGTCACCACGATGTCGGCCTCGGCACCCTTGGCCCGGGCCAATTCGGAGAAGCAGGTCTCGGCCAGCGGGCACTTTTGGGCGCCCAGACATTCCATGGACGTCACTGACACCTGGCGCCAGGCCTTGTCCGTGACACCGGGGAGCAGTTCGTCGCGGTCGCCTGTTTCGGTTTCCTCTGCCCACTCGCGCAGGCGCACCACCTCACGCCCCAGCGGCGAGGTGGGTCCCGTGGTGGCGCCGGGCAAGTGCGCCACGCTCGAGTCCTCCCCCAGGCTGAACAAAGCGCCCTCGGAGGAATCCTCTGAGGGGAAGCCTCCCCCGAGTTTGTGCCGGCAAACATAGTTGCTGCGGCCCTTCACGAGCGCCACGTCGATGGGCCGGGGCAGCAGCGGTTCGAGGGCGGCCAGCAGCCTGGGCACGTCCCGTCCCACAATCTGGGCCTGCAGCGCCAGGGTGGCGGTGGCCACGACGGACGGCTTTCCGCTGTCGAGGGCGTGCACGATCAAGGGAATGAGGTACGCCAGTGACTTTCCTGTGCCCGTGCCGGCCTGGACCAGCAGGTGGTTGCCTGTTTCGATGGAGTCAACCACGCGGCGGACCATCTCATGCTGGCCTTCGCGGAGCTGCCCGCCCATGGCGGTCACGGCGCAGTCCAGCAGCTCCAGCGCCTGTGCAGCCCGTGCCTTCTCGCCGGCGGAACTGTTCGGGCCGGTTGCGCCGGTGGCGGTTGCCGTATCACCCATGCTGGACAAAGGGCTCAACCTCGGAGGCCAAGTCTTCACGAACGTGCACATGTGCCATGGTGCCGTGTTCACCGTGCTCCAGGCTGATGATTTCGGCATCACTGCGGTGCAGCCTGTTCAAAACATCCCCCCTGTCATACGGGATCAACAGGGTCAGGTCAACGCTGGGCCGCGGGATGGATTCACTGATGGCTTCCAACAGTTCATCAATGCCCTGCCCGGTCCGGGCGGAGACCACCACGGTGCGGGGTTCGTGCTGGCGGAGCCTTTCCACCACAAAGGGGTCGGCAATGTCGGCTTTGTTCAGAATGATGATTTCCGGAATTTTCAGGGCACCGACTTCCGCGAATACGCTGCGCACGGCCGCGATCTGCCCCTCAGGGTCCGGGTGGGAAGCATCGACAATGTGCAGGATGAGGTCAGCGTCCGCCACTTCCTCCAGGGTTGAACGGAAGGCCTCCACCAGCTGGGTGGGCAGGGAGCGGACGAATCCGACAGTGTCAACCAGGGTGTAGCCCAGCCCGTCCGAGGTCTCGGTCTTCCTGACGGTGGGGTCCAGCGTGGCAAACAAGGCGTTTTCCACCAGGACGCCGGCGTCGGTGAGCCGGTTGAGCAGTGAGGACTTTCCGGCGTTGGTGTAGCCGGCGATGGCCACGGAGGGAACCGCATTGCGCTTGCGGTTGGCCCGCTTCGTTTCGCGGGCAGGCTTCATGGCCGCAATCTCACGGCGCAGCTTGGCCATGCGGGTGCGAATCTTCCGGCGGTCAAGTTCCATCTTGGTTTCACCGGGGCCGCGGGAGCCGATGCCGCCACCGGCTGTGCCGACCCGCCCGCCGGCCTGGCGGGACATGGATTCGCCCCAGCCACGCAGGCGCGGCAGCAGGTACTCCATCTGCGCCAATTCCACCTGGGCGCGGCCTTCGCGTGACTGCGCATGCTGGGCAAAAATATCCAGGATCAGGGCGGTCCGGTCGATGACCTTGACCTTGACCACCTCCTCAAGGGTGCGGCGCTGGGAGGGGGCCAGGTCACCGTCAATGATCACGGTGTCAGCACCCGTGGCGTGCACGATGTCCTTCAGTTCCTGGGCCTTGCCCTGGCCCAGGTAGGTGGCAGGGTCCGGCTTGGCACGGCGCTGCACCAGCCCGTCCAGCACCTCCGAGCCGGCGGTCTCCGCCAGCGCCGCCAATTCACGCAGCGAATTTTCCGCATCAGCCATGGTGCCGTTGGACCACAGCCCTGCCAGGACCACGCGTTCCAGGCGCAGCTGGCGGTATTCAACCTCGGTGACGTCCTCCAGCTCGGTGGACAGCCCGGCCTTGCGGCGCAGGGCGTTGCGTTCCTCAAGTTCGGACTGGTCGCCGTCGAACCTGCTGTGTTCAAAGGCCAAGTCCGAGACCGCCTGGGCCCGCCCCAGTGCGGGGTGGCTGCTGGCCGCGGATTGGGGGTCCTCGGCGTCCAACCGTGCCTCCTCGCGGACGGCACGGCCGACAGCTGCGTCCTTGGCCAGGATGCGGTCGATGACGGCCTCGATCTCGGCCACGGAAAGGTCCTGTCCGGAGCCGGTTCCGGCTGCCTTGTCCGCCGTGCTGGAGGTGGCGGTGCCCGAACCGTCCGCCGCTGAACCGGAACCGTGGGCACCCGATTCGCTCGGGGGCACGTTCCGGTCGGCGGAACCGAGGGGTGCAGATGCGTTGGTCATGTTCTCCTTATGGGGTTGTCTTCAATCGTAGTCCCGGGCACCGACGCACACACCTTTGGCCGCCCATGTCTGTGGATAAACACACAGGCCCGGTCAACCTCATTAGGCGTGCCTAGATACCGGTGGCCCCGTTTTCGCACTAATCTGGCAGAACTATGGGTACTCAGGGCGCAGATCACTACTTCAGTTCACAGCCGTCAACTCCGCTGAAGCGCCGGCCGCTCACGGTGGTCCTGGCCGGGGCCGAGCGGCAGCTTCAAACGGCTGGCGGCATTTTCAATCCGGACGGGGTGGACAAGGGCACGGCCGTGCTGCTTTCGGAGGCTCCCCCGCCCGCCGCAGCGGGAAACCTGCTCGACATTGGCTGCGGCTGGGGCCCGGTGGCCCTCACGCTGGCCCTGCGCTCGCCAGGGGCCGCCGTCTATGCCGTAGACGTGAACGTCCGGTCCATTGACTTGACGAATGACAATGCGAAGGCCCTGGGCCTGGCCAATGTGCATGCTTCCACGCCCGACGCCGTCGACCCCGCCCTGCGCTTCGCCACCATCTGGTCCAATCCGCCAATCCGGGTGGGCAAGGAGGAACTGCACAACATTTTGCTGACCTGGCTCCCGCGCCTGGCCAAGGACGGAAACGCCTACCTGGTGGTGCAAAAAAACCTGGGTGCCGACTCGCTGCAACGTTGGCTTGCCGCCGAACTGCTGCAGCGCTTCCCCGCGGCGGGCTTCACAGTGTCCCGGGAGACCACGGCCAAGACCTTCCGCGTGCTGCGGGTGACCCGCACCGCCGACTAACAGGCACCTGACAGGCATCAGGCCGGCATCAGTCCAGGACCCCCGTGGCCACAATCACGGCGGGGCCGCTTAGTTCCACGTGTTCCAGCCCGTCCGTGCCGGGAAAGAAGCGCACGCCGACGACGCCGCCGGGCACCTTGACCTGCCAGGTGTCCGGGGCGTCGTCCCCGGCCCAAAAGCGGGTGGCCACGGCCGCCGCGCAGGCGCCGGTTCCGCAGGAAAGCGTCTCCCCCACGCCGCGTTCGTGCACCCGCATGCTGATATGCCCGACGCCGTCCGTCACGAGGGGCTCCGCCGGAACGGCAAATTCCACATTCGTCCCATGCGGCGGCTGGGGGGACACGACAGGGGCCGCCGTAAGGTTGGTGCCTGCCAGCTCTGCTTCATCCGCCAGTGCCACCACGGAGTGCGGGTTGCCCATGCTCACGGACAGGGCGGGCCGGTCCACGTCCAGTCCGGCGGCCTTCACCAGCGAGTCCATGCCCCGGTCCTTCGCCTGGGACGGGAAGATGAACTCCCACGGGCCCATGTCAACGCGATAGCCGTCAGCGGTTCGGGCCACCACCTTGACGCCGCCACGGGTGCCAATGGTCAGTTCCCCACCGGGTTCCAGCACCACCAGGCCCTGCTCGATGAGGAAATGCACGAAAACACGCACGCCGTTGCCGCACATCTCAGACAGTGAACCGTCGCCGTTGCGGTAGTCCATGAACCACTCAGCTTCGGAGTTGGTCTCCAGCAGCGCCGCGCCCTCGGGCAATTGGCGGGAGCGGACGGCGCGGATCAGCCCGTCGCCGCCAATGCCGCGGTGCCGGTCGCACAGCAGCGCCACGGCTGCGGGGGCGATGTCGTGGTCCCCGTCCGGATCGGCCACCAGCACAAAATCATTGCCCGTGCCGTGTCCCTTGGAAAATCGCAGGCCGGACAGGGGTGCGAGGTCAAAAGTCATGAATTAAGACTAAGGCACGCCACGGCCGACGCCGGACTGCGGCTTACGCTTGAGCCCCGCCTTGGGCACGGCGGACCAAGGCCGCAGCGGCACTCCCAAGGTCGGGCTGCGCCCAGTCCAGCCAGTGGACCCTGGGGTCGGCCCGGAACCACGTGATTTGGCGGCGGGCGAACTGCCGGGTGGCCGTGATGGTTTCCGCCGCAGCGGCCGGCACTGTGGATTCCCCGTCAATGACACGCAGAAACTGCTGGTAGCCCAGCGCCTTTCGTGCCGTGCGCCCCTCGCGCAGGCCCTGCGGGAGTAGCGCTGCCACTTCAGCCTGCAGCCCTGCCTCCACCATGCCGTGGACGCGGGCCTCCAGACGGGCGTGAAGCTGGGCGCGGTCGCCGTTGAGGCCGATCTGGACCGTCGGCTGGACGTAGCTGCGCTCGGGCATGAAGGAACTAAAGGGGCGCCCTGTCAGCTCGTGGACCTCCAAGGCCCTGACCACACGTTTGCCGTCGCCGACGCGGGCCGCGGACACGGGGTCCACCAGTGCCAGCCGGGCAGCCAGCGGGGCCAGCCCGCCGGCGTCGAGCTCGGCTTCGAGGCGGGCGCGGATGGCGGCGTCGGTGCCGGGAAACTCGAGGACGTCTAGTGCCGCCCGGACATAAAGCCCGGAGCCGCCCACCAGGATGGGGAGCCTGCCGCGGGACTGGATGCCGGCAATGGCGGCGCGCGCCATCGACTGGAAGGCGGCCACCGTGGTGTCCTCACGGACGGTCAAGAAGTCCATGAGATGGTGTGGAATGCCGCGCCGCTGTTCCAGTGGCAGCTTGGCGGTGCCGATGTCCATCCCCCGGTAAAACTGCATGGAGTCGGCGTTGACGGCCTCGCCGTTGAAACGTTCGGCCAGTTCCAGCGCCAGCTCGGACTTGCCGGACCCCGTGGGCCCGACGACGGCGACAACCGGCAGCGCTGCCCGCTCCGTGCCGCCCGGGAACCGGCGGACGGCGGCGTGGCCGGCTGTGCTCACGCGGTGCGGACGGGCAGCGTGGGCATGCCCAGGGACACGGCCTTTTTCCCGCCGGCTGCTGCGCCGGCTGCCGGCACCCCGCAGGATTCGGCCTGGGCCCGGTCCCAGGCGTCGCCCGCACGGGAACGGCGCAGGGCGTAGTCGGCCACTGACGGGTCGGCCACCAGGTGGAATGCGGCAGCTTCGGTAATCGTCACGGTGACCAGGTCGCCGGGTCGCGGGGTTTCAGCGCCATCGGGGACGCTGAAATGCACCAGCCGCTGGTCCTGGGACCGGCCGGAGAGGCGGTGGGTCTGCGCTGCCTTGCGGCCGGACTGGGCCGTGACCATGACCTCCAAGCGGCGTCCCACCTGCTTGGCATTTTCTTCCGCAGCGATGCGGTCCTGCAATGCGGTCAGGCGCAGGAAGCGTTCCTGGACCACATCCTTGGGCAGCTGGTCCGGCAGGTCCGCCGCGGGCGTTCCGGGCCGCTTTGAGTACTGGAAGGTGAAGGCGGTGGCAAAGCGGGACTTTTCGACGACGTCGAGCGTGGCCTGGAAGTCCTCCTCGGTTTCCCCGGGGAAGCCGACGATGATGTCGGTGGAGATGGCGGCGTGCGGCATCTGCTCGCGGACCTTGTCCAGGATGCCGAGGAACTTGGCGGAGCGGTAGGAGCGGCGCATGTCCTTGAGGACCTTGTCGGAGCCGGACTGCAGCGGCATGTGCAGTTGCGGCATGACGTTGGGGGTTTCGGCCATGGCGGCGATGACGTCATCGGTGAAGGCGGCAGGGTGCGGGCTGGTGAAGCGCACGCGTTCCAGGCCCTGGATCTCGCCGCAGGCACGCAGCAATTTGCCAAAGGCCAGCCGGTCGCCGAACTCCACGCCGTAGGAATTGACGTTCTGGCCCAGCAGCGTGACCTCGATGGCGCCGTCGTCGACCAGTGCCTGTATTTCGGCGAGGATCTCGCCGGGGCGGCGGTCGCGTTCCTTGCCGCGCAGGGAGGGCACGATGCAGAACGTGCAGGTGTTGTTGCAGCCCACGGAGATGGAGACCCACCCCGAGTAGACCGAATCGCGCTTGGTGGGCAGCGTGGAGGGGAAGACGTCGAGGGATTCGAGGATTTCCATTTGGGCGTCGGCGTTGTGGCGGGCGCGTTCCAGCAGGACGGGCAGGGCACCGACGTTGTGCGTGCCAAAGACGACGTCGACCCACGGGGCGCGCTTTTGGATCGTGTCGCGGTCCTTCTGGGCCAGGCAGCCGCCCACGGCGATCTGCATGCCGGGGTTGGACTCCTTGACGTGCGCAAGCATGCCGAGGTTGCCGTAGAGCTTGTTGTCGGCGTTTTCACGCACGGCGCAGGTGTTGAAGACGACCACGTCGGCGCAGGGGCCGACAGGCTGGCCGTGCGTGTCCAGCTCTGCCGTGGCGCCGCCGTCGTCGAAGGCAACCATCCCGGCAGCTTCGAGCAGGCCGGCCATGCGCTCGGAATCGTGGACGTTCATTTGGCAGCCGTACGTGCGCACCTGGTAGGTGCGGGGGCGCGCGGGGGTTGCAATGGCGGAAGGGTCAACGCCGTTTAGGGTCAGGCTCACCCACCAAGCTTAAGACCTGCGGCGGATTGACGCTAAACCGCGGCTCAGTACCAGTTGAACGCGACTTCGTGGGCCCAGGCCCCCTGCGGAGAACCGTAGGTGGCGCGTATGTAGCCCAGGCCCCAGTTGATCTGGGTCCGGTAGTTGGTCAGCCAGTCGCTTCCGGCGGAGGAGTACTTGTCCGGCGGCAGCGACTGGGCAATGCCGTAGGCGCCGCTGGAGGGATTCGTGGCGTTGGTCAACCAGCTTGATTCCTGGTTCCAGAGCAGCAGCAGGTACTGGAACTGTCCCTGGCCCCAGCCAAAGGATGCCAATTGCGAGGAGGCGTAAGCCTGCGCCCCGCCGGGATCATTGACAGCGCCGCCGGGAATGTTGGGCAGCAGGACTTCCGGGGGAATCCAGCCGTTGCCTGGATCGGGGGCCGGCTGGTTGGCCGCGGCCTGGTTCGCTGCAGCTTGGTTCGCCGCAGCCTGGTTGGCTGCGGCCTGGTCCCGGGCGGCCTGTTCCCTGGCAGCCTGTTCGGCTGCGGCCTTGCGCTTGGCCTCCTGGGCCGCGTTGTAGGCCGCTAGGGCCTCCTGGCCCGCCCGGTACTTTTGTTCAACTGCGGCCGTGGTGTTTTTCAGGGACGCCAGCTGTGCCACAAGTGTTTGGCTTTGCGTCTTTGTGGACGCCACCTGCGCTTCCACCGCTGCCTGGGCGGCAACGGCCGCATCCAGGGCGGTCTTGGCCAGCCCTGCCAGCCTGGCACGTTCAGCCTCCGCGGCCTTCTTGCTGTCGGAGAGAGAGGTGGCCACTTGGGCGGAATTCTGGGCAAGCGTCTGTTTGGCGGCAGCCTCTTCGCCGACCCGGTGCAGCGTGTCTAGCCCTTCCAAGGAGCCTTGCGAGCTTAATGACGAAAGGGTGGCAATCAGGCCGAGCGAGGTGCCGCCGGTCTTGTAGCTCTGGACGGCCACGGCAACCGCCTCCTGGCGGTACTTGGCACCCGTTGCGGCCGCTTTCTGCGATTCCGCGTCGAGCACCTGGACCTGCTGGGTCACCCTGTCCAGGTTTTGCCTGGCCACGGCGGCGTCGGCCCCGGCCTTGACCGCTGCCAGGCCCAGGACGCCGGCCTGGGTTTGCAAGTTGTCCAGCAGTCCCGAAATCTTGGTGGCCTCGGCCTGCGTTGCAGCAACGTTGCCCTTGGCCGCCTGCACATCGGCCCATGTGGGAAAGCCGGTGGGCGGGCCGTCGTCAGCCACCACGGGGTTTGCTGCAACGCCGGACAGAGCGAGCACCCCGGCGACGGTTGTGGCGGCCAGGGTGCGCAGGAATCGGCGGGAAAAGCTACTCATATGTCGTTAGCATAATCGCCCGGAGGCCCATAGTGCGGGGTTTCGCCCTCAAGAGTTTCCTCAATGACCCGCGCCACGACGGCAAATGCCGCCGACGGGTTGTACCCCTTGCGGGCCAGCATCGCCACCCACCGCCTCGTGTATTTGTCGCGTTCGGCACGGTCGCTGAAGTTGATTGACCCCCGCAGCTTCCGCCGCACCAGGGATTCGGCGCCTGCTGCCTCGTCCTCATCGGTGACCTGGGCCAGCGCCGCTTCGGCCAAATCAGGGGCTATGCCCTTCTCTGCAAGTTCACGCTTGAGCGCCCCCCGGGCCAGGGATCGATTCTGTGCCCGGCTGCGCACCCAGAGCTGGGCAAACTCGGCGTCGTCAATGAGCTTGACGTCCTCGAAGCGATCCAGAACGGCCTCCGCCACATCATCGGGGACGTTGCGTTCGGCCAGCTTTTGGGCCAGCTGGTGCCGGCTCTTGGGCGAATTGGTCAGTTGCCGGAGAATGATGGCCCGGGCCACCGACGCCGGATTGGCGTCGGGGTCCAGTTCCGGAGCAGGTCTCTTCGCAGTCATGGCGGCGGCTTAGAACCCGTCGACGGCCTTGAGCTTGGGCGCCTGCTCCTGTTCGCCTTCGGGCAGGACGCCCACGCCGAGCTTGGCCTTGATCAGGCGCTCCAGCTCGTCGGCGAGTTCGGGGTTGTCCTTGAGGAAGCGGCGGGAGTTTTCCATGCCCTGGCCCAGCTGGTCGCCGTCGTAGGTGTACCAGGATCCGGACTTCTTGATGATGCCGTGTTCCACACCCATGTCAATGATGCCGCCTTCGCGCGAAATTCCGACGCCATAGATGATGTCGAACTCGGCAATCTTGAACGGCGGGGCCATCTTGTTTTTCACGACTTTGGCCTTGGTGCGGTTTCCGACCGCGTCGGCGCCTTCCTTCAGGGTCTGGATGCGGCGCACGTCGATGCGGACGGACGCATAGAACTTCAGCGCCTTGCCACCCGTGGTGGTTTCCGGGCTGCCGAAGAACACACCGATCTTTTCACGCAGCTGGTTGATGAAGATGGCGGTGGTCTTAGTCTGGCTCAGCCGCCCTGTGATCTTGCGCAGCGCCTGGCTCATCAAGCGGGCCTGCAAACCGACATGGCTGTCACCCATGTCGCCTTCAATTTCCGCACGCGGCACCAAGGCGGCCACGGAGTCAATGACAATGACATCCAGGGAGCCCGATCCGATCAACATGTCCATGATCTCCAGCGCCTGCTCGCCCGTGTCGGGCTGGGAGACCAGGAGGGCGTCGACGTCGACACCAAGCTTCCCTGCATAGTCAGGGTCCAGCGCGTGTTCGGCATCAATGAATGCGGCTATGCCGCCGAGCTTCTGCGCACTCGCAACGGCGTGGAGGGCAAGTGTGGTCTTACCGGAAGACTCCGGTCCATAGATCTCCACCACGCGCCCGCGTGGCAGGCCGCCAATGCCCAGGGCCACGTCCAGGGCGATGGAGCCGGTGGGGATTACTTCAATGGGTGCACGGACATCGTCACCCAGGCGCATCACCGAGCCCTTGCCAAATTGTTTGTCAATCTGGGCCAATGCTGCGGCCAGCGCCTTTTCACGGTCTGCGGGAGCGGCCATGATTCACCTCGGTCTTTCCTATGTGCCGTATTGCCGGCCAGTCCAACAGCACGGCGAGTGCTGCGAATTGATGTGGTCTGTTGCGGTCTGTGGTTTGTGCTGTGGATTCAGGATGAAGCGCCCGAAGGATCTTCCTCCATGCTTAAGACGCTAGTTCAAGGCTCCGACATTGTCTGTGCCAGTGGCGCCAAAGCCCGAAAATTGTGGAAAACTTTCGACGTCCTTCCAGAGTGTCCGTTCACGCGGGCATCCAGCCCCAAGCCGCGCATGCTTAATCCTAGCCCTGTTAGAACAGGTATTCGATACCATTGCTGGCGTGTCGCGGACGCGGTTACTTCTTTACGGGGATGTCGCGGCCCAGGCGGCGGGAGGCGGGGACGTCCTGGACCTCACACACTTCAAGCCACACCTCGCGCGGGTCAAAGCCGGCGCGCAGGGCTTCTTCGGCGGTGTTGCCGCCCACGCCGGCCAGGACCAGCTCCCTGGCCAGAACACGGGAATAGCCGGGGGTGAATTCGTCGTCCATCAATCGCCAAAATTCGCTTACTCGCACCCCCTCATTGTCGCACGCCGCGGCCTGCCCCATCAGCCATAGACTGGAGCCATGAGCCACACCGGAACGCCCCCGACCACTGCGGACTCCGCCCTGGCCACAGCTGCCATTGAATCACTGGAGATTGAATTGAGCCTGCTATGGCGCCGCGGGCGGGCCATGGGCCTCACCTTGGCGCGCAGCGTGCACCCGGACCTGGAGCCGTCCGCCTACGGACTGCTCTCCGTGCTGGTGCACCAGGGCGGAATGCGCCTCACTGAACTGGCCCGCAGCATTGGGGTTGGCAAGCCGTCGGTGAGCCGCCAGATCAGCTTCCTGGAAGGGCTGGGGCTGGTGCAAAAGGTCCACGACCCCCTGGACGGACGGGCGCAGCTGATCAATCTGACGCCGGAGGGCCTGGCCAGGATGCAGGCCGTCAACGCGGGCCGGCAGGCGGCCTTCCACCGGATGCTGTCCCACTGGGACACCGGGGACCTGGCTACGCTGGCCGCATTGATCGGCAAGCTAAACGCGGCCGGGCTCGACGGCGGCACCCTTGACGACGCGGCCACGGACGGCGACTCACCGAACAGCCCCGGATCCCGCAGCTAGCCACATCCGCTGGATCGGGCACGGCAGGCACAACAAAAAGCTGGCCCCGCATTGGATGCAGGGCCAGCCATGGATGAAATTGGGCCGGTACCGTGCCAACAGTTCCGGCGGATGTGGTCAACGAAAGGCCTAGTAGGCGCTGGAGATCAAGCCCTTGTTGAGTTCGTCGGAGAGTTCCTGGTTCAGGTCACGGCCATAACGCACCGCAAATTCCTGGGGAACAGTATCCGGGACAGCCACGCCTTCGGCAATGGCCAAACGATCACTCACTTCTCGAAGCATGAGTGAGAGCGGCACGTCGAGTGCGGAGCAGATCGAGGCAAGCAGCTCGGAGGAAGCTTCCTTCTGACCTCGCTCCACTTCACTCAGGTAACCGAGTGAGACGCGTGCATTGTGTGAGACTTCACGGAGTGTGCGGCCTTGACGCTGACGGACATCCCGCAGAACGTCTCCAATTTCATGGCGTAGTACCACCATTTTGCGCTCCTTTGCCGGATGCTTTGTCGCCTCTGCCAAACCCACATCCCGCCAGCGCACCACGCCGTTTACGGATACGGGTTGTTTCACCATCGGTATCGCCTTGCTCCTTGTTCGTTGGTACACCTTTTTGGCTGTTCCAAAAAGGCTACGCCCACTTGGTGTTCCCATACTAAAGGGGAACCCTGCCCAGTGCGTTCACTATGACTAACTATCTGGTTACAACTTTTGTTCCCCGGTGCCCTTGACATGCCCGCGGACCAGTTCCCGCAGCAGCAACAGTGCTTCGCCAGTGGCTTGGGCCCTGATGGCCGCACGCCCGCCGGCAAAGTGGAATTCGTGCGCGCTGGCACGCCCGTCCACCGAAATACCAATGTACACGTGTCCCACGTCCTTGCCTTGGTGCGGCTCGGGTCCCGCCACGCCGGTTGTGGACAACCCCACCCTGGCCCCGGTCACGCTGCATGCCCCGAGCGCCATGGCCTGCGCCACGCCAGGGTCAACGGCCCCGTTTTCGGCCAGCAGCGCGGCCGGAACTCCCAAGGCACGGACCTTGACCTCGTTTTGGTAGGCAATGACGCCCCCCTGGAGCATCCCGGAGGCACCCGGAATGTCAACGATCGTCGCGGCGAGCATGCCGCCGGTCAGTGATTCCGCCGTGGCAACGGTCAGCCCGGCAGCCGTTGCGGCCGCAACCAGCTCCGCCAATTCATCCCGGGTCAGTGACATTGCAGCCTTATCCCGCCCCGTTGGTCCGGCTGCTTCGGCCGCTGTTTCGCAGCTGCACGGCCTTGACCACATAGTCCACGCCCGTAACCACGGTGACGGCCAGGGCGGCCAGCATGATTACCAGGGCCACCACGGACAGCCACGGCACGGCGGGCGTCACTGGCAGGAGGTAGAGGAAGATGGCAATGGTTTGCAGGACTGTCTTCAGCTTTCCGCCTTTGGAGGCGGCCATGACACCGTAGCGGATCACCACAAAGCGCAGCAGGGTGATGCCAAATTCACGCACCAGCATCACAATCGTGACCCACCACCACAGCTCCCCCACTGCGGAGAGCATGATGAGCGCGGAGCCAATCAGCAGCTTGTCCGCGATGGGGTCGGCAATCTTTCCAAAGCTGGTGATAAGGCCGCGGGACCGGGCAATGTCGCCGTCGAGCTTGTCAGTGTAGATCGCCACGAGAAAGAGGAGCACTGCCGCCCAGCGCCACCAGCTGTAGGCGCCGCCGTCGGCCAGGAAGAACCAGATGAAGAACGGCACCAGGACGATGCGAAGCATGGTCAGGGCGTTGGGCAGGTTCCAGTTGGAGGGAACCGGCTGGGACGGAGTTGGTGCGGCGGCTTCAGTCACGCTTCAAGGCTATCGTCATTCGGCCGCCAGCGGGATAACGCCGGTCAGCGCCCGGTCAGGGACCAGGCGTCCTCCCCGCCGTCTTCGTCGTCGCCGTCGTAGTACTCCACGGCTTCCGTGCGGTTGGCCAGGTCCTCGGCCACCAGGTCGGTGCCCCAGCCGTGGTTCGCGTT
Source organism: Arthrobacter silviterrae (assembly GCF_011045165.1). Taxonomy (GTDB): domain Bacteria; phylum Actinomycetota; class Actinomycetes; order Actinomycetales; family Micrococcaceae; genus Specibacter; species Specibacter silviterrae. The sequence continues at coordinate 58,493 of NZ_JAAKZI010000001.1, forward strand.
GGCGTTGTCGGCGAGGGCGGCTGCCATGGGATCCGCGGGCGGCTGGGGGTCTGTGCCGGGTTCGACGCCGGCGCCCCCGGGCTGCCCGTCCCCGTGGCCGTCCCCGGAGCCGCCGCTGCGGATCGCGGCCAGGGTGGCGGCCAGGTCGTCCGGCTTGACGAGGACGTCGCGGGCCTTCGAGCCTTCGGACGGGCCCACCACGCCGCGGGATTCCAGCAGGTCCATGAGCCGGCCCGCCTTGGCGAAGCCGACGCGCAGCTTGCGCTGGAGCATGGAGGTGGAGCCGAACTGCGTGGTGACGACCAGTTCGGTGGCCTGCAGCAGCAGGTCCAGGTCGTCGCCAATGTCGTCCTCGATCTGCTTCTTGGGCGCCTCCACGGCCACGTCGTCGCGGTAGTGGACCTTCAGCTGGCCCTTGACGTGCTCCACAACGCGCTTGATTTCGGCCTCGGTGACCCAGGCGCCCTGCACGCGGATCGGCTTGGACTTGCCCATGGGCAGGAAGAGCGCGTCACCTTGGCCCAGGAGTTTCTCGGCGCCCGGCTGGTCCAGGACCACGCGGGAGTCGGTCACGGAGGAGGTGGCGAACGCCATGCGCGAGGGCACGTTGGCCTTGATGAGGCCGGTCACCACGTCCACGGACGGGCGCTGGGTGGCCAGGACCAGGTGGATGCCTGCTGCGCGGGCCAGCTGCGTGATGCGGACGATGGAATCCTCCACGTCGCGGGGGGCAACCATCATCAGGTCCGCGAGCTCGTCCACAATCACCAAGAGGTAGGGGTAGGGCCGGATCACGCGCTTGGAGTCCACGGGCGGGTGGACCTTGCCGGCCTTGACCGCCTTATTGAATTCATCAATGTGCTTGAAGCCGTAGTTGGCGAGGTCGTCGTAGCGCTGGTCCATTTCCCGGACCACCCATTGCAGTGCCTCGGCTGCCTTCTTCGGGTTGGTGATGATGGGGGTGATCAGGTGCGGCACGCCCTCATAGGCCGTCAGTTCAACGCGCTTGGGGTCCACCATGACCATGCGCACCTCGTCGGGCGTGGAACGCATCAGGATGGAGACGATCATGGAGTTCACAAAGGACGACTTGCCCGCACCCGTGGCACCGGCCACCAGCAGGTGGGGCATCTTGGCCAGGTTGGCGACCACAAAGCCGCCCTCCACGTCCTTGCCCACCCCCATGACCATGGGGTGGTCGGTGCGCCGGGCGTTGGCTGAGCGCAGCACATCGCCCAAAACCACGATTTCCTTGTCGGCGTTGGGAATTTCAATGCCGATGGCGCTCTTGCCGGGGATGGGGCTGAGGATGCGCACATCGGAAGACGCCACGGCGTAGGAGATGTTCTTGCTCAGTGCCGTGACACGCTCCACCTTGGTGCCCGGTGCCAGCTCGATCTCATAGCGGGTGACGGTGGGCCCGCGGCTGAAGCCGGTGACGGCTGCATCGACGTTGAACTGGTTCAGCGTGTCCGTCAGCGCAGCCACAACGGAGTCATTGGCCTCCGTGGCTTCCTTGGCGGGCGGCCCGGACGGCAGGAAGTCCGATTCCGGCAGGGTGTAGGTGACGTCGCCGGAGAGCTGGAGCTGTTCCGAGCGGGCGGGGATGGGCGTGGGGAGGCTGGCCGGCGGTTTGGGGATGGCCCGGGTAGCCGGGTCGTAGGCAGCCGCAACCGCGGGTGATCCCGCCCCCACAATGGTGATGGCCTCGGTGTCCACATTCTCGGCGGAACCCGGAAAGTGGGGCTGCGGCGAGCTGGTGGGCAGCCCCTGGCTGGCCTTGATCCTGTCCGCGGCGAGCTCGTCGCGGGTGGGGCGGCGGACCCCTGGCGGCAGGGAAGGCGCGGCCGACGGCGCCGGGTGGGCTGCGTCGTCGTCCGCGTTCACCAGCGCGGTCTCGAAGGCGCCCTCGCCGTCGTAGTCAAGGGCGGCGGCGTCCGCGGCAGCCTTCTTGCGCCCGCGCAGGCCGCGCTGCCGCTTCGCGGGGGCAGGGAGCGTATCTCGGTCATAGAGGTAGCTCTGGTCGTGCCCGTTGGGATCCAGTTCGCGCTGGGGCGCAGCTCCGACCAGTTGCTCGTAGAGGCCGCGCAGGCGCGAGGGAATGTGGCGCACCGGCGTGGCAGTCAGGACCAGGATGCTGAAGAACGCCAGGACGGAATACAGGGCAATGGCCAGTAGGGGGCTGGCTGCCGCGACCAGGCCGCCGGCGATCATGCCGACCATGCCGCCGGCGGCGCTGACGGAGGCAAAGCCCGCGGCCGCGCTCGGCTGTCCGCCGGCCACGTGGGCCAGGGCACAGCCGGAAATGATCATGACGGAAAAGCCGATGGCCACGCGGTTGTTGCTGCGGATGTTCGCCGGCTGGCGGAACACGAGGATGGAGAAAATCAAGAGCATGGGCGGGAGCATGGCGGCAAACCAGCCAAAGGTGCCCTGAAAGACGCCGTGGACGGCGTCCGCGAAACCGCCCGCAAGGCCCCACCATTCAAAGGTCGCGATGAACGCCGCCAGCAGGATGAAAAACAGCCCGCTGCCGTCGCGCCGTTCCTCGGCCGGCAGCGCACTGACATCGGTGCCCATGCGGCGGACAGCGCCGCCAATGAGGTGTCCCAGGCCCTGCCACGTGCCAATGACCAGGCGAAGCGGCCAGATCAGCTGCTGCTCGGGTTCGGGTGCGGGTTGCCTGCTGCGGGTGCTCGGCATTTTCGCGGTCTTCGCAGGGCGCGCGGAAGCGCCGCCTTGCTTGCCGGCGGACGCGCGAGCGGGGGAAGAACGAGTCGCCATGCTTCTAAAGGTACCCGCAGCGGCCTGAATTCCGGCGAATTTGCCTGCCTCCGGCCCGTCGCCGGAACGCCGAACGGGCACTTAACGTGGATGTTTTCGCCCAACATCCACGTTAACTGCCCGCTGGCGCGGGGTTCGGTGGCTCAGGCCTCCAGAACCACCGGGATGATCATGGGGCGCCGGCGCAGCTTCCTGTTGACCCAGGTGCCGATCACCCGCCGCACCACCTGCTGGAGCTGGTGGGTGGTGTGGTCGGTGCTGGCCGTGACCGCTTCTTCCAGGGCCGCGGCGATCTTGGGCTTGATGTCGTCAAAGACGGAGTCGTCCTCGGCCACGCCGCGGGCATGGATGTCCGGTCCGGAGACAATCTTGCCGGTGGATCGGTTCACCACCGTGATGATGGAGATGAACCCCTCGTCGCCCAGGATGCGGCGGTCCTTCAGGTCCTCGTCGGTGATTTCACCGACGCTGTGGCCGTCCACGTAGACAAAGCCGCACTCAACCTGGCCCACGATGCGCGCCGTGCCGCCGGCCAGGTCAATGACTGCGCCGTCGCTGGTCAACAGCACGTTCGACGCCGGCACGCCGGACTGCTGTGCGATCTTGCCATTGGCGATCAGGTGCCGGGTTTCCCCGTGCACCGGCATCACGTTTTTGGGCTGGAGGATGTTGTAGCAGTAGAGCAACTCCCCCGCGGCGGCATGGCCTGACACGTGAACCTTGGCCGTTCCCTTGTGGATCACGTCGGCGCCGAGCTTGAGCAGGCCGTTGATGATCCGGTAGACGGCGTTCTCATTGCCGGGGATCAACGACGAGGCCAGGATTACGGTGTCGCCGACGCCCACGGAAATCTTGTGGTCGCCGTTGGCCATCCGCGACAGCGCCGCCATGGGTTCGCCCTGGGACCCGGTGGACATGAGGACCACCTTGTTGTCCGGCAGGCTGTCCACGTTTTTTAGTTCCACCAGCACGTCGGCGGGAACGTTCAGGTAGCCCAGCTTGGCGGCGATGGCCATGTTGCGGACCATGGAACGGCCCACAAACGCCACCTTGCGGCCATGCAGCACGGCGGCATTGAGGACCTGCTGGACGCGGTGCACGTGGGAGGAAAAGCTGGCCACGATGATGCGCTTGTCGGCCTTGCCAAACAGCGCCTCCAGCGTGGGGCCGATTTCAGCCTCGCTGGTGGTGAAGCCCGGGACGTCGGCGTTGGTGGAGTCCACCAGGAACAGGTCCACGCCTTCCTCGCCCAGGCGGGCAAAGTGGCGCAGGTCCGTGCGGCGCCCGTCCAGGGGCAGCTGGTCCATCTTGAAGTCGCCCGTGTGCAGCACGGTGCCGCCCGCGGTGCGGATGAACACCGCCAGGGCGTCCGGGATGGAGTGGTTGACGGCCACGAATTCGCACTGGAACGGGCCCAGCTGCTCCACCTGGCCCTCCTTCACCGTTAGCGTCCACGGCTTGATGCGGTGTTCGGCAAGTTTGGCCTCGACGAAGGCCAGCGTCAGCTGCGAACCAATGAGGGGGATGTCATCGCGCAGGCGCAGCAGGTACGGAACGGCGCCAATGTGGTCCTCGTGGCCGTGCGTGAGGACCACGCCGACCACGTCCTCGAGGCGGTCCTTGATGTAGGAGAAATCGGGAAGGATCACGTCCACGCCGGGCTGGTCTTCTTCCGGGAACAGGACGCCGCAGTCCACAATGAGCAGCTTGCCGCCGATCTCAAAGACCGTCATGTTGCGGCCAATCTCACCAATGCCGCCCAGGGGAACAACGCGCAACGTTCCGTCGGCCAGGGCCGGCGGGGTGCGCAGTCCGGGCTCAGTCATTTGGGTCATGTTTACAAATCCATTCCAGCTTCCGCAAGGTCAGCCTTGATCATGGCGATCTCGGCCTCGCCCGGTTCCACGAGGGGAAGCCGGACCACCGAGTTGGACAGGATTCCCTGCCACTTAAGAATTTGCTTCACGGCCACCGCGCCCTGCACGTGGCCCATGGTGGCGCGGATCACCGGGTCCAGCGCGAAGTGGATTTTCCGGGCCGTGGCGAAGTCCCCGGCGGCAGCGGCGTCAATGAGCGCGCGGAACTGCTGCGGGGCCACGTGGGCGCTGACGGACACCAGCCCGACGGCGCCGGCGGCCATCAGCGGCAGGGTCAGGCCGTCGTCGCCCGAGTACACGTCAAGGTCCGTGTTGGCCAGCACGCGGGAGGTGGCGGTGAAGTCGGCCTTGGCGTCCTTGAGTGCCGTGATGCGCGGGTGCCCGGCCAGCTTGATGATGGTTTCAGTTTCGATGGGAACACCGGCGCGGCCAGGGATGTCGTAGAGCATGACGGGCAGTTCAGTGGAGTCGGCGATGGCCTCGAAGTGGGCCTGGATTCCGGCCTGGCTGGGCTTGTTGTAGTACGGGGTGACGATCAGCAGGCCGTGGACGCCCAAGGCCGCCGCCCGCTGTGACAGGCTGATGGAATGCCGGGTGTCGTTGGTGCCGGTGCCGGCAATGACCCGGGCACGCCCTCCGACAGCCTCAAGGACTGCCTGGAACATGCCGAGGTTCTCTTCGTCCGTCAGGGTGGAGGTTTCGCCCGTGGTGCCGGTGACCAGGATGCCGTCGCAGCCGTCGTCGACCAGCTTGTTGGCCAGCGCCGCTGCCTGCTTGTAGTCCACTGCCCCGTCTGCGGTGAAGGGGGTGACCATGGCGGGCATGAGGGTTCCGAAGGGGCGCAGGGCTGTATCAATGGCAAGCATGCATAAAACGTTACCTGCTCCGGCACCATTTCGTTCAACGCGTGCCGCACTCCGGACACCCCGTGCACCGGCCTGCGCCTATACTTCCAGCATGGACCTGCCGCAGCTTCGCAAGGCGTCCCTGGCCGGTGCCATTGTGGCTGCCAGCGTGGCGGCAACCGTGGGTGCTCTGGCCGTGGTGTTCCGCACGGAGGGCCGCATGGCCCAAGAAGCAGTCGGCCACCGGCTTGGAGACCGCGGCCCGGACGCCGACGGCATGTATCGCAGCGATTGGGGCCGGCCGGTGCGCCTGGTGATGGCCGGGGACTCGGTGGCGGACAGCCTGGGGGCGACGACGGCGGCCGCAACCCTGGGTGCCAACCTGGCCGTGGCGCTGTCAGACCATGCACACCGGGCGGTGGAATTGCGCACGATTGCCACGGTCGGCGCCCAGACTGCAACCCTGGACAGTCAGCTGGACACGCTGGCCGGCACTTTCAGACCGGACATCACGGTGATCATTGTGGGGGGCAACGATTTGACCAACCACGTCCCCCTGGTCGATTCCATCAAGGCGCTGAAGGACTTCGTGGCCCGGCTGCGTGGCCTGGGCGGTGAGGTGGTGGTGGGCACCTGCCCGGACTTTGACACCCTGCCCTCGCTTCCGTCGCCGCTGCGCGAGGTGGGCGGCCAGCTGTCCCGGCGGCTGGCCGGGGCGCAGTTCAAGGCGGCCAAGGCGGCCGGCGCCCACCCTGTCCTGCTGGGCAGGGCGGTGCGGCAAATCTTTTTGGTGGAGCCCCACGACATGTTTGCCATTGACGGCTTCCACCCCTCCAGCCTGGGCTACCGCAGGGCGGCGGGGGCGCTGGTCCCGGCCGTTGTGGCGGCGTACGGCGAGTTCGAGGCCCGCGAAGCCCAGTCCGGCAGGCTCCCCCGGCCCGCCACGCAGGACCCCGCCGACTAACGCCCCAGGAACGGCAGCCATTCGTCGAGGACGGGCTGGGCGGGGAACAGCGTGGTGCCGTGGTCGCGGCCCGGCAGTTCCACCACGCGGGCATCCGGCATGAGCTCGGCGGCGCGGCGGGAATCCTCCAGCCTGGCAGTGTCCCGCGTCCCTGCAAGCAGCAGCGCCGGCACGCTGATCGCGGCAACATGATCCTCCGCAATGGCCGGCTCGGCCTCGGTCTGGCGGAAATAGGCCCGCAGGGCGGCGGCGTCGTTGGCCAGGAAGGCTGCCCTGGTCTGGGGGTCCAGGGGGCGGCCCATCCGCCCTTCCCAGCCGGCCACAAAGCCGGGCATCCCGCCCGAGCCGAGGGCGTCGTCGTACTCGGGGAAGAACAGCTGGCCGACGCTGCCGGGCTGGATCCGGAACGTGCCGCCCAGGGTGGTCAGCGACAGCAGCCGCTCAGGGGCGGCCACGGCGAGCGAGAATCCGACGCGGGCGCCCACGGAGTAGCCGCCAAAGTGTGCCCGGGGCGCGCCGGCGGCGTCGAGGACGGCCAGCGCGTCAGCCACCAGCACGTCCATGGCGTAGGAGCCCTGCGTGTACGGTTTGCCGCTGCGCCCGTGTCCGCGCAGGTCCATCGTGATGACGCGGTGGCGCTGGCTCAAGGCGCGGGTGTACCCGAACCCCCTCCAGATGGCCCGGCTGAGGGCGCTGCCGTGGACCAGCAGGATGGGTTCGCCCTCCCCGGTTTCATCGTAGGAAAGTTCGACGCCGTCGCGCGGGTTGAAGGTGCTGCTCGCCATGGGGTCCCCGTCCCTGGAATCTGTGTTCCAGTTGTTGCAGTATTTTCGGCCAGAAAACGGTTTCTGGATGCAATTAGTGAGACACAGATTTGGGGTGTCAGCCCGCGCGGTACATGGCGACGGCGTCGCGCATGGCCTTCCGGGCCCTCTTGCGGTCCCCGGAGGCATCATAGGCGCAGGAGAGCCGGAACCAGGAGCGCCAGTCCCCCGGCGCCATTTCGGCTTCGTCTTTGTACTTTTCAAATTCGGCATCCGCCGCGGCCCGGACGATCCGCCCGCCCGGCGTGCGGGGCAGATTGTCTTCGGGCAGCCCGCCCTCGGACTCCAGGATCCGGGCCAACTTCTCGGTGCGGGCACCGAACAGCACCTCGCTGATGAGCGCCCAGGCAGCCACGAACGGGATGAGGAAGTAGGCAGCGCCCATCAGCTTGGCCTGCCATTCGGGCGAAACAAACATCAGGGTGAAGGAACGCTGGACCATGACCACGAGGTAGAAAACCAGCAGCAGGGAGATCAGGGTGACCCAGATTTTGGTCTTGGAGATGCGCAGCTTTGGCATGGGTTCAGCCTTCGAGGTCAAGGTAGCCGTCCAGGCCCACGGTCAGGCCGGGGCGTGTGCCCACGGTGCGCACGCCCAGCAGCACGCCGGGCATGAACGAGGCATGGTTGAACGAATCGTGCCGGATGGTCAGCTGTTCGCCGGGGCTGCCCAGGAGCACCTCCTGGTGTGCCACCAGGCCTGCGAGCCGGACGCTGTGGACGGGGACGCCGTGGACGGAGGCGCCGCGGGCGCCGTCGAGCGCGGTTTCCGTGGCATCCGGGGCAGCCGGGAGGCCGGCCCGGGCTGCGGATATCAGCTGCGCCGTGCGCAAGGCCGTGCCCGACGGCGAATCCACCTTGCGCGGATGGTGCAGCTCGATGATCTCCACGGAGTCAAAGTACTTTGCTGCCTGGGCGGCAAAATGGGTTGCCAGCACGGAGCCCAGGGCAAAGTTCGGGGCGATGAGGACGCCCGTTGCGGGGTGCTTGGCCAACAGCGCCGTCAGAGCGGCGAGGCGGCCGGCGTCCCAGCCGGTGGTGCCCACCACGGCGTGGATGCCGTGTTCCACGGCAAAGCGGACGTTGGCTTCCGTGGACGCGGGGACCGTCAAGTCAACGATCACCTCGGCCCCGGCGTCAACCAGCGTGTCCAGGGAGTCGGTCCGGCCCAGGGCTGCCACCAGCTCCATGTCCGCGGCGGCGCCGAGCGCCTCCACGGCCGCCGTTCCCATTCGTCCCTTGGCGCCCAGCACGGCCACTTTCAGCAATTCACTCATGCGTTCAACTTTACTGGCTTTCGGGTGCGTGTTTCTCCGGCTGCGCGGCAGGCGCAGCGGGCCCGGCAGGCCCAGCAGGCGCAGCAGGCGCGTCAGGCGCAGCGTCGGGCAGGGCGCCGGCGCCCACCCACTCAACGGTGCCGTCGGCGTAGAACTGTTCCTTCCAGATCGGCACCTCGGCCTTGACCCGCTCCACCAGTGCCGAGCACAGCTCAAAGGCCTCGGCCCGGTGCGAGGATGCGACGGCGCACACCAGCGCGGGTTCGCCAATCCCCAGCGGCCCCACGCGGTGGGCCACCCAGATCCGCACGGGATGGCCGTCAGGATCGGCCGCCCCTTCCACGAGGGACGCCACCAGTTCGCGCAGCACGTTTTTGGCGAGGGGGTGGGCGCTGTAGGCCAGCCGCAGCACGTCCTTGCCGCCGTCGTGGTTGCGAACCACGCCGCTGAAGCTGACCACGGCACCGGCCGTGTCTGATTCCACGGCAGCAATGGCCCTATCCACGGAAATGGGGTCGGCGCTCAAGCCGGCGTAAACAACCTGCGCATTAATGCCCATGGCCGCCGCCTATTTGTTCGCAAATGTGCCCAATGATCGGGGACAGCACGGCCAGCCCGTCCATGACGCCCTTGGGCGAGCCGGGCAGGTTGACGATCAGCGTGCGCCCGGCCGTGCCGGCATGCCCGCGGCTCAGGGCGGCCATCGGGGTCTTGGCCAGTCCGGCCGCCCGGATGGCCTCCATGATGCCGGGCACCTCCCGCTCCAGCAGCGGCAGGGTCATCTCCGGTGTCTGGTCGGTGGGACTCAGTCCGGTGCCGCCGCTGGTCAGTACGACGGCGGGGCCCTGCGTGAGCAGTGCCCGCAGCGCCGCGCCCACGGGAGGGCCGTCCGGAACCACAATCGGTTCCGAGACCTCGAAGCCGTGCTCCCGGAGCCAGTCAACGATGACGGGACCGGTCTTGTCCCCATACACGCCCAGGGCCGCCCGGGTGGAGGCAATCACCACGCCCGCCGCGCCCGGCCCGGTGCCGGGTTCGCAGGCAGTCATGCCCGCACGTCCGGACCGGCCAGGGGCCCGGGGTGGCCTCCGGCCAAGGGGCCGGGTTCGCCCGCGGCACCGGCCACGGACCAGTCCCCGCTTTTGCCGCCGCTCTTGGCCAGGACCTGGATGCCGGAAATGACGGCGTGCTTGTCCACGGCCTTGACCATGTCGTACACGCTCAGGGCGGCAACGGACACGGCGGTCAGGGCTTCCATTTCGACGCCGGTGACGCCGCGCGTCTTGACCGTTGCCGACACAGTCACGGCGGAGGCTCCAAGGACAAAATCCACTGTGACCTTGGAGATGGGCAGCGGGTGGCACAGGGGGATGAGTTCAGCGGTCTTTTTGGCGCCCATGATGCCGGCCACCCGCGCCACGGCCAGGGCGTCTCCCTTGGGCAGCCGGCCGGCGCCCAGCAGTTCCATGACCTGCGTGGTGGTGTGGACGGTGCCGGTTGCCGTGGCCTCGCGCACGGTGACCGGCTTGGCGGACACGTCCACCATCTGGGCCGTGCCGTCGCTTCGCAGATGGGTCAATTCCGGGGTCTGGGATTCATTCACAACAGCCATACTTCCACTTTTGCACCGGCGTGCAGTTCCGTGACGCCGGCCGGCACCTGGATGAGCGCGTTTGCCTGGGCGAGTGCACCCAGCAGGTGGGAGGACGGCCCGCCAACCTCCCGGACGGACGCGGCGGACTCGAATTCCGGTCCCTCGTAAATGCCGCGCCGCACCTGATGCCTGCCCGCGGGCGAGGACATCGGGTGGGCCAGGGTGGCCAGCACACGGCGGCGCGGCACGGGCGCGCCCAGCAGCTCGCTGAGCACGGGGCGCAGGAACAGTTCAAAGGACACCACGCCACTGACCGGATTGCCGGGAAAGCCAAGGAACGGCACGCCCTTGTAGCTGCCGATGGCCTGCGGTCCCCCGGGTTGGAGCGCCAGCTGGACAAATTCGACGTCGAATCCGTCCAGGGCCTGTTTCACCACTTCGAAGGCGCCGGCGCTGATGCCGCCGGTCGACAGGATCAGGTCCACCCTGTCGCGCCGGGACTCGCCGTCCGGTTCCACGAACTGGTCCAGGGCCTCCAGCAGCGCATGCGGCTTGTCCTCCACCACGGGGGCCAGGACCACCTCCACGCCCGCTTCGAGCAGCTTGGCCCGCAGCAGCGCCATGTTGGCGTCAAAGATTTTGCCCGCCGGCAGCCCGCCGGCAGCACGGGGGTCACCGGGCAGCAGCACCTCATCCCCCGTGGTCACCAGCAGCACGCGCACCCGCCGGCGCACCACCAGCCCCGTGCAGCCCAGCGCCGACGCAAGCCCCAGGTGGGCGGCGTTCAGCAGCGTCCCCGCCGGGATGGCCACGCTGCCGGCGGGCAAGTCGCTGCCCTGCTGCCGGACAAAGGCGCCGGGCACCGTGGCCGGCAGCCCAACCTTTTCCCCCGGTCCCGGGAAGCGGGCGGGCACCGCCTGTTCCACGGGCACGACGGCGTTGGCCCCCTGGGGCATCATGGCTCCCGTCATGATGGGGGCGGCCCGGCCGGGCGCGAGGCTGTCCGGCACAAAGCCCGCCGGAATGGTGGCGGCCGTTAGGTAAGGGGTTGATTTCTCGGAAACAACGTTTCCAGGTTGATCGTCGGCCGGCTCGGCCCAAATCGCAAAGCCATCCATTTGCGAGTTGGCAAACGGCGGCAGGTCAACCGGGGCAAGCAGCTCCGCAGCCAGCACCCGCCCCAGCGACTCCATCAGCGGCACCCGGGTGCCGGCGTCGTTCTTCAGCGTGGAATCCGGGCCCAGCCAGGCTCCGGCAAGCAGCTCCCGGACGGCCTTGTGGTGCTCGGCGACAGTCCTTCTCATCAGCGTTTCCTCCCGGCCCTGCGCATGGATGTGGTCCTCTTCCCATCCTAGGTGAGCGGCTGCGGGAAAGTGCGGCGGACCGGTTTACGCGGCCGTGAACTGCACCGTGTGGTAGCCGGTGGCCCCGTTGGGGGCGGGCGGGGCAATGTCCGCCGTCTGCACCGTTCCGGAGCCGTCAACGGCGCGGACCTTGAGCTCATGGTGCCCCGCACCGGCCACCAGCGGCGCCTTCCACTGCACCCACGTGTCCTTGTTGAGCGCCTCGGCGAGGGTGGCCGTCTGCCATGGGCCGCCGTCGAGCTGGACCTGCACGGCGGAGATGCCGCGCGTTGGGGACCACGCCACCCCGGCTGCCGTGAGTGGACCGGCTGCGGGCCGGCCCTGGTTGCGGGGCGTGTCAATGCGCGACGCCGTCTTCATGGGCCCCAGCGCGCTCCAGCCCAGGGGCGTCCAATAGCCCTGGTCCGCGGCAAAGGTGGTCACCTTCAGCTCCGCCAGCCACTTCGTGGCGGACACATAGCCATAGAGCCCGGGGACCACCAGCCTGGCCGGGTAGCCGTGCACCAGCGGGAGCGGCGCACCGTCCATGCCCACGGCGATCATGGCGCTGCGCCCGTCCGTCATGGCCTCCAGCGGCGTGCCGGCCGTGAACCCGTCGGTGCTGGTTGACAGGACCATGTCGGCCCCCGGCTTGACGCCTGCCTCGGCCAGGAGCTCGCGGACCGGCCAGCCCAGCCAGCGGGCATTGCCCACCAGCCCCCCGCCGACGTCATTGGACACGCAGCCGATGGTCACGTACAACTCAACCATGGGCTTGGCCAGCAGCTCGGCAAAGGTCATGGTGACCTCACGCTCCACCATGCCCGTCACCTTCAGGGTCCAGCTGTCCGAGTTCACCGCGGGAACCACCAGGGCCGTGTCGATCCGGTAGAAGTTGTTGGGATCGGTGACCAGTGCCGAAATACCGGGAACGTCAAGCCGGGCATCCGCCGGGATGGGCGGGGCGGCCTTGGCCGGCAGGGGCAGGCGGACCTTGGCACGCACATCCGCGACGGCCACGGCGGCCTGGCGGAACAGGGTCGAAGCGCCGCCGGCCAGAACGGCAATCACGGCACCGCCACCCATATACGCCAGAAAGGTGCGCCGGCTTGTTGGCCGGGCCTGGGCGGCCGGCAGGCCACCACGCTGCGGCGTCCGGGCGCCTCCCGGGCCCTGGCTGAGAAAACGTCCACGCACCCAGGCCAGCAGTCCCATCGCCGCCGCGGCGGCGAGCACCGGTGCGAAGTAGGCAGGCGGCGTGGTGTCGGGCCGGCTCGCCACGGCGGCGATGCCCGCCACACCAAACAAACCCACAAGGACCAGGCCGGCACCCCTGAACCGGCGCTCCAGCAGCCCTGCGGCGGCTGCCAGCAGCGCCATGAGCACCACCATGGTGGTCAGGAAAACCGTCTTGTCCAAGGTGCCGAACAGGTGGATGGCCCATTCCTTCGTGCCGCCGGGCAGCATTCCAATGACCACCTGGCCCACGGCGGTGACGGGCGAGTCCGACGGGCTGAGCAACGCCGCCAGCAATTCGCCCGCCGCTACGCCCACGCCAACGCAGACCACCCCGGCCAAGCCCCAATAACGACGCAATTCCATGGCAACCTCTCCATTCGGGCCCCTGTCCGGCAGCCCGTGTCACAATTCTAGTTTTGTGTGGACCACAAAGCGCCCCAGGCGCCCAAACCGCGGCAATGGGCTAGCGTGGTGGCATGAACACGGAACGCGTTTCACTCGGCATGCCGGCCGCCGCACCCGGCGCGCCGGGCACCGTTGGAGGCCCGGCAGACGGCGCTGCGCCGCGGCCCGGAGCTGCATCGCGGCCCGGCGCCCCTGGATCCGGGCTCGTGGACCAATTTGGCCGCGTGGCCACGGACATGCGCCTGTCGCTGACGGACAAATGCAACCTGCGCTGCAGCTACTGCATGCCTGCCGAGGGCCTGGCCTGGCTGGCCAAGGCCAAACTGCTGACGGCGGCGGAAATCGTACGCCTGGTGGGCCTGGGCGTGGACCGGTTGGGCGTGCGCGAGCTCCGGCTGACAGGCGGGGAGCCGCTGGTCCGGGCGGACCTGGTGGAGATCATCGCAGCCCTGCGGCGCAACCACCCGTCCCTGCCCATTTCGCTGACCACCAACGGCGTGGGGCTGGCCGGAAAGGCACAGGCCCTGGCCGACGCCGGGCTGTCGCGCCTGAATGTTTCCATGGACACCCTGCACCACGACGCCTTCCTGCAGCTGACGCGCCGGCCGTTCCTGGACCAGGTCCTGGCCGGGATCGAGGCTGCCGATGCCGCGGGGCTGCGCCCCATCAAGGTCAATGCGGTGCTGCTGCGCGGCGTCAATGAGGGCCATGCCGCGGAACTGCTGGGCTGGTGCCTTGAGCGGGGCTACGAGCTGCGCTTCATTGAGCAAATGCCACTGGACGCCGATCACGGCTGGACCCGGGACGGCATGATCACCGCCGCAGAAATCAGGGAGCTCCTCGCCGCCAGCTTCGAGCTGGTCCCGGATCCGCGCGCCCGCGACGGCGCCCCGGCAGAACGCTTTGAGGTCCGTCGTCACGGCTCGCCCACGCTGTTGGGCACGGTGGGCATCATCGCCTCCGTGACGGAGCCTTTTTGCGCCGACTGCCGGCGCACCCGCATCACGGCCGAGGGGAAGGTGATGAGCTGCCTCTTTTCCAGGACGGAAGTCGACCTGCTGGCCCTGCTCCGTGCCGGTTCCTCGCCGGCCGACGACGACGCCGTTGCCGAGCGCTGGCAGGACGCCATGTGGGCGAAGCCCCGCGCCCACGGCATGGGCCACCCCGGGTTGGGCGATGCCGACTTTGTCCAGCCCGACCGCAGCATGAGTGCCATCGGAGGATGAGAATGGACGTACGATTTTTTGCCGCCGCAGCAGCCGCCACCGGCGTCGAGGAGCAGCAGGTGGATCTGGAATCAGTGGCAGGCGCCGACCCGTTCACGCTCGCGGAGCTGTCGAAACTGCTGGTCTCCACGTTCCCGGTGTCTGCCTCCGCCAGCACGCCGCCACTGTCCGAGCTGCTGACCCGGTGCAGTTTCCTGGTCAACGAGGTCTCCCAGAGGGACCTGGCCACAGAACTTGCGCCCGGCGACATAGTGGACGTCCTCCCCCCGTTCGCGGGTGGCTAGCCGCCGGCCCGGCATTTTTCCGGCGACTATCCGACTCCTCGGCCGCGGGCGGCCTGCGGGTCTCCTTTACGTCGCCTACAAAAAATGCCGGCTCCGGCGGCCGTGGCAGGCGCGGCAACACGGGCTTCCGGAGCGGGCATGGATTTCGGAGGCCGCCCGCGGCCGAGGAAATCTTACTGCCCGCGAGGGAGTCCGCGTTGCCGGGCACCCCGCAGGCTCGACCAGCGGAGCGGCTACAGGCCGAAGGTTTCGGTTTCCTTGAAGGGGCCGACGACGGTGATCGTCCGGGGTGCCTCGGCGAGCTCGCGGGCCAGCTCCTGGACCTGGTCGGTGGTGACAGCGCGGATGCGGTCCAGGGTTTCATCGATGTCGACAAACTCGCCGGAGACGAGTTCGGCGCGGCCCAGACGGGACATGCGGGAACCGGTGTCTTCAAGGGCCAGCACGATGCCGCCCGACATTTGGCCCAATGCCTTGGCCAGCTCGGCCTCGGTGACGCCGTCGGACGCCAGCTTTTCGAGCTCGGCCGTCAGGAGGCCGATGACCTGGCCCACCTTTTGCGGGGAGCAGCCGGCGTACATGCCGAAGTAGCCGGCGTCGGCGTAGGAGGACGCGAAGGAGTAGGTGGAGTAGACCAGCCCGCGCTTTTCGCGGATTTCCTGGAACAGGCGGGAGGACATTCCGCCGCCGAGGATGGAGTTGAGCACGCTCATGACGTAGCGGCGGGAATCGTTGGCGCTCAGCGAGGGGCAGCCCAGGATGATGTTGGCCTGTTCCACCTGTCGGTTGTGGACGTGCAACCCGGCGGTGCCGGTGATTGATGCCCGGTCGGAACTGCGCCGCGGTGCCGGGGCGACGCCGTCGTCCAGGGACCAGCCGGCCGTGCGCAGTGCGGAAAGCACGTGGGCGCAGACATCGTCGTGGTCGAGGCCGCCTGCTGCCGTGATGACCAGCGTGTCGGGGCGGTAGTGCTTTTGGTAGTGGGCCCAGACGGAGGCCCGCGGCACGGCCTTGATGGCATCCGGGGTGCCGCCGATGGGGCGTCCCAGGGGGTGGCTGCCCATGACGGCGGCCACAAACTTTTCGTGGGCGACATCCGTAGGGTCATCGCTGTCCATGGCGATTTCTTCCAGGATGACGTCGCGTTCCTGCTCCAGCTCGGCCGGGTCAAGCACGGCGGAGGTGACCATGTCGGCGATGACGTCGATGGCCATGGGCAGGTCGGTGTCAAGCACCCGTGCGTAGTAGCAGGTGCTTTCCTTGGCCGTGGCCGCGTTGGATTCCCCGCCCACCTCGTCAAAGGCGGAGGCGATCTCCAACGCGGTCCGGCGCAAGGTGCCCTTGAACAGCAGATGTTCAAGGAAATGGGTCGAGCCGTGTTGGCCCTCGGTTTCATCCCGGGAGCCAACACCGACCCAAAAACCAATTGTCGCGCTTCGCTGCCCCGGCATGGACTCGGTCAGGACCCGGACACCCCCGGGGAGGACCGAGCGGCGCACGGCGGCGCCTCCGGCCTTCCCCGAGATCAGTGTGGAGTCGGGCTGTGCCGAACCGTCCGCGGCGGAAGTCAGCGGCAAAAGGGTGATTGCCATGAATTACTCAGCAGCGCCTTCGGAAACAGCCTCTTCAACGGTTTCTTCCTCGGCAACCACCGGGGAGAGGGACAGCTTGCCGCGGTCGTCGATCTTGGTGATTTCCACCTGGATCTTCTGGCCGACGGAAACCACGTCCTCGACATTGTCAACGCGCTTGCCGCCGGAGAGCTTGCGCAGTTCCGAGATGTGCAGCAGTCCGTCCTTGCCGGGCGTGAGCGAGATGAACGCGCCAAACGTGGTGGTCTTGACGACGGTGCCCAGGTAGCGTTCGCCAATTTCGGGAACCTGCGGGTTCGCGATGGCGTTGATCGCTGAACGTGCGGCCTCGGCAGAGGGTCCGTTCGTTGCACCGATGTAGACCGTGCCGTCATCTTCGATGGAGATGTCGGCGCCGGTGTCTTCCTGGATCTGGTTGATCATCTTGCCCTTGGGCCCAATGACCTCGCCAATCTTGTCAACGGGGATCTTGACCGCGATGACGCGGGGCGCGAACTCGGAGAGCTCGTCCGGGACGTCAATGGCGGCGTTGAGCACGCTGAGGATGTGGAGGCGGGCTTCGCGGGCCTGCTTCAGGGCGGCGGCCAGGACCGACGCCGGAATGCCGTCGAGCTTCGTGTCCAGCTGGATGGCCGTGACGAACTCGGACGTACCGGCAACCTTGAAGTCCATGTCGCCGAAAGCATCTTCGGCGCCCAGGATGTCCGTCAGTGCGGCGTAGCGGGTCTGGCCGTCAACCTGGTCGGAGACCAGGCCCATGGCGATGCCGGCAACGGGGGCCTTCAGGGGCACACCGGCATTGAGCAGCGACAGGGTCGATGCACAAACGGAGCCCATGGACGTTGAGCCGTTGGAGCCCAGCGCCTCGGAGACCTGGCGGATGGCGTAGGGGAATTCCTCACGCGAAGGCAGCACGGGCACCAGGGCGCGCTCAGCCAAGGCACCGTGACCGATTTCGCGGCGCTTGGGTGAGCCCACGCGGCCGGTTTCACCGGTGGAGTACGGCGGGAAGTTGTAGTTGTGCATGTAGCGCTTGCGCGTCACAGGCGAGAGCGAGTCAATCTGCTGCTCCATCTTGAGCATGTTCAAGGTGGTGACACCCATGATCTGGGTTTCGCCGCGTTCGAAGATGGCGGAGCCATGCACGCGGGGCAGTACCTCAACCTCGGCCGTGAGCTGGCGGATGTCCGTCAGGCCGCGGCCGTCGATGCGGATCTGCTCGGTGAGGATGCGCTGGCGGATGACGTGCTTGGTGACGGCGCGGAAGGCTGCGGAGAGTTCCTTCTCGCGGCCTTCGAAGTCCCCGGCCAGGGCGGCAACCGTCTCGTCCTTCAAGGCGTCGGAGGCGGCGTCGCGCTCCTGCTTGTCGGCGATGGAGAACACGGCGGCGAGCTTCTCGGCGGACGCTGCGCTGACGGCGTCGTATGCGTCGTCCTCGTAGTCCAGGAAGACGGGGAATTCAACCGTGGGCTTGGCGGCGCGGGCGGCCAGGTCGGCCTGGGCGTCGCACAGGGCCTTGATGAAGGGCTTTGCAGCCTCGAGGCCCTCGGCTACGACCTCCTCGGTGGGGGCCTGGTGGCCCTCTTCCTTGATGAGGTTCCAGGAGTTGTCCGTGGCTTCGGCTTCCACCATCATGATGGCAACGTCGTCGCCGGCAATGCGGCCGGCCACCACCATGTTGAACACTGCATTCTGCAGTTCGGAGTGCTTCGGGAAGGCAACCCACTGGGGGCCGTTTCCGTCTTCAACCAGGGCCACGCGCACGCCGCCGATCGGGCCGGAGAACGGCAGGCCGGACAGCTGGGTGGACATCGAGGAGGCGTTGATCGCAACCACGTCGTAAAGCACGTCCGGGTTGATCGCCAGGATGGTGACCACAATCTGGACCTCGTTGCGCAGGCCCTTCTTGAAGGCGGGGCGCAGGGGGCGGTCCATGAGGCGGCAGGCCAGGATGGCGTCCGTGGACGGGCGGCCTTCGCGGCGGAAGAAGCTGCCGGGGATGCGGCCGGCGGCGTACATGCGCTCTTCCACATCGACTGTCAGCGGGAAGAAGTCAAAGCCTTCACGCGGGTGCTTGCCGGCCGTGGTGGCGGACAGCATGACGGTGTCTTCGTCGATGTAGACCATCGCGGAGCCCGCTGCCTGCTGGGCAAGGCGGCCGGTCTCAAAGCGGACCACGCGCTTGCCAAAGCGGCCGTTGTCAATGACGGCCTCTGCGTACTGAATCTCGGGACCCTCCATAGAGAGTCACCTCCATTTCCTTGTAGGTGTTCAAATACCCCTGCTCCAAGGAACTTGGCGGACCATCAGCCCAGGCTCCCACCGAAATTGCTGGTGGGCCTGTACAGCACCCGGTCTTCGATCGAGGCCCACGGGCTCCGGCTGCGAGGCCGTTCCCGGAGACCACTACCGAGGACCGCGAATGCGCGATGGCGGCAAGTCGCTTGGCTCAAGTGGTGCGCCGGGCGCGGACGCGCACCGGCACAAGGCACTGCTGCCTTGGGTCATTGCTGTGAAAGGCGGCCTCCCCCGGCTGGGAGAGACCGCCTCACGGTCATGCTAGCGGCGCAGGCCGAGACGCTCGATGAGCGTACGGTAGCGCGTGATGTCGGTGTCCTTCAGGTAGCTGAGCAGGCGACGACGGCGACCAACCAGGGCCATCAGGCCGCGGCGGGTGTGGTGGTCGTGCTTGTGCATCTTCAAGTGCTCAGTCAGGTCCGAGATGCGTCGTGAGAGCATCGCGATCTGAACCTCAGGCGAACCAGTGTCACCTTCGCTGGTTGCATATGCCTGCATGATTTCTTGCTTTACAGCGGCTTCAAGTGCCACAGGTAACTCCTCATAGGTGCCGTGAACGTGGTGGAACCACATCTGGACCCGCCGGCACGCCGGCAGTCCCCAAACACAGTTGAATCCAGCCACCACGGACTGCAGCCGGACCCGTCCCCCAGTTTACGGCAGGAGGGCGCGTTAAGTCGAAGCGGCGCATGTGGGGTGCGCCTCAGCGCGGCGCCGGGGCCAGGATGTCCCGCGCCTCCGCGACGTCGTGGTGCATCTGTTCGATGAGCGCCTCCGGCCCGGTGTAGGCCACCATGCCGCGCAGCCGCTTCACGAACGCCACCACCACATGCTGCCCGTAGAGGTCGAACGCCTCAACGGGCTCCTCGGGGCGGTCGATGACAAATGCCTCCACCTGCCTGCTGACGCCGGCAAAGGTGGGGTTGGAGCCCACCGACACGGCGGCCGGCCACAATTTGCCGTGTTCATCCGTGAGCCAGCCGGCATAAATGCCGTCGGCCGGGATGATCCCGCAGGCGTCGGGGGAAAGGTTGGCCGTGGGGAATCCCAGGACCCTGCCGCGGGCCGCCCCGTGCACCACTTCCCCGCTCATGCTGTGCCAGCGCCCCAAAACCTGCGCGGCCGTGTCAACGTCCCCCTTTTCCAGGACCTCGCGCACCCAGGTCGAGGACCAGCGCCTGTCGTGGCCTTCATCGTCCACCACGACGACGTCGAACCCCAGTTGGGCGCCCAGCCCCACCATGGTTGCCAGGTCCCCGGTGTTGCCCTTGCCGAAGCGGACGTCATGGCCCACCACCACCGTGCAGGCACCGAGGGTGTCGACGAAGACGCTGCGGACAAATTCCTCCGGCGTCTGCTGGGCGAATTCCAGCGTGTAGGGCACCACCAGGACGCCGTCCAGGCCCAGCTGCTCCATGGCGGCCAGCTTGTCCGCCAACCCCATGATCTGGGCGGGGGCCGTCTCCGGCCGGTGCACCCTGGCGGGGTGCGGGTCAAAGGTCAGGGCCACGGCCAGGGCACCGCGCTCACGCGCCACTGCCTTGACCTGCTCCAGCACCTCCTGGTGCCCCCGGTGCAGCCCGTCGAAGTTGCCCAGGGTGACCACGCAGGGCCCAAAACCGCGCGGAACCTGCTCCAGGGAGTTCCAAATGTGCACTGCTGTTCCTTCGCCCATTCCGTACATGACCTGCTTCCCGGCGGAAGCACTTCCTAGGTTATCGCGTCAGCGGGTCCGGGCCCGTCCACGGTTCCTGCGGCGTGCGCGGGTCCCCTGCCGCCAGGGACAGCGTCCACCGGTCCCCCGGCGTGCCACGGTCGTTGTAGCCGCCGCGAACTTCCGCTTCGAGGCGGAAGCCAAGTTTCCACGCGAGCTTCCGACTTCCCCAGTTCGGCACCAGGGCGTGCCAGTGCAGGTAGCCCAGGTTCAGCTGGTCGAAGGCATAGCCGGCCAGCAGCCGGACAGCTTGCTCCGCCGCGCCGGTGCCGCGGGCGTGTGTGCCCATCAGAATGCCGATGGAAGCCGTGCCCGGATCGTTGCACTGCAGGTCCACGGTGCCGTAAAACTCATCGCTTTCCGCGCTGGCAACGGCGAAGGTGAGCACCTTGCCGCTGCGCCAGCCGTCCGGGGTGATGGTTCCGATGAAGTGCGCGGCGTGCGCGCTGGTGTAACCCAGCGGCACGGTGGTCCAGCGGACGGCGTCAGGGTCGGTGCAGTTCTCCACCAGTTGCGGGGCGTCGCGGTCGGCCAGCGCGCGCAGCACCACGGAACCGTCCGAAAGGCGCGGCACCACGGGCTCAAGCTCCAGCCCCCGAACCGGCAGCCCCGCCTCGCCCGGGTCCGCATGAGACCGGCCAGCGTCAGACCGGCCCGCACCAGAGGGGCCCCCGAGCCACTGCGCCGCCGTCAGCACGAACACCCAGCCTGCGGCGATGCCGCCGTCCACGTGGCCGTAGCCCGGGATCTCAGCGGCCAGCACAAAACCGCACCGTTCTGCAAGCCGCCGGCTGGGGAGGTTTCCCACCGTGGCGCGCCAATGCAGGGCGTCCAGCCCCAGGGTGCCAAAGGCATATCCGCACAGCAGGCGGATGGCCCGGGCCGCACTCCCCTGCCCTCGCCCGGCGGGCAGCATCTTGATCCCCACGGAAGCCGAGCCACCGCTGGCCGTGCGGAGCACATCGTGGACACTGACCGTGCCAACCACGGCCGCATTTCCGTCCACCAGTTCCTCCACGGCAAACCGCAGGGAGCGCCCGTCGTCCCACCCCGTGTCGATGTGGTCCCGAATGGCAACGGCCGCCGATTCGGCGGTCATGGACGGGTCTGAACCAGCCCACTGTACGTTCAGCGGATCCCGGTGAATCGCCGCGTAGGCGGCGGCGCCGGCCGCACTGAACCGGCGCAGCACGGTGGCGCCGTCGCTGAGCCGGGGACCCGGCGTCGTGATTTCAGGGCGGGCAGCTTCCATGGCTGGGGCGGCCATCAGCGGGACGCCGCGGCGCGGTGCCGGTACAGCCACCACAGCCCGATCAGCGGCAGGACCAGGGGCACATAGCCGTAGCCCTGCCCGAACATGCTCCAGACCGTGGCGTGCGGGAAGGCCTTGGCGTCAAGAAGGCTCAGGACGCCAACCACCAGCACGCCGAGCAGTTCAATGCAGATGGCGGCGGTCGCGGCCACGGCCCATTTGTGGCCCGGCTTGGCCAGGGAAATGGTGGCGGCGATGTACACGACGGCGGCAAAGGCGGAGAGCAGGTAGGCAACGGGGGCGTCGCCAAATTGCGTGGCGATCTGGTAACCGGCGCGGGCGCTGGCGGAGATGGCGAAAACGCCGTAAACGGTGATCAGGAGCCGGCCGGCGCCCGTGGTGCGGGAGGGCACCACGTCATCGGCGGGCGTGGAGGGGGTGTTCTTCATGGTCCAATTCCGGGTAGTTTGTGTTGAAAGTGCTAGGCGGGCGTGCTGATGCCGTACCAAATCTGGGCCATGCGGGCCATCATGACCACCACGGTGACGCCGACGGCGCCCATGACGTAGTTGGACCAGAACGTCCGCTCCATCATGGCCCAGTAAAACCCGCCGACGGGCAGGGCCGCCGCCGTGGCGATGTACCCCCAAAACTCCCACGGCTGGCCGGCAATGTGCCCGCCGTTCGCGAGGCGCACCACGGAGGCCGCGGCGTAGGTCAGGATGAAAAGTTCGACGGCGGCCAGCGCCAGCAGGGTGATGTCGTTGGGTTTCTTCTTCATCACCGCAGCGACGGCGCAGGTGATGGTTGAGGCGAGCCCGATGATGGCTCCTGCGATGAACCATCCGTCAATGGTCATCGGCCGCCCTCCCCGGGGGCGGCGTCCGTGGCGCCGGGGCTGGTCACCTTGGGTGCCGGGTCAGGCGGGAATACGAGCACGGGCTTGGCGTACTTCCCGGCGTCGGCGAGGAGGGCCACCAGGGTGCCGTCCGGCGCAAAGGCCGCGGCAGGCTTGTCGGCCGTGTGGCCCCCGTCCGCGCTGGAGGCGATGCGGCGGCCAAAGGACAGCTCCACAGCTTCCGCAGCCGTCAGCTCACGGACGGGCATTAGGGCGCGGGCGGCATCGGCGATGTCCAGCATTTCCAGGTTTTCGGCCAGCGCTTCCAGTGTGCGTGCCTGCGCCAGCGTGTACGGCCCCACGCTGGTGCGGCGCAGGGCCGTCAGGTGTCCGCCCACACCCAGCCCCGTCCCGAGGTCTCGGGCCAGCGCGCGGATGTAGGTGCCGGAGGAGCACACCACGGTGACGTCAACCTCCAATTGCTCCACCCCGGCCCCTTCGATGCGGCGCATGCCGTGGATGTCAAAGGAATGGATCGTGACAGGGCGGGCGGCAAGCTGGACGTCTTCGCCGGCACGGACACGCGCGTAGGCCCGTTCACCGTTGACCTTGATGGCGCTGACGCTGCTGGGCACCTGGCTGATGGGGCCGGTGAGCAGGGCCACCCCTGCCCGGACGGCCTCTTCCGTGACAGCCGCCGTGGTGGCGGTGTGGGTGATCTCACCTTCGGCGTCGTCGGTTATGGACGTGGCGCCGAGCCTGATGGTCGCGTCGTAGCTTTTGGATGTTCCCACAATATAGGTGAGCAAACGGGTGGCCTTGTTGACGCCCACCACCAAAACCCCCGTCGCCATGGGGTCCAGCGTGCCGGCATGGCCCACTTTTCGGGTCCCTGCAAGCCTTCGCATTCGGCCCACCACGTCATGGCTGGTCCATCCCTGCGGTTTGTCAACGATTACCAGTCCGGAAAGCACGTCTTGAAGTATATCCTCACCCCGCGGCGCCCCATGGGCGCCCTTTCCCGCCGTCCGCGGCAGGCCTCACCCTTGACGGTGTGATGCATCTCTCATAGGCTGGCTGGAATTGCCGCGTCTGCGGCGATTAGCTGTGGAAATCATGTACTGGGGGCGATTTCCAGTTCACCCTTTTGGGTGTCTGGTCCGTCGCTGGTGCACAAGGTGCGGTATCCAATTTCGGGCCACCTCCATTGATCGCAGCCCGTCATCACCGGGCACCGTTCCAAGGAAACCCTTATGAGAATCGCTCCCAAGGCCATCGGCGCTGCCTGCGCACTTGCCATGGCCCTCGCCCTCGCCCCAACGGCCCAAGCCGCCAATCCCGGCAACAAGCCCCAACCCGCCCCGGCCACTGAAGTTGCCGCCCATTTGATCAGCCCGCTCAAGGTCGCCTTCGGGCCGAACGGCAGCTTCCTGGTCGCCGAATCCTTTGCCGGCATGCTGACCAGCATCTCCAGCACCGGCGCAAGGACCACCCTGGTCAATGAGCCGGGGCAGGAAATTGCCGGCGTGTCCCATCTCAATGGCACCACGTACTACTTCAACAACGACATGGGATCCGGGCCGGAGCCGGGTGCCGAACTGCTCCCGGCCCGGCTCATGGCCATGGACGGCAGCGGGACCAGCCGCCAGCTGGCCGATCTGGGCGACTTCGAAGCCGCCAACAACCCTGACAGTGCCACCGTCTACGGGGTTCGTGACGCGACGGCGGAATGCCTTGCCGAGGCCCCTTGGATGGGGCCCACCCCAGGCGAGGTGTTTTCGCACCCGTATTCCTCAGCCCCCGTGGCAGGGGGCGTGTATGTGGGTGATGCCGGAGCCAATGACATCCTGTTTGTCGCCAACGACGGCAGGGTCAGCCTTGTCAAGGCACTGGCACCGGAACCGGTCCTGATCGATGCCGCCGTGGTGGCGGCCGTTGCCCAGGAAATGAATATGGACGTGCCGGAGTGCATGCTCGGACACACCTACTACGCCCAGGCAGTTCCGACCGACATTGCGGTCAAGGGGCAGTGGCTGTACTACACCGTGCTGCCGGGCGTGCCGGGTGAACTCCTGGGCATTGGCAAGGTCTACCGGACCCAGCTGCAAAGCGGCGTGACACAGCTGCTGGCCGAGGGCCTGGGCGCCCCGACGGGAGTTGCCGTGGGGCAGGACAACACCGTCTACGTTGCCCATCTCATGGGCGACGGCGTCAGCACCGTCAAGAACGGCACCACCACCACGGTGCTGCCCGCGATGATGGCCTCCCACGTTGCCGTCAGCGGCAATTCCCTCGTGGCGCTGACGAACGCCCTTGATGAGATGAACGGGGGCAGCCTGGTCACGATGGGCCTGAAGTAGCAACAGCGGCCGGTCACCTGTGAACCACAGGTGACCGGCCGCCGTCGTCCCTCAACTGAGGTGATTCGACAAGCGGAGATTACGCCCCGTCGGCGTCCTCTTCGTCCTTCTTGTACGGGTCGGCATCGCCGGCGAACTCGGCATTGGCGGACAGCTCGGCCAGCTTGGCGTCGCGTTCCTTGGCCACGCGGAGCAGGGCCTCAAGGTTTGAGGCATTGACGGGAACTTCATCCGCCACGAACTCCAGGGTCGGGGTCAGGCGGACGGTGATGTTCCTGCCAACCTCGGCGCGGAGCACGCCCTTGGCGCGTTCCAGGCCGGTCTTGGCCTCCGACTGGGCCGTCTCGTCGCCGAAGACGGTGTAGTAGACGGTGGCGTGCTGAAGGTCGTTGGTGACACGGGCGTCGGTGACGGTAATGCCTTCGACGCGCGGGTCCTTGACCCGGCTGCGGAGGCCCTCGGCCACCACAACCTTGATGCGCTGGGCCAGCTTGGCGGCGCGGGCTGAATCAGCCATGATGATCTCCTTTGGGGAAGCTTAATGGGAATGCAAAGCCGACCGGGCGCCCGTGAGGGGCGCCCGGCCGGCCGTGGAGCGTTAGACGCGGGGCTTCTCGCGCATCTCGAACGTCTCGATGATGTCCTCGACCTGCAGGTCGTTGAACGAGCCCAGGCCGATGCCACACTCGAAGTCGGTGCGGACTTCGGTGGCGTCATCCTTGAAGCGCTTGAGCGAGTCAACCGTGAGGTTGTCGCCAATCACCTTGCCGCCGCGAAGGACTCGGGCCTTCGTGTTGCGGCGGATGATGCCGGAGCGGACGATCGAGCCGGCAATGTTGCCGAACTTCGAGGAGCGGAACACTTCGCGGATTTCAGCGGTGCCCAGCTGGACTTCCTCGTACTCGGGCTTGAGCATGCCCTTCAGGGCCAGCTCAATGTCATCGATGGCGCCATAGATGACCGAGTAGAAGCGCATGTCGACACCCTCGCGGTCAGCCAGTTCGGCAACGCGTTCGGCCGGCTTGACGTTGAACCCGATGATGATGGCGTTGTCCACCGTGGCCAGGTTGACGTCGTTCTGCGTGATGGCACCGACGCCGCGGTGGATGACGCGCAGCTGCACGCCTTCGCCGACGTCGATCTTGAGCAGCGAGTCTTCCAGGGCCTCGACGGCACCGGACACGTCACCCTTGAGGATGAGGTTGAGGGTGTCAACCTTCCCGTCGGCAACGGCCTGGTCGAAGTCTTCCAGGCTGATGCGCTTGCGGCGCTTGGCCAGGGCGGCATTGCGGTCCGCAGCTTCACGCTTTTCAGCGATCTGGCGGGCCGTGCGCTCATCTCCCGTGACAAAGAAGGTGTCACCGGCGCGGGGCACGTTGGACAAGCCCAGCACCTGGACCGGACGCGACGGGCCGGCCTCGTTGATGATGTCGCCATTCTCATCGAACATGGCACGGACGCGGCCGTGGGCGGTACCGGCAACGATCGTGTCACCGACATGCAGGGTGCCCGACTGAACCAGAACGGTGGCCACGGAACCGCGGCCCTTGTCCAGGTTCGCCTCGATGGCGATGCCGCGGGCATCCTTGTTCGGGTTGGCGCGCATGTCCAGGGCGGCGTCGGCCGTCAGCAGCACCGCTTCGAGAAGTTCCTCGATGTTGATGCCGTTGCGTGCAGAGACGTCCACGAACATGGTGTCGCCACCGTATTCTTCGGGCACCAGGCCGTATTCGGTCAGCTGGCCGCGGATCTTCTCCGGGTTTGCCGAGTCCTTGTCAATCTTGTTGACCGCGACGACGATCGGCACGTTGGCTGCCTGGGCGTGGTTGAGCGCCTCAACAGTCTGGGGCATGACGCCGTCGTCGGCCGCAACCACCAGGATGGCGATGTCGGTGACCTTGGCACCACGGGCACGCATGGCGGTGAACGCCTCGTGGCCGGGGGTGTCAATGAAGGTGATGCGGCGTTCGTTGCCTTCGTGCTCATGCACGATCTGGTAGGCACCGATGTGCTGCGTGATGCCGCCGTGCTCGTCTGCCACGACATCCGACTTGCGGATGGCGTCCAGCAGGCGGGTTTTACCGTGGTCAACGTGGCCCATGACAGTGACGACGGGCGGGCGGACCTCGAGGTCCTCGTCGCCTTCAGCCTCAAGCTCAGCCTCAAAGTCGATGTCGAAGCTGCTGAGCAGCTCGCGCTCTTCGTCTTCGGGGGAGACAACCTGGACCTTGTAGCCAAGTTCGGCTCCCAGCAGGGCAAAGGTGTCCTCATCCAGGGACTGCGTGGCTGTGGCCATTTCGCCCAGGTGGAAGAGCACGGTCACCAGTGCTGCCGGGTTTGCCTCAATCTTGTCGGCAAAGTCCGTGATGGAGGAGCCGCGGCGCAACCGGACAACGGTGTTGCCGTCGCCGCGGGGTACGCTGACGCCGCCGAGCGATGGAGCGCTCATCTGCTCCAGTTCCTGGCGCTTGGCACGCTTCGACTTGCGCTGCTTGCCACGGCCTGCGCCGCCCTTGCCAAAGGCACCCTGGGTGCCGCCGCGGCCGCGGCCGCCCTTGCCAAAGCCTCCTCCGGCGGGAGCGCCGCCTGGTGCGGCACCCGGCGTTGCGCCGGGGGCACCCGGACGGCCCCTGCCTGCTCCGCCGGGACGGTCGTTTCCGCGGCCGGGGGCTGCGGGACGTTCGGTCCTGTTGGGCATCATGCCCGGAGTGGGGCGGGGACCACCCGGACGCGGGGCGCCCGGACGGGGTGCACCGGGGCGCGGACCGCCGGCGCCGGCAGCTGCCGGACGGGGTGCGCCGGGGCGGGGACCGCCCGGACGGGGGCCGCCGGCTCCGGGCTCGGCGCTGCGCGGGGCACCCGGACGGGGCATCCCCTGGGACGGTGCAAACGGGTTGTTGCCGGGGCGCGGGCCACCGGCACCCGTACCCGCGGAACGGGAGGGGCGGCCGCCGTCGTGGTCCTCACGGCGGTCGGGGCGCGAACCGCCACGGGGCATGCCCTGGGAGGAGGCAAACGGGTTGTTGCCGGGGCGGGGGCCGCCTGCGGCAGGAGTGTGCTTGGCTGCGGTGTCCGCAGCCGGGGCAGGCTTGACGCCGGGCTTGGCCGGGCTGGCAGCCTTCGGGCCGGGAACCACTGCGGGCGCGGCAGCCGGGGCGGCCGTAGCGGCAGCCTGGACCGGAGCCGCGGCCTGGGCCGGAGCGGCATCCGCAGCCTTGGCGGGGGCAGCCGGGGCGGGGGCCGGAGCTGCCGGGGTTACCTTCACAGCCGCCGCGGGGGCAGGCTTGCTGGCCGCCGGCTTCGCAGCCGGGAAGGCGTCGCGAAGTTTCTTCACGACGGGGGCTTCAATGGTGGAGGACGCTGAGCGAACGAATTCGCCGAGTTCCTGCAATTTGCTCACTGCCTCTTTGGAAGTGATGCCGAGCTCTTTTGCAAGCTCGTGGACGCGGGCCTTGGCCACATTTCTCCTGTCTCGGCCCGCACCGGACAGGTACGAACCGCTTAATTCTTACTGCAACATTCCATGTCGGAATGGGCGGCATGAGTGAGCACGAAGATGCTCATTTTTGGGCACTCATCGCTGGGTACTCATCGGGTTTCCATCGGTTTTCTGACCCGCTTTCACAAAGGGACAATGTCGGTTGACGGTGGTTCAGTCGGCGTGGCCGGAAAAGCCTGCAAACACGGCTTCCAAGCCGCCCGCGCTGGTCACGCCCGGAAGGGCCCGCCCAATGGCGCGGCGCTTGAGCGCCAGTTGCAAACATTTCGTACTGGGGTGCAGCCACGCTCCCCGGCCAGGCATGCGACGTCGTAAATCAACCAGCGCCTCCGGCTCGCCGGTTTCGCTGGCTGACTTGACCAGTCGCACTAATTTTTCCCGGGCATCGGTTTTCCTGCAACCAATGCAGGTTCGCACAGCTTCGGAGGAGGCAACGGACAAGGTCCGCGCTTCTTCAGCGTTCTTTCCCAACTATGCAACCCTTACTGGCCATACCGGACGATGCCTGCCCAATCAGCTTGTTCAAACTTGTTCAAAACTGCTGGCAGGCAGCCCGGACACCCGGTCCCCACTATTCTACCGTGCCAGCAAGCTGCTTTCCTATTCTGCGGCGGCGTCCGAGATGATGTCGATGCGCCATCCTGTCAGCTTTGCCGCCAGGCGGGCGTTCTGCCCTTCCTTGCCAATGGCCAGGGACAGCTGATAATCGGGCACCACCACCCGTGCGGAACGTCCGTCTGCATCCACGATGGTGACGGAAATCACCTTCGACGGGGAGAGGGCGCTGGCGATAAATGTGGCCGGATCCTCACTGAAGTCAACAATGTCGATCTTTTCATCGTTGAGTTCAGTCATGACCGCCCGGACACGGGACCCCATTTCCCCGATGCAGGCGCCCTTGGCGTTGACGCCGGCCTTGTTGGCCTTGACCGCAATCTTGGTGCGGTGCCCGGCCTCGCGGGCGAGGGCAACAATCTCCACGGTGTTGTCCGCGATTTCCGGGACTTCCATTTCAAAGAGCTTGCGCACCAGGCCCGGGTGGGAGCGGGACAGGGTGATGGACGGGCCCTTCAAGCCGCGGTGCACATCAACCACAAAGGCGCGCACGCGTGTGCCGTGGCGGTAGCTCTCCCCCGGCACTTGCTCGTTGGGAGGCAGCACACCCTCCACGGCGCCGAGGTTGACCTGGATCATGTTGGGGTTGTTGCCCTGTTGGATCTGCCCGGAGACCAGCTCGCCCTCCTTGCCGCGGAATTCGCCCAACACATTGTCATCCTCCACGTCGCGCAGGCGCTGCAGGATGATCTGGCGGGCGGTGCTGGCGGCAATGCGGCCAAACCCGGCGGGGGTGTCGTCGAATTCGCCGATCCGCTCGCCTTCCTCATCCACCTCAGCCGCCCAGATGGTGACGTGGCCGCTCTTGCGGTCCAGCTCTGCCCGGGCCTGTTCGATGGCGCCCGGAGACTTGTGGTAGGCCATCAGCAGGGCCTGCTCGATGGTGGGGATCAGCAGATCCAGCGGGATCTCGCGTTCACGCTCCAGTATTCGCAGCGCGCTCATATCGATATCCATGGTCAGCTTTCCTCTCCATCGACCGCGTTGCCGCCGGTCGGCTCAAAATCCAAATCAAGCT
This sequence comes from Arthrobacter silviterrae, assembly GCF_011045165.1. Lineage (GTDB taxonomy): Bacteria > Actinomycetota > Actinomycetes > Actinomycetales > Micrococcaceae > Specibacter > Specibacter silviterrae. Next base: position 88,341 of record NZ_JAAKZI010000001.1, read on the forward strand.
CGGCCTCATCCAGGCGAGCAAACTCTATTTCCACAACGCCCCGGCGAATCACGGAAAACAATACTTTCTCGGGTTCGCCCTGTTTGGGCTTCATCCCCTTCTTCACGGGCAGTTCCGGCCGCAAGATCACGCCGTCGGGCTCCACCGCAAGAATCCGGCCCACCAGGTTGTCCCGGTCACTGGCATTGACCTTCACCATGCGTCCAAGGGCGCGGCGCCAATGGCGGGGTTCAGTCAGGGGGCGAGTGGCGCCGGGGGAGGAAATTTCAAGGTCATAGGGCTGGCCGTCATCGCGGGGATCGGCGTCCATGGTCTCGGAGAGCGCCTTGGACACCTTGGATATGGCGTCCAGGCCCACGCCGCCAATTTCCGTCTCCGGCAGGTCCACCACGACTGAGACCGTGCGGTGCACCCCGGCCAGGTGGACCTTGACGTCCTCCAGGAACAACCCGGCAGCATCAACAGTGGGGCCAAGCAGCACCATGAGCCGCTGGGCTTCCGCAAGGGGATCGGCGGTTGGGTGCAGGTTTCCCGAGCTTCGGGCCGTTTTGGGCCGCTCCGGCTTGGTCATGAAACTCCCGCCTCCCTTAAATGATGTTGTAGGTATACAGACTACCGAGTTTCAGACTGTGCCGCAGAACGTTTTTGCTGTGAGTAAGAACGCATTATGGACCCCCGGCGCCTTAAAGGGAAGGTCAAAGTGTGTGTAAACACCGCCCAGCGTGAGATCATCAACAGTTGTGACCAATTCCCGTTCCTCGTCCGACCAGCATACGGGCGCTTCCGCCAGCGGCCAGCCGACCCCCGGCACGCCCGCGCCCAAGCCCCGGCGCGGCCCCCGCCGGGCCACCGCCCCCGCCGGGCCTCCCCGGATTTCGAGCGGGCAGCCGGCCCTCCTCACAGTTGGCACGGACGCGGCACCGCTGCCCGAAGCATCCGCCACGCACACTGAAGTGCAGCTTCCGCTGAAGAACGACGGCGGCCCCCAGCCTTCCAGCGCGGCTCCTGCCTTGGCCGATGGGGGCGTCGACAATGCCGGGGGCGAAGCAGAAACCGTCGCCGACTCCGGGGATGAAGCCGAGGGCGAGACCGAAACTGCGGCCGACGCCGAACCGGGAGCCGAACCGGAAGCCGAGGCCGGGGTTGAAGCGGAAGCCGAGGCCGCGGCCGAAACCGTGGCCGACGACGATCCTGAGGCCAACAACGACGATGGCGACGTGGCCCAACCGGGCGGCGACAGCCCCACCGATGCGGAGGGAGCCGACCGGGCCGAGCCGGAAATTGTGCCGGCCTCCGCAGCACCTACTGTCACTGCGGCAACAAGTTCACGTAACGACGCGGATGGCGATGCGGCGGCACCAGGTGTCAATGCAGAGCCGGACGCACCAAACGGGGATGCGGCTTCCGATTCGAAGGGCACATCCGGGGACAGCGCCGCAGAATCTCTCACTGTTGGCGACGGGGGCGTCGACCCAGTGCCCGAATCCACCCTCGCGGAAGTCACCGAACCCAACGCCGGCTCCGGGCTAGACACCGGTTCCGCCACTGGCGCCGCTTCCAGCACTGACACCAAATCCGAACTAGAAACCGACTCCGACCCCACCACCTCCGAGCCCACCGAACCCGACGCCGGTGACCCAGTCGCGGCACCCCTTTCCCGGCGGGAGCGGCGGATTGCCGAACAGGGCCGGCCGGACGGCGTCGAGCCTCTGGCCGGAGAGCCCCAAGCGGACCAGCCTGCCTGGCCGGGCGCGGCTGCGGCCCCAGGGGTCGCCCCTGCTCTCCCTGCCGGCGCGGACACTTCGGGGCGGTCGTCCGGCCATCCTGGACGCAGGCACCGCAAACGCGGCTGGTCGCTGCTGCGCGGCGTGCTGCTGTTTCTGGTGATTGCTGCGGTTGTCGTGGCCATGGGAACGGTGGTCACAGGCAACGGGGCTGGTTCCGCCAAGGCCTCGGCCACCGAGTCGAACCGGTCCCAGGCCTGGGAGGCCACCGAATCCCTGCTGGCGCAGGCCACCGCCCTGGCGGGCCCGGCGTCCGGTGCATCCACCGCGACCCTGCCGGCTGGCGTGGTGTCTGCGCTGCAAATCCAGTCCGCAGCCCTCTCCGACGGCATTCCCACGGCCAGCGCGCAGCCCAAATCCACCGCCACAACCGGTCCGCGCCCCACGCTGGCAGATTTTAACCGCGCCCTCGCGGCAAGCGCCAACACGCTCCTGGAGCATGCGCTGACGGCCGAGGGGGCCATGGGCCGGGTCTTCGCGTCGGCGGGCACCGGCCAGCTGCTGCAGGCCAGGACCATCGCGCGGGAAAACGGCCTTCCCGTCCCGGACTCCCCGGCCCTGCCGGCAAACAGCCGCTTTGACGCCGCGACGGGGCCGGCCTGCCAGGCCACACTGACGCCGTCACCCGGGGCCAACGCAGACAACGCGCTGACCAGCGCCGCCCAAAGCGAGCAAAAGGCCGTCTACGCCTACCAAGTGGCCGGTTCCCGGCTCGTCGGGCAAGCACACACCCAGGCCCTTGCGATCCTCGCCGTCCACAGCCAGCGACTTGAGCTGCTCAACGCCCAGCTGGCGGTCAGTTGCCTGCCCATTGTTGCCGGCGCCCCCGGCTTTGTCCTCGACCCCCGTTTCACGGCCCAACCGGAGCAGGCCCTTGCGCAGCTGGAACAACAATTGGCTGCAGCCTACGGAGACCTGGCAGCCCTGAGCAGCCCAAGCACGACGCCGGCCGGCAGTTTCGCTTCCTCGCAGCCTTCCACGGGCGCTGCCCGGGCAACGGACGCCGCCACGGCTGCCGGATCAGCCTCCGGATCAGCCTCCGGATCAGCCTCCGGCCCCGATGGCGGCACGCCTGCATCGGCCAGGGCCATGGCGGTTTCCTGGCTGCTGGAGTCGTCCCTCACTGCGCAGGCATGGGGCGGCAATGCATCTCCGCTCCCCGGCATCGCCGTCACACCCACAGCCACCGCCACGGCGGCTCCGTCCAGTGGCGCTTCCGGCAGCGCCCCCGGCGGCGCTTCCAGCACCGCCTCCGATTCCGCAACTGCCTCGGCATTCCCCTCCGCCCCGGCGCGGCCCTAAGGGCAGGTGAGCCTTCCCTCAGCGAGGACATCCTCACCTTGCTGGCGGCCAAATCACGCGAGTGCTTTGCTATAAGCATGAAGCGAGCAGTTGATCTTCAAGCCCCCCGGGAGCCTGTGCACACCGGCGAGATTGCACAGCGTCTCAACTGGCTCCGGGCTGGTGTTTTGGGCGCCAATGACGGAATTGTCTCTGTTGCCGCCGTCGTGGTTGGGGTTGCCGGAGCCACCGGCAGCGCAGGCCCCATCCTGACGGCCGGCATGGCCGCGCTGGTGGGCGGTGCGATTTCCATGGCCCTGGGCGAATACGTCTCCGTCAGCAGTCAGAGCGACAGCCAAAAGCACATGATTGCCGAAAAGCGCCGCGACTTGGAACTGCGTCCCGAGGAGAACCGGGCAAACTTGGCCCGGCTGTATGAGGACAAGGGGCTCAGCCCCTCCACGGCGGCGCGGGTGGCGGATGAGCTCACGGATTTTGATGCTTTGGGCTCACACCTGGCGGCCGAGCTAAACCTGGACGAGGACGACGTCGTCAGCCCCTGGCACGCCGCCTTCGCTTCCGCCGTGGCCTTTACGCTGGGTGCCATCTTGCCCATGCTGGCCATCCTCCTCCCGCCGGATGCGGTCCGGGTGCCTGTCACCTTCGCCGTGGTCCTGGCAGCCCTGGGCATCACGGGCTGGATCGGTGCGACTATTGGTGGCGGATCGCGGCTGCGCGCCGCCTCCCGGGTGGTCCTGGGCGGGGCCCTGGCCCTGGCTGCCACGTTTGCCATTGGCCACCTGCTCGGCGCGAGCGGATTGGTCGGCTGACGATAGGCTGGGTGCCATGGCCGCCACCGTTGACATCCCCGACGCCCTGCAGGCGCGTTTCGGCCGGACGCCGGCTGGCCGTGAGTGGCTGGCCGCCCTCCCCACGCTGATGGAGGGCGCATTGGCGCGCTGGGGGCTTGCCGTTGACCTGCCCCGGGGGGTCCAGGCATGGCATGGCCACACAGCCATTGTCGTCCCTGTGCGCCTGCCGGACGGGGCAGCGGCGGCCCTGAAAATTGCGTTTCCGTATGACGAGTCGCGGCTCGAGGCTCCAGCCCTGCGCCTGTGGGACGGCCGCGGCACCGTCAGGCTCCTGGCCGACGACGCCGGCAGCTGCTCCATGCTGATCGCCCGCCTCGATGCCGTGAAGTCCCTCATCGATGTCCCCATGGAAGAGGCCGTGGAGGTGTGGGGCGGGCTGGTCAGGCAACTTTCCATCGAGCCGGACAGCCGCCGGGAATGGGTTGACATTCCCCATGTCGCAGCCTTGGCTGAACGCTACTCGGACGAACTGCCGGAACGCTGGGAACACCTCAACCGGCCTTTCCCCCGCTGGCTGCTGGAGGCTGCACTGGAAGTGTGCCAGACCCGAGGGGCGGTTTCACGCCGCCGCGCCCATGACGTCCTGGTCCACACGGACCTGCATTACCTGAACATCCTGGCCACCGTGGACGGCTCCGGTTTCGTGGCCATTGACCCGCAGGCCCAGCTCGGCGACGCCGAATTCGCCGTGGCACCGTGCCTGTGGAACCGGCTCCGAGAGCTGCCTGTGCGGAACGCCGAAGCCGCGCTCCGGCGTCGAGCCTCCCAACTGGCTGCAGCGGCAGGACTCGACGCCGGGATTGCTGCCGAATGGGCCGTGGTCCGGGAGGTGGAAAACGCCCTGTGGTACCTGGAGGGCGCCGGGCACCAGGGTGACGCCCAGCGCTCCCTCTGGGTGGCCAGCACCATGGCAGGCAGGCCGATGCCAGGGCTCCCGGCAGCCCGCGACTTGAAGATGCTGGACTAGGCCTTGCGGGGCCGGGCCGAAAGCACTACCTGGCGATATTTGCCGCCCACCAGGCCCCCGCGCCGTTTTCATTCCAGACGTCAACGCCCAGCTTGACAATCAAGACCGTCACCACGGCAAGGAAGACGATCCGGATGAACTTGTTGCCCTGCTTCACCGCCGTGCGCGCCCCCAGATAGCCGCCCGCCATGTTGGCCGCCCCAAGGACCAGGCCCACGCCCCACAACAGTGAGCCGTGCGGCAGGAAGAACATGAGCGCGCCGGCGTTGGTGGCCAGGTTGACGATTTTCGCCTTGGCACTTGCCTCCAGGAAGGCGTAGCCCATGAGGCTGACCAGCGCGATCACCAGAAACGAACCCGTGCCAGGGCCGATCAGGCCGTCATAAAATCCGATCACGCCGCCAATGCAGGCAGCGACAACGTAATGGGTACGGCCGGAATGGCGCAGGGCGGTGGTTTCGCCGATGTTTGGCTTGAACGCCGTGAATGCCAGCACGGCGACCAGTGCGGCCACGATGATGGGCTTGAACACCGACCCTGGCAGGCTGGCCGCCACCACCGCCCCGCACACGCTGCCCACCAGTGCCACCGCGGCCATCGGCAGGGCCGTGCGCAGGTCCGGCTTCACGCGCCGATAATAGGTGATGGCACTGGTGGACGTGCCAAAGATGGACCCCATCTTGTTCGTTGCCAGTGCCTGCACCGGCGTAATCCCCGGAATCATCAACAGCACCGGCAGCTGCAGCAGCCCTCCCCCGCCCACGACGGCGTCAATCCAGCCGGCCGCGAACCCGGCAACAAGGATCAGCAGGATCGTGGCAGTGGTGATGTCCTCAAAACCGGAAATCATGTCTTCCCATTCGTCGTTGGCTGTCCCGCGCGTGGCCCCGAGCGTGGCCCCCGTCGGTCCCGCGCGTGGCCCCCGAGTGGTTGGGTCCGGCTTCGGCCCGGCGTTTTCCGCCCGGCTATTCCCCAAGCGCTCCCACTGCTCGCAAGCTCGCCGCGGGTCCCTCGCGCTCGTGGGCCCCGACGATCGGCCGCGGGCGGCCTCCGTCTCCTTTACGCCGGGCTACAAAAACGCCGGCTCCGCAGCCTAGTGCCACAGGTGCCGCCCCTTGCCGCGCGCAGCGCGCGGCAAGGGGCTGCGGTGACGTGCCCACCAGGCGCAGGAGCCGGTATTTTTTGTAGGCGACGTAAAGGAGACACCTAAGGCCGCCAGCGGCCGTGGTGTCGGATAGTCGCCGGAAAAATGCCGGGCCTGCGCCGAAGCCAGCCACGCCACGCACGGTCTCGACGCGCTCGCAGAGCTCGCTGCTCGACCACCGGGGCACGGGCTCGACCAGCGGGGCTGCGCGGGGGCTACTGCTTATCGAGGATGTACTTGACGGCGTCGGCCACTGGGACATTCTCGGCAACGCCGGTGGCGCGGTCCTTGATCTCAACCACGCCGTCCACGAGCCCGCGGCCAACGGCCAGGATGGTGGGGACGCCCAGGAGCTCGGCGTCGCCGAACTTGACGCCGGGGGAAACCTTGGGACGGTCGTCGTAGATGACTTCCAGTCCCGCGGCCTCCAGTTCGGCGGTGAGCTGCTCGGCGGCCTCGAAGATCTCGGTGCCGCGGCCGACGGCGACGACGTGGACGTTGGCGGGGGCCACGTTCGCCGGCCAGATGAGGCCCTTGTCGTCGTGGTTGGACTCGGCCAGGGCGGCGACGGCGCGGGTGACGCCAATGCCGTAGGAGCCCATGGTGACCACGGCCAGCTTCCCGTTTTGATCCAGCACCTTCAGGTCCAGGGCCTCGCTGTACTTGCGGCCCAGGGCAAAGATGTGGCCCATTTCGATGCCGCGGGCAGCTTCGAGGGGGCCGGAACCGTCAGGCGCGGGATCGCCCTCGCGCACTTCCACTGCCTCAATGGTGCCGTCCCAGCTGAAGTCGCGCCCGGCGACCAGGCCAAACACGTGCTTCCCGGCTTCATTGGCCCCCGTGATCCAGCTGGTGCCGGAGACAATGCGGGGATCCACAAGGTACGGCAGCTTGGTGGAGGATTCGCTGCCCAGCACCGGCGCGTCCAGGGAAAGGCCCGGGCCGATGTACCCCTTGACAAGGCCGGGGTGCTTTTTGAGGTCTTCCTCACCGGCAGCCTCGACGCCCACTTCGCCGCCCACGCCAAGGTGTGCGCCAATGTTTGCCTCGATGCGCTTGAGGTCCACCGCGCGGTCCCCGGGGACGCCGATGACCACTACCTGGCGGACGCCCGTGGGCAGGTCGATGGCCAGGACCACGTTCTTGAGGGTGTCTGCCGCCGTCCATTCGCCGCCGTCGCGCGGCACCATGGAATTGGCGGCGGCCACGAGCGTGTCGATGGTGGGGGTTTCGGGGGTGTCACGGACGTCGGCGGCGGGGGCGTTGCTGAAATCAATGTCGTCCGGCACTACCGTGGTGACGGCTTCGACGTTCGCTGCGTAGCCTCCTGCGGAGCGGACAAAGGTGTCCTCGCCGATCGCCACGGGGTGCAGGAACTCTTCGCTGCGGGAGCCGCCCATGGCCCCTGCCGTGGCCGCAACCGGGATGACCTCCAGCCCCAGGCGTGCAAAGATGCGCAGGTAGGCGCCGCGGTGGGCCATGTAGCTGGCGTCCAGGCCGGCGTCGTCAATGTCGAAGGAGTAGGAGTCCTTCATGATGAACTCGCGCCCGCGCAGCAGTCCGGCACGGGGGCGGGCCTCGTCGCGGTACTTGTTCTGGATCTGGTAGATGGACAGCGGCAGGTCCTTGTAGGACGAGTACAGGTCCTTGACCAGCAGCGTGAACATTTCCTCGTGCGTGGGGGCCAGCAGGTAGTCGGCGCCCTTGCGGTCCTGCAGGCGGAAGATGCCGTCGCCGTATTCCAGCCAGCGGTTGGTCACCTCGTAGGGCTCCTTGGGCAGCAGTGCCGGGAAGTGGACTTCCTGGGCGCCGATCCCATCCATCTCTTCGCGCACAATGGCCTCCACCTTGCGCAGCACGCGCAGGCCCAGCGGCAGCCACGTGTAGATGCCGGGCGCCGCACGGCGGATGTAGCCGGCGCGCAGCAGCAGCTTGTGGCTGTCGACCTCGGCGTCGACGGGGTCCTCACGGAGGGTGCGAAGGAAGAGGGTGGAAAGGCGAAGAGCCACGCGTATTTTCCGTTTCTTGAGCAGTTTGGCGCCCGCCGGCGATTGGCGGGCCAGTACTAATCTACCGGTTCACGCAAAAGAGCGGCACACCTGCCGCGGCGATGCGCCGCGGCAGGTGTGCCGCCCGTGGAATCGATGTGGCCTAGCCGGCCTTGCCTTCAAGGGCCACCAAGACGCCCGCAACGGCAAAATACTTGTTGCTGCCGAGCTCACGGATGGTCTTGATGCCCAGCTGCTCCTTCAATGCAGCAGCCTTGGCATCGGTGATGCCCGCCAGCGCGGCCGGCGAGGCATCGAGGATTTCCTTCAGTGACTTGTCCTCAAAATCCTTGTCAAGTGCCTTCGCCAAATCAACAGAAACAGCCATCGCATGTGTCCTTCCGTTATGTTTACGAGCTCCACCGGGTGGAAGCCGCGCCTTGGCGGCGCCGCCTATGCCAAACTATGCCACCCGTACTGGACAGTTCAATGGTCTTGGCTGGGAACTTGCCGTTAACTTCGTTCAGGCCATGCCCGGGCGGCGCCCGCACCCGCCCCAACCGGGGCACTGGACAAGCGCCCATCCGCCGTCTACTTTTAATTCATCACGTGATGAATTACGAAGGGCTGGAGGGCCAATGTCACACAGGGCAGAACTTCCAAACCCGGGCGCCGTGCTGCACGCGCCGGTTCCGGCGGCCGCGTCCGGCGGAACGCCGGGAACCGGCCCCGCCAGTGTCACGGTGGAAAACCTGACGGTGCACCGCGGCAGCACGGATGTCCTGGCGGACCTCAGCTTCGCCATCCCCGCCGGGCGCATCACCGGCCTGCTGGGCCCCTCCGGCAGCGGGAAGACCACGCTGATCAGGGCCCTGGTCGGCGTTCAGAAAATCACAGCCGGCCAGGTCAGCGTGCTGGGCCGGCCGGCCGGGGACGCACTCCTGAGGAACGACGTCGGCTACGTCACCCAGGCGGCCAGCGTCTACCGGGACCTCACCGTCCTGGACAACATCCGGTATTTCGGGGCGATGCACGGACGCAACCGGGCGGATGCGCTTGAGGCCGCGACCGCCGTCGGACTCGGGGACCTGCTCAAACGCAGGGCCGCGGATCTTTCGGGCGGGCAGTTCAGCCGCGTCTCGCTTGCATGCGCACTGGTGGCGAAGCCGCAGCTGCTCTTTCTGGATGAACCCACCGTAGGGCTTGACCCTGTGCTCCGGGCGGACTTGTGGTCACAGTTTGCGGACATGGCGAAGGCCGGGACAACGTTGGTGATCTCAAGCCACGTCATGGAGGAGGCTGGGCACTGCGACTCGCTGCTGCTGTTGCGCGAGGCGCGGCTGCTGGCACAGCTGACCCCGGCCGAATTGCGCCGGCGCGGAGGGACCGATGACCTGGAGCTGGCGTTCCTTCACCTGATCCAGGCGGATGAACTGGCCCAGGAACACACACCAGGGGCCATGCGGGCACAAGCCTTGGGAGGGGCACGATGAACTGGCGCATGATGTGGGCGACGAATGTGAGGGTGCTCCAGCAGCTCAGGGCCGATCCACGCAGCATTGCCTTGATCCTGGTGGTGCCCTCCGTGCTGCTGGCCGTGGTGTATTGGCTGTACCAAAATGAAAAGCTGCCGCCCGGGGTGCCGCGCACCTTTGACCGCGTTGGCCTGATGATGCTGGTCATCTTCCCGTTTGTGGTGATGTTCCTGGTCACTTCCATCACCATGCTCCGGGAGCGCACCTCCGGCACCCTGGAACGCTTGCTCACCACACCCATCCACAAGGGCGACCTCCTGTTTGGCTACGCCCTCGCGTTCTCCCTCATGGCTGCCCTGCAGTCCCTGGCCGCCACGGGCGTTGCGTACTGGGTGTTCGGCATGAACATCCAGGGCAACGCCGGCCTGGTGGTGCTGGTGGCAGTGGTCAATTCCGTGCTGGGTGTGGCGCTGGGCCTGCTGTGCTCAGCGTTTGCCACCACGGAGTTCCAGGCGGTGCAGTTCATGCCGGTGGTGGTGGTCCCGCAAATCCTGCTGTGCGGGCTGTTCGTGGCGCGGGACCAGATGAATTCGGTCCTTGAGGCCATCTCCAATGTGCTCCCGCTGACGTTTTCGGTGGACGCCCTCCAGCAGATTGCCCAGCACGCCGATGCCACCTCGGCCATGGTCACGGACCTGGTGGTGGTCGCCGCCATCGTGGTGGTGGTGCTGCTGCTGGCATCGCTGACCCTGCGGCGCCGGACGGCCTAGGACCATGAACGGCCAGGGCGCGCACGGCGGACCGGCGCGGGGCCGCCGGCAGGGGCGTTCCACGTCCCGCAGGCTCATCCTGGCCAGTGCCCGGAAGCTCTTTGCCGAACACGGTTACGCCGCCACGAGCCTGCGGGAAATCGCCAGGGACGCGGGCGTGGATGCGGCCATGGTGCACCACTGGTTTGCCAGCAAGGAAGAACTGTTCAACGCCTGCGTGGAGCTGCCCGCCGATCCGGCCCAGGTGCTGGGGGCCGTAAGCGAAACTCCGGCCGACATCCGGGGCGAGGCGCTGCTCCGCGCGCTGCTTGCCCTCTGGGACTCCGGCGCGCAGCCGGCCCTGCTTGCCCTCCTGCGCAACGTGGCAGGGTCCAAGGCCCAGGGTTCGCTGATCCGCCAGGTCCTGTTCAAGCGCATCCTCACGCGCGCCCTGGCGGGGCTTCCAGGCAGCCAGGAGGAGCTGGACCGTCGCGGGGCTCTGCTGGCCAGCCAGATGATCGGGCTGATGGTGGCCAGGTACCTGCTGCGGGTGGAGCCGCTCGCGTCCGCCGGGCACGACGAGCTGGTGGCGTTGGTGGCTCCCGTGCTGCAAAACTACCTGACAGGCCCGCTTGGCTTTCCGGCTGCCCCGGGTGGCGGGACGGAAGCTGCGGCCCATGCAGCCCCGGTGATGGGTAGCTCTGCCCATCGCCGCAGCCCGGCCCCGGCACCTAGTCTGGACTCTGACGATCAACTCCAATCGTGGGAGCGCGAATGACGACCGGCCTACAGGGCGCAGACCCCGAGGACATGCGACGCTTTGCCCACGAACTGGACCAGGCCCACGACCGGCTGCTGGCCTTGCGGAGCGAGCTGGGCGCCCGGATCACCAACAATCTGCGCTGGGAAGGCCCGGACGCCTTCGTGTTCCGGCACGCCTGGCAGTCCTCCTACGCCCCTGTCATAGCCAAGGCAGCCGCCATGCTGGGAGAGACGGCACGGACCATCAAGGCGCAGGCCGCCGAACAGGAACAGGCCAGCCGCTAACCCACCCCCCAACTGTGAGTCAGATACGGCATTGGAAACCGTTTTCCGAGCGTCATTTTGTGCACTTAGTGACGCACAGTTGCGAGGGTTTCGGCGCACCAGGCAAGCCACGCCTCCTCAAACAGGATTCCCGCCCGCAGCACGGCATGCTGGAGCTCAAGCTGGCGGCCGGCCGGCACCCCATCTGCAGGAAAGTCCCGGGCTTCAATGTCCCGGTAGCGCTGCAGCGCGGTGGCGTGCAGGCGCTGCTGGCGCCGGATTTCCGCGGCCATGTCCACCGTGCCCAGGGCGGCGGCCGCCCGGACCCGGACCAGTAGCTCGTCCCGGATGGGACGGGGCGGGGCCTCCACGGCCGTCCAGCGTTCCAGCTCCGCGCGCCCGGCAGGCTGCACGTCATAATGCCGCTGGCTCCCCCGCGCCGTCGCCTGGTCCCGGGCGGCAATCAGCCCGCCGGCTTCCAGCGCCCCCAACGCCCGGTAAATCTGCTGGTGCGTGGCCTGCCAAAAGTGGCCGATCGACTTGTCAAAGCGCCGTGCCAGTTCAGCACCGGTGCAGGGCCTTTCCAGCAGGGACGTCAGGATGGCGTGCGGCAGCGACATTCCGGCCCCTAGATCCGCGCGGCCAGGCGCGTGCCCTGGTCGATGGCGCGCTTGGCATCCAGCTCGGCGGCAACGTCCGCCCCGCCGATGAGGTGCACCACGGCGCCGCCTGCTTCCAGCCCAGCCTGGAGTTCGCGGCGCGGCTCCTGGCCCGTGCACAGGATCACGGTGTCCACGGCCAGCACGGTGTCGGTGCCGTTGACGCTCACGTGGAGTCCGGCGTCGTCAATGCGGCGGTACTCGACACCCGGGACCATTTGCACCCCCCTGGTCTTGAGCTCCGTGCGGTGGATCCAGCCGGTGGTCTTGCCCAGGCCGGCACCCACCTTGGTCTCCTTGCGCTGGAACAGGCCCACGCGGCGGTCCGGTTTCTCCCGCACGGCGTCCGCCAGCCCGCCCGCGCCGCTGTAGCCGGCATCGATGCCCCACTCCCGGTAAAACTTCTCCGGCACCAAGGCGGCACTTGTCCCCTGTGCGGTGATGTATTCGGCCACGTCAAAGCCGATCCCGCCCGCGCCCAGGATGGCCACGTTGGTGCCAACAGGCTGCTTGTCCCGCAGCACGTCAAGGTAGTTCAGGACGCTGTGATGCCCGACGCCGTCGATCTCGGGAGTGCGCGGGCTGACGCCGGTGGCCAGCACCACCTCGTCAAAGCCGCCTGCAAGCAGGGAATCCGCGGTGGCAGCGGTGTTGAGGCGCAGTTCGATGCCGCGGAGCTGGAGCTGGCGGCCAAAGTAGCGGATGGTCTCGCTAAACTCCTCCTTGCCGGGGATCTGTTTGGCAATGTTGAATTGGCCGCCGATCTCCGCGGCGGCCTCAAACAAGGTCACCCGGTGCCCGCGCTCCGCGGCCGTGACGGCAAAGGCCAGCCCGGCCGGCCCCGCACCAACCACGGCCAGCTTCTTGAGTTGCGTTGCCGGCTCAATGACAAGTTCCGTTTCATGGCAGGCACGCGGGTTGACCAGGCAGGAGGACGTCTTGCCGGCAAAAGTGTGGTCAAGGCAAGCCTGGTTGCACGCAATGCAGCTGTTGATTTCGTCGCTGCGCCCCTGGCCGGCCTTGCGGAGGAAAAAGGGGTCCGCCAGGAACGGGCGCGCCATGGACACCATGTCCGCATTGCCCTCGGCCAGGACCTGCTCGGCAACCTCGGGGGTGTTGATGCGGTTGGTGGTGATCAACGGGATGCCCACCTGCCCCATGACCCTTTTGGTGACCCAGGCGAAACCCGCACGGGGCACGGAGGTGGCGATGGTGGGGATGCGGGCTTCATGCCAGCCGATGCCGGTGTTGATGAGCGTGGCCCCGGCCTTTTCAACGGCCTGCGCCAGCTCAATGACCTCCTCCACCGTGGAGCCGCCCTCTACCAGGTCCAGCATGGAGAGTCGGTAGATGATGATGAAGTCCTCCCCCACGCGTTCACGGATGCGCCGTACAATTTCGACGGGGAAGCGCATCCGGTTCAGGTACGGCCCGCCCCATTTGTCGGAGCGCCGGTTGGTGCGTTCGGCGATGAACTCGTTGATCAGGTAGCCCTCGGAACCCATAACTTCGACGCCGTCGTAGCCTGCCCCCTGCGCCAACCGGGCCGCCACCGCAAAGTCCTCAATGGTGGACTCCACCTCATCCTCGGTGAGCGGATGCGGGGTGAGGGGGCTGATGGGGGCCTGCACGCTGCTCGGGGCAACCAGGTCCTGATGTGAGGCGTAGCGGCCAAAGTGCAGCAGCTGCAGCGCAATCTTTGCACCCTCGGCGTGGACGGCTTCGGTGACCACCCGGTGCCGCTCGGCGTCCTCGGGTGTGCTGATTTTGGCCCCGCCTTTCATGGGCCGGCCGGCGTCGTTGGGTGAAATGCCGCCGGTGACCATGAGGCCCACGCCGCCGCGCGCCCGTTCCGCGTAGAAGGCAGCCATGCGGGCAAAGCCGCCCGGGAGCTCCTCGAGCCCCACGTGCATGGAGCCCATCACCACCCGGTTGGGGAGCATGGTGAAGCCCAGGTCCAGCGGCTCGAAAAGGTGGGGGTACCGTTCAGCAGACATTCATGCACTCCTTTGCGCAACAAGTTGCATAATCTTAGCGCACAAGCAGGGGAGCTCAGAACAGCACGGTGGCGAAAGTCCCCACTTGCTCAAATCCCACTTTGGCGTAGACGGCCCGGGCGCGGGCATTGAAGTCATTGACGTACAGGCTGGTCACGGGGGCAAGGACCTGGGCCAGGTTCACGGAGGCCGCCATGTAGCCGTTGCTCAGGCCGCGCCCCCTGAACCGGGGGTTCATCCACACTCCCTGGATCTGGGTGGCCCGGATGGTCACGGCGCCAAGGTCCGCCTTGAAGATGACCTCGCCGCCGGAGGTGCAGTGGCTGAAGGAGTGCCCGCGGTTGATGAGCCAGGCCACCCGCCGCCGGTAGTTTTCCTCGCCGCCCAGAAAGGGGGAATAGCCCACTTCCTCCTCGAACATGGCCGCGGCGGCGGCCAGCACCTCGGCGAACTGGCCGCTGCGGCTCACCGTCAGCGCCCGGTTCGCCGGAAACGGCGAGGTGCCCTCGATGGCCAGCAGCGGCTGGCTGGGGCGGACCTCGTGGGCGGTGATGCCTGCGGCGGAGAGCTCGGCCATCATGCCCAGCACCGCCCCGGCGGGGCCAAAGATCGAGGCATGGGGCCGCCAGTTGGCTGCAATCCACCGGCCAAAATACGCGCTCTGGGAAGCAGTCATCTCGACGGGGACCACATTGGAACCGACCCAGCAGGCGGCAGCCAGCTCGCCGCCGTCGTGCTCGAAATTGTCAAAGAAGCCCAGAATCACGGCCCCCGGCTGGCTGGGCACGGCGCTGCGGCCCTGGGTCAGCAGCGAATCGATAAAGACGTTCGCCACGGGGTCGCGCGCCACCAAGGCCCGGAGTGCGTCGGTGTCCTCATGGACCAGGGCGCGCACCGGACCGCTGGCGGCGGGCTTACGCGATGCTAACCACGGGGCCACCCGGGAGCGGATTGTCGGCATCGGACTCCATCTCTTCGGCGATTCTCATGGCTTCTTCGATCAGGGTTTCAACAATTTGGTCCTCGGGCACGGTCTTGATGACCTTGCCCTTGACGAAGATCTGGCCCTTGCCATTGCCGGAGGCAACGCCCAAATCTGCCTCACGGGCTTCGCCGGGGCCGTTCACAACGCAGCCCATGACGGCCACGCGCAGGGGGACGGTGAGTCCCTCCAGCCCGGCGGTGACTTCCTCCGCCAGCTTGTATACGTCCACCTGAGCACGGCCGCAGGAAGGGCAGGAGACAATTTCAAGCTTGCGCGGGCGCAGGTTCAGCGACTGCAGGATTTGGTCGCCCACCTTGATCTCCTCCACCGGCGGGGCGGAAAGGGAGACGCGGATGGTGTCGCCAATGCCCTTGGAGAGCAGGGCGCCGAAGGCGACGGCGGACTTGATGGTGCCCTGGAAAGACGGGCCAGCCTCGGTGACACCCAGGTGCAGGGGCCAGTCGCCGCGTTCGGCGAGCATCTCGTAGGCGGCAACCATGACCACGGGGTCATTGTGCTTGACGGAGATCTTGAAGTCGTGGAAACCGTGCTCCTCGAAGAGGGACGCCTCCCACACGGCGGATTCAACCAGGGCTTCCGGGGTTGCCTTGCCGTACTTCTTCATGATGCCCGGCTCCAGCGAACCGGCGTTCACGCCAATCCGGATGGAGGTGCCGTGGTCCTTGGCGGCCTGCGCAATTTCCTTGACCTGGTCATCAAACTTGCGGATGTTGCCGGGGTTGACGCGGACAGCCGCGCAGCCTGCTTCGATGGCCGCAAACACATATTTCGGCTGGAAGTGGATGTCCGCAATCACGGGAATCTGCGACTTTTTGGCGATGATGGGCAGCGCCTCGGCATCATCCTGCGACGGGCACGCCACGCGCACAATGTCACAGCCCGACGCCGTCAGTTCGGCAATCTGCTGCAGCGTGGCATTGATGTCCGTGGTCTTGGTGGTGGTCATCGACTGGACGCTGATGGGGAAGTCGGAGCCGACGCCGACGGAGCCGACCTTGATCTGCCGGGTTTTGCGACGCGGTGCGAGAACGGGGGGTGGCAATGGCGGCATTCCGAGACTGACCGAGGTCAAAATATGCTCCTTGAAAATGGTGGAACGGTGCGTGCGCGGCACAGGCCCTGGGCCGCAGGGATAATCACGCACCATCTGTTCTAAATTGTAGGCGTGTTCCCCGCCGTCCGTCTCCGCGTGAGTCCTAGGACATATATTTGCTGAGCTGGCCGATGACAGGCTTCCATTCGGAAATCTTTAGGCCCGTGACGCCGCCGCCAACGCTCATGGGATCTTGTTTCAGGACCTCGTGCAGGGCGGCTTCATCGGCCGCCCGGAAGATCAGCAGCGCACCGGCCCCGTCCCCGTACGGCCCCGAGGCCAGCACCACTTCGGCCTCCGCCTGGGCGGCCAGCCATTCGCGGTGCTTGGGCCGGTGCTCGGTCCGGGCAGCTTCCGCTTCGGCACCATAAACGTATTCAACGGCAAAGATAGTCATGCCTTCACCCTATAACAGGAGCAATCTCGCCAGCGTGGCCACAGCGGATGCCCACAGCAGCGAGGCCAGGGTCCCGATAATGAACCGCTCACTGGCCCCCGGAGTGCCCTTCAGCTCCGGATAGCGGCCCAGGCCCTTGATGGCCACGACATAGGCGATGGCCACGGGCTGTCCCGCCAGGATGGCAAGCACGACGGCGGCACGCTCCAACACGCCGATCAACAGGCCGCCGCGGAGAACGCCGGAGGCCGCCGGTTCGGCCGCCGGTTCAGCCGCCGGTTCAGCCGCCGGCGCAGGCTCGTTCCTGTGGCGCGGCACGCCGGCGTCCCGCGCATCGCCGCGTTCGCGGCTTTCGGCCTCCCGGACGGTGTGCGACTTTGCCAGCCGCAGAATTCCCGCCGTTACGGGCCAGCCGCCCAGGCTGGCGACGACGACCGCGGCGGCCACCCAGCCCACCACGGCCCAGGCGGGCACTCCACCCATGATTGCCGCTGCTGTCATTGCGCCTCCCCTTTACCGTTGAGCCTATCCGCGGCCACTGACACGTGGAACGGGTTCCCCGTCCACAGCACGGCCGGCCAGCGTGAGCAGCAGTTCGGCGGCATCCCGTCCGCGCTGTTCCTCCTGCCGCCCGGAACGCAGGATCGCCTGGCTCACGGCCTGGGGCGTGACGCCCAGGGACTGGGCAACGTCCACCTGGCGCCGCGGGCCGGGCTCCGTCAACGCATCCAGGACCCGCCATTCGGCTGCGGACCGATGCCGGACCAGGTCGCCAACCAGCACCAGGACCGCCTCAGCCGCTGAAGCGGCAGCCGCACCCTCCCCCGGAAGGCCGGGACCGCCGTCGTACTCAACGGCGAGGGCCACCCGCTCCCCCGTCCGCTTCGCCCGGTCAACCGCCAGCCGGGCCTGCACCAGGGCCGGTCCGGCGGCCTCGCGGGGGCTGGAGGGCAGGGGCCTCTCAACGCTGCCGATCCCTATGCCGACGTACCAGCCGCCCGCACGGAGGGCGCGCAGGGCCGCCTCAACCACCTCCGCAGGGGAATCCAGCAGGCCCTGGACCTCGTCGCCCACAGACCGCTCAAACGGCAGGACTGTCCTGATGCCGCGAAGGGTGGCGAGGAGCTCCGGCACGCGGTCGCCCACTGTGCGGCTGCCGCGCTGATCAATCGTCATGACAAACATGAATAAATCATAATCGGTTGATAGTTGAGAATCAACCATATTTGACTGCCGAAGGCCTGCGAGGTGGCGTACCATGTGGTTGGACCACAAGATTCCCGACTGACACCCTGGAGCAGGCAATGACGCAGACCACCGATCACGGCAGCAGCGGATCCCGGCAGGCGCCTGACGCCCTCCGGCGCCGCTTCCCCAAGTATTCCGACCTGGCGCCCCTGATGCAGTTCAAGAAACCGGAGCTGGGCCAGGCCGCGCGGCTGCGCAGGGCAAACACCATCTGGGAACTGCGCGCCATGGCCAAACGCCGCACACCGAAGGCGCCGTTCGACTACACCGACGGGGCTGCGGAAGCGGAAATCACCCTGGGCCGCGCCCGCCGGGCGTTCCTGGACATCGAATTCCGCCCGGGGATCCTGCGCGACGTCTCCTCCATCGACCTCACCACCCCCATCCTTGGCAAGGACTCCCGGCTGCCCGTGGGCATCGCCCCCACAGGCTTCACCCGCATGATGCAGTCCGAGGGCGAGTACGCCGGCTCACAGGCGGCCCAGTCGGCAGGCATCCCCTACACGCTCTCGACCATGGGCACGGCGTCCATCGAGGACGTGGCAAAGGCCGCACCCCACGGCCGCAACTGGTTCCAGCTGTACCTGTGGACCGACCGCGAGCGCTCCATGGAACTCATCGAGCGGGCTGCGAGGGCCGGAAACGACACCCTCATGGTCACGGTGGATACCGCGGTGGCCGGGGCGCGGCTGCGCGACGTCCGCAACGGCATGACGATCCCGCCCGCGCTGACGCTCAAGACGGTGCTGGATGCCTCCTACCGTCCGGCCTGGTGGTTCAACTTCCTGACCCATGAACCCCTGGCCTTCGCCTCACTCTCGCGATATTCGGGCACCGTGGCGGAGCTGATCAACTCCATGTTTGACCCGACCTTGACGTACGCGGACCTGGACTGGCTCCGCGAAACCTGGAAGGGCAAGCTGGTGGTCAAGGGCATCCAGACTGTCGAGGACGCCCGCAAGGTGGTGGACCACGGCGCCGACGGCATCATCCTCTCCAACCATGGCGGCCGCCAGCTGGACAGGGCGCCCATTCCCTTCCACCTCCTGCCCGACGTCAAGGCGGCCCTGGCTGCGGACAGCAGCGATGCCGCCGTCATCCTGGACACGGGCATCATGGGCGGCGCGGACATCATTGCCGCGCTGGCCATGGGTGCCGACTTCACACTCGTCGGCCGGGCCTACCTGTACGGGCTCATGGCCGGCGGGCGGGCGGGCGTGGACCGCACCCTGGAAATCCTCGAGACGGACATGCGCCGCACCATGGCGCTGCTGGGCGTCAGCAAAATCTCGGAGCTGACGCCGGACCATGTCCACCTGCTCTGACGGACTTTTTTGGCGCGCCCGTCCGGGCGGGGCGGTGGCCAGCCGTCAACCGTCAGCCGAAAATATTGACCGGCTTGACGATGTCGGCGTAGATCAGCAGCGCCCCCATGGCCATGAGCACCACGGCGGCAACGTAGGTCACCGGCAGCATCCTGGCTATGTCGAAGGGGCCGGGGTCGCGGCGCTTGAACAGCTTTGCAAGCTGGCGGCGCGCCCCTTCGTAGAGGGCCCCCAGCACATGTCCGCCGTCGAGCGGGAGCAGCGGGATGAGGTTGAAGACAAACAGGGCCAGGTTCACCCCGGCCATCAGGCCAATGAGCGTGGCCACCCGGGAGCTGAGCGGCACCTGCTCCATCGCGGCCACCTCCCCGGCCACCCGGCCCACGCCGACCACGGAAATGGGGCCGTTGGGGTCGCGCGGGGCTGAGCTGAAGGCCGCCTGGCCCACTGCCACGAGCTTTTGCGGCAGCTGGAACACCACGCCGCCCACCCGGGCAATGTTCCGGCCGACGGCGGGCAGCACGGCCGACGCCGGCTGGGGCACGATGGCGGAGGTGGGGCCCATGCCGATGAAGCCCACCTGGACCGTGACTGCCTTGCCGCTGGCGTCAACCTTGGCGTTGCCGTTGGCATCCAGCACTGGCCGGGCCGTCAGCACGGGCGTGATGGTGGTGGAAATGGTTTGCGCGCCCCTCTGGTAGCTCAGCTCCACGGCCTTGCCGGCGGAGGCGCGGATCCAGTCCGTCAGGCTGGTCCAATCCGTGACGGCGCGGCCGTCAAAGGTCTTGATGGTGTCACCCGGCTTCAGCCCGGCCGCCGCGGCCGGCGTCTTGGTGCACGTGGCCATGTCGGTCGGTTCCGGGGCACCGTAGGCCACCTGGCAGGCGTTGACCACGGCCACCGTGGTGGTGGCCTGGGGTGCGCCAAAACCCATGAGCAGCACCGCCATCAGCACCACGCCGATCAGCAGGTTCATGGTGGGCCCGCCCAGCATGATGACAATCTTTTTCCACACGGGCAGCTTGTAAAACACACGGTTGGCGTCTTCGGGCCCAACGTCCTCATGGGCGGCGCTGCGGGCCTCGGTGGCGAGGGTCTGGAACAGCCCCGTGCTGGAGGGGCGGACACTGCCGTCCACGGGGTTGGGCGGGTACATGCCGATCATGGCCACATAACCGCCGGCCGGGATGGCCTTGATGCCATACTCCGTCTCGCCCCTGGTGCGGGACCACACGGTGGGCCCAAAGCCGATCATGTACCGGGTGACGCGCACCTTGAAGAGCTTGGCGGGCAGCAGGTGGCCCACCTCGTGCAGGGCAATGGACAAGGCCACGCCGATGGCGACAAAGAGCACGCCGCCAATGAAAAGCAATACCGTCACAATGAACTTTCCCGCTCTGAGTTAACCGTCACCACCAAGCTTAGGCGCGCAAGCTGATGTCCGCCCGAACCAGTTCAGCCCCTGGCGGCCAGCAGCTCGTTGGCGCGTGCCCGTGCCCATGTTTCAGCATCCAGCACGGACTGAAGCGTCAGCTGCGAATCCGGTGTATGTTCACTGAGAACCTGGGCAATGGTGTCCACAATGTCCAGGAAAGCTATGGTCCCGGCATGAAAGGCATGCACCGCTTCCTCATTCGCGGCGTTGTAGACGGCCGGGCAGGTGCCCCCGCGGCGCGCCGCATCCTTGGCCAGTTCGACCGCGGGGAAGGCGGCGTTGTCCAGCGGCTCAAACGTCCAGGTGGCGGCCTTCGTCCAGTCGCATGCCTGCGCGGCGCCGGGAACGCGTTCGGGCCAGCCCAAACCGAGGGCGATGGGCAGGCGCATGTCCGGCGGCGAGCACTGGGCCAGTGTGGAGCCGTCGGTGAACTGCACCATCGAGTGGACCACGGACTGCGGATGCACCACGGCTTCAATGCGGTCCAGCGGCACGTCAAAGAGCAGGTGCGCCTCAATAACTTCCAGGCCCTTGTTGACCAAGGTGGCGGAATTGGTGGTGACCATGGGGCCCATGTCCCAGGTGGGGTGCCTGAGGGCCTGCTCCGGGGTGACCTCCGCCAGCTCGGCACGGCTCCGCCCGCGGAACGGCCCGCCGGACGCGGTGACAATGAGCTTCTCCACCTCCCCTGCGCTGCCCGAGCGCAGGGCCTGGGCCAGGGCGGAATGTTCGGAATCCACGGGCACCAGCTGCCCCGGGGAAGCAGCATCCTTGACCAGCTGCCCGCCCACGATGAGCGACTCCTTGTTGGCCAGCGCCAGGATGGCCGTGGTACCCAGGGCCGCCAACGTGGGGTCCAGGCCAATGGAGCCGGTGATGCCATTGAGGACCACGTCGGCGGCATCCGCCGTGCCGGCACCCCAGGCCGCGATGGCAGTCGAGGCACCGGGGCCGGTGAGTATTTCCGGCATCCACTCCCCCAACCCGGCCGCAGCGGCACGGGAGGCAAGCAGCGCACGGAGGGGGCCGGCGTCGTCCGCGGCAATTCCCACCGCCAGGACCCTAAGGTGCACGGCCTGTTCGGCCAGCAGTTCCAGGTTGCCGCCACCGGCACTCAGGGCAGTGACGGTGAAGCGCGGGGAGCCGTCCGGGAGCGTGGCCCGGCCGACGACGTCCAGCGCCTGGGTGCCGATGGAACCGGTGGAGCCAAGGAGAATTACTTTGCGATGCTGCATGCTTCCAGTATTCCCCACCTGCTCCCCGAGCCTCGTTCCTCGGCCCGGGGCCCCTCGCAGGCGGGGGCCTACCCAAGCACTCCCTCGCTGGAAACTACCAGAGGCCTTTCTCTACGGCTGCGGTGCGGATCTTTTGCAGGGAGACCCGCAGCTGTGCCAATTCCTCGGGCGTGAGGGGGTCGAAAATGGCCTCACGGACCAGGGTCACATGTCCCGGTGCCGCGGCGCGGACGGTGTCCCAGCCCGCACCCGTGAGGGAGATGTCCTGGCCGCGCCCATCGTCGCTGGCGGCACAGCGGGTCACCAGGCCCTTGCATTCCATCCGTCGCAGCAGGTGTGAAACGCGCGACTTTTCCCATTCCAGCAAAGCTGCCAGGTCTCCGGACCGGACTCCGTCGGGGGGCGCTTCGGACACCGCGGCAAGCACGGCATATTCCACGCCGGAGACGCCGGAATCCTGGCTGAGCTGCCGGTCGATGGCGCGCGGCAGCCCCGAGGCGAATTCGCGCAGCTCCAGCCACAGGTGCTGTTCCTCGATGGAGAGCCACCTGGGTTCACACGGCTCAGCATCGCCTTCACAGGGCCCCGACATGATCCACCTCACATTTTCTTCACGTTGTTGACATGTCAATTATTGCGGTCCATGATGGAGACAGCAAATTTTAGTTGACACGTCATCCAATTTTGGGACGGTCACAGGGATGTACAGGAGAGCACCATGACGAAGATTGCCATCATCACCGGTTCCACCCGCCCCGGACGCATCAACAAGGGCGTTGCGGAGTGGGTGCTGGCCCAGGCCCAGCTCCGCGGCGATGCCGACTACGAACTGGTCGACATCGCGGACTTCAAGCTCCCCGTATTGGACGAGGCCTACCCCGCCGGTTTCCAGAACTACCAGAATGACCACACCAAGGCCTGGGCTGCCAAGATTGCCGAGTTCGACGGCTACATTTTCGTCACCGGCGAATACAACCACTCGGTCCAGCCCGCCCTCGCCAACGCCATCTCCTACCTCAACGTGGAGTTCAACAACAAGGCTGCCGGGCTTGTAGGCTACGGTTCGGCGTTTGGCGTCCGCGCCGTCGAGCACCTGCGCGGCATCTTGTCGGAGCTTCAGGTGGCCCATGTTCAGAAGACTGGCATGTTCTCCCTGTTCACCGACTTTGAGAACTTCTCCACCTTCAAGCCAACCGAGCTGCAGGCCGCGTCCCTGGCTCCCATGCTCGACCAGCTGGTGCCGTGGACCCGCGCCCTGCAGTCCGTTCGTGAAGAGGCCATGGCCGCCGCCTAACCACCAACAGGACGCTCCCTCACTTTTCGCGGCCCTCCGCCCGACGCTCCCTCAGGATTCGCGGGATTGTGCAGGACGCTCCCTCAGGATTCGCGGCCCTCCGCCCGACGCTCCCTCGACGTTCTGGGGGCGTCCTGTTTTTCCGCGGCACGGTCAAGTCCCGGACGCGAACCCGGAGGCGATTGTGGGGTCGATCCACGCACTCCTGAGCGCCTGCTTGATCTTGCGCACGGCTTGGTCGAATCCGTCCGCCAAATCTTCGTTGGTGAATGTAAGTACTGTCCAGCCGGCAGCTTCGAATGCCTTGTCCCGGCGCCGGTCGCTGTGCCGCTGCAAGGCGTCCAAGTGGTGGGCCCCGTCGTATTGCAGCGCAATCCGCCTGGCACGGTATCCGGCGTCGGCCGATGGTGCCGTTGGGCTGTTCCAGAGCTTGAGCTGCAAGTCCGGCTCCGGCAGGCCGCCGTCGAGCATGGCCAGGCGCAAGAGGGTTTCCGGGCCGGAATCTGCGCCCACACGCATTAGTTCGAGCGCTTCCCTGGCCCGAACGACTCCCTGCAAGTTGCCGTGCCGCTGAACCATTTCCCGGAGGGAGGCGAGGGTGGCAAATGGCTCACTGCGGTCTTCGAACTCCGGCCGCGGGATCCTGACGAGCTGATCACCGATGCAGATCAGGTCCCTCAATGGCAATGTTCGGGTGAGGTCAAGCCAGGTGCGGGCCCTTGTGCTGATCCGCAGCTGACCGGCATTTTCCACTTCATCAGGAAATGCAACCACAGTGTGACCGGTGATGCCCTTCCTTCGGACCTCAGGCAATCGTCTGGGCTTGGACAGGTGCAGTTCGTCTGATTCTGCCAACCACGGAGGCAGGATGAGGCCTTGCAGTCGGGCTGCTGTGGAATGTGAAATCCAAGCCCCCGGGGTGGCCGCACAGAGTGCCCGGGCAGCTTCCAGCAAGTCAAAGTCCCATTCCGCCGGGCGGAAGAGTCCGTGGCTGACATTAGCGAAGGACTTGCCTCTCAATTGTGCCGGCGTGAGCCCGGCAGCCCGTGCCTCGTCAAGGGTAAAAGGGGCAGTGGTCCCGGGGAGTTCGTCGTTGGTCTCCATGTTCTCATGATGGCCCAGAAACAGACTTGCCGCAGAAGTTATCCACAGGCTGGCATTGCAGCCCGGGGTTATCTTGGTTGACACCGCAAAACGTGAGGGAGCATCACCAGAAAGACCGCAAAAGGTGAAGGAGCGTCACCAAGGAACACCGCAAAACGTGAGGGAGCGTCTGAATCAGGGGGTGGCGCGGCGGAGGGTTTCCCTTGCGTGCTTCAGGATGGGCCCGTCCACCATCTGACCGTTGAACGCGAAAACGCCCGTTCCGGCAGCGTCCGCGGCAGCCAGCAGCTCCCGGGCAGCCTCGACGGCTTCCGGGGAGGGACGGTATGCCTCCCTGATCACGGCCACCTGCGATGGGTGAATGCTTGCCTTGGCGCCAAAGCCGCTGGCGACGGCGTCCTCCGCCTCTTCCGCCAAGCCCGCCAAATCCTTGAAATCGGCGTAAATGGAATCGATGGCCAGCTTGCCCGCCGCGCCGGCCGCCAACAGCAGCTGCGAGCGCGCATGGGTCGCCACCGCACGGTAGCTCCCGGCTCTTGGCCCGCTGCCGAAACGGCTGGAGGTGCCGCCCAGGGATGCAACGAGGTCCTCGGCGCCCCACATCAGGCCCACCACATTGCGCAATTGGGCCAGGCGCGGCGCGGCGAGGATGCCCGCCGCGGTTTCACACAGCGCCACCACGTTGAAATCCGTGAGCGAGGCAATGACGTCGACGTCCGACGCCTTGGCCACCATGATGGTGCGGAAATTGCTCCGTTCGACGGCGGCAAGGTCCAAATGTGAATCACGGGTGTCCAAGGCGTTGATCCGCACCATGGTGGTTGCCGGGTCCAGCGTGCAGCGGAGCATGTTCTCACGTGCCTGCGCCTTGGCCTCCGGGGCGACGGCGTCCTCCAGGTCCAGGATGACGGCGTCGGAACGCTCGGCGGCCTTGGCGAAGCGTTCCGGCCGGTCCGCGGGGGCGAACAGCAGGGCCGGCCCCATGGCGAGGGCAGTGGTCGGGACGTTGATGGCGGTCTCCTTCGGGTGGCGGGTGGCGGCGTGCTGCCGGCAGCGGGGTCCGGCGCTACTGGGCGGGCTTGAGCCAGAACAGAGCGGTGCGGCTGGCCCTGCCCACCACCACGCCGTCCTGGTTCCGTCCCGTGTGTTCCATGGTGACAATACCCTGCCCGGGGCGCGAGGCGGAGAGGCGCTTCTCCGTCACCACGGTTTCCGTGTACAGCGTGTCGCCGTGGAACAGGGGGTGGGGGAAAGAGATGTCCGTCATGCCCAGCTGCGCCACAATGGTGCCTTGGGTCAGCTGCGCCACCGACTGCCCCACCATGGTGGCCAGCGTAAACATGGAGTTGACCAGCCGCTGCCCAAACGGCTGCGTGGCACTCCAGGCTGCGTCCAGGTGAAGCGCCTGGGTGTTCATCGTCATGGTGGTGAACAGGACGTTGTCCGTTTCCGTCATGGTCCTCCCCGGCTTGTGTTCATACACGACGCCGGTCTCCAGCTCCTCGTAATAGAGCCCCCTTTGCGTGACCACCCTGGCGCCGCTCATACGGCGTCCAGGTCGTGCATCTCGAGGTTGAGCGGGGCGCCCGTGGCGGCCACGATCTCCTCCACCGTGACACCCGGCGCGAGTTCCTTCAGGACCAGGCCGTCCGGGGTGACCTCGATGACGGCCAGGTCGGTGACGATCAGGTCCACGCAACCCTTGCCGGTCAGCGGCAGTGTGCAGCTTTCCAGGATCTTGGGGTTTCCGGCCTTGTCCGTGTGATCCATCATGACGATCAGCTTCTTGGCGCCAAAGACCAGGTCCATGGCGCCGCCCATGCCCTTGACCATCTTGCCGGGGATCATCCAGTTGGCGAGGTCGCCGTTTTGGGCCACCTGCATAGCACCGAGCACGGCAACGTCCACATGGCCGCCGCGCACCATGCCAAAGGAGGTGGCAGAGTCAAAGAAAGCCGCCCCCTTGTTGACCGTGACGGTTTCCTTCCCTGCGTTGATCAGGTCCGGGTCCACGTCCTCGTCAAGCGGGTAGGGGCCGGTGCCGAGGATTCCGTTCTCCGAGTGCAGCACCACTTCCACGCCATCGGGGATGAAGTTCGGGATCAAGGTGGGCATGCCGATGCCCAGGTTCACGTACTGCCCGTTGTGCAGTTCCTGCGCCACCCGTGCAGCCAGTTCATTGCGCGAAAGTGCCATGGTCATGCCTCCTTGGTTTCGACAGTCTCAACCACCGTGACTGTGCGCTTTTCAATGCGCTTCTCGCTGCCGGGCGTGCCTGCCGGGATGTGGACCACGCGCTGGACGAAGATGCCGGGGACGTGGACATGTTCCGGGTCAAGCTCCCCCGGTTCCACCAGTTCCTCCACTTCGGCGATGGTGATTTTCCCGGCCATGGCGCACAAGGGGTTGAAGTTCATGGCGGTGGCGTGGAAGACAAGGTTGCCGTGGCGGTCGCCCTTCCAGGCGTGGACCAGCGCGAAATCGGGGGTGAGGGATTCCTCCAGGACAAAGTCAGCCCCGCCGAAGGTACGCACCTCCTTGGGTTCGGACGCGATCGCGACACCGCCGGCGCCATCGTACTTGCGGGGCAGGCCGCCCTCGGAGACCTGGGTGCCCACGCCGGCCGCGGTGTAGAAGGCAGGGATCCCGGCGCCGCCGGCCCGCAGCTTCTCGGCGAGGGTGCCCTGAGGGGTCAGTTCCACCTCAAGTTCGCCGGCAAGGAACTGGCGGGCAAATTCCTTGTTTTCACCCACGTAGGAGGAGATGGTGCGGCGGATCCGGCCGTCGGTGAGCAGCACGCCCAGCCCCCAGTCGTCCACGCCGCAATTGTTGGAGATGGTTTCCAGTTCATGTGTGCCGGCGTCGTGCAGGGCTTGGATCAAGGCCACGGGTATGCCGCACAGCCCAAACCCGCCCACCGCCAGGGACGCGCCATTGTGGATGTCATGGACGGCGGCGGCAGCGGAAGCAACCACTTTGTTAATCATCGCTAGTACCTTTCATTGTGTCCGGGTCTGAACAGCTTCGGCCATCGGGGACCTACAGGCCAAGTTCGCGGGCTATCAGCATCAGCTGGACCTCCGTGGTCCCCTCCCCCACCTCCAGGATCTTTGAATCCCGGTAGTGTCGGGCCACGGGGAATTCGTTGATGAAGCCGTAGCCGCCGAACACCTGGGTGGCGTCGCGGGCATTGTCCATGGCTGCCTCACTGGCCACCATCTTGGCAATCGCGGCCTCCGTCTTGAACGGCTTGCCTGCCAGCATGCGGGCGGCGGCGTCGTAGTACGCAAGGCGGGCGGTGTGGGCGCGGGTCTGCATGCGGGCGATCTTGAAGGAGACGCCCTGGTAATGGCCGATGTTGTGGCCGAAGGCGGTGCGCTCCTTGGCGTAGCGCACGGCCTCGTCCACGCAGCCCTGCGCCGTGCCGGTGGCGAGCGCGGCAATGGCGATGCGGCCCTCGTCCAGGATGGAGAGGAAGTTCGCATAGCCACGGCCCCTGACTCCGATCAGGTTTTCCTCCGGCACATGGACGTCCACCATGGTCAGGGGGTGGGTGTCGGAGGCATTCCAGCCCACCTTGTTGTAGGGCTTTTCCACCGTGAACCCCGGGGTGCCGTTGGGGACCAGGATGGTGGTGATTTCCTTCTTGATGGAGCCGTTGGCCCGCTGGGAGGTGCCGGTGACCGCCGTCATGGTGACGAACTTGGTGATGTCCGTGCCGGAGTTGGTGATGAACTGCTTGTGGCCGTCAATGATCCACTCGCCGTTCTCAAGCCGCGCCTTGGTGGTGGTCCCCCCGGCGTCCGAACCGGCGTCGGGCTCGGTCAGGCCAAAGCCGGCCAGCGAGGTTCCGGCGGCCAGCGACGGCAGCCATTGCTGCTTTTGGGCTTCCGTGCCAAAACGGTAGACGGGCATGGCGCCCAGGGAGACGCCGGCCTCCAGTGTGATGGCGACGGACTGGTCCACCCGGCCCAGCTGCTCCAGGGCCAGAGCCAGGGCGAAGTAGTCCCCGCCCATTCCGCCGTATTCCTCCGGGAACGGCAGCCCGAAGAGGCCCAGCTCGCCCATCTGGGCCACCACCTCGTAGGGGAAGCTGTGTTCCTCGTCGTGTTTGGCGGACACGGGGGCCACCACGTTGTCGGCAAAGTCCCTGACGGTGTCGCTCAGGTCCTGGTATTCGTCGTTGAGCTCGAAGTTTGGCACGGTCATTCCCCTTCAGGGCTTGTTGTTGAATTGTCGTCTGCCGGCGCGTCCGGGACAATAGTGGCCACAATCTGGTCGGCCTTGACCAGCGCGCCGACTGCCACGCCTATGTGCACCGTCCCGGCCATGGGCGCCACAATCTGGTGCTCCATCTTCATGGCCTCCACGGCCAGCAGCACCGTCCCGGCCTCGGCCCGGTCCCCCGTTTTGGCGTTGACCACGGTGACGGTGCCCGGCATGGGGCTGCGCAGCTGCGGATCCACCGCGGCGTCCGCGCGCTCAAGCCCGGCCAGCATCCGCGCCGTTGCGGCATCCCGGTCGAGCTGCTGCAGCCCCACACTCCAGCCGCCGCTGCCTAGGAACACGGTGTCCCCGGCCACGCCCACGCTGTAGCCGCCAAACGAGCCGGACACGTCCTGGGCCGTCTGGCCCAGCCCGGCGACATGCACGACGCCGGTTCCTTCCGCGCCGCTGTCACCCTGCGGTCCGCTGACCGTCACCACCCCGGTGCGCCCGGGTGCGGCCCACGAAGACCGCCACGATGCCGGATCGCCCAGCCGCCATCCGTCCGTGCGCGCCCACGGAGATGCGGGCGGCTGCGGACTTGAGGCGGCGGAGCCGGTGTTCCCTCGGGCGCTTTCCGACCAATCGACCGCGGGCGGCCTCGGTCTCCCTGACGCGCCCTCCGGGAACACCGGCTCCTCCGCCGATCCGTTCGCGGGCGGAGCCGGTGTTCCTGTAGGCGGCGTAAAGGAGACGCCAAAGGCCGCCTGCGGCCGACGCGTCGGATAGCCGCCGAAGGAATGCCGGTCCGCACGCACGACCAGCGCGGCAGCGGCGTACTCGGCGGCGGCGACGGTGCGGAACTCCATGTCCGGCAGCTTGCGTTCAATCAGGTTCGTGTCGAGCCGGCCGGCCCGGACGTCGGGGTCGGCCAGGAGGAGGCGGAGGTATTCGACGTTGGTGGGGATGCCCAGGACCACGTAGTCGGCGAGGGCGGCGTCGAGTCGGTCCAATGCCTGGGTCCGGTCTGCCCCCCAGGCGATGACCTTGGCCAGCATGGGGTCGTAGTTGGCGGACACTTCCAGTCCGGCCAGGAGCGAGCTGTCGACCCGCACGCCGGGCCGGGCGCCCACCGATTCATCGAGTGCCACCACGGTTCCGGTGGCTGGCAGGAATCCCTCGGCCGGGCTTTCGGCATACACGCGGGCCTCGACGGCGTGCCCCTCCAGGGTGACGTCTGGCTGGGCAAAGTCGAGCTTCTCCCCCGCGGCGATGCGCACCTGCCATTCCACCAGGTCGAGGGCTTCACCGTTGGCGC
The DNA here is from genome assembly GCF_011045165.1 of Arthrobacter silviterrae. Taxonomy (GTDB): domain Bacteria; phylum Actinomycetota; class Actinomycetes; order Actinomycetales; family Micrococcaceae; genus Specibacter; species Specibacter silviterrae. Next base: position 117,944 of record NZ_JAAKZI010000001.1, read on the forward strand.
GGACCACCATTTCGGTGACGGGGTGCTCCACCTGCAGCCGGGTGTTCATCTCCATGAAGAAGAACTCGTCCGGCCGGTCGTCCGAGACGAGGAACTCCACCGTCCCGGCACCCGTGTAGTTGACGCTGGCGGCCGCGGCGCACGCGGCGGCCCCGATGCGCGCGCGGACGGCTTCGCCGTCGGCCAGGCCGGACAGCAGGGGCGAGGGCGCCTCTTCAATCACCTTTTGGTGGCGGCGCTGCAGTGAGCATTCACGTTCACCGAGGTGGATGACATTGCCGTAGCTGTCCCCGAGGATCTGCACCTCAATGTGCCGCGGGGTGGAGACCAGCCGCTCCAGGAACAGGGTGTCGTCGCCGAAAGAGCTGGCGGCCACGCGCCGCGCGGTGGCCAGGGTGGCTGGCAGTTCCGCCGCGGCAAACACGGCGTGCATGCCCTTGCCGCCCCCGCCCGCGGACGGCTTGATGAGCAGCGGGTAGCCAATGCCGGCCGCGGCGGCGATCAGCTCAGCGTCAGTCAGGCCCGGTTCGGAGATGCCCGGGACCACGGGCACGCCGGCGGCCGCCACATGGTTCTTGGAGCGGATCTTGTCCCCCATGACGTTCAGCGCCTCGACGTTGGGGCCGATGAACGTGATCCCCGCGTCCGCGAGGGCCTGGGCAAAGGCCAGGTTTTCGGACAGGAAGCCGTAACCGGGGTGGACGGCCTGTGCGCCGGATGCGCGGCAGGCCTGCACGACGGCGGCAATGTTGAGGTAGCTTTCGGACGCGGCGGCGGGACCGATGCACAGCGCTTCGTCTGCCTCGCGCACGTGGCGGGCGCCGGCGTCGGCCTCTGAATAGACGGCCACGGAACGGATGCCGAGCGTGCGCAGGGTGCGGATCACGCGGCAGGCGATTTCACCGCGGTTGGCCACCAGGACGGTGTCAAACAAGGGTTTCACGGGTGGCTCACATTCTGAAGAGGCCGAAGGAGGTGTCCGGCAAAGGGGTCCGGGCGCAGACGTCCAGGGCAAGGCCCAGCACGGTGCGGGTGTCCGCGGGGTCGATCACGCCGTCGTCCCAGAGCCTGGCGCTGGAATAGTAGGGGCTGCCCTGGTCTTCGTACTGGGCCTTGATGGGGGCCTTGAACGCTTCCTCGGCCTCGACGGACCATTCCTCGCCGCGGCGCTCGTGCTGGTCGCGCTTGACGGTGGCCAACACGGAGGAGGCCTGGTTGCCACCCATGACGGAGATGCGCGCGGCCGGCCACATCCACAGGAACCGGGGGCTGTAGGCGCGCCCGCACATGGAGTAGTTGCCGGCGCCGAAGGAACCGCCCACAATGACCGTCAGCTTGGGCACGCGGGCGGTGGCCACCGCGGTGACCATCTTGGCACCGTGCTTGGCAATGCCGCCCTGCTCGTAGTCCTTGCCCACCATGAAGCCGTTGAGGTTTTGCAGGAAGATTAGCGGTATCCCGCGCTGGTCGCACAGCTCGATGAAGTGGGCGCCCTTGAGCGCGGATTCGCTGAACAGCACCCCGTTGTTGGCCACAATGCCCACGGGGTGGCCGTGCAGCCTGGCGAAACCGGTGACGAGGGTGGTGCCGTAGTTCTTCTTGAATTCGTGGAAGCGGCTGCCGTCCACAAGGCGGGCAATGACCTCGCGGATGTCGTAGGGCGTGTTCAGGTCCGTGGGCACTGCCCCGTACAGCTCCGCCGGATCCGCTACCGGTTCCTCGGCGGGCTCCACGTCCCAGGCGGGCTTCGGGTCCGGCGGGAGGGTGCCCACGATGTCGCGGACTATCTGCAACGCGTGCTGGTCATTTTCGGCCAGGTGGTCCACCACCCCCGAAATGCGTGCGTGGACGTCCCCGCCGCCCAGTTCTTCGGCAGTGACAATCTCCCCGATGGCGGCCTTCACCAGCGGCGGGCCGCCCAGGAAGATGGTGCCCTGGTTGCGCACAATCACGGTTTCATCGCTCATGGCGGGCACGTAGGCGCCGCCGGCCGTGCAGGAGCCCATGACGGAGGCGATCTGCGGGATCTTGCGGGCGGACATTTGGGCCTGGTTGAAGAAGATCCGGCCAAAGTGCTCCTTGTCCGGGAAAACCTCGTCCTGCTTGGGCAAAAAGGCGCCGCCGGAATCCACCAGGTAGATGCAGGGCAGCCGGTTTTCCAGCGCAATCTCCTGCGCCCGCAGGTGCTTCTTGACCGTCAGCGGGTAGTACGTGCCGCCCTTGACCGTGGCGTCGTTGCAAACCACCACCACGTGGCGGCCCCGGACCACCCCGATGCCGGCGATGACCCCGGCGCCCGGGGACGCGCCGTCGTACATGCCGTTTGCCGCCAGGGGTGCGATCTCCAGGAAGGGGCTGCCGTCGTCGAGCAGGCTGTCCACGCGGTCGCGGGGCAACAGCTTTCCGCGGGCCACGTGGCGCTCACGTGATTTTGCCGGCCCGCCCAGCGCCGTGGTGCGCAGGTGCTCGCGCAGTTCCGCCACGAGCGTGCGCTGGGCGGCGTCGTTGCGCGCGAATGCTTCCCCGGCTGGGTCCAGCCGGCTGTGCAAAGTCTCCATTGACTCCCCATCCGTTTCCCGGCGGCAGGCGCCTTGGGGGCCCTTACGTCAACCGAATCATCATGCTAAGTTAATAATCACTAACTGAGTTTCAGGTTATCCCGTGAATTCTGTGATGTCCAGCAAAGCCCCGAACAAGGAACACAATGAGTGAGTCACCAGCCCCCACCCGCACCCAGGCAAAGGCCAACCGGCGAACGGTGCTGCTGGACTCCGCGGCGGCGCTGTTTGCCCAGCGGGGCTTCAACGGGGTGTCCCTCGAGGACCTGGGCGCCGCCGCCGGGGTGAGCGGGCCGGCCGTGTACCGCCACTTCAGCGGCAAGCAGGCACTGCTGGGGGCGCTGCTGGTGGGTGTGAGCGAGGACCTGCTGGCCGGAGGACGCGCCGTCCTTGCCGAAGGGCTCGACGACGGCGGCGCGCTGCGCGAGCTGGTCGCCTTCCACGTGGACTTTGCCCTCACCAAACCCGACGTGATCCGCGTGCAGGACCGCGACTTTGACAGCCTCAGCGAGGGCGACCAGCGCCAGGTGCGCTCCCTGCAGCGGGGCTATGTGGAGCTGTGGGTGGACGTGCTGGGCCGGCTCTACCCCGACAGGGACACCCCCCTGCGGCGGCTGCAGGCCCATGCCGTATTTGGCCTGATCAACTCCACCCCGCACAGCGTCCAGGTGCACGGCCGGCGCGCGGGGGCAGCCTTTGCCCGCCCCGTGCTGCAACAACTGGCACTGAATGCGCTGGCGGGCAGCGCGCACTGAAGCCCCGCGGACGAAAAAGCCCGCAATAGCGCAACCGGCCCGCAATAAGGGCCGGGAACCCGCGGGGCGGGTTTTCGACCTTGATTGCGGGCCGGTTGCCGTGGGCCGGCTGCCCCTCACGGGGCGGCCCATGGTTGCAGGGAACTTAGTGGGCCGGCAGCCCCTTGTCGTGGCCAACCGTGTGCTCGCGCATGCTGGGCTGAACGGCCAGCACTCCGGCGATCAGCGCAACGGCGCCTGCGATCCACGAGGTCCATGCTGCGCCCATGTGTCCGGAGTATCCGGCCAGCCACGGGGAGATGAACAGCAAGGCCCCAAGGACCATTTGGACCCATTCTGCGACCGGTGTCCCGGGGCTCATGAGGTTCCAGACGCCTGCAGCAATCAAGAGGACGCCGCACCCGATCATCATGACCATGGAACTGGCCTGCTGGGTTGTCCACATCGTCGACAACGCAGCATAGAGGCCTGCCACCACAGCAACGTAATCTTGCCAGCGGTTCCACTTCTTCATCGATACCAACCTCCTTACAAGGTGGCTCCCAAAGTGGGGGTCACTACAAATATACGTCCGTCCGTGCAGCTATTCCAGAGTCCCAAGGTTGCAGTGGGGCACCATTCCCGGCACCCCTACGAGAGTGCCAGGGCCATGGCCGGATCGGCCATGACGGCACCCACGTCGGCCAGGAAGCGGGAGCCCTGTTCGCCGTCCACCAGGCGGTGGTCGAAGGACAGGCTCAAGGTCATCACCTGGCGCAGCGCAATGCCTCCCTGGTACTCCCACGGCGTGTTCCGCACGGCCCCCAGGGCCAGGATTCCGGCCTCCCCGGGGTTCAGGATGGGCGTGCCCGCGTCGATGCCGAACACCCCGATGTTGGTGATGGAGAAGGTGCCCCCTGCCAGGTCCTGCGGCGGCGTCTTGCCCGAGCGGGCGGTTGCGGACAGCCCGCGGATGGCCTCGGCGAGCCCATGCATGCCCAGCGCCTGCGCGTCCTTGATGTTGGGCACTATCAGCCCGCGCGGGGTGGCGGCGGCAATGCCCAGGTTCACGTAGTTCATGGTGACGATTTCCTGCGCTGCCTCATCCCACCGCGAGTTGAGCGAGGGCTGGCGGGCAATGCCGATGCACACGGCCTTGGCGGCCAGGGTCAGCGGCGTGAGCTTGACGTCCGCAAACGCCCGGGACCCCCTCAGCCTGGCCAAAAATTCCATGCCGGCAGTCACATCGACCGTCAGGAACTCTGTCACGTGCGGTGCCGTAAACGCGCTGTGCACCATGGCTGCGGCCGTAAACTTCCGGACCCCCTTGATGGGCGTGCGCACTTCCCGTGCAGCATCTCCCGCCGTTCGTGCCGGCAGGACCGACGACGCCGGCACCGCCACCGGTGTCCCGGCACCGTGGGGCTGGTCCCCGGCAAAGGCGACGACGTCCCCGCGGGTGATCAGGCCGCGCTCCCCCGAGCCAGCCAGCAACTCCAGGTTGATGCCCATGTCACGGGCCAGCTTCCGCACGGGAGGCGTGGAGCGCGGCCTGTCGGCCTGCACCCTTGCCGACGGCGCAGGCGGGGTTTCCGGCAGGACGGCCGGCAGGACGGCGGGCAGCCCGGCGGGCGCACTTGCGGCCACGGTGGTGGTGGTTGTCGTGGCCGGAGCGCCGGCAAATGCACGGGCGCGGCGCGCGGGCCGCGAGGACGACTCCGGATCTGCCCCGTACCCGACGAGCGTGGGCACCCTCTTTTGCGGCGCCTCGGCGTCTGGACCGCTGGCGCCGGCGGCACCCTCGACCTCAAACGCGATGATGACCTCGCCCACCTCGACGGTTGTCCCGGGCTCGTGCGTGATGGCGGTAACGGTGCCGGCGAACGGCGACGGCAGTTCCACCACGGCTTTTGCCGTTTCAACTTCGCCGATGACCTGGTTGAGGGCAACCGTGTCGCCGACGGCCACATGCCAGGCGACAATTTCCGATTCGGTGAGCCCTTCACCCAGATCCGGGAGCCGGAATTCTTCGATCATGGTGGTCATCCTTCCAGCCCGCTCAGGGAGTTGGGGCGGCCCAGGACACGGTCTACGCCGTCGAGGATCCTGTCGAGGTCGGGCAGGTGGTGCTTTTCGAGCTTGGATGGCGGGTACGGGATGTCGAAGCCGGTGACCCGCACGGGGGCAGCCTCGAGGTAGTTGAAGCACCGTTCGGTGACGGCGGCGACGATTTCCGCACCCAGGCCGAGCGTTTCGGATGCCTCGTGGGTGACCACCAGGCGCCCTGTCCGCCGCACGGACTCCACGATGGGGGCGTAGTCAATGGGTGAGAGCGAACGCAGGTCGATCACCTCCAGGCTGACGCCGTCGTCGGCCGCGGCCTTGGCGGCGTCGAGGGCGGTGGGGACCAGCGGGCCGTAGGCGACCAGGGTGGCGTCCGTACCGGCAGAGACCACGCGGGCGGCACCCATGGCGGGCGCTCGTGAGAGGTCGGCGTCCAGGTCCACCTCGCCCTTGCTGTGGTAGCGGCGCTTGGGCTCGAAGAACAGGACCGGGTCGTCGCACGCGATGGCCTGGCGCAGCATGGTGTACGCGTCCTGGGGGTTGGAGGCGCTGATGACCCGCAGTCCGGAGGTGTGCACAAAGTACGCTTCGGGCGACTCGGAGTGGTGTTCCGGTGAGCCGATGCCGCCGCCGAAGGGGACGCGGATGGTCAGCGGCATGGTGACCTTGCCGTGGGTCCGCACGTGCAGCTTGGCCACCTGCGAGACGATTTGGTCGAAGCCCGGGTAGATGAAGCCGTCAAACTGGATTTCACAGACGGGGCGGTAGCCGCGGTACGCCAGCCCGACTGCCGTGCCGATGATGGCCGATTCGGCCAGGGGCGTGTCAATGACCCGGTGCGAGCCGAAGTCCTTCATGAGGCCGTCGGTGACCCGGAAGACGCCGCCCAGCGTGCCGATGTCCTCGCCGAGCAGCACCACCTTGGGATCGTCCTCCATGGACTTGCGCAGCCCGGCGTTGATGGCCTGTGTGAGAGTCAGCTTGCTCATGACCGGCTTCCTTCCAGCGTGGTGGTGGCAGATTCAGTGGCGGCAAAGCCGGCCAGGTACCGCGCGAAGTGGTCGCGCTGGCGGTCCAGGATGGCATGGTCGCCGGTGTAGACATTGTCGAAGAGTGCCATGGGGTCCGGGTCGGGGAGGTTGATGCAACCGGCGCGGAGCTCCGCGGCCACGGCGTCAGCCTGCCCGGCAATCTCAGCCTCACGGCCGGCGTCGAGCTTGCCGCGGGCGGTCAGCAGTGCGCGGACCCGGGCGATGGGGTCCTTGGCGCCCCATTCCTCCAGTTCCGTGACGCCGCGGTAGCGGGTGGGGTCGTCGGCGGTGGTGTGGGCGCCCATGCGGTAGGTGACGGCCTCGATGAAGCTGGGGCCGCCGCCGCTGCGGGCGCGGGCGCCGGCCCAGCGGGTTGCGGCCAGCACGGCGAGCACGTCATTGCCGTCCACGCGCAGGCTGGGGATGCCGTAGCCGGGTGCCCGGCCGGCGATCGGTGAGTGAGCCTGCAGGCCCACGGGCTCGGAGATGGCCCAGTGGTTGTTCTGGCAGAAGAAGATGACGGGCGCCTGGAAGCTGGCGGCAAAAACCATGGATTCGTGGACGTCGCCCTGGCTCGTGGCGCCGTCGCCGAGGTAGGCGATGGAGAGGGATTCCTTGCCGTCCATGGTCAGTCCCATGGCATAGCCGGTGGCGTGCAGCGTTTGCGCGCCAATGATGATCTGCGGGGTGGCCATGTTGAATTCATGCGGGTCCCAGCCGGTGTTGGCTGTGCCGCGCCAGGTACTCATGATGCCGGCCAGGTCTGCGCCGCGGCAGTAGGCGACGCCGTTTTCACGGTAGGTGGGGAAGATGAAGTCGTCCTCTTCCAGCGCCCGAACGGAGCCGATCTGCGAGGCCTCCTGGCCCAGCATGGGCGGCCACAGGGCAAGCTGCCCCTGGCGCTGGAGGGCGGTGGCCTCCGTGTCGATGCGCCGGATCACCACCATGTCCCGGTACAGCTGGACCAGCTGTTCGTCACTGACGTCTGCCACGAAGGGTGAAAGGACCTCGTCGGCATGAAGGGTGCCGTCGGCGGCAATAATTTGGTGAATCCCGGGCTGTGGCCCGCTGTCGGATGATGTATCCAGCACGGCAGAAACGCCTCCTTGGTGATTGCCACGGGTTCGGCCCCCTGGCAATGAGTCAGTGCATCGGGTAAACGCAGGCTCAACGGCCGGCGACGAAGATTATCCGCGCGCGGCAGGATGGCGTCATTGCCGCCCTTAGATGTGAGACTACTCACAGCACGCAGACGGCGCAATGTGTCCTAAGAATATTGATCATTCTGCCTTATATTGCCGCCACTGACCGTGCTAATCTGCGCATTATGCATACTTTGGACGGAACAGACGCCCGCATCCTCCTGGCCATGGTGGAGGACCCCCGGCAAACCGTGGTGGCCATGGCCGCCAAGCTGGGGCTGTCCCGCAACACGGTGCAGGCCCGGATGGCCTCCTTGGAGAAACGGCACGCCTTTTTGGCCTTCGACCACCGCATCAGCCCGGCCGCACTGGGGTACCCCCTCACGGCCTTCATTTCGGTCCACGTGCAGCAGCAGAAACTGGGCGCCCTGGCCGTGTCCCTGGCCGGGATCCCGGAAGTGCTTGAAGCCCACGGGCTCAGCGGGCGCGCGGACCTGCTGGTGCGCGTGGTGTCCACGGGAGCCGAGGATCTTTTCCGCATCAACGGGAAAATCCTGGCATGCGACGGCGTGGAGCGCACGGAAACGTCCCTGGCCATGAACGAGCTGGTCCCGTTCCGCCTCACTCCCCTGCTGGAACGCCGCCTGCGGCCCTGAAGGTCGCGGCAATCCCACCACCAGCTCCCTGCCGGGGACGGCACCCAAGGCCGGACGACGGCGAAAGGCCCCGTCCGGCGTCGTGCTTCGACGCGGAACGGGGCCTTTTCGCGGCGGATCAGTGTTCGACGGCCTTTTCGGCGCCAACACCGGTCAACGAACGGACTTCCATTTCAGCCTGGATGCGGGGATCCTCGGTCCCCTTGTCCAGCACGGTCCCCAGCCAGCCCAGGAAGAACGCGAGCGGGATTGAGATGATGCCGGGGTTGGCGAGCGGGAACCAGTCAAAGCTTGCTCCCGGAATCATGGCCTTCGGGCTGCCGGAAACCACCGGGGAGAACGTGATCAGGATGATGGCCGCGGCAAGGCCCCCGTACATGCTCCACAGGGCGCCCTGGGTGGTGAACTTCTTCCAGAACAGCGAGTACACGATGGTGGGCAGGTTCGCGGACGCGGCAATGGCGAAGGCGAGTGCCACCAGGAAAGCGATGTTCTGGCCATTGGCCAAAATGCCGCCCGCAATGGCAACCAGGCCAATCACGACCACCGTGCGGCGTGCCACCTTGACTTCCATTTCCGGCTTGGGCTCGCCCTTGACAATGACGTTGGAGTAGATGTCGTGGGCAAAGGAAGCCGCCGCGGTGATGGTCAGGCCGGCCACCACGGCCAGGATGGTGGCGAAGGCGACTGCTGAGATGAAGCCGAGCAGGATGGGCCCGCCGATGACAAAGGCAAGCAGTGGCGCCGCAGCGTTCACGCCTCCGGGTGCCGCGAGGATTTCCTTCTTGCCGATCAGCGCGCCGGCACCGTAGCCGAGCACCAGGGTGAAGATGTAGAAGATGCCGATGAGCCAGATGGCCCACACCACGGACTTGCGGGCCTCCTTGGCAGTGGGCACCGTGTAGAAGCGCATCAGCACGTGCGGCAGGGCCGCCGTGCCGAGGACTAGCGCCAGGGCCAGCGAAATGAAGTCAAGCGGCGCCTTGCCGTAGGCCGCGCCGGGGTTCAGCAGGGCCGCGCCGGCGCCGCCTTCATTGATGGAGGTCTGGACGGCCGCATCCATGAGCGTGGTCAGGTTGAAGCCGTTCATGGCCAGCACAATGATTGTCATGATGGCTGCACCAATCACCAACAGGCAGGCCTTGATGATCTGCACCCAGGTGGTGCCCTTCATGCCGCCGATCAGTACGTACACGATCATGAGCACGCCAACCACGGCAATGACGATGCCCTGGCCGGTCTTGTTGTTGTTGTCCAGGCCAAGGAGCAGCGAGACCAGCCCGCCGGCACCGGCCATCTGGGCCAGCAGGTAGAAGAAGCAGACCACCAGGGTGGTGGTGGCCGCGGCGATGCGGACCGGGCGCTGCTTGAGGCGGAAGGAGAGCACGTCCGCCATGGTGAACTTGCCGGTGTTGCGGAGCAGTTCCGCCACGAGCAGCAGTGCCACGAGCCAAGCCACGAGGAAGCCGATCGAATACAGGAAGCCGTCGTAGCCGTTGATGGCGATGGCGCCGGTGATGCCCAGGAAGGATGCGGCGGAGAGGTAGTCGCCGGCAATGGCGGTGCCGTTCTGCCCGCCCGAGAAGGAGCGCCCGGCCGCGTAGTAGTCGGCGGCGGTCTTGTTGTTGCGGCTGGCGCGGAAGACCACCACCATGGTGACACCCACGAAGAGGATAAAGATCAGGATGTTGACCCAGGACGTGTCCTTGGTTTGCTCCCCCAGTGACTTCATGGGGGCCAGGGCGGTGAGTGCAGAGGACAGGTTCACCGGTTATACCTCTTCCTTGGTGGTCTGGGCGGCAAGGATCTGCGACTCGAGGCGGGTCCGGATCTTGGCGGCCTTCGGGTCGAGCTTGTTGTTGGCATACGTGACATACCAGGTGGTGATGCCGAAGGTGGTGACGAACTGCAGCAGGCCCATGACCAGTCCGATGTTGATGGACCCCCATACCTTGATGGACATGAAGTCGTGTGCATAGGCGGCCAGCAGGACGTATGCGAAGTACCAGAGCAGGAAGCCGACGGCCACCGGGAAAACAAAGTTGCGGTGCGTCTTGCGAAGGTCCTGGAACTCCTCCGAATTCTGGACTTCGACAAAATCCACCGTTGGATCTTCTTGGCTTGCTTGGGCAGGATTACCCATCATTCCTCCTTGCGAGATGTGATCCCTTTCACTATGGGGTGCCGTGGCTCACAATTTCCCCGGCTGGCAGGTGTCCCGCGCTGAACGGCATGGGCGCTGCGCCGAACGGCATCCGCAGCCCCTGGCGATAGGGTTTGTCCATGCCCTTCCCCGCCCTGAGTGACTCCACGCTCCTGCTCATTACCGCCATCGGCGTGGTGGTGGCCGCCCTGGCCATTGTGGCCGCCGTGGGATTCCGGCTCTCGCAATCACACCGCGAGCTGGGCACCGACGCCGAGCGCGCCACGTTTCGGGCCCTGCATTCGGCGGCAGCTGCCGGGGCCCAGCTGCGCAACGGACTCGAGCCGGTGGGTGCGCTCAAGGCGAGCAGGCAGTTGCGCGCCCTTCTGAACTGCGCCTCCTTCGCCATGACGGACGACTGCCAGCTGCTGGCCTGGGACGGCGCCGGGCCGGCCGCCAAGGAACCGGATTCGACGGCGGTCATGGGGCTGGCTGCCCGGGCCCTCGGCAGCGGCCGCACCCAGGTGGCCGTGCTGGACTCCACGCTCCGGGAGTCGCTGGGCCTGCCGGAAGCCGATTCGGACCTCAAGGCGGCGGTGATCTGCCCCATCAAGGTCAACTCGCGTGCCGTGGGCACCGTGATCATACTCAGCAAGGCGCCCAGCGCCGGGCTGGTCAGGGCCACCAATGAGGTGGCCGGGTGGGTGTCCGCCCAGCTGGAACTGACGGAACTCAGTGCCTCGCGCACAGCCCTGGCGGAAGCGGAGGTGCGTGCCCTGCGCGCCCAGATCAGCCCGCACTTCATCTACAACTCGCTCAACGCGATCGCCTCCTTCATCAACACCGACCCGCAGCGCGCCCGCGAACTGGTGCTGGAATTTGCCGATTTCACCCGGTATTCCTTCCGCCGGCACGGCGACTTCACCACCCTGGCCGAGGAACTGCGCTGCATTGACAGGTACCTGCTGCTGGAGAGCGCCCGTTTTGGGGACAGGCTGCAGATCAACCTCCAAATCGCCCCCGAGGTCCTCAGCACCGTGATCCCGTTCCTGAGCCTGCAGCCGCTGGTGGAAAACGCTGTGCGGCACGGCCTGGAGGCCAAGGTGGGCCGCGGGCTGGTACAGCTGTCGGCCCGGGACCTGGGCGCCTATACGGAGGTGACGGTGGAGGACGACGGCGTCGGCATGGACCCCGAGCAGCTCCGCCTGCTCCTGGCCGGGCAGCGCGACGGCACCCACGTGGGGCTGCGCAACGTGGACGCCCGGCTCCGGCAGGTCTACGGCGACCAGCACGGGCTGACCATCGACACCGCCGAGGGCCGGGGCATGCTGATCACCATGACAGTGCCCAAGAACCAGCCCGGCCACGATGCCTGAGGGTGCCCCTCGGCTGGGGCCACGCGCCCGAGGGACCCAAGCGGCAGGCGCGCCAGCGCCTCCCGCTTGGGAGGGCGTGGGGACTAGCGCCTTCGCGCCCTCCCCACCGCTCGCAAGCTCGCGTGGGGCCCCTCGGCCGCTAGGCTTAGGCCCATGATCACTGTCCTTGTTGCCGACGACGAGCTGCCTGCCGTCGAGGAACTGGCCTACCTCCTGGGCCGGGACCCGCGCATTGGCACCATCCACCGGGCGTCCGGCGGCGCAGGGGCCCTGGCGGTGTTGTCGACGGAAGCCGTTGACGCCGTCTTCCTCGACATCCACATGCCCGGACTGTCCGGCCTCGAGCTGGCCCAGGCCATCAACCGGTCCGCCAGCCCGCCCGTCGTCGTGTTTGTCACGGCCGATGACGAGCTGGCCCTGGAAGCCTTCGACCTCGCCGCCGTCGACTATCTCCTCAAACCGGTCCGTCCGGAGCGGCTGGCCAAGACGGTGGGGCGCGTCGCGGAACTTGTGGCGACCCCGGCAGCCGCTGCCGCCGTGGAGCTGATCACGGTGGACCAGGGCGGGGTGAGCCGGGTCATCCGCCTGGACGAGGTCCGCTTTGTCCAGGCCCAGGGCGACTACGCCCGCCTCCACACGGCCGAGGCCAGCTACCTGGTCCGGGTGCCGCTGGCCGACTTGGAACGCCGCTGGTCCGGGTCCGGCTTCCTGCGGATTCACAGGTCCTACCTGGTCTGCATGCCCTTCGTCACGGCCTTGAAGCTGAGCTCCGCCAAGCCCACGGTTTCCGTCTCCAATGCCGACCTCCCGGTGAGCCGCCGCCACCTCCCGGCCCTGCGCGAACGCCTGCAGGCCACCCGGGTGCGGCCGTCCCCATGAACGACGACGGCGTCCCCGAGTCCCAGCCGGTGCCCCCTGCCGCCCCTCCCGCCGCAGGGCGCGTGCGCGTGGTGGCCCCCGGCAGCCAGGCCCGCCACCTTCCGGAACTGACCAGCGTGTCGCAGGAAGTGGCCGAACAGTCCGCCGTGGGTGAGGTGATGGTGCGGTCCCTGATCCGCTCCCAGCTGCGGCTGTCGCTGGTGGTGGCCTTCGGCTTCATGGCGGCCCTGTTCATCGGCACCATGGTGCTGCGGTGGGTCCCGGGCTTTTCGGCCTGGCGGATCCTGGGCATTCCCGCCCCGTGGCTCATGCTGGGCGCCGGCGTCTACCCCGTCATTGGCGCCTGCGCCTGGCTGTACGTGCGGGCCGCAACCAAGAACGAAAACCAGTACCGCGACCTGGTGGAGGAAAAGTGAACCCCGCCGTCGGCTTCACCGCCGTCATTGCCGTTTCCGTCATCACCGCGCTGATCGGCATCTACGGGCTCCGGGTCTCACGGACCACGAGTGATTTCTATGTGGCCTCCCGCACCGTGCGGCCGTGGTGGAACGCGTCGGCCATTGGCGGGGAGTACCTGTCGGCGGCCAGCTTCCTCGGCATCGCCGGCCTCATCATGATCTCCGGCCTGGATGCCCTGTGGTTTCCCATCGGCTACACCGCCGGCTACCTGATGCTGCTCTTTTTCGTCGCGGCCCCGCTGCGGCGTTCGGGCGCGTACACGATTCCGGACTTTGCCGAGGCCCGGCTCGGGTCCACGGGCGCACGCCACGTCACCAGCATCCTGGTGGTCATGGTGGGTTGGCTGTACATTGTGCCGCAGCTGCACGGCGCCGCCCTCACCATCAGGACGACGACGGGGCTGCCGTCGTGGGTGGGTGCCGTGGCCGTCGTCGTGATTGTGTGCCTGACGGTCATTACGGGCGGGATGCGCTCCATCACCTTTGTCCAGGCCTTCCAGTTTTGGCTCAAGCTGACGGCCCTGGCGGTGCCTGCATTTTTTATCCTGCTGCTGGTGACCGGAACGGCCGGTACTCTTCCGGGAGGCCCCCTGCCGGCCGGCACCGACTTCTTCCCGCCGTCCGATCCCCTGGGCAGCGGCAGCATGTACACCACCTTGTCGCTGCTGGTGGCGCTGCTCTTCGGCACACTGGGACTGCCCCACGTGCTGGTCAGGTTTTACACCAACCCCGACGGCGCCGCAGCCCGGCGCACCACGTTGATCGTGCTCGGGCTGCTGTCAATTTTTTACCTGTTCCCCACCATTTTCGGCGTGCTGGGCAGGGTTTTCCTGCCGGGCCTGGCCAAGGAAGGCACCCCCGACGCGACGGTGCTGCTGCTGCCCGGCGCGCTGGTGGGCGGAATGGGCGGGAGCCTGCTGACGGCGCTGGTGGTGGCCGGCGCCTTTGCGGCGTTCCTGTCCACCACGTCCGGGCTGGTGGTTTCCCTGGCGGGCGTCATCAGCCAGGACCTGCTGGGAGGCAGCGTCCGCGGTTTCCGGATCGCTGCCGTGGGCGCCGCAGTCGTGCCCCTGGTGGTGGCGCTGGGCACCGACTCCCTGGCACTGGCCGGCACCGTGGGGCTGGTGTTTGCCTTCACCGCGTCCACCGTGTGCCCCCTGCTGCTGCTGGGCATCTGGTGGCGCGGCCTCACAGACGCCGGCGCCGTGGCCGGCATGGTGGTGGGCGGCGTGCTGTGCGGGGCTGCGATCATGCTGGCTGCCCGGGTCGGGGTGGATTCGGGCTGGCGGGACGTCCTGGCCCAGCCGGCGGCCTGGACGGTGCCGGCGTCGTTCATCACCATGGTGCTGGTGTCGCTGGCCACGCCCCGGCGCCGCAGTCCGGGGGCGGCCAGGTTCATGTCAAAACTGCATGTGCCGGAACGGCCGTTGGCGCACCCGGGGCCGTCGCGCTAGGGCCGGCTGCTACTTGTCGGCCGGCGTGTCGATGGACGCCATGAGCTCCACCACACGGTCCAGGAACGCGTCGACCTGGCTTTCCTCATACCCGGCCGGGCCCTTGGCGGGGGAAAAGACTGCCCGGCGGACCACGTCCACGCTGAGCTCGCCGTTGTCTTCAATGTAGGTGAGCAGCTCGTGGCAGAGCAGGTCAACATCCTCGATGCTGTAGCTCTGCGCGTTCCGGCGGGCCGGGCGGCGGAAGCGTTCGCCGTCGGGCCGGTGCAGCCTGCCGCGCAGCACTGCGGCCGTCTTGCCGATCTTGAGCATCCAGGCCTTTTCGCCGTCGGCCTTGATCAGCAGCTCCTTTTCGCGGAGCACAAATTCGTCCTCGATGCGGTCCATGGCGGCGTCCACGGCCTGCGCGTTGTAGCCGCCCCGGGCGGGTTCAAACGACGCCGTGCGGACGTCATGGCTGGTGATGGGCGTGTCGGCCGTGTTGGAGTTGAGAAAGTAGGCGCGGGCACGGTCCAGGAACACGTCAACCTGCTTGACGTTGTAGCCAATTTCCTTGGGGCCAACCAGCTTGAACTTGGAGTTGGTGCGGGTCTTTTCTTCCACGGTCACAGTCATTCCTAGAGGGTTTTGCATTCTTGGACGGAAACGGGGGGCACGGGCTGTTTGATGCACATCATAACTGGCCCAATATGCTGAAGATGGCATAGGCCACGGGAGCCGCGAACAGGATTGAATCCAGCCGGTCCATGACGCCGCCATGGCCCGGCAGCAGGTTGCTCATGTCCTTCACGCCGAGTTCACGCTTGACCATGGATTCGGCAAAGTCGCCGCCGGTGCCGGCCAGGACCATCCCAATGGCCAGGGCGAGCCCCACCCACCAGTGCTGGTCCAGCAGGAAAACAGTGGCCGGGATGGCCACCAGGGTGGCTCCCCCCATCGAACCGGCGAACCCCTCCCACGACTTCTTGGGGCTGATCTGCGGGGCCATCGGGTGCTTGCCGAACAGCACGCCCACCAGGTAGCCGAAGGTGTCATTGGCCACCACCAGGATCAGCATGATGACCACTTCAACAACGCCGGGGTTGATGTTTCCCAGGTCCGGGGTCAGCCCGAGGGTGGGTCCGGTTGTCCCCCGCAGCATCAGAAAGACGAAGCTGAGCAGGAAAGGAATCCACAGGAGGGAAAAGACTCCGGCCACGATGCTTTTCACGGCGCCCGGCTCCGAGTCCAGGGACCGCCACAGCAAGGTGGCCCCCGCCGTGGCCACGAGGGCAAAGAGCAGGCCTTCCGAACCGGCAAAATAGGCCGACGCCGGCATGGCCAGGGCGCCAATCATCACGGGGGTCAGGGGCGTCTTGATTCCCCTGCGGGCAATGGCGCGGGAGACCTCCCAAACGCCGACAGTGGAAAAGGCCGTGGCCACGATGACGAAAGCCACGGGGAAAAAGAGCAGGCTGCCCAGCACCAGGACCAGCAGGGTGACGCCCACGCCGACGGCGGCGGGCAGGTCGCGCCCGGCCTTGGGAGTGCGCTGCGGCTTCCCGGCCGACACCTCGTCCGGGATCGCCGCAACTGGTCCCACGGGCAGGGGAACTGCGGGCACGGGGACTGCGGGCACGGGGGCTGCGGGCACGGGCACTGCGGGCCGCTGGCGGGCGGGCGCCTTGGGTTTGGATGACTTGGGTTTGGGCGCCTTGGCCTTCGATTCGTGGGCCTGCTGGGCCGGCACTGGCGCCGCCGGTGCCGGCACAGGCTTGGCAGCCGGTGCAGGCACGCCCGGTGCATTTGCCGCCGGAGCACCCGGTGCAGGAGCCGCCGATTCAGGCACGACGGCGCCCGCCGTCGTCGGGGGTCCTGACAGCTTGGCTGCCGGCGTGTTTTCGGGCACCACAACGGGAATCAAACCCGTCAATTCAGCAACGCGCCGGGCTTTCCGAGTGGGAAATTGGTAGGCGGCGGGCTCCGCGGCGGCATCCGCTGCTGGGCTGGGAGCGTCCGGCCCCTCCCCAGGGGAACCGGCCGGCGCGGGCTGGGGGTCGTTCATCAGACTTCGAGAAGCTCGACTTCCTTGCGCTTGAGCAGCTCGTCCACGGTGTCCGTGTGCGCCTTGGTCAGGGCGTCCAGTTCCTTCTCGGCACGGGCACCCTCGTCTTCGCCGGCGTCGCCGTCCTTGACCAGCTTGTCCAGCTGTTCCTTTGCCTTGCGGCGGATGTTGCGCACAGAGACCTTGGCGTCTTCCCCCTTGGTGCGCACCAATTTCACATATTCCTTGCGGCGCTCCTGCGTCAGCTCCGGCATCATGATCCGGATGACATTCCCGTCATTGGACGGGTTCGCGCCCACCTCTGAGGAGCTCAGGGCGCGTTCAATTTCATGCAGCGCGGACTTGTCGAAGGGGGTGATCAGCAGGGTGCGCGCTTCGGGGACGGCAAAGGAGGCCAGCTGCTGGAGCGGGGTGGGCGCCCCGTAGTACTCCACCATGACCTTGGCGAACATGGCAGGGTTGGCGCGTCCGGTCCGCACTGCGGAGAAGTCTTCCTTGGCGACCTCGATGGCCTTGTCCATCTTGTCTTCTGCCTCGAACAAGGTTTCTTCGATCACGTCTGTCTCCCTCAACAATTTGGTGTACACAACTCATCCACGGCGCGTGCACGTGGCAATCCTGAAACCATCCTACCGTGGGATGGCCGTGGGATGAGGACGACGCCGGGCCGTCACCGCGCGCCAAATGGCCTCCTAGGGTGTGACCAGGGTGCCCAGTTCCTCGCCCAAAATGGCCCGTGCCACATTGCCCTGCCCCTGCATGCCAAATACCAGCATGGTGACGTTGTTGTCCCGGCACAGGCTGAACGCCGTCTGGTCCATGACGCGAATGTCTCGGGCCATGGCTTCGTCGTAGCTGAGGTGGTCAAGCTTGACGGCTGTGGGGTCCTTCTTGGGGTCCGCGGTGTAGACGCCGTCCACGCCGTTTTTGGCCATCAGGACCACGTCGGCGTGGACTTCCAGCGCACGCTGGGCGGCCACGGTGTCGGTGGAGAAGTAAGGCAGGCCGGCGCCGGCACCGAAAATGACCACGCGGCTCTTCTCCATGTGGCGGATGGCCCGGCGCGGAATGTAGGCCTCGGCCACCTGGCCCATGGTGATGGCGCTTTGCACGCGGGTGTCAACGCCTGCCTGCTCCAGGAAGTCCTGCAGGGCCAGGCAGTTCATGACCGTTCCCAGCATGCCCATGTAGTCGGCGCGGGAGCGGTCCATTCCCGAGGCGGAGAGTTCCGCGCCCCGGAAGAAGTTTCCCCCGCCCACCACGATGGCAACTTCCACCCTGTCCACCGTGCTGGCAATCTGCTGGGCGATGTCGCGGATGGTGGCGGGGTCAACGCCGAGCTTGCCGGCACCAAAGACCTCCCCGGAAAGCTTGAGCAGCACACGGCGGCGCTTGATGGTGCCTGAGGGGTTGTGGGGAACGTCCTGCGTGGTGTCGGGGGTGTTCGTTGTCATGTCGCCTTCCATCGGGGCCGGCAGCCTGCAGCTGGACGGCGTTCCCTCAATGCAGTTGTGTTCGGTGCGTCTCAAATCCTATCTGACGCGGGGCGCAAGAAAGGGGCAGCCGACCATGGCGGCTGCCCCTTCTTCGTCACATCAGCAGTTTGCTGCTTTATGCCCCAACGCGGAAGCGGGCAAAGGCAACAGGCTTGACGCCGGCGTCGTTCAGAACGGTGCCAACACTCTTCTTGGCATCCTTCGCGAAGGACTGGTCCACCAGCACGATTTCCTTGAAGAAGCCGGTCAGGCGGCCTTCAACGATCTTCGCCATGGCAGCTTCGGGCTTGCCTTCAGCTTGGGCAGTCTCGGTGGCGATGCGGCGCTCGTTCTCGACGGTCTCCGCAGCAACTTCCTCGCGGGTGAGGAACGTCGGGGACATGGCTGCAATGTGCACGGCAACGTCGTGGGCGACTTCCTGGTTGTCGCCGTCGACCGCGAACAGCACGCCGACCTGGGCCGGGAGGTCCTTGGACGTCTTGTGCAGGTAGGCGTCAACCGTGGCACCCTCGACGCGGGCAATGCGGCGAATGGCAACCTTTTCGCCCAACAGCGCGCCGGCTTCAATGACAGCCTCGGACAGCGGCTTGCCGTCAAGGTCTGCGGCCAGCAGGCTGTCGACGTCGGAGACGCCTGAAGCCAGGGCGGTGGCCAGGACCTTGTTGGAGAACTCGATGAACGGGGCAGCCTTGGCCACGAAGTCGGTCTCGCAGTTGACCTCAACCATGACGCCCACGCCGTTTTCAGCCTTGGCGGCAACCAGGCCCTCAGCCGTGGAACGGCCTTCGCGCTTGGTGGCACCCTTGAGGCCCTTGATGCGGATGAACTCCATGGCCTTCTCGGCGTCGCCGTTGGCCTCGTCGAGAGCCTTCTTGACGTCCATCATGCCAGCGCCAGTGCGCTCGCGCAGAGCCTTAATATCAGCGGCGGTGTAGTTCGCCATATGAACCCCTCAGTGTAGATTTTTGCGTATTTTGACTTGCTTCACTGAACTCTGGCAGGACCGCTGCGCCTTGTGGGCGCCGCGATCCTGCCAGCGTCTAAGTCCTCAGTGCGGCGGCCGGTTGACCCGCCCGCCGTGGAGTCGGAATTACTTTTCGGTTGCAGCTTCTTCAGCGGCGGCCTCGGCCGGAGCCTCTTCGGCAACCGGAGCAGCCTCGGCGGCAGGGGCCTCGACAGCAGCTTCGGCCGGAGCACCAGCCTCTGCCGGAGCAGCGGCGGTGTCGCCTTCGAGAAGCTCGCGCTCCCACTCGGCCAGCGGCTCAGCCGCAGCTTCTTCACTGCCCGTTGCCTTGGCGTTGCGGGCGATGAGGCCCTCGGCAATGGCGTCGGCGATCACGCGGGTCAGCAGCGCAACGGAGCGGATGGCGTCGTCGTTGCCCGGGATCGGGAAGTCGACGTCGTCCGGGTTGCAGTTGGAGTCCAGGATGGCAACAACGGGGATGTTCAGCTTGTGGGCCTCGTCAATGGCGAGGTGCTCCTTAGGGGTGTCAACAACCCAGATCAGGGACGGTGCCTTGGTCAGGTTGCGGATGCCGCCGAGGTTGGTCTGCAGCTTGGTGAGCTCACGCTTGAGGAGCAGGAGCTCCTTCTTGGTGTGGCCCGAGGAGGCAACGTCCTCGAAGTTGATCTCTTCGAGTTCCTTCATGCGCTGGATGCGCTTGGAAACCGTCTGGAAGTTGGTGAGCATGCCACCGAGCCAGCGCTGGTTCACGTAGGGCTGGCCCACGCGGGTTGCCTGCTCGGCGATGGCTTCCTGTGCCTGCTTCTTGGTGCCGACGAAGAGCACGGTGCCGCCGTGTGCAACGGTGGCCTTCACGAACTCGTACGCGCGGTCAATGAAGGACAGTGACTGCTGCAGGTCGATGATGTAGATGCCGTTGCGCTCCGTGAGGATGAATCGCTTCATCTTCGGGTTCCAACGACGGGTCTGGTGTCCAAAGTGGACGCCGCTGTCAAGCAGCTGGCGCATGGTTACGACGGGCATGCCGGCGCTCCTTCTATTTCTTTTACGGTTCTTTAGCTTGAAAACCGGGCGAAAAGTGCCGTCCGGCCCTGCTCCTGGCACCCTATTGCGCGTCCATGTCCCGCCGGAAAAGGCGGACCGTATGGGCACAATCCATCCGCAGGACCCAAGAAATTTCCTGGGCACCTCGTCAGGGTGGGGTGCGCGTAGTCAGCATGCAAAGAGCACACTGCTCCCACAATGTTACTACAGTGCCGTGGTGCGGGCTAACCGCCGGCAATGCCCCCTCCACAGGCACCGCACCCGCCGCGGGCGTCCACAAATGTGCGCCGTGCTCCCCCGCCGAGTCCCGGGAGCGCGCATGCTGGTGCCATGGAACTGACCGGGCTGCGAGCAAAACACCACATATGGCTGGCTTCACTGCTGCTTGCGGCACTGCTGCCCCTCCCGGGTGCTGCTGCCGCGCCCAGCCAGCTTCCCGTTTCACCAACGACGGCGGCGCGCCCGCTGCCGGCATCCCTCGCCTGGGGCTGGCCGCTGGCCGGGCGCCCCGTGGTGGTCCACGCCTTTGACCCGCCGAGCCAGCCTTGGCTCTCCGGACACCGGGGCGTGGACCTGCTGGCCCCGTTGGGGGCCGGCATCAAGTCACCGACGGCGGGCGTCATCACCTTTGCGGGGGTGGTGGTGGACCGCCCCGTGCTGACAGTGGCCACCGCCAGCGGCCTGTTGCTCAGTTTCGAGCCCGTGGCGTCCACTCTCAAGCCGGGCGACGCCGTCGTGCAGGGAAGCGTGCTGGGCACCCTGGCCTCCCCCACACACTGCGACGCCGGGCCGCCGGGGCAGGCCAGCTGCCTGCACTGGGGTGTGCGCCGCGGGGACGTTTACCTGAATCCCCTGCAGTTCATTCTCGACCTGCGGCCGTCGGTCCTGCTGCCCATGGACTCCGCGCCCTAATTGGGGGTGGGTGCCGTCAGGAATTGTCCCGCGCGGGGGCGCGACGGCCTACACGATGGCGGAGACGCCCGTGATGGCGCGGCCGGTGACCAGGGTGTTGATCTCGTAGGTGCCCTCATAGGAGTAGATGGCCTCGGCGTCTGCGAAGATCTTGGCCATCTCGTAGTCGGTGACGATGCCGTTGCCGCCCAGCACCGAGCGGCCCATGGCCACCGTTTCGCGCATCCGGGCCGTGGTGAATGCCTTGGCGAGGGCGGACTGTTCGTCCTTGGCCTGGCCCAGGTCCTCCAACTGCGAGAGCCGCACCATCATGCCCATGGACGCGGTGGCATTGCCGAGCATTTTCACCAGCTGGTCCTGGATGAGCTGGAAGGAGGCCAGGGGGCGGCCGAACTGCTGGCGTTCCACCGCGTAGCGGCGGGCCACGTCAAAGGCGGCAAGTTGGAGGCCCACTGCCTGCCAGGCAACGGCCAGGCGGGTGACCTTCAGGACCTTGTTGGTGTCGCGGAAGCTGTTGCCGCCGGCCAGCTTGAAGGCATCCGGGACCACCACGTTCTCCAGCGTGATGTCTGCATTCTGCACCGTGCGCAGGGAGATCTTGTTTTCGATCTTGGTGGCGGTGTAGCCAGCCAATGTGGTGTCGACAAGGAACGCCTTGACCTGGTTGTCGGCAACGTCGCGTGCGTAAATTACCACCCAGTCGGAGAAGGTGGCATTGCCGATCCAGCGCTTGGCACCGTTGAGAATCCAGTTGTCGCCGTCGCGCACGGCGGTGGTGCGGGTGCCGCCGGCCACGTCCGAGCCGCCCAGCGGTTCGGTCAGGCCGAAGGCACCGATCTTCTTCAGCGCGTAGATGTCCGGAAGCCAGGCCGCCTTTTGCTCGTCGGAGGCCAATGCTTCGATGGAACCGGTAAAGAGGCCGTCGTGGACGCCCATGAAGGTGGCGATGGAGGCGTCGGCGCGGGTGAACTCGGCGTGGACAATGCCGGCAAAGACATTCGACCAGCCCTGGCGTCGCACGGGGCTCACCAGGTTGGCCGCCGCCAGCTTGGGGATCAGCTCCATGGGGAATTCGCCGCGGTTCCAGCAATCCACGGCAATGGGCTTGATTTCCTTGGCCAGGAAATCGCGGATCTCCTGCAGGCGTTCACGCTCGGCAGCGGAGAGCAGCTGCTCAAATCCGAAAAAATCGCCGTCTGCATAGGGGAGGTTGTTGGGGTCTGCGGCGGCCTGGGGCATGGAGAATCCTTTGCTGGTTCACTTCGTTCATGGGGATCGATTTGGCACCCGGCCAAATAAGTTACTGATGAGTAACTTACCGCATTTGGGTGGCGCGGACAACACCCGAGCCGCCGGGCGGGCCGCGAATTCCCCTCGAGACAGCAGCGATGGCGACTTAGGCCTGCGTTATGTCGCCATCGCTGCATACTGACCGCGTAGTCAGTGCCGCACAGGCCAGATGGGCACAAAAAAATCCCCGGAATCGTTGAGATTCCGGGGATTTACACGTAGGGCCACTCGGACTTGAACCGAGGACCTTAGGATTATGAGTCCCGCGCTCTAACCAGCTGAGCTATGGCCCCGTGCAGCGTGCCCTCCCACGGCGCCGTTAGGGCTTCGGGGGAAAGCACATCCACAATACTAGTGGGTCCGGCGTCAGACCGCGTGATCCTCGTAGCTGCCGCCCCGATAAATGTCCTCGAAGGTGTCGAGCGTCTTCTTCAGTCCGTGGCGGGCCACCATGGCGTGGCTGGCCGCACCCATTGCCGCACGGTCTTCCGGGGAAAGCCGCATGACCGTGGTGATTTTCGCGGCGAGGTCATCACTGTCATTGGGCGTGAACAGGTAGCCGTTGACGCCGTCTTCCACCAGGTGCGGCAGGGCCATCGCGTTGGCCAGTAGCACCGGAGTGGAGGCACTCATCGCCTCCAAAGTCACCAGCGACTGCAACTCGGCGGTACCGGGCATCACAAACAAGTCAGCCTTGAGGTACACGTCGCGCAGTTCAGCATCGCTGATCAGACCCGTGAAGCTGACGCGGGAGGAGAGCCCGAGCCTTTCAGCCTGGGCCTTAAGCGCGGACTTGACCTCGCCGCCACCCACCACCACCAGGTGCAGGTTAAGGTCCGCAGGCGTCTTGGCCAGCGCATCAATGAGCACATCGATGTGCTTTTCCTCGGCCAGCCTCCCCACGAACGCCACGGTCGGGTACGGGTTGCGCTCCAGGACTTCCCCGGGCGCCAGCTCGTAGTTGCCCACCTCGATGCCGTTGGACAGCGGCAGCACCTTGCGCAGGAATGCGTGCTGGTGCATGGCCTTGGCAGCAAGGGGCGTGGGGGTGGTCACCACGTCGGCCCGGCTCATGACCTTGCCCATGTCGCGCCAGGAAACCCGGCCCACAATGTTTTTGAACCACTGCGGGAAGGGCAGGAACGGGTTCAGGTTCTCCGGCATGAAGTGGTTCGTGGCCACAATGCGGATCCCCCGCCGCTGGGCCTCGTACACCACGTGCTCGCCAATCATGTAGTGGCTCTGCACGTGCACCACGTCCGGCTTGATCACGTCAAACAGGGCGGTGATGTCCTTCTTGATTTCCCATGGCAGGCACACCCTGAAGTATTCGTGCGTGGGCACGGGCCGTGAGCGCAGGCGGTGCAGCGTGGCTTCCGGGTGCTTCTCCGTGTACATGGGCCCGCCGTCGGGGCGGAATGTCATGACATGGACGTCGTGGCCGCGCGCCGTCATGCCGGTGGCCAGCCTGAAGCAGAATTGTGCCGCGCCGTTGATGTGCGGCGGATAGGTGTCAGCGGCAATCAGGATTGTCAGCGGCTTCTGCGGGACCGCGCCCGGGGTGGATGTCACGGATATTGCTCCTGGTGGCTTGGTTGGCAGCCGGACGTGACCGGTGCCCAACGCGAGGCAACCGCAGGGGTTCCCAACGCCGTCGTACGTAGTGTCTGGAGGTTCCCGGAAACTGCGGGATCCATGGGGTGGTGCCTTATTTGCGCTGCTCCCTCTTGGCATCCGCCCGGCGCTTGACCACGTCCGGATGGTGCCTTGACAGCGCAACCACACCCACGATAGCAAGCAAAGCCGCGCCGGCCATGGATATCGCAACCACGGGCGGCACATCGGGACGAAGCTCACCGAGGATGGTGATGCCGATGGCAATGCCCACGATGGGGTCGATCACCGTGAGGCCGGCGATGACCAGGTCCGGCGGCCCGCTGGCGTAGGCGCTCTGCACAAACCAGCTGCCCAGCCCGCCCGCGGCGGCGATGGCGATAACGGAGTACCACTGCACGTTCAGCAGGAACAGCCCGTTTGGGTCGAACACCTGCTTGGAAATGATGCGGGTCAGCACGGCGACAAAGCCGAAGAGCACGCCGGCGCCAAGAATGTGGAAGAACGCCTTGATCCGGTGCTTGAACAGGGCCAGGATGCTGCCAAACACCACGATGGTGATGGCCAGCAGCATCACCACCGTCAGCTCCTCCTCGGCCAGGACATGGGTGTTCTCGCGGACCACGTTGACTGCCAGGAGCACGAAAAGGGCACTGCCGCTCACGCAGGCGGAAATGGCGACGACGGTGGCACGGTTGAGCCGGATGCCCTGGTCGCGGGAGTTGACGATGGTGGTGATCACCAGGGCGATGGCGCCAATGGGCTGGATGACGGTGAGCGTGCCCAGGGTCAGGGCCGTGACGTTGAGCAGCATGCCGGCACCGAGCAGGAGCAGCCCCAGCACCCAGCGCGGGTTGCGCAAAAGCCGCAGGAACCCCGAACTGCCCAGGGCCAGCCCGCCGGTGTTGCTTTGCACGGCGCTGCCTTGGCGTTGTGCTCCGAATGCCAGGAAAAATGCCCCGGCGACGGCGCACGCCACCGCAAGCCACATCATGGGCGCCCCGCGGCAGGATTGGCCGGGTGGTGGAGTTCCCGGTGCTTGGCCAGCAGTGCCCTGAAGTAAAGGACAAACGCAATGACGTGCATCACCATGGCGGCAACAAGGATGATCCAGGCGGCAATGCGGGTCCCCTCCGAGTCAAGGGCCTCGGCCAGCAGCAGCAGCGGCGTGCCAATGAGCAGCGCAGCCGTGCGCGTCTTGCCCAGCATGGTGACCTTCAGGTTCGCGTCCCCGCGGAAGAAATACAGCGTGGCGCCCAGCAGCACCACGTCGGGGATGAGCAGCAGGAGCAGCAGCCACAACGGCAGGATGTGGGCAATGACCAGCGTGATGACGACTGCAACCAGGGCCACCCGGTCCGCCAGGGGATCCATGATGCGGCCCAGCTGGGACGTTTGGTTCAGCTTGCGGGCCACGAATCCGTCTATCCAATCCGTGCAGCCCATCATGGCCAGGACAAAAACGCCCCAGCCATATTCGTGGCGCGCCAACACCAGCCACATGAACAATGGAGTGCCCAGAAACCTGACCACCGTGATGATGTTGGGGAGGGTGAGGATGGCGTCCTGGCTGCTGGGCGGCAGGGGGGCTGCGGCAGGCATGCGTGTCTCCTCTCCCGGGGAAGGAATGGGCCGGCAGGCATTCTCCGGCGGCGAGTTGAGGCGTTTAGTGCTTAAACAACTTTCTCAGCAACACCGCGCAAGCAACGGCCGACACGGCGAAGGCGGCAAGTGGTTTCCATCGCGTTTTCACCGTTTCCACGCCGTGGGTCAGTGCACCGGTGGCCTGGCTGCGCACCTTGTCGCCGGCCTTTTCCCTGGCAAAATCCGCCAGGTGGGAGGCCTGCTTCTTCACATTGGCCTCCGCCAGCAGTTCCCCGCGCACCTCCAACAGGTGCTTGCGCCGGGCAGCCGTGCGCGCAACCAGCTCCTGCTGGCTGGCCTTGGGACCCTGCTCGGCGGCCTTGGACTCACGCTCCGCCTTCGCAGCGGCCGCCTTTGCCTCCTTGGCGGCCTTCTTGGCCTTTTTCTGCGCCGCGGTCAGTTTCGGTGCAACAAGCGTGGAGGCGTCAAAGGCGGTGCCCTCCTTCGCCACACCCAGGTCGTGGCGGATTCCCCGCCACGCATTTTCCGGCAGGGCCGGCAGCAGCGAGCGGACCTTCCTGAATGCGACGAGGGCGGCGATGCCCATTAGCACCAGCAGGGCGGCACACACAATGAGGGCGGACAGCCACAGAGGCACGACGACGGCCAGCCCGGCTATCGCTGCCACCACCAGTCCAATGACCAGCAGCACCAAAAACACCAGGGCCAGCACGGCATAGATGGCCAGCCCGCCCAGCTTGTCCTTCTTTTGGCCCAGTTCCAGCTTGGCGAGTTCAATTTCATCCGTGATCTGGCGCGGCACCAGGCGGGACGCGGTCTTGACGGCATCAACAAGGGTTGATCCCCCGGAGCCGGAGCGCTCATTCAGCCCAATTTGCACGGCTTTGGGTGACACTGCCATGGGACCGCCTCCATATTCTATGGTTTCCCGCCGGTTGCGCCGGACGGGAAATCTGTGAGCGCCCCGTTCAATGGGCGCCGTAGTACTGACAAAATTACCATCCATCGCCACCGCCGGATTCGGGCGGTGCGGAATAGTATGGGGAACGCCCGCGTTATGGCCCCGGAGCCAAGCCGTGGAAATCGTTGCCAATGAATTTCCGGGCCCGTATTTGGTGCCCAAAAACGAATAACATAATTGAACGGGGCCAATGGCAATTCCACCATCATGGGCGCAGCACATTTCCACCCGCCAATGCACCGGCACGCCCCTCCCACCCGCCCAACACGAGCCCCTGCAAGGATTCCCTTCGTGACCCCCACGTCCCACCCCGGCGACAGCCTCTCCCGCCGGCAAAAACTCATCTACGTCCTGGTCCTGGGATTGCTGACAGCACTGGGCCCTTTCACGATTGACCTTTACCTGCCGGCATTCCCCATCATTGGCAAGGAACTGAACGTCAGTGCCACGGCGGTGCAGCTGACCCTGACGGCCACGACCATCGGCTTTGCCGCAGGCCAGCTGGTGGTGGGCCCATTCAGCGACAGGTTTGGCCGCCGCGTGCCGCTGATCCTGGCCACGGCCCTGCACGTGGCGGCATCCATCGGCGCCGCGATGTCCACCGACATCACCATGCTGGGCATTTTCCGCATCCTGCAGGGCATCGGGGCGGCCGGCGGCGGCGTGGTGGCCATGGCCATGATCCGCGACCTCTTTGGCGGCTACCGGCTGGTCCGCATGCTCTCCTACATGTCCCTGGTCAACGGCATGGCCCCGATCTTCGCCCCCGTCATCGGCTCCCAGCTGCTGGGCATAATGGACTGGCCCGGCATTTTCTGGTTCCTGGCTGGCTACGGCGCACTGGTGGTGGTGGCCGCGTTCGTTTTCATTATTGAAACGCTGCCGCCGGAGAAGAGAAAGTCCGACGGCGTGAGTGTCGCCAGCCGCTACAAGGCAGTCTTCGGCGACAGGATTTTTGTGGGCACGCTGCTCGTGGGCGGACTGAACTTCGCCGCCCTTTTCACCTATCTTTCAGCGTCGACCTTTCTGTTCCAAAACACCTACGGCTTCACCCCGCAGCAGTATGGCTTCCTGTTTGCCATCAACTCGCTCGGGGTGGTGACGGGTGTCCAGGTGGCCGCCCGCATCATGCGCCGGGTGGGGCCCCAGTGGGTCATTGCTGGTGCAACGGTGGTGCAGGTGGCCGCCGCGGCCGCGATGGTGTTGTTTGACCAGCTGGGACTGGGGCTGTGGGGCGTCATGGTTCCGCTCTGGTTCTTCATTGCCGCGACAGGGCTGATGTTCCCCTCCGTGCAGGTGCTGGGCCTGGCCCGCAACGGGCGCCAGGCCGGGACGGCCGCTTCCCTGCTGGGCGCAGCAACGTTCGGCTTCGCCGGGTTGATCACCCCGGTGGTGGGCCTGGTGGGCGTCAAGACGGCCACCCCCATGGCCTTGATCATGGGGTGCTCCATCCTGCTGGCCATGGCCGCCCTGTGGCTCATCGTCCGGCCGCGGACGGTTCCTGCCCTTTAGCGCCGTCGAAACGGTCCGAAAGCGCATACCTCAAAAGGACGGCGTTTCCGAGGGGTAGGGTCTCAACGAGCCTGGCGTGACGTCCCGGATTCCATGGGAATGCGGCGTCGCCCACCAGCCGCGGCGCCCGGGAATCACCCACAAAGAACGGTGCCACCACCAGCTGCAGCTCATCGGCCAGGCCGCCGGCCAGGAATTGTGTGTGGACCTGGCTGCCGCCTTCCACCATGAGCCGGCGGATGCCCCGTCCATGCAGGTCCTCGGACACGGCCGCCATCCGCACCGGCGAGCCGGCGTCGACCACCGTGGCGGCCCCGCCCAGCGCCAGCGACATCGCGGGGGCACATTCGCTGGCGCAATAGACCAGCTTTTGCGCGCCGTCGTCGGCAAAAAAGTTGGCCTCCGGATCAAGCCGGCCCGCTCCGGTCACGGTCACCTTGACGGGCGAGCGCGGCTCCCCCCTGGCAGTCCGCTCCCCCGCGAGTGCCTGGCTGCGCACCAGCAGCCGGGGGTTGTCGGCCCGCAAGGTGGCCGCGCCGACCATGATCGCGTCGCAGGACGCCCGGACCGCGTCAACACGGTCAAAGTCGGGGGCATTGGAGAGCAGCAGCCTGTCCTGTCCGGCGTCGTCAATGTAACCGTCCAGGGACATGCAGCAGCTCAACAGCGTATAGGGGCGCTCAGCCAAGGCCGCCTCCGAGCCGTCCGGCCGGCCGTTCAGCCTCCACCGCTTGCCTGCCGGCTGCCCCGGCTGCCCCGACACCGGCACGGGCACCGGCCCGGGCCCCCGCGACAAGCACCAACGCCCCCGGCAGGCAGGAAACCAGGGAAAGCACCCCATAGACCACGGCGGCGCTGACCCCCTGTGCGGCCCCTAGGCCCGCGGCGCTGAAGGCCCAGGCCGCGGCACCTTCACGCGGCCCCCACCCGGCAATGCTGGCAGGCACCGCCATCGCCATCAGCACCAGCACGGCCAGGGGCAGCAGCTGCCGCAGCGGCGCCGTGGACCCCGCCGACCTGGCAGCCATCAGGAAGACTGCCACATACCCGGCCACGGCCAGGAAGGATGCTGTGACCACGCCGGGCCAGGTGTGGCGCGGCAGGAGGCCGCGGCGAACATCCGCCGCAGCCGTGCGCAGGATCCTGGCCCACCAGGACGGCCCGTCTGCCGTCCGCAGCCGCAGGGCGGCGAGTACGACGGCGGCCGCTCCGAGCAGCACCACGGCCGGCAGTGCCACCGCTGTCCGCACTGGCGAAAGCAGCGCCGCGAGCAGGGCCAAGGCCAGCACGCCCTGGACCAGCTGCCCGGCAGCGCGTTCCCAGGCGACGGCGCGCAGCCCCAGCCCCGCGTCGCCGCCGGCCCGCCCGTGGGCCAGGCCGCGGTGGACATCGCCGAGAATGCCCCCGGGCAAGGTGGAATTGAGGAATTGGGCACGGTAGGAGGCGGCCACGGCGGATTTCAGCGTCAGTTCCAGGCCCAGTCCGCGGGCCACCAGCTGCCAGCGCCAGGCGGAACACACCGTTGCGAGGAACAGAACGACGGCGGACGCGGCGAGGACCCGCGCATCCACGGCCGTGATGCCGGCCAGGAACGGTCCCGCGCCGAGGCGCCAGACCAGCACGCCCAGCACGGCGGCACCCGCCAGAGGCTGCAACCACCTCACGAGGGAACGGGACACCTCAGCCACCTCCCACGGATGCGGCCAGGGGCACCGCGTGCCGGCTGCCCACAACTCCATCGCCGCGTCCCGGAGAGCTGTTCCCCGAGGAGCCGTTCCCCGAGGAGCCGTTCCCCGGGGTGCCGGCTGCCGGGGTGCTGGCTGCCAGGGAGCCCGCTGCGGATGAGACGCCTGCGGCGTGCGCCAGGATGGACGAAAGCCTGCGCGCCGCAGCCCGCCAACTGTGCCGTTCCAGGGCCGCGCCCCGTTCCCGGGCGGCGCCCCGGAGCCGGCGTCGCAAGCCGGGGTCGTCCAGCCATGCCTCCAGGCAAGCGGCCAGGGCGGCGGGATCACCGGGCGGCACCAGCAGGCCCGGCAGGCATCCGGAGTCCGTTCCCGCCAATGTTCGTGGGACACCGCCAACGCCGGTTGCGATGACGGGGAGGCCGCGCACCAGGGCCTCGGCGACCACCATGCCATAACTTTCGGTCCGGGAGGCCAGCAGCAATATGTCAGCGGAGGCATACATAGCCTCCAATGCCGCACCCGTGCGCGGGCCAACCAGGTGCACCCTGCCGGCGATTCCGGCGTCGCGGGCGTCCCTGAGCAGGCTGGTGGTGAATCCCGGATCAAGGTCGCACGCCCCCACACAGGTGAAATCCCAGTCCAGGCGTGCCAGGCCGGCCAGTGCTGCGAGGACGGTGTCCTGGCCCTTGGCCTCCGTGACCGCCGCGACGCAGAGCAGGCGGCCGCCGCCGGGGCTCCCCGTCGCAATCCCGGCCCGGTCCGCGCCGGGCTCCACGACGTGGATGTTTTCCGCCGGCACGCCGTGGCCGGCCGCCACCAGCTGGTCCTTCGTCCAGTGGCTGGTGGCGACAATGGCCGTGGCGGCAGCCAGTACGCTGCCGGGGACGGCACTCCCGGGCCTGTGCGCGCGCGGGGAGGTGCCGGCGTCGTGCTTCAAGGATGGAACGGTGTGCGCGAGCACCACCAGGCACAGCCGCCCGGCCCAGGCAGCGGCGGGGGGAAGGGCGGGCAGGAGCAGCCCGTCAAGGAGGACAGTGGCGCCGTCTTCGAGCCGGTCCAGGAGGTCAGCCAGGGCGCGGGCACAGTCGGCGTCCGGCACCGGCCAGGCACCGGGCACGGCATGTTCGGCCACCGTCCAGCCCGCGGCAGCCAGTTCCCGGCTCATCCGCCGGTCGTAGACATTGCCGCCGCTGGGCCTGGCCGGATTGTCAATGCCGCGGGGCACCACCAGGTGGACCGTGCTCACAGCGCCCGCTCATAACTGGCCCAGGCGATGTGGGATTCGTGGAGCGTGACGGAGATGCCGTTGACCAGGAGCGCTTCCGGGCCCAGTTTTCCAGCATGGATGCGTACTGCCAGGCGGTCGGCGACTTCGCGTGCCAGGACCTCGGTGGTGGTGTTGATGCCGGCAAAGGAGGGGTCGTCGTCGAGGTTGCGGTAGCCAAGTTCGGCCACCACCGCCCGCAGCTGTTCGGAGGCTGCCGCAATGTCCACCACAGTGCCGTTGTCGGCAAGCCCGTCCCGCTTGAACGTGGCGTCTATGACGTAGGTGGCCCCGTGCAATTGCCGGGCCGGGCCGAATTCCTCCCCGTGGAAGCTGTGGGCCACCATCAGGTGGTCGCGGACGCTCACGCTGAACATGGCATTACCCGTTTCCGTAGGAGATGAGGTGGCACAGGGCGGGCAGGCTGCCGTCCGCCAGCCGCGGCATGACGGATGGCAGCTCCCGAAACGGCGAGGTGCCGGTGAGCAGCACGTCAAAGGCCGGGTCTCGCAGCAGCTCCAGGGCGAAGGCCAGCCGCTGGGCGGTGCTGCGGTTGCGCCTGCGGGCCGGGGCCACGGCGCCCACCTGGCTGGACCGGATGGCCAGGCGCCCGGCGTGGAAGGACCCGCCCAGGGACAGCTGCACCGGGGTGTCGCCGTACCAGCTCAGGTCCACCACGGAGCCTTCCGGCGCCAGCAGGTCCAGGGCGAGTTGCAGCCCTGACGATGTCCCGCTGGTGTGGAAGGCGATGTCTGCCCCGGCGCCGTCCGGCCAGAGGCTTTCAGGCCCGACGGCGGGCGAGGCGCCGGGCGAATCAGCGGACGTGCCGCCGGCCAGGGCAAAGCGCACGCCCAGGGCCTCGGCCACCGCGGCCTTGCCGGGATCGACGTCGAAAATCACCACCTGCACGCCCAGGACCTGCGTAAGCAGCCGGGCCACGGCGCAGCCCACCATGCCCGCACCGACCACGGCAACCCGGTCCCCCACCAGCGGCGCCGCATCCCACAACGCATTGACGGCGGTTTCCACCGTCCCTGCCAAGACGGCGCGACTGGCCGGGACGCCGTCGGGCACCACGTGCACGGCGGCGGCTGGCACCACATACGCGTCCTGGTGCGGGAACAGGGTGAAGACAGTCCGCCCCAGCAGAGCGGGCGGCCCCTGCTCCACCAGGCCGACGCTGAGATAGCCGTACTTCACGGGACCGGGGAAGTTGCCGTCCTGGAAGGGAGCCCGCATGGCCTGGTGCTGGCTGGCCGGGACGCGCCCGCGGAACACCAGTGCCTCGCTGGCCCGGCTGACACCTGAATACAGGGTCCGAACCAGCACCTCGCCCGGGCCCGGCAGGTGCAACGTCTCGCTGCGGAGCTCGCCCATGCCGGGGGCGCGGAGCCAGAACGCGAGAGCTTCACCGCCCACAGCCTGCGCACCCCCACTCGTGGTCCCGGGCAATCCCTGAGATTGCCCCTATCCTAATACTGTTGTTGACTTCCAAACGGAGGCGCCGTGCGTCCGGTTCAATGCGGCCCGCTCGCCGGGTTCCTGTGCCAATTGGCGCTGCTTACTGCCCTGTCCGCGACCGTTGGGTTCAGCGCGGCGGGGTGGGGCGTGGGCGTGGTCGCCGCTGTTGCCGCCAATGGCCTGCTGGCCCGGGGCCTCGGCGCCGGGCGCCGGCCGGGCTTGGGACCCGCCGACTGGGTCACCCTGCTGCGTTCGGTCCTGGCCGGAGGTGCCGCAGCCCTCGTGGCGGACCTCCTGGCAGGGGCCCTGGGCGGACCTGCCCAGCGGCCCGCCGCCGTCGTGCTTCTTGTGTCGCTGGCCTCGGCCACCATCGTGCTGGACGCCGTGGATGGGATGGTTGCCCGCCGGACGGGCACGACGTCGGCACTCGGGGCGCGCTTCGACATGGAGGTTGACGCATTCCTGATCATGGCGCTAGCTGTCTATGCCGCACCGGCGTTCGGGGTGTGGGTCCTGGCGATCGGACTGGCCCGGTATGCGTTTGTGGCGGCTGCCTGGTTCCTGCCGTGGCTGCGGGAATCCGCGCCGCCGCGCTATTGGTCCAAGGTGGTGGCCGTGGTGCAGGGAATGGCCTTGACCGTTGCGGCTGCCGACGTCCTCCCACAGGCCGCCATGGCTGCCGTTTTGGCGGTGGCCCTAGCGCTGCTGACGGAGTCCTTTGGACACGAAACGTGGTGGCTGTGGCGTCACCGGGCACCCCGCAGCGGTAGGGGCTCAGGCGGCAGGGGTCACGGCGGCAGGGTCGACGGCGGGCGCCCGGATGCCGTCGGCTCCGAGCGCCTCAGCAGGACGCCAAGGGTGCCGGGCCCGGTCTCCGCGGCAGTGGCGGGGGCGGTGGTGTGGTGTGTGCTGCTGGCGCCGCAGCGGATCGGGCAGCTGGAGCTGGCAGTGTTCGCGGCCCTGCCATTGGAGCTGCTGGCCATTGCCGCGGCCGGCTTCCTGCCGCCCGCCGGCCGCAAGCTTGCCGGCACCGCGATGGGCGTGGTGCTCGGCGTGGTGGCCATTGCCAAGGTCCTGGACATGGGTTTCTCGGCCGCCTTTGACCGCCCCTTTGACCCCGTCAACGACTGGTATTACTTTGGGCCGGGCTTCGGCGTCCTGGCCGACTCCATCGGCAGCGCGGGCGCGGTTGCCGTTGCCGCCGGTGCCGTGGTGTTTGCGGCCGCCGCCTTGGCGCTGCTGCCGCTGGCTGTGCTGCGACTAACGCGGGTGATGGCCGCCCACCGGCGCACTTCGTTGCAGGGTTCGGCGGCTTTTGCCGTGGTGTGGGCCGTGTTCGCAGTCCTGGGGCTGCAGTCGGCCCCCGGCCTGCCGACGGCGGCGTTCGGCACGGCCGGGCTGGTCCAGGAACAGCTGTCACGGCTGGGCAGCGGGCTGGCGGACCGCAAAGCCTTTGCCTCGGAAATAACGCAGGATCCGGTGCGGGATGCCCTGGCCCGCGGCGCAGCGGACCCGTCCGGCCTGCTGGCCGCCTTGAAGGGCAAGGACGTGCTGCTGGTCTTCGTGGAAAGTTACGGCCGGGTGGCGCTGGAGGACCCGGCGTTGGCTCCCGGCGTTTCCGCCGTTCTCAAGGAAGGGACCGCCAGCCTGACCGCGGAGGGGTTTTCGGCCCGCAGCGCCTTCCTCACCTCATCCACATTCGGGGGCATCAGCTGGCTGGCCCACTCCACGCTTCAGTCCGGGCTGTGGGTGGACAGCCAGCAGCGCTACAACCAGCTGCTGACCAGCAACAGGCTGACCCTGTCCGGCGCCTTCAAGCAGGCAGGCTGGCGGACCGTTTCCGACATTCCCTCCGACACCATCGACTGGCCGCAGGGCGCACGGTTCTACCACTATGACGCCCTTTACGACTCCCGCAACGTGGGCTACCGCGGGCCGAACTTCAGCTACGCCACCATGCCTGACCAGTACGCGCTCGCCGCTTTTGCCCGCCTGGAGCTGGACCGGGCCGGCCGGCCACCTGTCATGGCGGAAATCGACCTTGTCTCCAGCCACACGCCATGGACGCCCCTGCCCCGGCTGGTGCCGTGGTCCCAGGTGGGCGACGGCAGCATTTTCAACGGCATGCCGGCCCAGGGGCCCACCCCCGAATCGGTCTCCGCCAACCCGGCCAGGGTCAAGTCCCTGTACGGGCAGTCGATTGAATACTCGCTGGGCTCCATTTTCTCCTTTGTGGCAGCCCACCCGGACCCGAACCTGGTGATGGTGGTGCTGGGCGACCACCAGCCCAACGCCCAGGTCTCCGGGACAGCGGCCGGCCACGACGTGCCCGTGTCCATCATTGCCCGGGACCCCTCCGTGCTTAAGCGCATTTCCGCCTGGGACTGGCAGGAGGGCATGCTCCCGGCGCCGACGGCGCCCACCTGGCCCATGAGTGTGTTCCGCGACCGCTTCCTGGCGGCGTTCAGCCCTGGCGTGAAACTGCCTGGGAACCGCGGCGCTCCGCCAGCAGTCCGGTAATCCCCACCACGATGGCAATGATTTCCACCCCCGCTGCCGTGAAGATTTCCCACCCCGTCCAGTGCTCATGGACGCCAAACAGGCCCACCGTGACGGCGGTAAGGAAAGCACCGAGGGTCGCCGCGCCAAAAAGTGCGGCGAGGGCCAGTGGCGCCCAATGGTGCCAGAACAGCAACAGGCCGGCAATCACCACGCCTCCGCCAAAGTTCAGCAGCATGGCCGGCCCCACCACGGCCGTGTGCCGGAAAACGACTATCCACTGTTCCAGGTGGATGACGGCGGACACAAAAACCGCCACTGCCAGCACTCGACGAATCCACATGGCCATTCACCCTCCGGTCGCAACAACCAGCATGCCCGCCCGGGACCCCGCCGCCCCAAGCCGAATGCCCAATTCTACCGCTGCGGCGTGTCCGGGAGAGCTGGGAAAACCAAAAATCCCCGCCCTCACAATGAGGACGGGGACTTCGGAAATGGCTCCTCCGACTGGACTTGAACCAGTAACCCTTCGATTAACAGTCGAATGCTCTGCCAATTGAGCTACGGAGGAATGAAGCAGTCAAATGCTATGGACGTGCCTTGCATAAGGCATTCCATGGATTTTCCTGCTGCGCGTGTGTCCGGATTGGCTTCCGGAAATCCCTGAACGGGATTGGCTCCTCTGACTGGACTTGAACCAGTAACCCTTCGATTAACAGTCGAATGCTCTGCCAATTGAGCTACAGAGGATCGCGCAGGAACAACAATAACAAAGGCTGGCCCGGTTGCGAAATCGGCCAAGCCGCAGGGTCCTCAGGAGTCCGAACGCAGCGCCCTGCGGGCCGTCTCCAGCTCCATGAGCTCGCGCTGGAGCAGCTGGTAGCCCTCCGGATCCACGGCGGGATCCATCCTTTGCAGCGCGCCCAGCCGCTCCTCCTTCAGCCGCGTGATCTGCATTTCAAACAGCCGCCGCAGGATGTCCCGGCAGTACCTGTTCAAGGTTTCCTCCCGCGTGGCAGGCAGCGGGCTTAGGGCCAGCTCCGCCACCAGCGAGGCCAAAACCGGCGGCACGTGTTCCCGCACGGACTCCAGCCATTGCGAGGACGCCGCCAGGGACTCCCCCGCTGCGGCAATTCCCTGCTGGACCGCCTTGTACGCCGGCACCACAAACTCGGTCGCCGCAAAGTGCTGCCAATTCCCCGCAGTGAGCAGCCCGGGGTGCTGGAGCACCACTTCCAGCGCCTCCCGCTCCATGCGGCCCTGGGGGTCGCGGGGGTCGGGCCTGACAAATTCCGGCTGCGGCGCCTCCTGCGGTTCGGCCAGCACGACGCCGGCCCCTCCGCCCAGCGCGCCCCCGCCTTGCGCCGGGCTTCCCTGCCAGGGGCTGCCCTGCGCGGGACCGGCATGACCGGGACCGCCCTGTCCTGAACCGGCCTGCGAGTAGCCGCCCTGCCGGGCCACAGCGGCGGGTGCGCTGCCGGCGGCACCCGGCCGTCCGGCGTCGTGCGGGGCGGCAGGGCCCCTGGTTGGGGCGGGGTGGGTGTGGGCGCGCCGTTCGGCACCCTTGACGGCGCGGAGCACCTCGTTGGGGTCGGCGATGCCCAGCCAGCCGGCCAGTTCCTGGCTGTACCCCATCCGGGTGGAGCCGTCGCGGATGGCTGCGACCACGGGTGCGGAGGCGCGCAGGCCGCTGACGCGGCCTTCCACCGTGCTGAGGTCGAACTTGGCAAGCGTGGAGCGGATAGCGAATTCAAACAGCGGGCGGCGCGAGCGGATCAGGGAGTGGACCGCCTCGTCGCCGCGGCGCTGGCGCAGCTCGCAGGGATCGGCCCCGGTGGGCTCCACGGCCACGTAGGTCTGGGCGGTGAAGCGCTGGTCTTCGTCGAAGGCCTTGAGGGCCGCCTTCTGGCCGGCGGCGTCGCCGTCGAAGGTGAACACCACCTCGCCTCCCGTCCCGTCGTCGGAGAGCAGGCGGCGGGCCACTTTAATGTGTTCGGCGCCAAACGCGGTCCCGCAGGTGGCCACGGCCGTGTCCACCCCGGCTAGGTGGCAGGCCATGACGTCGGTGTACCCTTCCACCACCACCAGCTGGCGCTTGGAGGCGATGTTCCGCTTGGCCAGGTCGATTCCGTACAGCACCTGGGACTTCTTGTAGAGCGTGGTTTCGGGCGTGTTCAGGTATTTGGGGCCCTGGTCGTCCTCGAAAAGCTTGCGCGCACCGAAGCCCACGGTGTCCCCGGCAATGTCCCGGATAGGCCACATGAGGCGACCCCGGAAGCGGTCGTAGATGCCCCTCTGCCCCTCGGAGAACATGCCGGTCAGCTTCAGCTCTTCCTGGGTGAAGCCCTTGCCGGAGAGGTGTTTAAGGAGGGCATCCCAGCCTTGCGGGGCGAAGCCCACGCCGAAGTGCTCCGCGGCGCTGCGGTCGAAGCCGCGCTCCTGCAGGAACGCCCTGCCGGCTGCGGCGGGTGGGGTCAGGAGCTGTTCGCGGAAAAACTCGCCGGCGATCTTGTGGGCGTCCAGCAGCCTTTGCCGGCGCCCCACTTCCTCGCGGCGCGGCCCGGTGCCGCCGTCCTCATAGTGGAGTTCGTAGCCGATGCGCCCGGCCAGCTTCTCAACAGCCTCCGAAAAGGAGATGTGGTCCATTTTCTGGACGAAGGAGATGACGTCGCCGCTCTCCTGGCAGCCGAAGCAGTGGAAATACCCCATCTGGGGCCGCACATGAAAGGAGGGGCTGCGCTCATCGT
This sequence comes from Arthrobacter silviterrae, assembly GCF_011045165.1. Lineage (GTDB taxonomy): Bacteria > Actinomycetota > Actinomycetes > Actinomycetales > Micrococcaceae > Specibacter > Specibacter silviterrae. Next base: position 155,537 of record NZ_JAAKZI010000001.1, read on the forward strand.
GGAACGGGCACAGGCCCTTAAAGGAGCCGATGCCTGCCGATTTGAGCGTGACGTAGGCGTCAACAACTTCCTTGAGGTCGGTGCGTGTGCGCACCTCGTCAATGTCTTCGCGTTTAATCAGGCCGGCCACACGGCCAGTTTACGTGAGTTAATGCGGCCCGGAACCACTGGCGCCGGAGCCTGTGGAGAACGCTGCAGTGTGACCGATTTGGCAGCAGCCGGTGTCTGGAATCACCGCGCAACCATGGCGTTTACCGGGGTCCCGCGGAGCTGCCAGCGATAAACTTGGGGTATGCCGCACGCGGCGGTCCAATGGCGAACCTTCCCCGACCGGCCACCATTTTTCACCCCGCCACTTCTGGAGAAAACCTTGTCGTTCACCGCCATCCGCCCGTCCGCCGCCGCCCGCAGCTCCGTCGGTTCCGACATCCTGCTGGCCCGCCACGGTAGCGCCATTTCCTCCCTGCGCCTGGACCGGGGACGCGGCCAGGTGGTGGCGGTATTGGCCGACGGATCCGTTGACACCGCCCCCAACCTGATTGACCCGACCCTGCAGATGCCGGGACGCTTTGACGACGACACCAAGCTCATGCTCTATGTTTGTGCGGCCACGGTGGGCGTGGCAGCCATCATGAGCGTCGCCGTCGGCATTGTCTTTGCCCTGGCCAACCCCGAGCAGCTGGCCAGCTTCACCGCAGCCCTGGGGAGCTACTCCGCCGCCATGTAGCCCGCGGTGGTAGCCTCGCCACATGATCGGGCGACTGCACCATCTTGTCATCGACTGCCCCGACCCGGACGCGCTGGCCGGGTTTTATGCCGCCCTGCTGGGGCACCCCGTCACGTTCCATTCGCCGGACTTTGTGGTGGTGGCGCCCAACGACCACAGCTCCGGGCTGGCCTTCCAGCGGACCCCGGACCACGTTGCGCCCCGCTGGCCGGACCCCGCCTACCCGCAGCAGATGCACCTCGATGTGATGGTCGACGACGTCGATGCCGCCCATGCGCGGGTCCTCGCCCTGGGTGCCACCCGGCTGGGCGGGCCGGACTCCCACGTCTATGCCGACCCCGCCGGCCACCCGTTCTGCCTCATCCCCCGCCCGGGCTGGGCGGCTCCCATAGGGCCGGGCTGACGGCAGCTTCGGCCCCTCCGGTATTGGGTGCCTGCTGTCATTTTCCGAAGTCGACTGCACTGGCTGTCCAAAGACGCCTGCACTGCGCTGATACGTCCGTAAGGGGACACTCTGCGGGACGCCTCGCGTTCCCGAAAGACCATGGAGGGTTCAATCGGTCGTTGCAAGCCACCAATATTCCAGGATCGCGATCGCCAAGGTTCCGCTCCCGCACCCTCCGAGAACGATCGTTCCCGGAGGGTGTCGGTGGCAACCTCAAATCAATTCTGTCCCGCCACATTAACGGCGCATGTCTGTCATTTTCCGAATGCGAGAGCACGAATGTCCGAAATCGTGATTACTGGTCGTTTTTCAACAGTGCTCGGCACGGAATTTCCGGAGGCGAGTGCAGGCGTCGTTATATGTCCTGAAAATCGTTGATTTTCCGCAGGCAAGGTGAAGACCATCGGTTCTGGCATGGCGTTCGTCAGCCCAACCCGCAGGCCCCAAAGCCGGGGTGCAAGGGCGAAAGTTTCCCGCGGGGGGCGTGTTGTATCCGGGACTAATTAACAGAAATAATTACGAGGAGGGCCCACGAGTGTAGCTCAAAAGCTTTCTGTTCCTGTCGTGTGTTGAGGTCCTGATTTCGTGCGGTGCGTTTGGCGGGAGCTCTCAAGGTCTTATGAACCGCCAAAGACTCTTTCCAGAAGCTGGCTATGCCATGCTGACGACGACCCTAGTCAGCTCTCTTGTGGTTGGGGTCCTGCTGCTGTGTCGACTTTGAGTCCGTCTGGTCCATACGTCTTCAGGATGTAGTCGGCCTGTGCCGACGTGCCATTGATCAGACGGACGAGGATGGTGGACCCGTCCTCCAGGATCCCTGTGGTGTTGATTTTGATGCCCTGCTTTGCGAGGGCATCACGGTCCGCGTCAATGCGGGCCTGCTGCACTTCGGCCTCCGCTGTCGTCCTGGCAGCGGCGACGAAATTGATGGCCGCCCCATTGGCCTTGGACCGTGCGGCCGATTGCGCTGTTGCGGTGGGTGTTTTGCCGGCGATGTAAATGTCCGCCGACATCGGGGCGTAGTTTAAGGTGATTTGATTCACGGTGTAGCCCCCTGCTATCAGGCTGGCCTTGGCCGCCTGGGCGTCCTGCTCCAAGACGGCGTGGGTTCCGCCACCGGCATCTTCGAGCGGAACCCCAAGTGCCTGTTGAAATTCAGTTGGGGTTTGTTCTTGAGGAAGTTGTTTGGAAAGGGACGGTACTGGGCCGGGAGCCGGCGGCAGATCCGTTGAAGGCGACGATGCCGCGATAAGCGGGGAAACCCCGACCCCGACGAGTGCCACGCCAGCCAGAGAAGCCATCGACCACAGGCCGACCTTCCTCTTAATGTGTTTGTGTGTTGCGTTCATGGTGGTTTCTCTTTCGATGCATGCATGCGTTTTGATCAAGGGCAATCTGCCAGAACGACCCTCTAGGCGAATTATACCTTTCGAAGGAGCTTTCCCCTCGGATGGAGATCTCCAGTGCAAATACTTGGAAGATGTTGGAGGCCATGCCGGTGACGGAGAGTTGATGGGCCTGTGTTCTTACAAGAAAGTTCAAGGGCCCGATAACGCCGATGTCGGGCCCTTGACAATTCCGATGGGTTGGGTGACGATTCACGCGGATTGGCGAGAATCGGCTAATGGCTTGGCTAGGTGCGTGGGCCAGTAGTGGTTTGATGGCCGGCAGAGCGTCCGGTGGTTTTTGAACTGTTGCGGGCCTGCCAAGGCATTGAATTTCTGGAGCTGATGGTGTTTCGGGCCAGTGGCTTGGGATTGCTTGTTAGCGGGGTGGTGGGGGTTGTGAAGTTTCATGAGGTTGTGGGCGGCAGCGAGGAGCTTCCACTCATTGGAGGCTTTCTCGAACCCGCGCAGCAGGACGTGCTTGCCCTGGCGGATGCGGATTTGGCCGAAGACGGGTTCCACGATGGCTTTGCGCCGGGCATAGATCTTCTTGCCTCGCTTGGTTTTCAGCTTCCGGCCCATCCGTTCACCCAGGGTCGCGGTGGCTGGGATCCGGCCGCGCGGCGCCTCAGGGATCGGGGTTGCGTGTTTCAGCCGGCCGGTGGAAATGAAAAACTCGGTGCCATGGGTGGCCTGAAACTCCTGGGCAGAAGCCAGGTTCGCCGCTGAACAATACCCCGTATCAGCACTGAGCGTGCCGGGGCCCGGCCCAGATTCTCCACCGTCTTCTCCATCAGGGGAACCAGTTGCCCGTAGTCATTGGCGCTCCGGGTCATCTCGGCAGCAACAATGACCTGATGGTGGGAATCTACAACGGCTTGGCCGTTGTAGCAGTAATGGAAGGACCCGTCCGCGGTTTTCATGAGCCGCGCATCAGGGTCCGTGACGTTTCGTTGCGGGCCGGGCTTGGGCACCGCACCGGCGGCAGCCGCCTCGCCGGCACCGGTGATCTCATCATCATCCCCGCCACGTTTGCGCGCCTTCGCTTCGCCGTCCTGACGGGCGCGCTCAGCCGCTTCTTCTTCAATGCTGGCCCGGGCGGCAGCCACCGCCTTCGCCCGTCCTTCCCTGCCGGCCAGCTCGGCAGGGATCTCATCCCCACGCTTGCCCGGCCCAAACCTCGCATCCTCGTCCGCATCAACACTCTTCGCTTCGGCCATCAGCTCACTGATCTCATCAGCGAGCACCCTCTGCTTGGCAGTGAGTCGGGCGTAGGACATCGCCTTGTCCCGGGACGCGTTTGCCCGCACCTTCGTCCCGTCCAATGCGACCTTGCCCAGCTTCACCATCCCCACCGCCCGGCACAGCCCCAAGGCTTGCAGGAACACGTTCGCCAACGCCGCCAAATGCCGTTCCCGGAACCGTCCGATGGAACGAAAATCAGGCCCCTGCTGAGCCGCCAACCACCGGAACGCGACCACATCCACACACGAGCGTTCCAACTCACGCGAGGAGCGGACCCCCACTCAGTATCCGTAAAGCACGATCCGCAGCATCAACCTTGGGTCATACGGCGGCTGGCCCTTCACCTTCGCATACGACTCATAAAACCTGGTCAGATCCAATTCGTGGTCGACGAGTTCGGCAATAAACCGGGCCAAATGATTCTTCGGCAGCCATTCATCCAGCGACGGCGGAACCAGCATCACCGCATCCGGTTCAAAAGCCCTGAAGCGCTTCTTCGCCCCACCATTGGCCTCAATCCGATCATCAACGACAAGCTCAACGCGCTCGATCAAGGACGATTCGAACAAACCATCCTGCGGCACCGGTACGGGCGAAGAAGAACCAGGATTCATACCCCAATTCTCCCAGCCACCCCACCACAACCCCGGTCAATCCACCGGCGTTTAAAGAATTTCCGCCTCCACTACTGACCCACGCACCTAGCCGTTGAGAGCGAGATTCCCTAGCCGAGGTGCCAGCCGGTACCACGGCATGAAGTATCCGTAGTCTTGGTAAGGTGCTGTGGCGCAGGCCTTGATTATTCCTCGAGCGCGAATACCTGTGCCAGGTGAAGCATCGTAAACGGGGCCACCGCTGTCGCCGCCTACACAGACTGTGGCGCCATCTATGTTTCTCACCTCAACAACGCCAGTTGTTGTGCCGCCGTCGGACCGGTTGATGGTCACATTGGTTTGAGTCACGTGGGACCGGCAAACTTGGCCGGAGAGGGCACCATCAAAGCATGAGTCTTGTCCGACGGTATCGCCGGTTGACGATACTGCCTGATACAGATAAGTCGTGTTGGTGTTCCACACGAAGGGTGAATATGAGCCGGTAATCAGAGCAGAGTCGGAGGGTTGTCCGGATACGTAGTCTACCTGCGATGAGTAACCAAATGTCTGTGCCGTGTTCCACCAGTACACAGACGTAATCCCCGTGGTTTTGAAGCAGTGCCCGGCTGTGAGCATATAGTTTCCGTACCCAGGCTTATACACCGAGAACCCAGAGGTACAGGTTCCGGTGTAGGCGGGAATGTAGATTTTGTCTCCGCCAAACCAAGGGGCGTAATCGGTTGTGCGAGTTGTCGCTTCTTGTGGTTGGGGTCCTGCTGCTGTGTCGACTTTGAGTCCGTCTGGTCCATACGTCTTCAGGATGTAGTCGGCCTGTGCCGACGTGCCATTGATCAGACGGACGAGGATGGTGGACCCGTCCTCCAGGATCCCTGTGGTGTTGATTTTGATGCCCTGCTTTGCGAGGGCATCACGGTCCGCGTCAATGCGGGCCTGCTGCACTTCGGCCTCCGCTGTCGTCCTGGCAGCGGCGACGAAATTGATGGCCGCCCCATTGGCCTTGGACCGTGCGGCCGATTGCGCTGTTGCGGTGGGTGTTTTGCCGGCGATGTAAATGTCCGCCGACATCGGGGCGTAGTTTAAGGTGATTTGATTCACGGTGTAGCCCCCTGCTATCAGGCTGGCCTTGGCCGCCTGGGCGTCCTGCTCCAAGACGGCGTGGGTTCCGCCACCGGCATCTTCGAGCGGAACCCCAAGTGCCTGTTGAAATTCAGTTGGGGTTTGTTCTTGAGGAAGTTGTTTGGAAAGGGACGGTACTGGGCCGGGAGCCGGCGGCAGATCCGTTGAAGGCGACGATGCCGCGATAAGCGGGGAAACCCCGACCCCGACGAGTGCCAAGCTGGCCAAGGTCGCGATCGACCACCGTCCGGCTTTGCCCTTTGTGTATTTGAAACGTCCGTTCATGGTAGTTCCCCAATCGGTGCGATTGATATCAATTAGAGCCAAATGCTGTGCGGCCCCTATCCGCGAATACTAGACCGCGAACGCACCGATAGCCAAGGAACACCAAAATGTGAACCGCAACGAACAGCGACTATCTTTGCGTTTGGGCCCAGCGAAGGCATTCAGCTGTCCTGGAAGACGGTCGTCAAACGGAACACACCCCAACCGTGACCTGAAGATAAAGAAGTTCCGATGTTCACAGGTACGCCAGGGCGTCTGCAAAGTCGTTCAGCTGATAGATAGGCCGATGAGTTTGAGGGCGCGCTCAGGGTAGTTGCGTGCGCCGAGGGTGGCCTTGGCAACGTTGGTTTCTGCCTCCAGGCGCAGAATCGTGATCGCGATGTTGCGCCACTACACGTGGCGCGTTGCCCCGCCGCACCTGGGATCCGTCCTCCTGCCACGTGACGTCCCTGCGCCTTCTTTGTACTAAATTTTTCGCAGTTGACGGGTGGCTTGTGGTGATCAGTTCAGCGTTGTGGGGCCGTCCGGCTCGTCTATGAGTTGTTGAAGCCGTTCGGCTTGCCGTTTCTTGTCGGCGATGTGGCGGAGTCCTTCTTGGAGGGCGGAGACTTCGCCGAGCCATTGCATGTGGTGCGCTTCTTTCAACCTTTCGTTCGTGTTGGTTTCTATTTGAACTAGCCGTGGCAGTTGGGCTGGATCCATGCGCAGCATCGGACAGCGGACGCAGGCATGTTCATGTTCGCAAGGAGTCCCGTAGGGGCGTTCGCAGGTGCCGAGTGCGACCTTTCGGAGACTGAAGTGGTCACGAAAATCGTTCCATTCCGTGTCCGAGGGTTCGCGGTATTCCTCCGCCGGACGACCCGCCCGCCGTTGGTCAATGTAGCTGCGGTAGTGGTGGATGACATCCTGTGGGTAGACGGCGACGTACCCCTGGGTGGTATTCAAATCGAGGTGGCCCAAGAGCTTTGCTGCAATGTGGATCGGCAAGCCGCCATTGACGGTTTCGGTGGCGAAGATCCTGCGAAAGTCGTGCGGGGTAAACCTCAGAGGAGTGCCATCCACGTCGACCATGCCTGCGCTGGCAGCCAATCGGCTGAGCTGTTTGCGTATCTGAGGTGGGGAGATCACCTGCAGCCGGTGCTGAAACTCGGTTTGGAACAGGTGCGGCAGTGGAGGCCCGAAAATCCGTTCGTGGTTGTCGTAGCGAATCACCAGCGGCACCTTGCCTTCCTCAGCCGTCTTGACGCGGCGCAGGATCCTGGCGAGGACGGCGACCAGTTCCGGGGTTGCGGGGATGACTCGTTCCCGGTCAGTTTTGGATGGGCTGATCTGCAGCAGCGGAATCATCTCGCCGGTAGGCGACCGGTACTGGCGCAGGCTCAGGTGCGTCAGTTCGAGTAATTCCTCGATCCGGACCCCGGTGCGCCGCAGGACTTCGATGGCCGCCCAGAGCCAGAATGCATTGTCTTCGTCGCGCACGGCGTTAAACCGTGGTCCTTGTTTATCGGCGATGGTGATGAACACTGCCGCCGGCCCCGGGTCCCGGCCTTGCTTGCCCGTGCGCCGGTACCGGACGTCTTCCACCGTGAATTCGCCGCCCGGTGCAGTGTCCCGGCTTGCTTTGAGCACCACGCCGGTGATTCGCAGTCGTTCCTCGGCGGCAGTGACCAGCTGGGACAGTACCGGGGTCAGCGTGCGTGTACGTTGCTGCATGCGGGCCTGGCGCTGGCGCGTTTCCTTCCGGTAACTAATGCGTATCGGACTGGCTAATGGGGCAGGGAGCAGCCCATTGTGCCCACCGGGCAGGGTCCTCCAACGACCATTGATGAATATCAAGGTAGAACGAGCGCACAGCCAGGAGGATGGCGTGGTAGTTCAGCCGGGGCTGGCCATTGGGCAGGGTCCGGAGCCGCTGTTTCCATTCGGCGGCAATGGGTCCGGGAAGGCTCAGTGAACAGATTCCCGGATGGTGCTCTTCCAGATCCATCCAGAAAAGACCGGCAAGCATCTGTGATTGGTTGATCAGTGAAGCGTAGTCAAGCATGGCGCATCGTTCCGTGAGGTAGTGCACCAACATGTCGCGAAAAGCTCGATCAACGATCGGGAATCTATCGACGAGCTCAGTCGGGGTGCGTTGGCCGACGTGGTGGTACTGAACCAACGTAGGCGGGCAGTCGGGCATCGCTCCCTGGGCATGCAGCACCTGGTAAGCCAATGCCAACGCCCCGTTATTGCGCCCGCTGGACTTTCGGGCCTCAGCATAATCGGCGATGTCCTTGATATCGAGGTCCAGCAAATCCTTTCCAGTCACCATCGCCATGCACGCCAGCAGGTTCAAGGTGGTGGCGCTATATTCAGTGCTGCCGCCGCGTTCGCTCAGATGAACAGCAATTCGTGTGAACGTCTCGGACTGGTTATGGCGTCGGTAGGCATCATAAACGCCCAGCAAGCGACTGCTAAAGAGCCAGTTGTACGACGGGCGGACCACCCGCAGCGCCAGCAACACGCCGAGTCCGGTTGTCAACGGCAAACGCTGAGCCGCTGAGCTACCGACCGGCCCCCACGATGACCAGCCGGCATCGGAAACACTCAAGAGCCACCGGTCCTGCCAATCCTGGCCGGGAAAGGTTTCCAGCCACGACAACACCTTTTCCACTGCCTCCCGCTGGCGCTGGATTTGCCCGGAGTCAGGATCCACAAACAGTGTCTGGGCCAGCAACACCAATTCGCCAGCTGCCATGCCTGCCCTGTCCGGTGCCGGCGGCGGGCCTTCGGCTGGAGTCAACCCTGCGATGGCACTGATGGCAGGATCATATCCCTGCCCGCTCAACGGTGTGCGGGCGACCCATCCGTTGCGGCTCATTTGTTGTTCCCGAAGAGATCTGCCAGATCGTCAGGGTCATAGGCCCAGCCAGTCCGTGCCCCGGCGACATGACGTGGGCGCCCGTAATGCTCCGCCACCTTGGCAATGACTTCGTCCGGGCGCGGACGCAAATACCCGGTGGTCGTGGTGATCCAGCGGTGGCGCATGACATGCTGGACATCGACCAGGCTGAGGCCCGGATCCTCAACGAGTCGAATGGCCAGGGTGTGCCGCAGGTCGTGAACGCTTACGGTGGCGCCGATCTTCTCATTGATCCGGTTCAAAATGGCCCGCAAAGCTGTATATGTCAATGGGCGCAGCGGATGCCGGCGAGTCCACCACAGCGGCTCTCCGGGTCCGGGACGCAGGCCCTCCACCTGCGCCATCTCGCCCAGGTAGAGCGTCAGCCAGGCGAACGCTTCCGGGGACGCCGGGCAGGGCTCCTTGACGCCCCCGAGTCCCTTGCTGCGCACATAGATGCGCCCCTGACCAGGCCGGACATCATCCACCGTCATCGCCAAAAGTTCCGCAGCACGTGCCCCACTGGATAGGAACATCGAAAACAAAGCCCGGTCACGATGGCAACTCAATGAGGAAAACAGGTCTTCCACCACGTCATCGGGCACGGCCCGAGGTTCACGCTCGGGTTCCTTTTGCCGATAGCGTCCGCGGGAATGGGCGGCGAAGGGCTCAAGGGGATTATGGTGGGCACCAATATGGCCCCCAGCGCGGGTCGGGCCCGGAACCGGTGAGATCACAGGCCCCTGCCCGGTTTCCAGATGAAAATCATAAAAGCAGGCAATCACCGAAATCGCATGATTGATCGTTGCCGGCGCGTATCCAGCGGATAAGGCGGCTTTGCCGGTGCGCCGGTTTACTGATCCCGCCGCGGCGGAATTTTCACGGTGCCGATCGCGGGCGGGATTGTGTGCTGTTTTCAGCCACAACACGAAGTCACGGACCTCCAACGATGTGGCACGATGCCACGGCACTTCGACGGCCGCCAAAAACCTCGACCAACGCAGGAGGTCATAGGCATACGAACGACACGATGCCGCGGAATTGCCACAAGCCAGCAGGTCCCTCAGGAACTCCTCCACCGGTGCCACCCGAAGACCAGTTTCCGTCAGCACCGCCCACGGCAGCGTCGCGTCATCAGTTGCCGAAACCGTGCCGGCGCGAATGACGACCAACCCGTCAATCCGACTACCGCCAAGCTTCTCATTCTGTTTCACAGCTACTCCGTTCATAGGAAGTGCCCATGAATGAAGCATCAACCCGGAGACAGGACCCGCATCGGAGGACACGCTGGTAGTGCGGTCAACGTATCAGTGGAGGCCGTTTTCAATTCCCCAGTGCCCGCGGATCAGGGACGCTATGAGTTCCGGTTTTCCTTGTCCCGGCGCCAGTGACGTGACGATGTGAACGGTCTCTGTCGACCACTTCCGGGTACCCAGCGGCCGGGAACTGCGGGTGATTTGTGCGGCCTGGGCTGCGTGGGGGAACTTGATCCCCGCAGCCAGGCTCACGCACTTGACGGTCCGCTCGATCTCGCGGCCGTTGGCCGTGTCACGGGTCTTGTGCCCGACGCGGACGCGGTTCCAAGGCAAGGCGCGCAACTGGTCATGGAGCTTGGGCTGGTTCGCCTTCACCGTGAACACATACTCGGCTCCCCGGGAGTGAAGGTACTCGGCATGCTCACGCTGGGTATGCAACGCATCGGCGGATATCACCACGCCCTCCAGATTGTTCATCCCCTCCAGGAGTGGCTTGAAGTAGGTGATCTCGTTGTGCTTCTCGGACACGTTCGCCTGTACGAGGACGGCCCCGGTGGTGTGGTCGATGCCGGCCAACAGGTGGACCCTCGTGCCGCCGCCGTTCTTCGCTCCCCGGACTTCCTCCCGTCGATGGCGATGGCCGCCACCGGTGCCAAGGACTGTGCCCATGCCCTGGCCAGCCGGTCGAGGGCGTCAGCATCCAGGATGCTGACGCACCCTGGCCAGCGTAGTTGCGTGCGGGGCACCAATGCCCAGGGCGGCGAGCTGGTCCCGGGCCGTGTCGGCCGCCCGTTCGGGCATCTCCACCAACGATGTCGCCCGGCCAGCACCGAGCAGACCATGATGACAAGCAAGTGTGCGAACCGGTGCCGAACCCCGCGCCGTTTCCTTGGATCAGGCAAACCGGACAACCTCACAAGAACTCTGCCCGGGTCGATCTCCACCGGCCCGGCCGGGGGGAAATCGTCAATGAACACAGCAAGATGGGATGATGGCATGCGAGAACTCCTGGCAATCCAGCGGCTTAGACACCATCTGGATTAACAGGGGTTCTCACTTTTTAAAAGCCACGGCACGGTTCGTCTCACGTATTAAGACGCCGCACCCTCACAAAAGACTTTGCAGACGCCCTGCCCATATGGGAGTCGGTCAGATAGATTTGTCGCCAACAGTTCAGGGTGAAAAGATGCTGCTTCTTGTGGATTTGGACAACACTTTGGTCGACAGGGCCTCCGCTTTCAATTCCTGGTCCGTCGATTTCGTTCGGCTGCTCAGGAGACCCGATTCTGAGGCGGCATGGCTGATCGAGTCTGACCGCGACGGCTATGAACCTCGGGATTCCCTGGCCCGCGCCATCAAGGAACGCTTCAGACTAGACACGGCAGTCGAGGATCTCGTGGACCGCCTCCTCTACGAACATGTGGACTCCATGACCATGGAGGACTGCACCAAGAAGGCGCTCAAGAATGCCAAAGAGCATGGCTGGAAAATAGCCATTGTCACCAACGGAACAACGACTCAACAGACTCTCAAAATCCAAAGAGTCGGGCTAGAGCCGTATGTGGATGCTGTCGTGATCTCCGAAGCAGAACGAGTCAAAAAGCCAGATTCCAAGATTTTCCAGATTGCAGCCCAGCGACTGAATTCAGAACTCACCGGAGGTTGGATGGTAGGTGATCATCCAACCGCTGATATCGCTGGTGGCCAAGCGGCAGGTCTAGAAACTGGATGGGTTTCACGCGGCATGGAATGGCCCAAGCAAGTACGTTCCCCCACGCTAATGGCAGCGACTGCTGCCGAAGTAATAGATAACGTTGTCCACCGGAGCGCGCTGGCCAGCTGATGTTAGCTCGGCATCCCGGTAAGGGTTCCCCCTGCGGGACACCGAAAGTGACCGGTTCCGGCAAGCTCAATGAGTGACGAAGCCCTTCGCGGTGGTCCGTCTGGCTAACGATCGCGCTCGAGTTTTAGTGGTGTGAGCTGGATCTGCTTCGCGAGGGCGTATGCCGCGGGCCGGTCATTTTCGTTGGCAACGTACACCCGTCCGATGAGCAGTGCGGCGTGGTGCGGCACGTCGATTCGGCTCATACCCACCGGGGTTTCGCCGGCCCATTTGGGTTCGCAGAGGAGGAAGTCGCCGGCAGCCGACCCGGTGGTGCGTTTGCCCACATAGGCGAAGTTGGCTCCGCTGGTTGGGTCGGTGAACTGCACGCTGCAGAAGCGGCCGTCCATCGTGGGCATGTGCAGCACCAGCGGTCCGTCCTTCACGTCAAGCCAACCCCCCAGGTAGAGGAGATCATCGGTGCCGGTCGCGATCACACTGCCGGACGACGCGGATTGGGACGGGCTCTCCGGCACGGCATAGATCGTGTTCACGGGGATCGGGCCGCCGCCCAATCCACGCCCCGAGAATATCCTTTTGAAGCCGCCGACCGTGATTCGGGGCCAGAAGTAGATAAACACGAACGCTCCGATCACCCAATCAATCGCAGCCGTCACGGCGAGCGGGATGATCGCTCCCAAACCGCCATCGGCGACTCGTCGGTAGATGACCCATGCGAAGATCGCCAAGATGACGATGATGACCGGAGTGGCGTATTTCAGGATCAGGCGATTCATGGCCGCACCCGGGCGACTGGCGGAACCTGGTAGTCGCCATTGACTACGGCGGAGGCGGGCAGGTAGGCGCGGAGCATGAGCTTGAACCGGCCGGGCGGTGTTGCCACCCAGTTCCCTGGGGCACCGGGGGGCTGATGCGGCTGCATCAGAATGTCGACCGAGCCGTCGGCGTTGGCCACCAGACCAGAGTGGCTGTCCACGCTCGACCGGCCCGTTGCGGTGCCGACCATGTAGCCGACGGTGTCCGTTGCGGTGAGTGACCAGAAGGCGTCATTCGGCGGGAGCCGGCCCGCCGGAAAGTGAAGCCGATAGGCGTTCTCGCCGCTGAAACGAGCCCCCGTGTCGTCGCTGGTTGCCGTCCAATAGGCGGCTTCCTCGAAAACGTTGACAACGGGCAAGGCCTTCTGCAGTGCCGCCCGCACGAGCAATCCGTTGCCTGGGTGGCCCGCCTTGCGGATCGCGCTCCAGCCGTTGACGGTAGTCGTCTCCGTCTTTGCCACGGCGTTCAAGAGCAGGACCGTGGTCAGGTACGCGAAAGTCAGTCCCATGATCACGCCCTGCACGACGCCGGAACCCGCCACCCAAGAAAAGAAGCCGCTCACGATGACACCCGCATCACAGAACCCCGCTTCTGAACAGCGCAACAAAGGTGACGATCGCGGCAACGATGAGCCCGGTTATGAGCCAGCCCTGCCATGAATCGGGGTGCCAGCCCGGGCCGGACGTGTTCGGCTTGAACCACCGCTTGGGCGTCTTGCCGGTCCGCGGTTGGGCACCGGTCGGTGGTATTTGCTCATCCTTGGACATGCGTTCTCTCCTGCCGAGGGCAAATAGTGCTAATAGAACTAGAATAACTCTATGTTCGTACTCATCGATCCGGCAACGGCCACTCCCGTGTTCGCGCAGATTGCCGAGTCGATCGCCACCCAGATCGCGACGGGGACGATCGCCACCGGCGAGCGCCTGCCGGCGGCCAAAGTGCTGGCCGAGTCAATCGGCGTCAACTTTCACACGGTCTTGCGCGCCTACCAGGAGCTGCGCAACGACGGTCAGATCGAACTTCGACGAGGCCGCGGCGCCGTGGTCATCGGTGCACCAACAGCAAACGGGGTCCGCGTCGCCGTGGCTCGGGCGGCTGCCGAAGCGAAGTCCGCGGGCATCCCGATCGGGACCCTGCTGGCGCTCGTCCGGAAGGAATACGAGTCATGAGCGGCCGCATCGTTGACCACCGGGCCGCCCGGCGAGCCGCACTCATCGCGACGATCTGGGTACCACTTGCGATCGTCGTTGCCGCAGAAATTGTCATAGTCGGCGTGGGTGCCACCGGCAGCCCGCAGCTCATCACCCACTGGGGCGCAGGTTCCGACCGCACAGGGCCGTGGTGGACCTACGCGATCCTCGTCGCGGCGATTGGCTTCCCAGTGATCGCATTCATCGGCTTCTTCATGGTCCGTGCGACACGAATGGCGGGGATGAACGCCTGGATGCCGGCCATCGCGATGGGAATTACAGTTTTCCACGCGATCGGCATGGGCGTTGGTTCGGTCGTACTCAACGCCTCGCCACTCGCACCGGCGCTTCCCCTCGCCGGCGGCGCCATTCTCGCGGCCGCCGCAGGGTTACTCACCTGGTGGCTGCTTCCGCGCGAGGCCCTGACAGCGGAAAGCGCTCAGGCGGTTGACGCGCTCCCGGTACGATCCAGCGAGGTCGCAGGCTGGACGGGGAGGGTTGAGCTCCCGGCCTGGTTCATGGCGCTCATCGCCGCCGCAGCCGCGGTGCTGATCGTGCTCGGTGTGTCCCTGCTGTTGACCGTTGGTCCTCGCCTGTGGCCGATCTTCCTCTCGCCGCTCCTTCTGCTGCTCGTTCTGCTCGACACGGCGCATGTCGTCGTCACCGCCGGCCCGCACGGATTCATCGTCCGATCCGCCATCGGCTGGCCACGGCTCCACATTCCCCCGGCGAGCCTCGCGAAGGCAGCCGTTGTTGCGGTCGACCCGCTGGCCGACTTTGGCGGCTGGGGCTTCCGATGGGTGATCGGCCCCAGCCGAAAGGGGCGCTGGGGTTTCGTAACCCGCCGGGGCCCTGGCCTCGAAGTCTTCCGCCGCGACGGCCGTTCAATCGTCGTCACGGTCGACGACCCAGGCACCGCCGCCGCCGTCCTCGAAAGCTATGCAACGAAGTAGCGTTCCAGGACCGCTGAGAACGAGGGAACCCTCGTGCAGGACATGCGCTAGCGGACCCCCGCTCTACAGCAGCGTGCGTTCCATCCCCACCAGTCGCTCGTGGAGGGCCAGCGCCGACACATCCGTAAGGGACGCGATCTGGTCGATGACAACCCTAAGCCGGGCGTCGTCGTCGTCCGCGTCCCGCCAGTCCGCGGCGAACATGGTCTCCAGGTGGGCGTCCCCGGTGGCGTTGAGCACCGCGACCAGCTCGCTGAGGATGTCCTGCTGGCGCTGGTAGATGGGCTGGCGGTGGTCGGTGGTCATGACAAAGGTGGTGGCCAGGCCCTTCATGACCGCGATTTCATAGGCGGTTTCAACAGGAACGACGACGTCGGCAGCGTAGCGGGTGAGCCGTTCGGGGCCGTAGATTTCCCTGGTCGCGGCGACGGCGCTCTGGCAGAACCGGCCGATCAGCTGGCTGGTCATGTCCTTCAGGGCTGCCATCGAGGCACGACTGCCGTCCGCGTGGCGGACCCAGACATCCGCCGATTCCAGCCGGGTGAGCGCTGCATCGATCTCTGCCGTGTCCACGGACGGGAGGTACCACTGCTGCGTGTAGCCCAGCACCCGGTTGCGCTGGTCCGAGTTGGCCAGCCACTTCAGCTGCACATGGCCGGCCACGATGGCGTCCTCCACGTCGTGGACGGAATAGGAAATGTCGTCGGCCAGGTCCATGACCTGCGCCTCGACGCAGGTTTTTCCGGCCGGGGCGTTGCTGCGCAGCCACTCAAAAACGGGGAGGTCGTCGGTGTAGGCGCCAAACTTGCTGGTGCGGCGCCCGTCGATCAGCGGCGCGTCGGCGGCCAGCCACGGGTATTTTGAGGAGGCATCGAGGGAGGCGCGGGTCAGGTTCAAGCCGGCCGAGCCGCCGTCGGGCGTCATGACCTTGGATTCCAGGCGGGTCAGCAGGCGCAGCGTCTGGGCGTT
Source organism: Arthrobacter silviterrae (assembly GCF_011045165.1). Taxonomy (GTDB): domain Bacteria; phylum Actinomycetota; class Actinomycetes; order Actinomycetales; family Micrococcaceae; genus Specibacter; species Specibacter silviterrae. Next base: position 171,265 of record NZ_JAAKZI010000001.1, read on the forward strand.
TCCCTCGAAGCCGCCAATGTCGTGGGACAGGTCATTGAGCACGGACTCGCCGTTGTGGCCGAAGGGCGGGTGGCCGAGGTCGTGGGCCAGGCAGGCGGTGTCCACCACGTCCGGGTCGCAGCCCAGCGTGCGGCCCAGTTCCCGGCCGATCTGTGCCACTTCCAGGCTGTGCGTGAGGCGGGTGCGGACAAAGTCGTCAGTGTCCGGGGCCACCACCTGGGTCTTGGCGCCGAGCCGCCGCAGCGCCGAGGAGTGCAGCACGCGTGCACGGTCGCGCTCAAAAACGGTCCGGAAGCTGCTCTTGTGGGCCTCCTGGACCCAGCGCTCCACGTCGGTGGAGGAGTACTCTGGCTGCGCTGAGGTAGACATATCCCTTAGTTTAGGGCCATCGCGGCGGCCCAATGGTCCGGCGCCACCCGGACGCCCGCTCCGCCTACGGCAGGTGCCGGTTGATCCAGCGCAGCGCGGGCCCCACTGCGGGGAGCCGGTGCCAATTGCGCGCCATGACACCCTGCCGGCCGCGGTTCACGGCCTGGGCACCCCAGTGGGCGAGGCCCCCGCGGCCCTCGGCCGCACGGACCCGGGCCCGCTGCCGCAGGGAAATGGTGCAGTTCAGGCACACTCCGGCCTCCGGCCTGCTGCCGAGCCGGATGATTCCCGACTCGGGGAAGGTCCGCCCGCAACACCAGCACATTTGCTGCTCCGGCCCGCTGCCGGTATCCGCCGCTGTCATCACTATCCTCCGGAGACGTCGAGCTCGGCGCCCGCCAGGTCCACCTGCTGGCTGCCGCTGAGCGTGCGCTCGTTCAGCCAGCCGTCCGGCAGTGCCGTGCGTTTCGGGGTGCCGGCGCGCCCGCGGGGGCCTTCGGCGTCGGCCCCGGGGTAGGGCGAGTCCATGTCGAGCTGGTCCAGCAGGCCGCGCAGGACTTCCAGGGTGGGGACCGCGGCAAGCTGGGCGCGCAGTTCGCCGCCCACCACATAGCCCTTGAAGTACCAGGCCATGTGCTTGCGGATGTCGCGCAGGGCCTTGTTTTCGTCGTCGAAGGTGTCAACGAGCAGTTCGGCGTGGCGGTAGACGGCGGCAGCCACCTCGGCCAGCCCCGGCTTGTGCCGCTTGTCGCTGCCTTCGAAGGCGGCCATCAAGTCGCCAAAGAGCCATGGGCGGCCCTGGCAGCCGCGGCCCACCACCACGCCGTCGACGCCGGTCTGGCGCACCATGGCGATGGCGTCCTCGGCGCTCCAGATGTCCCCGTTGCCCAGGACCGGGATGTCCGGCAGGGCCTCGCGGAGGCGGGCGATGGCATCCCAGTCGGCGTGCCCTGAGTAGAACTGGCTGGCGGTGCGGCCATGGAGGGCCACGGCGGCCACGCCTGCATCGCGGGCAATGCGGCCGGCCTCAAGGTAGGTCAGGTGGTCGTCATCAATGCCCTTGCGCATTTTGATGGTCAGCGGGAGCCCGCCCTTGCCCGCTTCCTTCACGGCCGTGTTCACGATTGCCGTGAACAGGTCCAGCTTCCACGGCAGGGCCGCTCCCCCGCCACGCCTGGTCACCTTGGCCACGGGGCAGCCGAAGTTCAGGTCAATGTGGTCGGCATGGTCTTCCTCGACCAGCATCCGCACGGCGCGGCCCACTGTTTCCGGATCGACGCCGTACAGCTGCACCGAGCGGATTTTCTCGTCGTCGTCGTGGCTAATCAGCCGCATGGACTCCGGCGTCCGCTCCACCAGCGCCCGCGAGGTGACCATTTCAGAGACGAACACGCCGCCCCCGTGTTCGCGGCACAGCCGGCGGAACGCCGTATTCGTGATGCCTGCCATGGGTGCCAGCACCACGGGCGTGTCCACGGTAATGTTGCCAAGTTTCAGGGGCGGGAGGTCCAACTTGGTGTCGCTGGAGGGGAAGTCTGTAACAGTCACGCTCCAATTCTCTCAAATCGGTCCAAATTAAGCGTCCGTGGGCTGGGGGCCGCGCCCTCCGCCCGGGTTGCAGCCCAAGCGGTCCGTTGCGCACCGGTGGAATAGACTCACGCTGGTGGACCACCACGCCACGCGCACAGCCACACCACGCCCCACCACGCCCACAGACCTGCACCAAAGGACGCACCCATGCCACGCATTTCAGCCACCAAACAGGCCATCCTTGCCGCTGCACTGGAGCTGGGCGCGCTGCACGGGATCTCCGGCACCACCATGGACGAGGTGGCCGAGCGCGCCGGCGTGGCCAAGGGCAGCGTCTACTACAACTTCTCCTCCAAGGACCAGCTGTTCGGCGAGCTGATCACTTCCGGGGTCAGCACCTTGGCGGAAACCCTGCGCGGGGCCCGCCTGTCCGCCAGCGGTTTCGCCTCCATTGAGGCCATGGTGACGCAGATGCTGGCCCTCATCGCCGACAACCGCGCCCTCGCCAAGCTGATGGCAGCGGAAATCTTCCGCACTGACCGGGCCTGGCAGGAGTCGATGGCCGCCCTGCGCCGCGAGGCACTGTCTGAAATCGAGGCCGCGCTGGAGCCGCTGACCCCGGCAGGAACCCCGGAGGGTTCGCGCCGCCTCATGGCCGGCGGCATCTTTGGCGCCACCCTGATGGGCGGCCTGGAATGGCTGCTGTTCAGCCCTGGCACGCCGGTTGCCGAGGTCGCCGCGGCCATTGTCTTCACCTTTTCCGGAAAGCTCGACGCCGGGTCCCCGGCTTCCGCCTGAGCCTCGCCGTCAGGCGGCGCCGCGGACATGTGCGGCGAGCAGCTCCGCGAACTTTTCCGGCTGCTCCAGGGAGGGTGCGTGGCCGGCTCCGGCAAACACGTCTTCGGAGTAGCGGCCCCCGTTGGCGGCGTAGCGCTCCAGGACGGCCCGGGTCTGGGCCAGCATCTGCTGGGCGGGTGCCACATCCGCGCCAGGCCAGCCGGGGATCACGCCGGCCTGGCCCAGGAAGTTCAGGTCGAAGGCGGAGGAATCGGAGACGATGGCGTCTGCATCGCCGCGCACCCACAGGATGGGCGGCTTGACGGCGAGCGCAACAATTCCCGAGACGTCAAAATGGCCCGGCGCCATGGTGTTGAGCACCCCGCGGGTGCCGGCGGCAAAGCCCGGCCAGTTCGCCGATGCCACGGAATCCCCCGGGTAGTTGTCCTCGCCCGTCGCGGTGGTGAGCATTGATTCGACCCAGGTGTCCTCGTCATCGGAGGCGAAGCCGGGCGAAACATAGGAGCTTTTGTAGACGGCCCACGGCCCGAGGGCGTTCTCTCGGCTGGTGTCGCCCGCCTGGAGAGCGGACACGAAGCCCGGGTTGGCCCCTCCACCCCCAGTGCCGGCGTCGTCCTCGGTGAGGCGGGTGCCGTCCAGGCGCGTCCCGCCAAAGCCATAAGGCGATACCGGCGCCTGCAGCGTGATGCTGGCGGCGGGGTGGTCCAGGGCGTATTGCAGCGCGACGCCGCCGCCCATGCTCCAGCCCACCACGTGAACGGGGCCCAGCCCGAGCTCGCGCACCACGGCGTGGACGTCGTCGCTGAAGTCCCGCACACCGCGGGTGGCATCGACAGGGGCCCTCTCGCTGTCGCCAAAGCCGCGGAGGTCCACGGCGTAGGCGGCGATGTCCTCCGGCAGGGCCAGCATGGCCGGCTGCCAGAACAGGGAGGAAGAGACGTTGCCGTGGATGAATACGGCGGCGGGGCCGTCCGTGCGCTGCCCGGTGCGGGTGAGCACGTTGGCGGCCAGGCGGCCGGTGTGGATGGTGGTGGCGGTGATGCCGTCAAAGAGTGGCACTGCGGGACCCCTTTTCACGCTGCTGGTGACTGCTTGTGATATGCCCCACTTTAGGGCAGATTGGAAGAAGCGGCCCGGCGCGGGAAAGGTGCACCATGACGTACAGGCTCTCCAGTGTGCCCGGCTCGCTGGCCTTCGGCGAATGGGGTGATCCCGGCGCCCCCGCCGTGCTGGCCGTCCACGGCATCACCGCCAACCACCTGGCCTGGGCCGCCGTCGCCCGGGCCCTGCCGGAGTTCCACGTCATTGCCCCGGACCTGCGCGGGCGCGGGGGCAGCCGCGGGCTCGGCGGGCCGTATGGCATGGAGGCCCACGCGGCCGACCTCGCCGCCCTGCTGGACCATGTGGGCGTGGCGACTGCTGCCGTCGTCGGCCATTCCATGGGCGCCTTCGCCGCCCTGGTCTTCGGGCTGCGGCACCCCGGCCGGACGGCCGCCACCGTGCTGGTCGACGGCGGCCTGCCGTTGGTGCTGCCGCCCGGGCTCACCGTCAATGACACGTTGGGGCCTGCGGCGCAGCGGCTCACGATGGAGTTTGCGGACCGTGCCGCCTACCGCCAGCTGTGGAAGGGCCACCCCGCCCTCGCCGGCGCCTGGAACGGGGACATTGAGGCATATGTGGACTACGACCTGGTGGGCGAACCGCCGCGGCTGCACTCCAGCGCCAGCTACGAGTCCATGGCACTGGACTCGGCGGACCTTTTTGGCATGGACGCCATCGAGGCGGCCCTGTCGGCCCTGCCTGCGGGGACGCCGTTGCTGACCGCCCCGCGCGGGCTGCTGGATGCGGATCCCCTCTACTCGGCAGAGGCACTGGCGGCGTGGCGTGCCCGGTTGCCGGGCCTTGCCGTGTCCGAGGTGCCGGACGTCAACCACTACACCATCGTGATGGGCGGGCGTGGTGCGGCCGCTGTTGCCGCGGCGGTCAAGACGGCGGTGACCGCGGGCCGGACCGGCTCCTGATGTCCGCTGCGGCCGGGGTCGGGTTCCGTTCCGAACGCGGCCCGGTGCTGATCTCGCTCATGGTCAGCATGGCGCTCGTGGCACTCGATGCGACCGTGCTGGCCACGGCGGTGCCGTCCATCGTGGACAGCCTGGGCGGATTCTCCTCCTTCCCGTGGCTGTTTTCCGTCTACCTCCTCGCCCAGGCGGTGACTGTGCCTGTCTACGCCAAGCTTTCCGACACCCTGGGCCGCAAGCCAGTGATGCTGGCCGGGATCAGCATCTTTCTGGCGGGCTCGGTCTTGGCCGGGCTGGCCTGGAGCATGCCGGTGCTGATCGCATGCCGACTCATCCAGGGCCTCGGTGCGGGGGCCATCCAGCCGGCCACCGCCACCATTGCCGGGGACATTTACACGGTCGAAGAACGCGCCCGGGCCCAAGGCTACCTTTCCGGGGTGTGGGCGGTGGCCGCCGTGCTGGGCCCGGCCCTTGGCGGACTGTTTTCCCAGTTCGCCTCGTGGCGTTGGATCTTCTTCGTCAATGTCCCCATCTGCATTGTGGCCATGTTGCTGCTGGCCAGGTCCTACCACGAAAACGTGGAACGCCGCCGCGTCCACATTGACTACCCCGGGGCGGTGCTGCTGGCCGGCGGCATGTCGCTGCTCATCCTGGCCGTGCTTGAGGGCGGGCAGGCCTGGGGCTGGGACTCGCCGCCCAGCATTGGCGGCTTCACCATCGGGGCAGCCTGCATCGCCGGCTTCGTGGTGGTTGAGCGGAGGACGGCGGACCCCGTTCTTCCGCTCTGGGTCCTCTCCCGCAGGCTGCTGCTGACCACGACACTGGTCTCGCTGGGCGTGGGTGCCGTGCTGATCGGGCTGAGCTCCTACGTCCCGACGTTTCTGGAGGGATCGATCGGCACGGTGCCCTTGCTGGCGGGGCTGGCCGTGGCGGCCCAGTCGATCGGGTGGCCCATCGCCTCCAGCTTCTCCGGCCGCGTCTACATGCGCCACGGCTTCCGCAGCACGTCGATGCTTGGCATGGCCGTCATCGTGGCCGGTGCGCTGGCCCTGGTCATTGCCTCAGCCCGGCCAAACGTGTGGGTGGTGGCGTGCTGCTGCCTGCTCATTGGCGCCGGCCTCGGCTTTGCCTCCACCCCGGCCATCGTGGCCGCTCAATCATCCGTGGGCTGGGGCCAGCGCGGCGTGGTGACGGGCTCAAACATGCTGGCCCGGGCCATCGGCAGCTCCGTGGGCGTGGCAATCTTTGGGGCGGTGGCCAATTCCATCGTGGCGTCCACGGGACTGGGCCCCACCGATCCCGCCACCATCATCGCCTCCGCCCGCGGCGTGTTCCTGGCCGTGCTGGCCTGTGGAATCCTGGGGCTGGCCGCTGCCGCCGCCATGCCCCGCTCCGTCGCCGTCGTGCCCTGAGCAAAGGCACGACGAAGGCGACACCTGCTCGCCGGTTCAGCGCCCCTCCGGCCACTCCGCTGCCGCATGATGAGGGAGGGTCGCAGGAATCCCCGCGAGACATGAGGGAGGGTCGGTGGGGAGGGCGCAAAAGGTGAGGGAGGGTCGGTGCGGGGGTCAGAGGCCGAGGATGCTGGTGGCGATGAGGAAGTAGATCACCAGCCCGGTGGCGTCCACAAACGTGGAAATGAACGGGTTGGAGAACACTGCCGGATCGGCCTTGACTGCCTTGCCCAGCAGCGGCATGAGTCCGCCGATGCTGGCCGCCATGGTGCACACGCCCAGCAGCGTCAGCCCAATGACCAGGCCGATGGGCACCGTGAACGCGATGGAGGCAATCGCGAACCCAAGGGCGCCCAGGAGCAGGCCCAGGAAGGCCCCCACGCGCACTTCACGGGCAAAGACCTTGAACACGTCGCGGGGGCGCACGTCCCCCAGCGCCAGCGCACGGGTGATGGTGGTGGCGGCCTGGTTGCCCGTGTTGCCGCCGGTGCCGATCAGCAGCGGGATGAACAGGGAGAGGACCACCTGCTGTTCCAGCGTGGCCTCAAACGCGCCAATGACCTGGACGGTCAGCGTGGCGCCCAGGGCCAGCACCAGCAGCCACACCACTCGGGCCCGGACAATGCTGCCGACAGGGGTGGCCAGGTATGGGCGGCGGAGCGGCTCGGTGCCTCCGGAGCGCGCCGCGTCCTCGCTTTCCGCCTCTTCCAGGATCACCAGTGCGTCGTCTACCGTGAGGATCCCGACCAGGCGGTCCTCGGCGTCGACAATGGGCAGCACCAGCACCTTGGCATCGGCGCAGTACCGCGCGGCGTGCTCCGCGTCCAAGGTGGCCGGCACGCTCATCGGCGTCTTCATGATGTCGGCAACCAGCTGCGACTCTTCAGCCCGGAGCACGTCACGCAGGGACACGACCCCCACCAGGTGGCGGCCGCCGTCGGTCACTGGAATCGTGTAGACGCTCTCTGCGTCGTCGAGGTGGGCGCGGACGCGGGCGAACGTTTCCCGCACCGTCAGCATGGGATGGGTCGTGACGAATTCCGGGCTCATGAATCGGCCCACGGAACGCTGCGGATAACCCAGGACGGTGCTGGTGAGCGCGCGCTCCCTTTCATCCAGACCGGAGATGAGGCGGTGCGCCACGGAGGCCGGCAGCTCATCGAGCAGGGCCACGCGGTCATCCGGGCTCAGTTGCGCAAAAACCTCGGCAACGTCTGCTTCCTGCAGGCCGGAAACGAGGTCGGCCCGCAGTGCCGCGTCGAGGCGTTCAAAGACCTCCAGCGCCCGGTCCTTGGACAGGGTACGGTAGGCCAGGGCCCGCTGGATGGTGCTCAGGCGTTCCAGCTGCTCCAGCGTTTCAGCCAGGTCCAGGGCCTGCAGCACGCGGGAAACGCCGGCAACATCATTGGCTCCCAGGGCCCTGCCCAGGAGCTCGGCGCTGGCGTCAAAGGTCTGCGTTGGGGACTTGATCATGGTCCGGTTCCCTCCGGTGGGGGGCACACGCCGGCCTGCCGCGGCGGTAGCCGGGGTGGCGGTAGCCGTAGTGGCTGCAGTCGCGGTGGCTGCAAAGGCGGTGTGCAAAAGGGGTGGGTGGTCTGGTGCGCGCAGCCGCGCAGCCCACCGTGACGGGCAAATCTGCCGTCAGCTGGCGTCCCCTGGGTACAGGTGTGGCTCGCGCGGGGCGGTAGTTCGACTAGGTCCGTCGTCCATGCGTGCCTCCCACCTCCATCCATTCCGGGCCCGTCGACCGTGTCCGCGACAAAGGTTTTGCTGCAATGGTCCGCTGCGACCAGGGGATAAGTTGCAAGCGGTTGCGGCACAGGAGGGCGTCCCCCCATCCTAGGCCGGGGCGCCTGTGAACCACCAATCACGGCGGGTTCCGCAGAGGTCAGAGCAGCCAGCCGTTTTCCTGCGCAATGTGCACTGCTTCCGCACGGGTCCGGGCGCCCGTCTTGCCCATGGCGCTGGAAAGATAGTTGCGCACCGTCCCTTCGGTCAGAAAGGTGGCCGCGGCAATGTCCTCCACCGTTCCGCCGCCGCCTGCCGCCCGGAGCACGTCGGTTTCCCGTTCCGTCAACGGGCTGTCGCCGGAGGTCATGCTCTCCACTGCCAGCGCCGGATCCACCACTCGCAGCCCTGCGGCGACCTTCCGCACCGCGTCCGCCAGCTGCCTTGCCGGGGTGTCCTTGACCACGAACCCGCTGGCCCCTGCCTGCATGGCACGGCGCAGGTACCCCGGCCGGCCAAAGGTGGTGACCATCAGCACGCGGCAGTCCGGCGCGTCGAGGCGCAGCTTGGCCGCTGCGGCAATCCCGTCCAGCCCCGGCATTTCCACGTCCAGCAGTGCCACGTCGGCCCGGTGAAGGACGACGGCGGCGCCCACCTCATCCCCCCGGCCCACCTCTGCGACCACCTCGATGTCCGCTTCCAGGCCCAGGAGCGCGGCCAGCGCGCCCCGGACCAGGGCCTGGTCGTCAGCTATCACCAGCCGGATCACAGGCTCAGCCTCAGCCGGAAGCCGCCCAGGGCGGAGCGGCCCAACTCAAGCGTGGCGCCGGCCGCGGCAGCCCGCTCCGCCAGGCCGTTGAGTCCGCTGCCGGCGGGGCGGCCGTCTCCGGCCACCCGCCCGTCCCCTGCCGGGGCGGCACCCAAGGTGCCGGGTTCCGCGGAGGGGCCGGCGCCGTCGTCGTCAATCTGGAGGAAGCGCGCGGACAGGGTGACCCTGCAGCAGCTGGCGCCGGCATGCCTGATGACGTTGGTGATGCCTTCGCGGAGGGCCCAGCCAAAGAGTTCGCGTGAGGTGGCGGGCACGGAATCGGCGGCCCCGGGCAGTTCGGCCTCGATCCCGGCCGCGGCCAGCGCGGTGCGGGCACTGGCCAGCTCGGTGAGGACGTTGACGCCGCGGTACCCGCCCACGGTGGCGCGCACATCCTCCAGGGCGCCGCGGGCCAGGTCTTCAAGGTCGGCAATTTCCGCTGCGGCCTTGTCGGGGGCGGTGGGCAGCAGCCGCCCGGCCAGTTCAGCCTTGACGGCGATGACAGTCAGGGAGTGCCCCAGGATGTCGTGCATGTCCCGGGCCACGCGGCTGCGTTCCTCCCGGACGGCCAGCGCGGCCAGTTCATGCTGGGTCTGGCGCAGTTCCCGGATGGTGGCCAGCTGCCGGGAGAAGGCCATCATCATCAGGCCCAGTGAGCCGATGGTGGCCGCCTGGGAGAAGGCATTGGCAGGCTCCGCGCCGGCCGCTGCATTGATGGCGAAGGATCCCCCCGACAAGGCGATAATGGCGGCCAAGGCAAGGGTGCGGGGGTGGCCCTGGCTGCCGACGAACACCGACACGAACGTCCACAGCCACGTGGTGCCGACCGCAGCGTCCGGGTAGGCGAAAAATGCCACGCTGATGCCGAAGAAGCCCAGGGCGAGGAAGGCCTTGAACCGTTGGCTGCGGTACCACCCCATGGGCGGCCCCACCATGAAAACGGCCACGAACACCAGCATGTGGACCCAGAGCAGGGCGTTGACCCAAGGGTTGCGCTCCCCGGCCGCGGCGCCCCAACCGCTGCTGAGCAGCAGGATCAGGCCGGAGATGCCCGCGGCAATGAACCAGCGGCGGGGCCCGCGCCCGGCCGCCAGCTCCCGGATGGAGGGGACGTGGTCCGTGGCAGGGAACCAGCCCGATTCCCCGGGTCCGTTGCTTGCCATTGATGCCATAAGGCCCACTGTATGCTTTCCCGGCCGGGGCGGGGCTGCTCCCGCACTCACACCCGCTGGGTGTCGCGGCGGAAGGCGAGTGCGGCGCCGATCCCGAAGACGGCCAGCCAGAGGATGACATTGCCCACGGCGAGCCAGTTGAAGGCATCCCCTGTCAGCGGGGACCGGGCAATTTCACCGAGCCCGTAGGTGGGGGTCCACACGCCGATGTCCTGCAGGGGCTTGGCCATGGTGTCCAGGGGCTGGAACAGGCCGCCGAAGAAGGCCAGGAATGCCAGCGCCGGGCCCATGAACTGCATGACGTTTTCGCTGGGGACGAGGTAGCCCACCATCAGGCCCATGGCGGTGAAGACGAGGGATCCCAGCCACGCGGCAGTCCCGGCCACAATCCACACGTGCAGGGGCAGCCGCACGCCGATGGCCAGGCCCGTGGCAAAGGTGGCCAGCACGGCCAGCAGGCCGATGGAAAGCCCGCCGAGGATTTTTACGAAGATGTTCGCCACGGGATGCAGCGGGGTGAGGCGCAGCTGCCGGCTCCAGCCGAGCTGGCGTTCAATGGCCACGGCCCCGCCGGCTGAGGTGGAGGCCATCATGGCTCCATAGACGGCCATGGAAATCATGATGAACGCGACCACGGACGGTGCGCCCTGGGCCACGGTGCGGCCGGTTTCGATGGACGTGTCCCGGAATTGCAGCCCAAAGGCCAGGAACATGACGATGGGAAAGGCGACGGTAAAGAACAGGGTGCGGCGGTTGCGGAAGCGCCGCTTGATCTCGATGCCGAGCAGGGTGGGGTTGAGGCCGCCGAAGGGCGGGACGTTGCGGGCGTGCCCTGTTGCGGGCAGTGCTGTGGTCATGGCGGTTACTTTCCTTTGCTTTCTGTCCCTGTTATTTCGGCTGCGGCGTCCGCGTCCCCGGTGAGGGCCACGAAGGCGTCCTCAAGGTTGTGGGAGGTGATTTCAAGGTCGACGGCGTTCGTGGAGTTGAGCAGGTACCTCGCCACGGCGTCGGAATCCTTGGTGCGGATGGCCAGCCTTTCGCCTTGGACTTGCACCGAGTCCACGCCTGGCAGGGCGGCGAGCGCGGCTGCGTCTGCATTGTCCGCCGTGGCGAGCACGGTGCGTCCTGAGGCGAGGTTCTTGATTTCAGCCGCCGTCCCGTCCGCCACGATCTTCCCGCGGCGCACCAGCACAATCCTGTCCGCGTAGGCATCCGCCTCCTCCAGGTAGTGGGTGGCAAAGATGACGGTGCGGCCCCGTGCGGTGTCGGCACGGATGGCCTGCCAAAAGTCCCGCCGCCCCTCCACGTCCATGCCGGTGGTGGGCTCGTCCAGGATCAGCAGGCCCGGATCGGAGAGCAGGGCCATGGCGAAGCGCAGCCGCTGCTGCTGGCCGCCCGAGCACTTTTCCACCCGCCGGCCCGCGACGTCGAGGATGCCCGCGCGGTCCAGGACTTCGTCCACGGGCTGGTGCTGGGCAAAGAGCGACGCCGTGAGGGCTGCCGTTTCACGCACCGTGAGGTCCTTCAGGAGCCCGCCGGTTTGCATGACGGCGCTGACCAGGCCGTGGGCGATGGCTGCCCGGGGCGCCATGCCGAAGATGGCGAGGCTGCCGGCGTCGGGCTTGGAAAGGCCCAGCAGCATGTCGATGGTGGTGGTTTTGCCCGCGCCGTTGGGGCCAAGGAACGCCACCACCTCGCCCGGGCGGATCTGCAGGTCGATGCCGTTGACGGCGTGGACGGTCTTCGAGTGGGTTCCGAAGGACTTGTGCAAACCTGTGGCGTCCACGGCGAGCGGGCCGGTGGGATCGGGCGCAGCGCCCCGTGGCAGGGTGCTGCCCTGTCGGTTGTGCGCCTGCGTGGCGGGAACGGTCATGGTGAGTCTCCTTCAGGATCGGTCAATGATGGATGCGTGCGGCCGGCTGGGCGGCGGACGTCAGGGCGGCCGTAGCGGCTGGCGCGGCGGCCCGGGCCCGGGACAGCGTGCCGAAGCGCTGGGCCGCCAGTGCAATGCTGAGGTAGAGCATGATGGAGGTGGTCCCGAGGGCCTGTGCTCCAGCCCGCTCGGCGGCCGGGGCCAGGAAAACCCCCACCTGGTCCAGGCCCAGGTGGATGGCGAGGCCCGCGATCCACAGTGCCACGGTGGTCCAGTTGCCCTGCCGGAGCAGCGTGCCGCCGTCGCGCCAGACGCGGATCAGGCTGCCCCTCCACCAGCCGACGGCGGCAGCCGAGACGAGTCCGGCGCCCATGGCCAGGTACGCGGCCGCCGGAATCGCGGCATGCCCCGCCACGGCCGCAATCTGGCCGATGCCCACCACGCCCAGCACCAGCATGAGCAGGTAGGGCCGGTTTTCCCGGACGGGCCGGACACTGAGTTGGCGGTAGAGAATCCATGCCAATGCTGCCGCCGCCAGGGCAAGGTATGGGAGTTGCTGGGTCATGATGCGCTGCCTCTTGCTGTGTTGGGTTCGGCCCGACGGGGCCATTGGAATAATTCTTCCGGCCGAAGGCCAGGGAGCCCCCACACGGCTGTCACGGGCTCCCCATGACATTTGTCATGACCGCCCGCCGTCGGGGAGGCAGGCATTGTGTTCTTCACCCGCAGCGCCTAAGAATGGACCATGACGGTCACGTTGAGGTCCCTGGAAACCGCAGTCCCGCCCACCATCCTGCTCCAGCCTGAAGCCCGCGACGTGTTTGCCGCCCAGCCCGGCCTGACCCGGCTGGGCCAGCGGCTGGTGCGGACCTGCTTTGACTCGGCCGCCATCGACACCCGGCACACGGCCGTCGCCGAAATGTCGCTGGATTACCAGGGGGACGGCGCGCCCGTGTTCTTCGACGCCGGCCAAGGACTCCTGCTCACCCCCAGTACCAGGGAGCGCAACGAGCTGTTCACCGTGGAGGCCACCGCGTTGTTCATCGAGGCCGCATCCCGGGCCGTGGAAAAGTGCGACGGCGTGTCCCCGGCCGATGTCACGCATGTCATCACCGTCTCCTGCACAGGCTTTTTCAACCCGGGGCCGGATTACAAGATCGTCCGTGCGCTGGGTCTTGACGCTTCGGTGCAGCGCTACCACCTCGGGTTCATGGGATGCTACGCGGCATTCCCGGCCCTGCGGGCGGCCAAGGCGTTTTGCGAGGCGGATCCCCGTGCCGTGGTGCTGGTGGTGTCGGCCGAACTGTGTTCCCTGCACGTGCGGACCTCCAACAACCCGGACACCATCATGGGCTCGTCGCTGTTTGCCGACGGGGCGGCGGCCGCCGTCGTGACGGCACGCGAGCTTCCGGCCACACGGCCGGTGGTGGTGCTGGACCACTTTGAGACCGTGCTTACGCCGGTGGGTGAGGATTCCATGGCGTGGAACATTGGCGACCAGGGTTTTGAGATGGTCCTGGACAGTTACGTGCCGCGCATCATTGATGAGCACATTGTGGGGGCGCTGGAACCCCTGCTGGCCCATGAGCCCGGCCTGGCGGCCTTGCCGTACAGCGAGATCCGGCACTGGGCCATCCATCCCGGCGGGCGCAGCATCCTGGACAAGGTGGAGGCCAAGCTGCAGCTCACCCCCGATCAGCTGGTGCCCTCGCGGGAAACGTTGCGCAACTACGGCAACATGAGCAGCGCCACCGTGATGTTCGTCCTCAAGCACATCCTGGACCAGGCCGCCACCGCCGAGTCGGAAAGCATCTGCGCCATGGCCTTTGGCCCGGGGCTTACGGTGGAAACGGGGCTGTTCACCAAGGTGTCCCCCGGGCTGGGCGCCGAGACAGCCAGCGCGGCGGCTGGCGCGGCGGCTGGCGCGGCGGCTGGCGCGGCGGCCCGCAGCGCCGCCCGGGCCTGACGCCTTGCGCTTCCTGTCGGAGCGGGACCCGGACGCCGTGGAGGAAATGGACCGGCCGGACTGCGACCCTGTCCGGCTGGCACGCACCTACGCACAGTTCAAGCTGGTCAATGCTGTGGTGTCCGGCTGGCACGGCGTGTACCGGCACCGGATCCGCCCACTCCTGTCCCCCGATGCGCCCACCACGATCCTGGACATTGGCTGCGGCGGCGGGGACATCGCCCGGAAGCTGGCCGGATGGGCGGAACGCGATGCGCTGCTGCTCGAGGTCACAGCGATCGACCCGGACCAGCGTGCCCTGGACTTTGCCACAGCGCAGCCAGGCACCGGGGTCACGTACCGAAAGGCGTACAGCTCCGGGCTGGTCCGCGAAGGGGCCACCTTTGACCTGGTGATTTCCAACCACATGCTCCACCACCTCTCGCCCGCCGAACTCCAGGGCCTGCTGGCAGATTCCGAAATGCTGGCCCGGCGGGCCGCAATCCACTGCGATATTGCCCGCAGCCCCGCCGCGTACGCCCTGTTTTGGGCCGGGACGCTGCCATTCTTCCCGGGATCGTTCATCCGCCGCGACGGCCTCGCCTCCATTCGGCGCAGCTACACGGGCGCCGAGTTGCTCGCCGCCGCCCGGCCTGGCTGGGACGTGCAGCCCGAACGCCCGTACCGCAACCTGCTGACCTTCCGTCCCGGCGGCGCTCATGGCTGACGCCCGGGGCCCTGCGGGAGCTGCCATGGCCGACGTCGCCATTGTCGGAGCAGGGCCCGTGGGCCTGTACCTGGGGATTCTGCTGCTTCAGCAGGGCCTGGACGTGACCATCCTGGAACAGCGCAGCAGCCCGAGTCCGCATTCCCGCGCCATCGGGATCCACCCGCCGGCGCTCTCCGCACTCCGGGAGGCCGGCGTGGCGGGGGCGCTGACGGCCGAGGGCCTGCCCATCCGCAACGGCATTGCGCGGAGCCGGGGACGCCTGGTCCAGGGAGTGTCCTTCGCCGCGGCGTCGCCGTCGAGCCCGTTCATCCTGACCCTCAAGCAGGCCCGCACGGAGGCCATTCTCGAGGCGCGTCTCCGCAGCCTGGCCCCCGGCGCCCTCCGGCGCGGTGTCCGGGTCGATTCCGTGCACGACGCCGGAAGTCACGTCACGCTGCACACCTCGCCTTCCGCCGGGGCGGGAGAGGCGGGTGGCAGCCATGCGGTTGGCAGCGGTGCGGGTGACTGCGGAGTCACGCGGGCCCGGCTGGCGGTGGGGGCCGACGGCGCGCACTCCACCGTCCGCCGGGAACTGGGCATCCCCACCAGGGGCCGCGACTACCCCGACACGTACCTCATGGGCGACTTCCCCGACTCGGGCGCGGACGGCGCCACGGCCGTACTTTATTTGGAGCCGGCAGGAATTGTGGAGTCCTTCCCGCTGCCGGGCGGGCTGCGCCGGTGGGTGGTGCACACGGATGTTCTCCTTGACGGCGCCACCGCGGACTGCCTGGCCGGGCATGTGTTCCGGCGGACGGGCGTTGCCGTGGATCCGGGCGCCAATAGCATGCTCAGTGCGTTTGGTGTGCGGTCCCGGCTGGCCGTTCGGCTGGTGCAGGGCAGGGTGGTGCTGGTGGGCGACGCCGCGCACCAGATCAGCCCCATCGGGGGCCAGGGCATGAACCTGGGCTGGCTGGACGCTGCTGCCCTCGCGCCGATCATGGCGGCTGCCCTGGCCGGCCGGCCCACGGGCCGCCTGTTGGAAAGGTACCAGCAGGGCAGGATGGCCGCTGCGCGGCGGGCCTCGCGCCTGGCGGGACTGAACATGGCGCTGGGACGCCCCCAGCCGGCGTCGTTCCTGTCAGTGCGCAACGCGGCCGTGGCCTGGGCTCTGCGGAATCCCGGGCTGAACAACGCCGTGGCCCGCCGTTTCACCATGCAGTAGGCGGCGGGGCTTCGGCTGGCGGACGGGGGCCGTCGGGGTCAGTACCCGGCGGGCCAGGTGAACGCGGCGGGCGCGGAGGCCGTGGCTGTTCCCTTGGTGATGACGATGTCAACATCCTCGTGGTTGGCGAGTTGGATCGAGGCGGGGTCGCCCGCGCGCTGCTTGCCGTTCACGAACGTGGTGATGGTGTAGCCGCCGGAGGTGCCGTAGGAGCCCACCTGGCCGGCGGAGAGCGCCACATTCCATTCCGTGAACACTTCGCCCAGGTTGAAGGGCTTCACCACGGGCGATTCCACGTGGATGATGCCGGTGGTGTCGTGTGTGTGGAGGGGCGAGATCAGTTGGGCGTTGAGGTCTATGCCGATGTCGGCCGGCACCGTGACTGCCTTGCCGTCGGCGGTGATGCTGAGATGGGTGTGGATGTGTTCGGCCGTGCCTTCGGCCGTCAGCATGGACAGCCCGGCCGCCTGGGCCCGGGCCGAGGCGTCGGCCGGAGCGGCCCACGGCGGTGCCTGTGTGGATCCCTGGGCCGCTGAAACGGCCGTGGTTGCGCTCTTGCTGGCGGCTGCCTGGGCATTTCCACCGCCGCTGGTGCCGGCCACGACCCCCACCACAACGGCCACCGCGATCACGCCAACTCCAACACCGGACCAGGTCAGGATGCGGTTGCGCCGTTCCCTGGCCTTCTGTGCGGCAAGTACTCCCGCGGCCTTTTGGCGTGCGGCATCGATGTTCTTGTTGGGTTCCATGCAAGTCTCCTCAGGGCCCCGGACGCAAGGGGGCCAGGATTCGATCGTCCCATGCCCGTTCCGGCCTCAGACGCCATTCCAGGATTTTCACAGGGAATACCCGGAATATGCCCAGCGAGGCGAGGAGTGCCCGGCGGCGCCAGCAGCCCCCAACCACCGGCCCCTCCCACCGACCCTCGGTTCCAAACGGGGGTGTTTTCTCCGACCCTCGGTTGCAAACAGGGGTGTTTTCCCCGACCCTCGGTTGCAATTGTGCGGAAGCGTTCCGTAAAAGTGCCCCGATTGCAACCGAGCGTCGGTTTAAGCGGGGTGGGGTTCGGTGCTTCTGCCAGTGGCCTTGACGACGGCGACCGCCACCGCCGTCGTGACCGGAATGGCCAGGACCAGGCCAATGGAACCGACCAGGATGCGGACCACTTCCTCGGCCAGTTCCGCACTGGTGAGTGTGTCGATGAGCGGGCGGTCATACAGGGAAACAATCAGCAGCACCGGCAGCGCCCCGCCCGCATAGGCAAACGCGATGGTGTAGACGGTGGAGGCGATGTGGTCCCGGCCAATGCGCATGGCGGAGGTGAACAATTCCCGCGCGCCAGTCCGTGGGGCCAGTTCGTACAGTTCCCACACTGCGGACGACTGGGTGATGGTGACGTCGTTGAGCACGCCCAGCCCCGAGATGATGAGCCCGCACAGGATCATTCCCGAGAGCGACATGCCGTTCGTCAGGCTCAACAGCTGGTAGGCGTTGTCGCCCTTGGTTCCGGTCAGCGCGGCCGCATCAACGGCCCAGCCGGCCAGTGCCGCCGTCGCCCCTAAACCGAATAGGGTGCCCAAAAGGGCCGTGGACGTGCGGGCGGAAAAGCCGTGGGCGAAGTACAGCACGCCAAACATGATCGCGGACGACCCGACCACTGCAATCAGGAGGGGAGGTTTCCCTTCAGCCAGGGCCGGCAGGATGAACCACGCCAGCACGGCAAAGGCGCCGCCCAGCCCCAGCATGGCCCGGAGCCCCCGCCACCTGGCCACAGCCACCACCACCACGGCGTAGAGGAAGGCCAGCAGGCCCAGTGGCACCGTGCGGACAAAGTCGATGAACACATATTGCGGGCCCATGGGCGCCACGCCCGCAGAGGCTTGGGGCAGCTTGAGGTACCGGATGTCCTCGCCCGCCTTCACGCCGCGGGCTTGGACAATGTCCGGGGTGACCATGACGGGGACCGCGGCACCGCCCTTGACGGCCGCGTACGCCGTCAGGCACTTTTGGCCCGCTGCGCCCGGGCAGTCTTCCGCAACGGTCCGCTGCACCGTGCCGGTGGCGAACGAGGCGCCGGGCGCCGCCGCATAAGGATTTCCTGCCGAGGGCGCGGAGGTGCCGCCGCCGGGCCACAGCATCACCATTGCGGCCACTGTCAGGACTGCCAGCGGGATGAGGATCCACCCCAGCAGCACTACGGCCCGACGGCGGACCACCTGGCGCCGCCGCAGCTCGGAGCGGTTCAACAGGGAGTCGTCACCGTGCGAATGGGTGTGGCCCATGGCTGTCAAGATCCTTCGGCTAGGCAGGGGGAGGTAGTGTTATCACTCCTCAACGGGGGCGGGCTACTCCCCGACGACGAACGTTTCGTCACCGCGAACCTTGGCTGCTCCCACCTCGATCATGGGGTTGACCACGGCGGCCAGTGCCTCCATGGAGTCGTCCAGCTCCAGCAGTACCGGGTACTGGTGGGTGATCAGCGCCAGCAGGTCGTAGACGGCCTGGACTGCAGCGTCATGACCCAGCGAGGGCTCCACGCCGAGAAAAACCTCGGACGCCTGGGCCGGTGCATCAGGCTCCCCGGGCACCACATGCCCCTGGGAGTAGCTGACGGCAAACGCCTCGATGCGCCCCTTCCTGCTGGGCTGCACATCGGAACCGAACGCGCTGGCCGGTTCGGCGCGGAGCACCAGGGCCCCGTGGGCGCCCGTGAGGTCGTCCAGGAACATCCGCTGCACCGTGCCCGGGGACAGCGTGCCGGTGGGGTCCCACTGGTTCACTGCCTCGTAGTAGCGGCCCACAATGTCGGTCAGCTCCACCGAACCGGTGGCCAAATCCTGCACTCGTGCGGTGGCCTCCTCTTCGGTGCCGGAGCCGAACACCGGCAGCTTCAGCGCGCCGGGGCCCACCTCCACCACCCTGTTCCGCTGCAGCACAGCCAACCCCATCGCCGACGCAAAGCCGGCGCCTGAGGTGCCGGGGGCAACCTTGGTGCGCAACGCCGTCGTGCCTGCCAGGCCGGAGGCAACAGCGGCGGCCGCTTCAGCGCGCAGCATGGTCAGCAGGGTGGCGCCCACGCCGGCGCGGCGGTGGTCCGTGGCAACTTCCACGTAGGCCCACAGGCGCGCCGGGTGCAGCGTGGTGGAATACACCACCGCTGCCGCAACCGGGATGCCCTGGTCCTCGGCCACAATGGTGCGCCGCCACGGGCCACGGTCGGATTCCGGTGCCAGCGCGGCGCGGAACGCCCCGGCCGCAGCGGACTCGGCGTCGCCCCAGATTTCCCGCAGGGCCAGGTCGTCGCCGTCGCGCCACGGCCGGAAGGAAAGTTCAGCCATTCCTAGGCACCCAGGAGGCGGGAAGCGAGGTACGCCTGGACCTTGTCGAGGGAGACACGCTCCTGGCTCATGGTGTCGCGCTCGCGGATGGTCACGGCGTTGTCTTCGAGCGTGTCGAAGTCAACGGTGATACAGAACGGCGTGCCGATCTCGTCCTGGCGGCGGTAGCGGCGGCCGATGGCGCCGGCGTCGTCAAACTCGATGTTCCAGTGCTTGCGCAGCTGGTTGGCGAGGTCCTTGGCCTTGGGTGAGAGCTCCTCGTTGCGGGAGAGCGGGAGCACTGCGGCCTTGACGGGGGCCAGGCGCGGGTCCAGCTTGAGCACGGTGCGCTTGTCCACGCCACCCTTGGCATTGGGGGCCTCGTCCTCAACATAGGCATCCACCAGGAAGGCCATCATGGAGCGGGTGAGGCCGAAGGAAGGCTCAATGACGTAGGGAGTGAAACGTTCGCCCGTGGCCTGGTTGAAGTAGTTCAGCTCGGTGCCGGAACCCTTCGTGTGGGAGCTCAGGTCATAGTCGGTGCGGTTTGCAACACCCATGAGCTCGCCCCAGCCGGAGCCCTTGAAGCCGAACTGGTATTCAAAGTCAATGGTGCCGGCGGAGTAGTGGGCGCGCTCGTCCTCGGGGACGTCGAAGCGGCGCATGTTTTCCGGGTTGATCCCCAGGTCCACGAACCAGTCCCAGCACAGCTCGACCCATTCCTTGAACCACTTATCAGCGTCCTCGCCGGGCACAAAGAACTCAATTTCCATCTGCTCAAATTCACGCGTGCGGAAGATGAAGTTCCCGGGGGTGATCTCGTTCCGGAACGCCTTGCCGATCTGGCCGATCCCGAACGGCGGCTTCTTCCGGGAGGTGGTGAGCACGTTGTTGAAGTTCACGAAAATGCCCTGGGCGGTTTCCGGCCGCAGGTAGAACAGCCCTGCGGCGGCATCCACCGGGCCAAGGTACGTCTTGACCAGGCCGGAGAACAGCTGGGGTTCGGTCCACTGGCCCTTGGTGCCGCAGTCGGGGCACACAATGTCATCCATGCCGTTCTCGGGCGGGCGCTTCTTCTTTGCCTCATACGCCTCGATGAGGTGGTCCTGGCGGTGGCGCTTGTGGCACTGGGTGCACTCCACCAGCGGGTCGGTGAAGGTTTCCACGTGGCCGGATGCCTCCCACACGGCCTTGGGCAGGATGATGGAGGAGTCCAGGCCCACCATGTCCTCGCGGCCCCGCACAAACGACTGCCACCATTCGCGCTTGATGTTTTCCTTCAGCTCCACGCCGAGGGGGCCGTAATCCCAGGCCGACCGCGATCCACCGTAAATCTCACCGGCCTGGAACACAAAGCCGCGGCGCTTCGCGAGGGAAATGACCTGGTCAAGCTTGGATTGGGGGGCCACAGAGTACTCCTAATAATTACGAGGCCGCTGGGTGCGGTCCGTCCGTGGACTAGCCTACCGGTCCGTGGCGCGGGGCAGGAATTGCTCCGGCGGGCGGTGAACCCGGCTTGAGTCCCGCGCCTGCACTTCTCCCTGGGGCCAAACCCAGCCCGAGTTTTGCCCCCGGTGCACCCGGGGCACAACCCACCGCGGGTTTTGCCCCACAGAGAAGTTGGCCGGCGGATGATGTACGACGCCGGCCCCCGGCTTGCGCCGCCTGCTCACCTTGGGCAGGGGTCAGGCAAGCACGACGCAGGTAGGGCTGCCGAATGCCACTGTTTGGACCGGTTCGGTACCGGGCAGGCCGTTTTCGTCGAGGTCGAAGACGGCAACATTGTTGGAGAGCTGGTTGGCCACGTAGATCTTGTGGTTCGCCACGGCGAAGTGACGGGGCCAGTTGCCGCCTGAGGGCACGAGGTTGAGAAATACCGGCGGCCGGGGCGAATCCCCTTCCACGCCCGAAACGTCCAGCACCACCAGCGTGTTGGGCCCGCGGACGGCGGCGTAGAGCTTGGTGCCGTCCTCCGAGAGCTGGATGTGGGAAGGGAAGAACTCCTTGGCCAGCCCAATCTCCCCTTCGGTCGGCGCAAGGGGCACCTTGAACAGCCACCGCCAGAAGTGTCCCGTCCCCTTGCCCGGTGCCATTTCCGCACGTCGGAGCACGTGCAGGTGTCCGTCCAGTTCACCCGCCACGAACATGAATCCGCGCTTCAGCGACACGTGGCGGGGCCCCGTGCCCGGCGGCAGTTCCGCAGAGTCAGCCAGCACGCGCGAATCCGCAAAGTAGACGTCCACCCTGTCGGCCCCCAGGTCCGACACGAGCACTGTGCCCCACGGCGTGGCCGTCACCTGGTGCGCGTGGGACTCCCCCTGCCGTCCGGTGACGGGCCCGGAACCAGGGTGGCTGAGCAGCTCCGGCCGTGCGGTGCCGGCCTCACTGCCGGGCTCAGTGCCTGGCTGGGCCCCTTCCAGCACCGCGGCCAGCGGCAGCACCGCAGCCGTCCCGGACGAATAGTTGGCCACCCAGACACTCCCGCCCAGGTGGATCACGTGGCAGGGGTCGGCCCCACCGGTGGATGCCCGCCCCAGGACCGCAAGCGTTTCGGGATCAAGGGCGGCGACCGTGCCGTCTTTCAGCTCCTCGACGGCAAGCAGCACCCCGCCGGCGCCGGCCAGGAATGACGCATTGCGGACTCCGGCTGCCTCCGCGGTCCGCTCCCCCACGGTACCGTCGTCCTGCAGGGCAAAGCGCTGCACGCCGGGCCCGGCTCCGTAGCCCGCCTCGGTGTAGCCGCTGACAATCAATGCGCCGGTTGTCGGCATGGGTGGCACTCCTCGGGTATTAATGTCGCTGCTGTCTTGCTTTCAACCGTAGCGCCGCAGCACTTGATTGCGCCCCTCGACGTTCCAAAACCCTGCCGGAATTTGGCCGATGGTCTGGCTCGGTTCCGGCCGTGTCTGCGGCAGCCAGTCAGTGCGGCACAATTGACCCATGAGTTCACACGAGATCATTGACATCCCCATCCGCGACGACATGATCCGCCTGGGACAGCTCCTCAAGCTGGCCAGCCTGGTGGAGGACGGCGTGGAGGCAGCCGAGCTCATCAAGAACGGCCTGGTCAAGGTCAACGGCGAGATCGATGAGCGCCGCGGGCGCCAGCTGCACCACGGAGACACCGTGAGCGTCAACGGCGAAACCGTCCGCATCACTACCGGGGCCTGAGCAACCCGTCCCGCCCAACCCTGCCACAGCGCAAGGGAAGCCGAGCGCGCAGGCCGGGTGCCGGCGTCGTGCTTACCCGGCGTTGAGCACCTTCAGCTGGAGGAACTCGCCCACGTGCGCCATTTCCTGGGCGTTGATGCCGTGCCAAATCCCCGTGTAGAGCACCTTTGTGAGCTTGGTGTGGGCGCGCAGCCACGTGTTGGTGTATTCAACGGACGTCTGCGGAATGACGGGGTCGGCCTGGTCGCGCCCCCAAAAGATCTCGGGCCTGGCAGCAGCCGTGGCGGCATCGTCAAACCACGGATTCCCGTCCGCTTCCACTACAAAACCAGAAAGCCCGACGACGGCGGCGTAGTCTGCGGGCCGGTGCCGCAGGAGGCTGGTGGCCATGCACATGCCCTGCGAAAAGCCCAGCAGGGTGACGGAGGAATGCTCCTGGCGCACCGAATCCAGCCACTGCTCGACCTCCGCAGCCGCTTCGGTGACGCCGTCCAGGGTGTAGGAGAGGTCATTGCTCAGCGGGAACCAGGCGTAGCCCGGTCCGGCCTGCTGCGTGGCGCGGACGGAGGCCACCGTGAATTCTGCCGGAAGCTGGGCGGACAGGCCAAAAAGGTCCTCCTCATCGGCGCCGTAGCCGTGAAACATGACAAGGAGGGGCGTTCCGGCGCGCTGATCGGCGAGGCGGGACCAAATGACGGTGGGGGAATCAATCATGCGCCCCATCTTTCCATGCCGGCCCGGCCCCTTTCGAACCGGCTTGGCGGAACCGCAAGGTGGCGCAAGGTGGCGCAACCACGTGGTCAAAGTGCAGGATGGGAGGGTGAGTGATTCAACGGCATCTGAAAATATCGAAGCTGCGGGCACGGCAGTCATCGCCCGCCACCCCTGGAACCGCTATGTGGCCATGGGCGACTCCTTTACCGAGGGCATCGGCGATCCCGAGCCCCACAGCCCCGGCGGGCATCGCGGCTGGGCGGACAGGCTCGCGGAGGAATTGAGCCGGGACAGGGACGATTTCCGCTACGCCAACCTGGCCATTCGCGGGCGCCTCCTGACCCAGATCCTGGCCGAACAACTGGAGCCGGCCCTGGCCCTCAAGCCGGATTTGATCAGCATTTCCGCCGGCGGCAACGACCTTATCCGGCCAGGTTCCGATCCGGACGCCCTGGCCGAAAAGCTCGACGCCGCCGTCGGTGCGATGTCCGCAGCCGGGGCCACCGTGCTGCTCTTCAACGGGCCCGACATCCGCGACACCCCTGTACTGGGCATGGTGCGCGGCCGGGTGGCCATCTATAACGAAAACCTGCGCACCGTCGCCGCCCGGCACGACGCCGTGATCGCGGACATGTGGTCCCTGCGGGCCCTCACGAACCCGCAAATGTGGTCCGCGGACCGACTTCACTTCGCCCCGCTGGGCCATCACACCATCGCCATCATGGCCCTGGACGCTCTGAACGTTCCCCACCAGCTGCTGCCCCAGCGCCCGGAACCCCTCCCCACGCAAAAGTGGCAGGCGGCCCGTGCCGAGGACCTGGTCTGGGCCCGCGAATACCTGGTTCCCTGGGTGCTGCGCCGCCTGCGCCACCAGTCATCCGGCGATGGCATCTCACCGAAACGGCCCACGCCCGGCCCGGTGTTCGGGCCCGGAATGCCGGGCGGGGCCGGGGCTTAGGCCTGATTGCGGGCCCCGGCGCCGGAAGAGCAGCCCGGCCATGAATGTGCGTTTAGGACCCACGACGTCCGAGAGCTGGCCGCCGAGCAGCAGCGGGCTGCCGAAGGCAGGCGAGTACGCGGTGATGACCCACTGCCGTTCGCCGCTGGAAAAGCCGAGGTCGTGCTGGGCGGACGGGAGTGCGATGTTGGCGACGGTAGAGTCCAGGGCAACCATGAGTTGGGCCGGGTCCACTATGGTCAGCGTCCACCAACGGCGGGGTCGACCGCAGGACGCTGTCCCCAGCCGGCTGAGGTGCCTGGACCTGCGACATGGGCCACATTAAGCGGTGCCGTTGGGTGCCGGGTCCGAACTCCCTCCGAATCCCCGTTGAATTTTTTCCCCCGACGCTCCATCACTTTTTGCGGTCTTTTCCCCGACGCGGCATCACTTTCTGCGGTCTTTTCCCTGACGCTCGGTTCCAACCGGGGCACCTCCTGCGCACCGTCCCGCAGTTGATGAGGGAGGGTTGGCAAAAACACCCCGAAAGGTGATGGAGCGTCACTCGGTGCTGGGCCGGGCGAAGCACAGTCCTCTGCGCGTGATGTGCTTGACCGCCCCCCGCACTGGCAATGCTCCACCCGCCCCCCACTGGCAATGCTCCACCCGCCTGCGCTGGCCACGCTGCACCCGCCCAGCACTGGCCATGATGGACTTCTCGCTGGGGCAGAACCCATGCTGAGTTTTGCCCCGGGTGCACCGGGGGCCAAACTCAGCCTGGCTTCTGCCCCACAGGCAAGTTTGCGAACCGCCCGGCGAAGCCGCCCCGAAACCACCCCGCGCCGCGCACTCTGCCCCATCCCGGACCAAGACAGTGATGCTGGCCGGGCCAGGGAACCCTCGGCGGCATTGCCCGGTATGACGGCAGGCAAGCCGACTAGGATGGATGGAAGCGCGAATATTCCGCGCCCTGTCTTCGTGAAGAGGTGCGTTGTGCTGACATTGCTCGACCCAGTGGTGGCCGGAGACGTGGCCGCTTCGCAGTCCGGATCCTTTTCCCTGCAGCCCTTCCTTGTTTTCGTCATCATCGCCGTAGTGCTGCTGGCCAATTTTGCCAAGGCTGCCAGCCGCAAGAAGCGCGCCCGGAACGCCTCACCCTATGCAGCCCAACCCGTCCGCCCGGCGCAGGCCGGACGCCCCGGGCAGTCTAGCCGCCCCGGGCAGCAGGGCATCGCCCACCAGGCGGCGCCGGCCGCTTATGTTGGCACGCTGCTCAACGGGGTGCCCATGAAGAACTACGACGCCGCGCACGGCCAGCAGACCACCGGTTTCGCCAACGAGCGCATGAAGGCCGAGGCCGAGCTCAAGCGGCAGCTTGACGCCCTTGACACCGCCCGCCGGGCCGGCCAGGTGACCGCCGAACAGTACGCCGCCCACCGGGAAGCCATTTTCCGCAACTTCTGATCGACGGCCCCGAGGCGCAGCGGCACTGGAACGCTAATCGGTGAAGAACTGCTCCCGCAGCAATTCGCCCACGGCCCCCACCTCGGTGAGGAAGCCGTCGTGGCCAATGGCCGAGTCGATCCGGCGCACTTCAACGCTGCCGGGCAGCGCCGCCGCCAGTTCCTCGGATTGGGCCGGGAAATACAGCCTGTCGCTGTTGACGGCGGCCACCAGGAATTCGACGCCGGCCGTCCGGGCCAGCGCCTCCTCCAGCGTGCCGCGCCCGCGCCCGACGTCGTGGCTCATGAGTGCCTCGGTGATGACAATGTAGCTGTTGGCGTCGAAGCGGCCCACCAGCTTGCGTGCCTGGTGGTCCAGGTAGCTTTCCACCTGGTACCGCTCCTGCACCGGGCTCCCGCCGTCAATGCGCAGGCGGCCGTGGCTGATGGGGTTTTCCCCGGCCTGGGAATTGCGGCCAAACCGCGTCCCCATCTCCGCCTCGGAACGGTAGGTGATGTGGGCAATGCGCCGTGCCAGGCCCAGGCCCAAGGTGGGCGCCGCGCCGTCGTAGTAGTCCCCGTTGGCGAAGTTGGGGTCCTGGCGGATGGCAAGGACCTGGGCCTGGGCGAACGCGATTTGCTCGGCCGTGCTGGCGGCACAGGCCGCCACCACGGCGCACCGCCGGACCCGTTCCGGGAACGTCACCGCCCACTCCAGGGCCCTGGCGCCTCCCATGGACCCGCCAATGACGGCGTGCCAGGAGGTGATGCCCAGCTGGTCCGCCAGCCGGGCCTCCGCGTGGACCGAGTCGCGGATGGTGACGAACGGGAAGCGGGAGCCGTACGGGGCGCCGTCGCCGGCAATGCTGGAGGGGCCGGTGGTGCCGTAGCAGCCGCCCAGCATGTTGGCGCACACCACGAAATACTGATCGGTGTCGATCACCTCGCCGGGGCCGACCAGGCCCTCCCACCAGCCGTTCTCTTCCGAATCCCCGCGGCTGACGTGTGTGCTGCCCGTCAGCGCGTGCTGGATGAGCACCGCATTGCTGCCGGCCGCGTTCAGCGTCCCCCAGCATTCATAGGCCATGGTGACCGAGGGCAGTGACCCTCCGGCCTCCAGTTCCAGTGAACCGATGCCGACCGAGCGCAGGAGGCCGCCGCCCTGGCCGACGGCGGCCTGCCAGGAACTGTCCGATGGTCCGGATTCGCCGGTTTCGATGTCAGGGGTAAACACGTTCCGCTCCGCTGCACCTGGACTCACATGGGCCACTTAGTTCACGGACGATTTTGCTGCGCGGAAACCTGCTTCAAGGTCGGCAATAATGTCGTCCACACCCTCCAGCCCCACGGACAGGCGCACCAGCCCCGGGCGGACGCCGGCTGCGAGCCGCTGTTCCTCGCTGAGCTGGGCGTGGGTGGTGGAGGCAGGGTGGATCACCAGCGAACGCACATCTCCGAGGTTGGCAACGTGCGAGTGCAGTTCCAGGCCGTCAACGAAGCGCTTGCCGGCCTCCAGCCCGCCCTTGATGTCGAAGGAGACGATGGCGCCGGTCCCCTTGGGGCCGTACTTGCGTCCGCGCTCAAACCAGGGGCTGGACGGGATGCCTGAGTACGCAACGGCCTCCACGTTTTCATTCGCTTCCAGCCACTGTGCGACCTTGACGGCGTTGCTGACGTGGCGCTCCACGCGCAGGCTCAGCGTCTCGATGCCCTGGGCGATGAGGAAGGCATTGAACGGCGAGATGGCCGAACCGAGGTCGCGCAGCAGCTGCACGCGGGCCTTGAGGATGTAGGCCAGGTTGGCGCCCAGGGCGCTGCCGACGCCGAGGTCGCGGGCGTAGACCAGCCCATTGTAGGTCTCGTCAGGGGTGTTGAAGCCGGGGAACTTTTCCGGATCCGCGGCGAAGTCAAACTTGCCGCCGTCGACAATCACGCCGCCGATGGCCGTGCCGTGGCCGCCGAGGTACTTGGTGGCGGAATGGATGACGATGTCGGCACCCCACTCGAGGGGGCGGATCAGGTACGGGGTGGCGAGCGTGTTGTCCACGATCAGAGGCACGCCAGCCTCGTGGGCGATGGTGCTGATCTCCTCGAGGTTCAGCACGTCCTGGCGGGGGTTGGAGACGGTCTCGCCGAAGAAGGCCTTGGTGTTGGGCTTGACGGCCGCACGCCATTCGTCCAGGTTGTCGGGGTCGGAGACAAAGGTGACCTCGATGCCGAGCTTCTTCAGCGAGTGGGCCAGCAGGTTGAACGTGCCGCCGTAGACGCTGGGGCTGGAGACGATGTGGTCCCCGGCCTGGGCCAAGTTGAGGATGGCGAAGGTGGTGGCCGCCTGGCCCGAGGACAGCAGCAGGGCGGCAACGCCGCCTTCCAGGCTGGCAACGCGCTGCTCGACGGCGTCGGTTGTGGGGTTGCCGATGCGGGTGTAGATGGGCTCCAGCTCGGCCAGCGCAAAGCGGGCTGCGGCGCTTTCCGTGGACGGGAACACGAAGGACGTGGTCTGGTAGATGGGGAGGGCGCGTGCACCTGTGGTGGCGTCCGGCTCCTGGCCTACGTGGATCTGACGGGTTTCAAATGACCAACCATTGCTCATGGGAGCTCCTTAAACACTAGAGGCCTGCAATAAGTGCGGCCCATCCGCGCCACAGGGACGCCGTGATGGGCCGAAGGAATTGTGCGGCCCGCGCTTGCACCGAAACCGGGTGGTTCGGTACCTGGTCTTCACCCGGGGCACCCCACCGCGGAAGGAGGGTTGCCGGCCAGCGAGCCGGGGCTTGTCGCTGGCGCTCATGACCTGTATCCAGTGTGCGAGACCGGCGCTTCACGGCGCAACAATATGACTGGTTTGTGACTTATGCCGAACAAGTGCTGGACAAATCACGCAAATGGTGCCATGCGCTGAATGAGTGGATGACGCTACGGCTTCAGCCCCGCACGGCGCAGCGCCTCTGCCATGGCCGTGTTGGCCGGGGCCGGGGCCGCTGACTTGGCCGCGGCGGCTGGGGCAGTGCGTGACGGCGCGCCCTTGGCCCCCGCTGCCCGACCCTGGCGGGAGCCGCCCCCGGCGGCCGGCGAGGTGCGCGCCGGGGTCCGGGAGCCGGCGTCGTTCTTCCCCTTCCCGGCGGCAGCGTCCCCCGGCTGGTCATCCAGGCGCAGGGTGAGGGAGATCCGCTTGCGTTCCGGTTCTACCTCCAGGACCTTGACGCGGACCACCTGGCCGGACTTGACCACGGTCCGGGGGTCGGAGACGAAACTGTTGCTCATGGCGGAGACGTGGACCAGCCCGTCCTGGTGCACGCCGATGTCCACAAACGCGCCGAACGCCGCCACATTGGACACCGTCCCTTCCAGGATCATGCCGGGGCGCAAATCGGTGATCTTTTCAACGCCGTCGGCAAAGGTGGCAGTTTCGAAGCGGGGGCGGGGGTCGCGGCCGGGCTTTTGCAGCTCCGCCACGATGTCCGCCACGGTGGGCAGGCCGAAGGCGCCGTCCACGAAGTCCGCCGGGTTCACGGCCGCGACGGCGGGCACCCCGCCGGAGATTTCGGCCTTGCCGGCGCCCACGGCGGCAAGGATTTTGCGCGCCACGCCGTAGGCCTCGGGGTGCACGCTGGAGGCGTCCAGGGGCTCCGCTCCCCCGGTGATCCGCAGGAATCCGGCACACTGCTCAAAGGCCTTGGGGCCCAGCCGCGCCACCTTTTTCAGTTCCGAGCGCTTGCTGAAGGGCCCGTTTTCATTGCGGTGCGCCACGATGTTTTCACTGAGCAGGGGCCCGACGCCGGCCACCCTCGCCAGGAGCGCGGGCGACGCCGTGTTCAGGTCCACGCCCACGGCGTTGACGCAGTCCTCCACGACGGCGTCCAGCGAGCGTTCCAGCTTGGCCGGGGTGAGGTCGTGCTGGTACTGGCCCACGCCAATGGATTTCGGGTCGATCTTCACCAGCTCGGCGAGGGGGTCCTGCAGGCGCCGGGCGATGGACACGGCGCCGCGCAGCGAGACGTCCATGCCGGGCAGTTCGGCGCCGGCCAGGGCGGACGCGGAGTAGACGGAGGCGCCGGCCTCGGACACCACTAGCTTGGTGACCTTGCGCCCCGGATTCCGGCGCTTCAATTCGGCAACTAGTTCGGCCGCCAGCTTGTCGGTTTCCCGGCTGGCCGTGCCGTTGCCGATGGCGATCAGCTCCACCTGGTGCTTTTCCGCCAGGCCCGCCAGCGTTGCCAGGGCCTCGTTCCAGCGCTTCGCGGGGGCGTGCGGGTAAACGGTGTCGGTGGCGGTGACCTTGCCGGTGCCGTCCACCACGGCCACCTTGGTGCCTGTCCGCAGGCCCGGGTCCAGGCCGAGGGTTGCCTTGTTTCCGGCGGGTGCCGCCAGCAGCACGTCCCGCAGGTTCGCCGCAAACACGCGCACGGATTCCTCTTCGGCGCTTTGGAACAGGCGCACGCGCAGGTCAACGGAAAGGCGGGTCAGAATGCGGGTGCGCCAGGCGAGCCGGGCACCGGTCATGAGCCAGGCGTCCGCGGCACGGCCGGATTCGGCAATGCCCAGGGAGTGGGCCACGGCACTTTCATAACGGGCGCGGGCGGCTGCGTGAGCGTCGGCGTCGCGCGTGTCCGTTTCCGCCAGGTCCAGGGTCAGCACGCCCTCCTTTTCGCCGCGCAGCAGCGCCAGCACGCGGTGGCTGGGCAGCGTGTGCGGTGGCTGGGCAAAGTCAAAGTAGTCCTTGAACTTTTCGCCTTCCGACGCCTTCCCGGCCTTGACGGAGGAGCGCAGCCGGCCGGTTTTCCACAACCGTTCGCGCAATTCACCCACCAGGGCGGCGTCCTGCCCGGCGCGCTCGATCAGGATGGCCCGGGCGCCGGCCAGGGCGTCGTCGGCGGTGGCAATGCCGTGCCCGGCGTTCAGGAAACCGTCCGCGGTGACGGCCGGGGCCAGCGCCGCGTTCGCCAACAGGGAGTCCAGCAGGGGCTCCAGCCCGGCTTCGCGGGCGGCGTCGGCCTTGGTTTTCCGCGTGGACTTGTAAGGGAGGTAGAGGTCCTCAAGGTCGGACTTGCTCGCAGCAGCCTCAACGGCGACACGAAGTTCCGGCGTTAGCTTTCCCAACCCGTGAATGGTCTCCAGCACGGTGCGCCGCCGGGCCTCGAGCTCCCGCAGGTACCGCAGCCGCTCCTCCAAGGTGCGCAGCTGGGCGTCGTCCAGGGTCCCCGTGGCTTCCTTCCTGTACCGGGCAATGAACGGGACGCTGGCGCCGTCGTCCATCAGGGCCACGGCGGCGCGGACCTGCGCGGCCCGCACGCCCAGTTCGGCGGCAATCGCGGCGGCAATGCGGGCCTCCTGGGCGGCGGCGTCGGGCAGGGACAGGGGAGCTTGGGAATCAGTCACCCTCCAATTCTGCCCCACGACGGCGGCCGCGTTCGCGCCGCGTTCGCGCCGTGGCCGCGCCGCGTCCGCGCCGTGGCCGCGCCCTGGCCGCGCCGTGGCCGTCAGACATCCCATGTGGCTTAGGACACGCTAAGTCGAGCGGCCGATCACAAAGTGCCAAGATGAACGCATGCGAATGGATCATGTTTCTTACGCCTGTGAATCAGATGGATTGGCTGCCACCACGGAGCGAATCGCCACCGCCCTCGGGGTCGATGCAGTGCGTGGCGGAGTCCACCCGCGCTTCGGCACCCGCAATATGATCATTCCCCTCCTGGACCACCACTACCTGGAGGTCGTGGAGGTGCTTGACCACCCCGCCTCGGACAAGGCGCCGTTTGGCCAGGCCGTCCGGGCCCGCTCCCAGGCCGGCGGCGGCTGGATGGGCTGGTGCGTCGCCGTGGATGATCTCACCCCCTTCGAGGAACGCCTGGGCCGCAGTGCCGTCCCCGGCAACCGCAAATTCCCCGACGGCCGCGAACTGGTCTGGCAGCAGATCGGCATCAAGGGCCTCATTGCCGACCCCCAGGTGCCCTACATGCTCAAGTGGGAGGGCGACCCGTCCCTGCACCCGTCCCTGGCCCGCCCGTCCACTGTCCGGCTGTCCTCGCTGACCATTGCGGGCAGCGCCGAACGCCTCACGGAGTGGCTGGGCGAGCCCGTGGAGCAGCCGCTGGAGGATGTGGCCGTGGAGTGGATCGCGCCCCGCGGCACGCCGGGCATCATGTCCGTCACCTTTGACACGGCGCACGGCCTGGTCACGATCTAGCCTTTACGAAGCCATTTCGGCGGGCCCGACGGCGGCACCCACCCATTGCGGGAGGGTGCCGCTTTCGTGTGTCCCGACCACGGCCCGCCCTCGAGTCAGCAGCGATGGCGGCTTAGACCCGCGCTAAGCCGCCATCGCTGCATACTGGCCGGACGGTCGGTGCCGCATGGGGACGTTTCAGCCGCAATCAGCCGAATCCGGGGGCACCGCCGCGCGGGTGCGTCATGGGGACCCGAGTGTACAGATTCGGCGACACGCTATGTTGCCTGGGCGCCGAGTGTACAGATTCGGCGACACGCTATGTTGCCTGGGCGCCGAGTGTACATATTCGGCGGGCCGCGGCCGCCCCGACCCACCCCATCCGTACTCTCGGCGAGGATTCCTGGCCCCGACCCACCCCATCCGTACACTCGGCGACGAGATGCGCACCCTCGTCAACGGCCCGCCCTCGAGTCAGCAGGGATGGCGACTAAGACCCGGGCTAAGTCGCCATCGCTGCATACTGACCGCAGTCAGGGCCGCCTGCGGACATTTCAGCCCCGCTCAGCCGAATCCGAGGGCCGGGCCCAGCGTGAATGCGGCAATGTCCACCAGGGAGTGCGCCACCACCAGCGGCATGACGCGCCCATACTTTTTGTACAGCCAGCAAAACAGCAACCCCATCGCAAAGTTGCCCACAAACGGCCCGAAGCCCTGGTACAGGTGGTAGCTGCCGCGGATCAGGGAGCTGGCCAGGACGGCAACAAGGGGCGTGAAGCCGATCCGCTCCAGCCGGTCCAGCAGCCAGCCCACCATGACCACTTCCTCCAGCAGGCCGTTGTGGATGGCGGAGAGCACCAGCACCGGCACCGTCCACCAGTACTGGTTCAGCGCACTCGGGATGATCTCCGTGGTGATCCCCAGCGCCCGCCCCGCCGCGTACAGCCCCAGCGACGGCACGCCAATCACCACCAGCAAACCCAGGGCGCCGAGCCCGTCCCGGACGGGGCGCCGAAAGTCCAGCCCTATCCGGCGGAACACCGATTTTCCGGGCTCGGCGAGCAGATAAAACACCAAAAACACCGGCACCAGGGCAAAGAAAATATCCAGGATCTGGTACGTCAGGTCAAAAAATTCGCGGTTGCTGCGCACCACATTCAACGTGGACGTGCCCTGGGCAATGGGCGCCCGGGACATCTTGTCCAGCAGCTGCACCACCGAGTACACCGCCGACTGCCCGAGCGAGAGCCCCAGCACCAGCAGCACCTCAAACACCAGGCGGCGCCTGTCCCGTTTCGCCAGTACGACGCCGACGCCTCCCGGGTCCGGCCGATTTTCACTCATGCCCTCCATCATGCCCTGCCTGCGGCGGGATTTCTCGGCGGCCGGGCTAGGCTCGGGGTATGAGCGCCCCACGCCAGATCATCATGGTCCGCCACGGACAGTCGGCCGCCAATTTCGACCAGTCCATTTACAACAGGATCCCCGATTACCGGATCCCCCTGACCGAGCAGGGCCTGGCGGAGGCTGCCGCTGCCGGCGAACAGATCCGCCGGCGCCTGGACGGGCAGAAGGTGTGCGTGTACGTTTCCCCGTACCTGCGCGCCTACCAAACCCTGGAGGCGCTCAAGCTCGGGGACCTGGTGGAGCGCACCATGGAGGAGCCGCGGCTGCGTGAACAGGACTGGGCCAACTTTCAAAATCCTGCGGAAATTGCGGACCAGAAGGAGCTGCGCA
Organism: Arthrobacter silviterrae; assembly: GCF_011045165.1. Taxonomy (GTDB): domain Bacteria; phylum Actinomycetota; class Actinomycetes; order Actinomycetales; family Micrococcaceae; genus Specibacter; species Specibacter silviterrae. Next base: position 204,378 of record NZ_JAAKZI010000001.1, read on the forward strand.
ACGCGTACGGCCATTTCTTCTACCGCTTCCGCGAGGGGGAATCGGGCTCGGACGTCTACGACAGGGTCTCCTCCTTCATGGAAACCCTGTACCGCCACTGGTCCAAGCCGGACTATGCCCCCAACACGCTGCTGGTGACGCACGGGCTCACCATGCGGCTGTTTTGCATGCGCTGGTTCCACTGGTCCGTGGAGTATTTCGAGTCGCTGAACAACCCGGGCAATGCCGAGGTGCGGGCCCTGGTCGGCAGCGGCGGCAGCTACCTGCTGGACACGCCTTTTGAGCAGTGGACCACGGCCGAACCAGGCACCACGGTGCTGGACTCGCTCTAATCCCCGGCCGGCCCGGCCGCCAGCGCACCAACTTACGCGTCCGGACCCACGATGACTTCAGTGCCCGCATCCTGGAAGGCCGCCAGCTGCGCGTCCGTGATGCCGGAGTCGGTGATGAGCTTGTGGAAGCGGTGGTCCTCCATGGTGGCAAAGGCGCGCTGGCCGATCTTGGACGAATCCGCCAGCATGTAGGCCACCGACGCGCGGCGGGCCATGCGCGAATTCACCGACGCCTCGCCTTCGTCGTTGATGGTGGGACCGGTGCCGGGTTCAATGCCGTTCACGCCGATGAACGCAATGTCCAGGGCCACCTTTTGCAGGATGGAATCGGCGTACGGGCCCACCAGTTCGTAGGAGCGGGGGTTGAGGACGCCTCCGGTGACCATGATCTTGAAGTTGGGCCGGATGGCCAGCTGCGCGGCGATGTTGATGGCGTTCGTGACCACCGTCAGCGTGGGCCGGTTGGACTGCTCCATGAGGTCCTCGCGGGTCGAGAGGACCTGGGCCAGCGCGGTGCTGGTGGTCCCCCCGCACAGGCCGATGACAGCGCCCTTCTGGATCAGCGCGCTGGCGGCCAGGGCAATGCTGTGCTTCTGCGCCGCGTGGTCGTCCCTGTTGTAGCGGCCGGGCAGGTCGTAGGAGACGGAGCCGGAGGTCGCTCCCCCGCGGGTCCGGGTCAGCAGGCGCTCGTTGGCCAGCGAGTCCAGGTCCCGCCGGGCCGTGGCCGGGGAAACGCCGAGCTTGCCCACAATCTCGTCGACTTCCACCTGTCCGTCGGCAGCGAGGATGTCCAGGATTGCTGTCAGCCGTTCGGTGCGGTTCATGAAACGCCTCCCTTGGAGAATGCCTGGAAAAACAAAGGCCGCGGACGACGGCGGTGCCTGGCCGGGCGGCCGCGGCCGGTTCCAGCCGGCTGGAGTTGCGCCAGGCTAGTGCCGCGCGGCGCCCGCAAACAAAGCTAGCAGTCGGGCCACTTCGGGCACCAATGCGGCACGGCCGGCGCCCAGGTATTTGCGCGAGTCCACCACGGCCGGATTGGCGTCCAGGTACTCGCGCACGGCACGGGTGAAGAAGCCGTTCAGGTGCGTGGAGACGTTGATCTTCGTCATGCCCGCGGCAATGGCGGCGACGATGTTCGCATCCGACACCCCGGAGGAGCCGTGCAGCACCAGGGGCACGTCCAGCGCCGCCGAAAGCTCCGCAATCCGATCCAAATTCAGCGCGGCGGAGCGCTCCGTCATGGCGTGGGAGGACCCCACCGCCACGGCGAGCGCGTCCACTCCGGTGGCGGCCACGAAAGCGGCTGCTTCGGCCGGGTCGGTCAGCACGCCGGGTGCGTGGGCGCCGTCCTTGCCGCCCACCTTGCCGAGCTCGGCCTCAACGTATACGCCTCGTTCGTGTGCGTAGGCGGCCACCCGCGCCGTGGACTCGACGTTGGCACCGTACTCCAGGTGGGCGCCGTCGTACATGATGGACCCGAAGCCCAGGTCCACGGCCTGCATGGCCAGCGTCTCGGATTCGGCGTGGTCCAGGTGCACGGCCACGGGCACGGACGCCTTGCGGGCGGCGGCCAGGGAGGCCAGCGCCACGGGCTCCAGCCCGCCGTGGAACGTGGCGCAGTTTTCGGAAATCTGCAAAATCACCGGCAGCCCGGCAGCCTCGGCGCCGCCAATCAGCCCCTCGAGCGTCTCGAGGTGGATGACGTTGAAGGCGCCCTGCCCGGAACCTGCCGCGGCGGCCTGGTCCATGATGGTGCGCGTGTTGGTCAATGCCATGAAATAAGTCCTTGCGCGTCAGTGGTCGGTGATGATGAGTTGTGCGGCCAGCTCGGCGTGCCGGGGGGAAATTTCCCCGGCACCGGGCATGAGCACGGCGGCGGCGCTCCAGGCCGTGGCGCGGGCCAGGATCTCCCGCAGTTCCGTGACGCCGTTGGCGAGTGCGACGGCGGCCGCGCTCACCGCCGCGTCCCCGGCCCCCGTGGGGTTCCCGGATAGGGGTGCAGGCAGCCTGGCCTGCAGGTAGCCGGGCCGGCCGGCTTCGAAGGCGAGCATGCCCTCCTCCCCCACGCTGACCAGGACGCGCCGGGCGCCCAGGTCCATGAGCTTGCGGGCGGCCGCCACCAGGTCCGTCTCACCCACGGCGTCCATGAGCTCGTGGTTGTTGGGCTTGAGCAGGTCCGCACCTGCCCGCGCCGCGGCGAGGATCCCGGCGCCGGAGGTGTCAATGATGGCGGGGACGCCTGCGTTGTGTGCCAGCGCCACCAGCCCCGGGTAGAAATCCTCCGGCGCCTGCTCCGGGAGGGAGCCTGAGCCCACCAGCACGCCCGGGCGGGCACCGGCGTCGTCCGGGTGAAAGCCGGCCTTGCCACTCCCGTCCGGCAGGGCGCCTGCCAGCTGACGGACGACGGCGGCGCTCAGGGCTTGCCATTCCGCCTCCGTCAGTGCGGGGCCGGCCTCGTTGAAGATGCTGGTCTGCCCGGCCGCAGTGTCCACCAGGGCAATGGTGCGCCGGGTTTCCGCTACCACGGGGACCAGGTGGTGTGCGATGCCCGAAGCGTCGAGATCTGCCCGGAGTTGCGCCCCCGTGGCGCCGCCGGCGGTGGCGATGGCGAGGGTGGGAAAGCCCAGCTGGTGTGCCACGCGGGACACGTTCAGGCCTTTGCCGCCCGCGCGGTGGAGGGGCGCGGGGACGCGGTGCGAGGCGCCGAGTTCCACGCCCGCAACGGTGTACGTGAGGTCGACGGCGGCATTGGGTGTGACTGTCAGCACCAGCGGGCCGGGGGCGTTGAGGCCGGGGCTGTCCAGGCCGGGGGCGTTCATCGCTCCCCCGCCGTCAGCAGGGTGCGGGCCTTGAGTGCGGAGCCGATGAGGCCGGCGTTCTCGCCCAGGGCTGCGTGCAGGTAGGCGGGGCGGGGTTGGAAGGTGAGCAGTGCATCCACCTTGCTGGCCAGCGGCGTGAACAGGGCATCCCCTGCCATGGACAGCCCGCCGCCCAGCACCACGGTGTCGGTGCCCAGCATGGCCACGCACTGGGCCACGCTGAACGCCAGGGCGTCCACCGCCTCGCTCCAGATGCGGCGCGCTGTTTCATCCCCGGCGCCGGCGCGCTTGAGCACCTCGCGGGCGCCATCCACGGGGGTGGAAGTGGCCTCCGTGTAGCGGCGGGCGATGGCGCCGGCCGAGGCCTGGGATTCGAGGATCCGCAGGGTGCCGTCGGCGGCGGGGACCAGGGCATGGCCAATTTCCCCGGCGTAGCCGGCGCCCTGGATGCGGCGTCCGTCGCAGGAAAACGCACCCGCAATGCCTGTTCCGATGACCAGCACGGCCACGTTGGCCTTGCCGGCGGCGGCACCGATCCGGAATTCGGCTTCCCCGGCCATGCCCACGTCGTGGCCAAAGGCCACGGGCAGACCAAGCGCAGCCGTGAGGGTGGCCGTGAACGGGAAGTCCCGCCAGCCGAGGTTGGCTGAATACACCCCCACGCCCGCTGCCTCATCCACGATGCCGGGCACCGTGACGCCCACGGCAGCGATGGCCGTTTCCGGATGGGCCGCCCGATACTGGCCCACCAGTTCCACGATCCGGGCGCACACGGTCTCACCTGACCGGCCGCCGTCGAGCGGGGTGGGGTGGCGCTGGAGGTCTTCGACGTCGTGGTTGGAGATGCCCGGTTCCCCGCGCACCAGGCCCACCTTCATGTCAGTGCCGCCCACGTCAAAGGCCAGCACGGCGCTGGCCGGGACGGTACCCGCCCGGCCCCCGGCCCCCGGTCCCCGCACCAAGGCCTTAGGCCTGCCCGGACAGGATGACGGAGCGGGTCAGGTTGCGCGGCAGGTCGGGGTTCATGCCGCGGGCACGGGCACGTTCCAGGGTGACGCGGTGCACGCGGGCCAGCTCCGCCAGCGGGTGCACGCTGCGGTTGAGGTACAGCGCACCGGTCTTGGCCATGTCCGCATCCAGGCCCTCGGGCTGCTCTCCAAACATCCAGGTGACACGGTTCGGGGCGGCAATGGAGATGGGTCCGTGGCGGTATTCCTTGGCGGGGTAGGATTCCGTCCAGCCCTGCACAGCCTCCCGCATTTTCAGACCGGCCTCATGGGCCAGGCCCACAGTCCAGTTGGTGCCGAGGAAGGTGAACTGCTCGGCGTCGATGAGCTCCTGCTCCACGGGGGCCGTTACGGCCGTCTTGGCGTCCTCGATGGCGGCGGTGAGGTCCACGCCGACGCTGGTGAGCAGGTAGGCCAGGGCGGTGGTGGCGAAGCGGGTCTGCACCACGGACTTCTCATCGGCGTAGGGAAGCTCGACGACGGCGTCGGCCAGCGTCATGATCGGCGAGGTGGTGTCGCCCACCAGTGCCACGGTGCGGATGGTGCCCTTGATGGCCGTCAGGATTTCCAGCACCTCGGTGGTGGTGCCGGAGCGGGTGATCGCAATGACGGCGTCGTAGCCGCGGGCTTCACCGAGGAAGGCCTCCGAGGCGGCGAAGGCATCCGTGACGCCCTTGCCGGCAGTTTCCCGGGCGGCAGCGTAACTTTGTGCCATAAACCAGGAGGTGCCGCAGCCAATCACGGCAACGCGCTCGCCGTCCGCGGGCAGCAGCGTTTCCGTCTGGGCCTGCGCGATGGCCCTGACCCAAACCTCCGGCTGGCTGGTCAGTTCGGCTTCCATGAACGGGCCAAGGGCGGTGTTTTCACTCATGTTCTGCGTACTCCTTGAAGTGGCGGGCCCCGGAGGCAATGGGCGGCCCCGGACTTGCCCGCTAGATGCATTGTATGCTCCCCAGCCTACCATGAAATGATCATTGATGATTAAAACAATAGATAAACAATCATGTTAACGCCATGGGATCGTGAGGAAACACTGCCCCGCAAGCGTCACGGCGCGAAAATCCCGATCTTGTAATCCACGCCACAACCGTGGAATACTCGACGCTGTTATGCATAACAATGCTTCGGGCTGCCACCCGGACCGGCAACCCCGGCCAGGATGGCAGCCCGGGCACCCCGTCCCAGGCAGCAGTCCGGGGCACCCTTGCAATTACCTTCCCGCAAAGGACAACCACGTGAAATCCCCGCAACCCTGCAAGACGACGGCCCCGCCGCCGCATCTTCGCCTGACGCTGCACCGCGCCACCGCCGCCGCGGCCACGCTGGCACTGCTGGCTTCCCTGAGCGTCGGCATTGGGGCCGCCGCCCAGGCCGCCCCGGACAGCTCCGGCGTGCCCATTTCCCCCTCCCAGTACACGCTGATCGGCGCTGATTCCCAGTCCCCCGCCTACCCGGCCCCGCCGGCACTGGACGGGACCGCCGCCGGCGCGTTCGACAACGACTACTCCTCGCAGTGGACGGTGGCCTACACGGTGGTCAACGGCGTGGGCGTGGCCGCCCCGCTGCCCCACTGGATCTCCTGGGACGTGGGCGGCTCCTTCACCCTGACGGGCCTCGACTACTCCGTCAAGAACCAGTCCAACGGCCCCGTCAAGAACTACCAGGTCTTCGCCACGAATGACGCCGCCGTGGCCAACAACCCGGCCGGCAACTGGGGCGCTCCCGTGGCCAAGGGCTCCCTGGTCCAGCCCACCTCCAACACCCAGGTCCAGACCATCCTCTTCGACAGCCCGGTCAAGGCCCGCTACGTAAAGTTTGAGGCGGACAGCACCATCAACGGCAGCAACAATGTCTCCGCCTCGGAGCTGCGCGTCAGGGCCACGGGGGACACCACCCCTGCGCCTGTGCCCCCGGCCCCGCCCGCGGATCCGGCCACGCCCGTCACCATCAGCAATGGCAAGGGGCTGGACGTCGCCGTCGGGAAGGAATTCCCCCAGGTCATCTCCTACTCGCTGGACGGGAAGTCGCTGGCCGGCCAGGCGGACAAGCTCAGCAATTTTTCCCTGAACGGCAAGAACTACGCGGCCACCACCACCATGACGGCCAGCGGGGCCACGGCCACGTACAGTTCAACGTTTGCTGACTTCCCCAACCTGACCATTGAGTCCTCGCTGACCGCCACCGCGGCGAACACCGTGGAATTCGCTGTCACCAAGATTTCCGGCAGCGCCGCGGCCACCGTGGACCAGCTCGCCATCCCCAACCAGTCGCTCGTGTCCGTGGACTCCGGCGACCCGCACTCCCAGCTGGCCCGGACGAAGATCTCCACCGACTCCACCACCACGGCCGACCAGTTCACCGCCGTCACCGCCGCCACCAAGGCGGACAAGTCCGACGTCGGCACCCCCTACGGCTTTGTCAGCAACTCCCAGCTCTCCGCCGGACTGATGACGAACGCCACGGACGATGCCGCCCAGGATTCCGGCACCAACTGGAACACCCGCCTGCAGTCACGGATTATCGACGCCGGCAACGGCGCCAAGCGGGCCGAACTCTCCGTGGGTAACTACACCTACGCAGCCAAGGGCGCCACCGATCCGCGCGTGCAGTTCTACACGCTGCCCAAGACCACAGTGGTGCTTTCCGCGGATGCCAACAATGACGGCAATGTCACGTGGGAGGACGGCGCCATTGCCTACCGCAACGCGATGACCGCACCGGCCGGCGCCGCCCGCGTCCCCGAGCGCGTGGTCCAGCACATCCCGTTCAACTTTGCCTCGCAGGCCACCAACCCCTTCCTGAAGACCCTGGACAACGTCAAGCGGATTTCCCAGTCCACCGACGACCTGGGCCAGTGGGTCCTGGAAAAGGGCTACGCCAATGAAGGCCACGACTCCGGCCACCCGGACTACGGCGGAGACTACAACACCCGGGCCGGCGGCCTCGCGGACCTGAACACGCTCGCCTCCTCCGGCGCCGCGTACAACGCCGACATGGCCGTGCACGTTAACGTCACGGAAGCGTACCCGCAGGCCAAGAGCTTCAGCTCCGGCATGATTTCCGGCCAGGTCAACGGCTGGGACTGGCTGAACCAGTCGTACCACATCGACCAGCGCAACGACCTTGGCACGGGCGCCATCCTGGACCGCTTCGCCGAGCTCCGCAAGGAAGCCCCCGGCATCAAGACCGTCTACATTGACGCCTACTACTCCAGCGGATGGCTCTCTGACCAGCTCGCCACGCAGCTGCACAAGATGGGCTTCGAGGTGGCCACGGAATGGGCGTACAAGTTCGAGGGCAACTCCATCTGGTCGCACTGGGCCAATGACAAGAACTACGGCGGTGCCACGAACAAGGGCATCAACTCCAACATTGTCCGCTTCATTGCCAACACCCAGCGCGATGTCTGGAACACGGACCCGCTGCTGGGCGGCGCGCAGCTGAAGGACTTTGAGGGCTGGACGGGCCAGGACAACTGGAACAACTTCTACAACAACATCTTTGTGAACAACCTGCCCACCAAGTTCATCCAGCACTTTGACGTGACCAACTGGGACTTTGGCAAGTCCGCCACGCTCACTGACGGGGTCGCCATCAAGATGGTCAACGGCCAGCGCCAGATCACCATGGGCAACGCCGTGGTGCTCGACGGCGGCACCTACCTGCTGCCGTGGCAGGACGCCGTGGACAACAGCCAGACCACCTCGCCACTGCACGCCGACAAGATGTACTTCTACTCGGCAGCCGGCGGCACCACCACGTTCACGCTGACCAGCCAGTTCGCGAACAAGCGCAACTTCACGCTGTACAAGCTCACCGACCAGGGCCGCACCAAGGTGGCCGACGTCATCAACAGCAACGGCACCGTGACGCTCACCGGAGACAAGGGCGTCCCGTACATCCTTGCCCCGAACGGCGACCAGCCCGTGAACAAGACCGCCAACTACGGCGACGGCTCCCTGCTGGTTGACCCGGGCTTCAACGCCGGCAACCTCGATGCCTGGAACCCGACCGGCGGCGCCGCCACCGCACGCACAGCGACAGGTGACAATGTTGCGGTGCTGGGGAACTCGGCGTCGTCCATCTCCCAGTCCGTGAAGAAGCTGGAGGCGGGCAAGAAGTACACGCTGAGCGCCAACGTGGAGATCGCCGCGGGCAGCCGCCGCGCCGTCACGCTGGGGGTGGCCGGGACCGGCCTGAGCGCCGCCAACACCTTTGACATCACCCCGCAGCAGAACATGGTGGCGGCCGATGCCAAGCAGGGCACGTACTCGCAGCGGGCCTCGGTGCAGTTCACCGCACCCGTCAACCACAAGGTGGACGTGTCCATCAGCGCCGTGGCCGGTGCCGCGGCCGTGACCTTGGACGACGTGCGCATCATGGAGGACACCACCACGCCGGTGGCCGTGCCTCCGGGCAGCCCGGGCACGCTGGTGGCCAGCGCCAACTTTGAGGGCAACCAGCCCGGCTGGGGCCCGTTTGTGAAGGGCGACGCCGGCGGATCGACAGACCCGCGCACCAGCATCAGCGACCTCCATGCACCGTACACGCAGAAGACCTGGAAGAACACGTACAGCCCGTACAACTCCGGTTCACTGAACGGGCAGGCCGTCGATGACGTGCTGAACGGGGACCACTCGCTGAAGGCGCACGAGGAAAACACCGGCCTGGTGTACCGCACGGTGCCGGCCACGGTGCCGTTCACGGCCGGGCATTCCTATACGGTATCGTTCAAGTACCAGACGAACGTGGCCGGGCAGTGGCAGTGGGTCACGGGCGCGGACACCGTTGCCAACGGCAAACTGACGTCCAAGGACCTCAAGGACGAAACCATGGCCCCGGCCCTGGACACCGCAACGTACTCGCGGACGTTCACGGCAGGCTGCGGCGACAACTGGGTGGGCCTGCGCAAGACCGGCGGGGCCAACGGCACCGACTTCATCCTGGACGACTTCACCGTCACGGACCTCGGCGCCGTCAGCGGCGGCGCCGCCTGCGCTTCCGTGGCAGGGCCCGCCAACGCGGACCTGAATCCCGGCACCACGAACAGCTTCGTGACAACGTTCACCAACAACGAGACCACGGATGCCACGAACGTCGCCATGTCGCTGGGCACGCTGCCCGCCGGCTGGAGCGCCCAGGTGGCCACCGCTGGCGGAAACCTGGTGGGCACCGTCAAGCCGGGCGCCACGGCCACGACCACGTGGATCATCACCACGCCGGCCGGCGCCGCGGGCACAACGGCGGCAATCCACCCTTCGGCAACGTACTTCAATGACTGCGTCACGAAGACAGTGGATTCGGATTCCAACCTGGCCGTCGCCACCCGGGCGATGGTGCCGACATCGAGTATGACGGCGACTGCGGACTCGGAAAACATGACGACTGGACCTGGCGCAGGGCCCGTCGCCAACGTCCTGGACGGCGATGCCAGCACCATCTGGCACACCGAATGGAATCCAACCATCACGAACTACCCGCACTGGGTGCAGCTGGACCTCCACGGTGAATACACCGTCAGCGGCTTCGGCTACCAGGACCGCCAGTCCGGCGGGCAGAATGGCAAGGTGAAGAACTACACCATCTTCACCTCGATGGACGGCGCCACGTGGACCCAGGCGGCCACGGGCAATCTGGTGGACGCGACGGGAATGCAGTTCATCGCGTTCCCGGCTGTCCAGGCCAAGTTTGTGAAGTTCCAAGCCAACAGCGCCCTCAACGGATTGCAGTTCGCTTCGGCCGCCGAGATGCGCGTCTATGGCACCGGCGGCTCCGCGCTGACCGGCTTCGCACCGGCCACGCGCCCGGCAGACACGGCGTGCACACCGTAGCCTGACCCGCTCGTCGAGCCCACAAGGCCCCGGCGGTTGGCTTGTCGAAACCCGGTTTTTACGGAACTCGACAGGCCAACCGCCGGGGCCTTCGCCGTCGAGGTTGGAGATCACCACCTCCCCGGCCGTTGAGGTTGGAGATCACCACCTCCGCCATGGCGGATGAGCGGTGGTTATCTCGAATCTCAACGGGGGGGAGGCGTGGTGATCTCGAATCTCAACGAAGGGGTTAGACGACGACTCCGGCGCGCCACACCTGGTGCGTGAGCGGCATGCCCGGGCGGTACGCCAGATGGGTGGCGGAGGGCGCGTTGAGCATGTGGAGGTCGGCGCGGTGCCCGACGGCGATGGACCCCACCGCCCGCTTTCCGTCCTCGTCGGTGCCCGTTTCGCGGCCCAAGGCCAGCGCGCCGCCCCAGGTCGCCGCCCGGACAGCCTCGTGCACGGAGAGCCCCATCTGCAGCACCGCCGTGGTCACGCAGAACGCAACGGACGAAGTGTAGGAGGTGCCCGGATTGCAGTTGGAGGCAATGGCCAGCTGCACGCCGGCATCCAGCAGCCGCCGAGCGGGGGCCAGGGGCTGGCGCGTGGACAGGTCGCATGCCGGCAGCACCGTGGCAACGGTCCCCCGCTCACCCGCACCGCCGTCCCAGCCGGACCACGACTGCGCCAGGAGGTCAAAGTCGCTGTCCGCCAGAAAGTTCACGTGGTCCACGCTGGCCGCGCCAAACTCCACGGCGAGCGCCGTCCCTGCGCCAGGGCCCAGCTGGTTGCCGTGCACGCGCAGGCCCAGCCCGGCCTCGCGGCACGCCGTAAGCACGGCCCGGGACTGCTCCGGCGTGAACGCGCCGGTCTCGCAAAAAACGTCGGCCCAGGACACATATGGCCGCACAGCGCCCAGCATCTCCCCGCAGACCAGCTCCGTGTAGGCACCGGCGTCCATGCCGGCCGGGACCAGGTGGGCGCCGAGGTAGGTGACCTCGTCGGCCACGGTGGAGGCGATGCGGGCGCTGCGGGCCTCATGCTCCACGTCCAGCCCGTATCCTGTCTTGGTCTCCAGATAGGTGGTGCCCTGCGACGCCGCCTCCGACACCCGGCCCAGCGCCATCCGCGTGAGCTCGTAGTCGCTCGCGGCCCGCGTGGCATTCATGGACACCGCGATCCCGCCGGCGCTGTAGCTCTCCCCGGCCATCCGCGCCTCAAACTCGGCAGTGCGGTCGCCCGCAAAAATCAGGTGCGTGTGCGAGTCCACCCACCCCGGCAGCACGGCCCGGCCCTGCGCGTCGGTGGCGGTGTCGGCGGCGGGCGCGTTCCCGGCGTCGCCAATCCAGGCGATCCGCTCCCCCTCCAGCACCACGGCGGCATTGCGCAGCGTGCCGAGTTCTCCGTCCTGGGTCATCAGTTCGCCGATGTTGGTGATTAGTTCGCTCATGCCCTTAGCGTACGACGGCGGCTGGCCGGCCTGCGCTTGAGTCCGGCGGGCCGCGTCTGGCATCGCAGACAACAAAGCTTTCGCTCGGCTCCCCGTGTTCGCGCGCACCCCGGCGATGCCGGAGAATGGAATCCATGACCCTGGTTTCCCTCATTGGCTTTGCTGGCCTCTGCCTCATGCTGGCCCTCATCCCCGGCCCGGACACCTTCTTGGTACTGCGCATTTCCCTCAGCAATGTCCGCTCTGGAATCGCCGCCGGGCTTGGCTCGGGCACGGGCACGCTGGTCTGGGCCGCCCTGGTGGGCCTGGGCCTGGCCGCCATTTTGGAGCAGTCCGCCGAGGTGTTCCGCTGGATCAAGATTGCCGGCGGGCTTTACCTGCTGTACCTGGGCGTCTCTTCATTTTTGAAGGCCCGCAAGGCCGCCAAGGAAGGCATGGCGGCCGACGGCGGTCAGGAACCGCTGCCGTATTCCAAGCGGGCAGCCTACGGCTCGGGCCTGCTGTCCACCCTGCTCAATCCCAAGGTGGGCCTGTTTTACCTGGCCGTGGTGCCCCAGTTCATCCCGCACAACGGCAACACACTGGGCATGGCGATGATCCTGGGCGTCACCCTGTGCATTATCGGGACGCTGTACCTGACCACCATTGCCATCCTGTCCTACAAGGCCATGAAGTGGCTGCGCAAGCCCAAGGTCAACAAGGCCATTGAGCGCGGCAGCAGCGCCGTGCTGGCAGTGCTGGGCGTGGGCGTGGCTGCCTCCGGGGCCACCAGCTAGACGGGCGCAACGAGCCAGCGCAACGAGCCTTCGAAACGCTGGGGCAACGCTGGGGTAATGCTGACGCAACGGCAGCGCCGCACCGGCGGCCGGGCCCTGCGGCGAACAGCTTGCTGCTCCCCGTTGCACGCGCGACCCGGGGTGCCGGAGAATTGCACCCATGACCATTCTTTCGCTGCTGGCGTTCGCAGGCCTGTGCCTGCTGCTTTCCGTCACGCCCGGGCCGGACACCTTCCTGGTGCTGCGCATTGCCCTGGGCCGTGCCAGTGCGGGTGTCGCCGCCGCGGCGGGTTCCGCAGCAGCTTCCGTGGCCTGGGCCGCCCTGGTGGGCGTGGGGCTCGCGGCCATCGTGGAGCAGTCTGCCGAAGTGTTCCGCTGGGTGAAAATTGCCGGTGGCATCTACCTGGTCTACCTGGGCGTCTCCTCCTTCCTGAAAACCCGGAAGGCCGCGAAGGCGGGCCTGGCGGAAGGGCCCGAGGCACCTGCGCCGGAACGCCCCTACAGCCGCTGGGCCGGCTTTGCGGCGGGCGCCCTGTCCACCCTGCTCAACCCCAAAGTTGGCTTGTTCTACCTTGCCGTGGTGCCCCAGTTCATCCCGCACGGCGGAAACACACTAGCCACGGCCATGGTCCTGGGCGTGCTGGAGGCAGCCATCGCCTTCGCCTACCTCGCAGCCGTGGCCGCCGTCGCGTACAAGGCCATGAAGTGGCTGCGCCGGCCCAAGGTCAAAACCGGCCTGGAACGGGCCAGCAGCGGCATCATCACGGCCCTCGGCGTGGGCGTCATGGTCTCCGGTGCCGCCAGCTGAGCGGGGCTGGAGTTCGGGCTGCCGGCCGCGCAGCCGGCGGCGACCATCTCGGGTAGCTCGGGGCCCATCGTGATCAGCTCAGCCGGGCGTCGGCGGGGTATCGCTGCCTGTTGCCCCGCCTTGACCAGCCGATCGCCCCCGCGTAAGCGCCGCCATTACACGCGTTTGCGCACTGCCCCGATCCGCACCTGCATCGGCCAGCGCCTGATCCAGGCGGTCGCCATGGACACTCAGCACCCCGAACAACAGGTGCTTGATCCCGACGTGTTCCGAATGAAACTCCCGCGAGGCGCGCTGCGCGGCCTTGAGGGCGTCCAAAGCCCCGGGGGTGAACGGGAATGATGCTGAGGTGTCCAGCGGACCAGGGGCGGCGAAACGCATTATCGCCTCACGCACGTCATCGGGCCAGACCCCCAGCACTGTCTGCACCGCGTCCGGTTCAGCGTGCAAAAGCCCCAATAATAGATGCTCGGGACCGATGTACCGGTCACACATAAACCTTGCATTCTCCTGAGCCAGGACCACAACCCGCACAGCCCTGTCGGTGTAGTTGCCAAACTCCGTCGACCGTCCCATGCCCCAAAGCGTAGTCTTCGCGGCGCATCAGCACCACGGCAGGGAGAACAGCCCTCAGAACCCAAGCAACGGAACTGCCGCTATCCCAGCCCCGCACGCTGGGGGCTGAGCGCGCCGGCCAGCCAGCCGTCGTCGTCCGGCAGTGTTCCGGTCAGCAGCCCGGCGGCCAGCGTGGCGAGGGCCGCGGAGGTCTGGATGCCGTAGCCGCCCTGCCCGGCCAGCCAGAAAAGGTTGGGCACGTCCGCGTCGAAGCCCACCACGGGCAGGCCGTCCGCCGGCTGGGTGCGCAGTCCCGTCCAGGACCGTTCGACGCCGGTGATCCCCACCGTGGTGACCTCGCCGATGCGGTGGATGAGCTCGGCGATGTCCTCATCCACCACCTGCGCATCACCTGGCTCAGCGGGGACGGACTCGCAGGGCGAGATGAGCAGGTGGGTGCCGTCGGGGCGGTAGTAGAACGATTCGTCCGCCGGCTCCACCATGGGCCCGGACGGGTCCACCGGGTGTTCCGTGGAAACGATGGCCACGCTGCGCCGGTGCGGCTGCAATCCCCGCGGGCGGGCGCCGAACTGGGCTGCCACCACGTCCGCCCAGGCGCCGGCGGCGTCCACCACGGTCCCGGCCGTGATGGAGTGCCGGCCCGCGGTGACGTGGAAGCGGGTGGGCAGGTCTTCCGCGCCGGCGCCCTCCGCGTCCGTCCCCCCGGCCGGCTCGGAGGCAACCACTTCGACGGCGGTGACAGGCGCACCGGTCAGCACCATGGCGCCCGTGCCGATAGCCTGCCGGCGGTAAAACTCCAGCAGCGCGGGCACGTCCACTTCCATGGCCGTGCCGTCCAGCGCCGACGCCTCAAACGTTTCGGGGCGCAGGTCGGGGCTGCGCTCCATGGTTTCGCTATGCGTGAGCGATTCCAGGTTCGCATTGGCCGCAACCAGGGCGGCCACCTCCGTTTCGGTTCCCAGCGTCAGCATGGCACGCGGCACCATGATGGGCGCAGGGAGCCGTTCGGAGATTCCCTCCACCATGGCAATGCTCCGGCGGGTCAGCTCCTGGATGGCCGCCGGTCCGTAGCTGGGCTGCATCTGGCGGGCCGAGCGCGATGAGGTGTGGTACGCCAATGAACCCTCCGCCTCCACCAGCACCACCGAACGGGACGGGGACAGCCGCCAGGCAAGGGAGAGCCCGGCAACGCCGCCGCCAACTATGAGTACGTCACAATCCATAGCGCCATCGTGGCACAGCAGCGTCCGTGCACAAAAATGGGGCCCCGGATCGATGGCGCAGCAGTTGGACCGAGTCCAGGCAAAAGCGACGATTTCCGTCCAACTACTGCGATCTCCCTTGCGGCGGGACCGTCGCTAGAGTTCCTGGAACATCACGTGCAGGCCCACTAGTCCGTGTTCCGGATGGTCAAAGGCGCCTGGGACCGTCCCGATGATTTGGAAGCCGATTGACTGCCACAAGTGGACGGCCGGCAGGTTGGTCTCAACAACGGCATTGAACTGGATGCCACGGTAGCCCTCGCTGCGCGCCCAGCCGAGCACATACTCGCCCAGGGCCCGTCCCACACCCTGGTCCTGGTGCCGTGGATCCACCAGGAAGGAGGCCGTGGCAATGTGCCCTCCGCGCCCTGGCCGGTTGGGGCCCATTTTGGCCGAGCCGACGATCTCCCCTGCGGCGACGGCCGCCACCGTCTGCCCGGGCGGTTGCTCCATCCACCATGGCCGGGCCTCCTCGAGCCCCTGGCCCTCGGGAAAGGCGTAGCTGCGGCCATCCTTCATGGTGGCACTGTAGAACCCGAAAATGGCGGGCCAGTCCTTGTCCGTGCACTGCCTGATCTCCATGGGTTCCAGCTTAACTGCCCGGTGGGGACTCCCGACGCCCGCGCATAGCCGGAGCACGGGCGGAGTGAGGTGAAGTCAACTGAAGTCAGGCCGGATTCACCCCGGATTCAAGCGACGCCCCGGTGGAAGCGGCTAGCTGGCCCCGCCGCGGGCGGCAACGAACGCGCTGACGCACGCTTCGACGTCGTCCGCGCTGTGGGCGGCGGAGAGCTGGACCCGGATCCGGGCGGCGCCGCGCGGCACCACGGGGAAGCTGAAGGCCGTGACGTACACGCCGTGCGCCAGCATGGAGTCGGCCACGCGGGCTGCCTCCATGGCGTCGCCGAACATGACGGGGACTATGGCGTGCTCTCCGGGGAGCAGCTCGAAGCCTTCCTCGGACATGCGGCGGCGGAACAGCGCGGCGTTCTCGAACAGGCGCGTGCGCAGTTCGGCGGAGCCGGCCACCAGCTCCAGGGCCTTGAGCGTGGCGGCGACTATGGCCGGGGCCAGCGAATTGGAGAACAGGTACGGGCGTGCCTTTTGGCGCAGCATGGCAACGATTTCGCCGCGGCCGGAGACGTAGCCGCCGGACGCGCCGCCCAGGGCCTTGCCGAAGGTGCCGGTGTAGATGTCGACACGGTCGGAGACGCCGGCATGCTCCGGGGTTCCGGCCCCCGTGGCTCCCATGAATCCCACTGCGTGCGAGTCGTCGACCATGACCAGCGCGCCGTACTTGTCGGCGAGGTCGCAGATGGCTTCCAAGGGCGCCAGGAAGCCGTCCATGGAGAACACGCCGTCGGTGACGATGATGGTCCGACGGGCCCCGCCGCCGTCGTTCATGGCAGCGGCAGCCTGCAGCTGGACCTCAAGGTCCGCCATGTCCTGGTTGGCGTAGCGGAAGCGCGCGGCCTTGGACAGGCGGATGCCGTCAATGATGGAGGCGTGGTTCAGGGCGTCGGAAATGATGGCGTCCTCCGCGCCGAACAGCGATTCAAACACGCCGCCGTTCGCGTCGAAGCAGGAGGAGAACAGGATGGTGTCCTCCGTGCCGAGGAATATCGAGACCGCAGCCTCCAGTTCCAGGTGCAGGTCCTGCGTGCCGCAGATGAACCGGACGCTGGCCATGCCGAAGCCGTGGCTGTCCATGGCGGACTTGGCGGCCGCGATGATCTGGGGGTGGTCGGCCAGGCCCAGGTAGTTGTTGGCGCAAAAGTTCAGCACGGGGGCCGCTGCGCCATCCAGGGGGCCGGCCGTCACGTGGCTGGACTGGGCGGAGGTGATCCGGCGTTCGGTCTTGAACAGCCCGGCGGTGCGGATGTCGGCGAGCTCGGCGGCGAGCTGGCCCTTCATGGAGGTGTACATCGGGACTCCTGGTGGGTGGGAGGGGCGGAAGGAGGACGACGGCGGAAGGCGGGTTCCGCCGTCGTCCTCGCCGGGTGGCTAGAAAGGCGGGTGGCTAGGAAAAGACGGACCAGTCAAGGACCACTTTGCCACCGCGGCCGGACTTGGCGATCTCAAAGGCCTGTTCCCATTCGGTGGCGGGCAGGCGGTCGGTGACCACGGAGGCCACGGCGGTGCGCAGCACGGGGTTGGAGGAGAGCATGGCGGACATGGCGTACCAGGTCTCGAACATTTCGCGGCCGTAGATGCCCTTGAGCGTGAGCATGTGCGTGACCACTTTGCCCCAGTTGATGTCGATGGACTCGCTCGGCAGGCCCAACATGGCGATGCGGCCACCGTGGTTCATGTTGTCGATCATTTCCGGCAGGGCGGTGCGGTGGCCGGACATTTCCAGGCCGACGTCGAACCCCTCGCGCATGCCGAGCTCGCGCTGGGCGTCCTTGAGGCGGGTGGTGGCGACGTTGACGGCCAGGTCGGCGCCCATGGAGGCGGCCATGGCCAGGCGCGGCTCGGAGATGTCGGTGATGGCGATCTTGCGGGCGCCGGCGTGGCGGGCAACGGCCACGGCCATGAGGCCGATGGGTCCGGCTCCGGTGATGAGCACGTCCTCCCCGACCAGGCCGTAGCTGAGGGCGGTGTGGACGGCGTTGCCGAGGGGATCGAAGATGGCGCCCAATTCGGGGGTGATGGAGGGGTCGTGGTGGACCCAGACGTTGGATTCGGGGATCACCACGTATTCGGCGAAGGCGCCGTCCCGCTGCACGCCGACGGAGATGGTGTTGATGCACATGTGGCGGCGGCCGGCGCGGCAGTTCCGGCACATGCCGCAGACCACGTGGCCCTCGCCGGAGACCTTGTCGCCCACCTTGACGTCATGGACGTCCGCGCCCACTTCCACCACTTCGCCGTAGAATTCGTGGCCTGCAATGAGCGGGGCCTCGATGTTGGCTGCAGCCCAGGCGTCCCATGCCAGGATGTGCAGGTCGGTGCCGCACAGGCCCGTGGCGGCCACCTTGATTTTGACCTCGCGGATGCCGGTTTCCGGCTCGGGGCGGTCGACGAGTTCGAATCCTGCGTGCGCGCCGGACTTGTACAGAGCTTTCATGGGCGACTTTCCTGTTTTGGTGGTTGACTGTATCCATTACAGCCCCGGCAACCATTTAGCACAATCGAATTTTGCTCCATCATCGATTTAGTGAACGCTAAATGGTACGCTGGCGGCGTGGAATTACATCAACTGCAGATGCTGCGCGAGCTCGGCGAGCTTGGCAGCGTCAAGGCAGTGGCGGAAACCCTGTCCGTGACGCCCTCCGCCGTGTCCCAGCAGATTTCCCTGCTCCAGCGCCAGGTGGACACCCCGCTCACGCGCAAGGACGGCCGGAACCTGGTGCTCACGGAGGCCGGGCAGGTGCTGGCCGATGCCGGCGCGGAGGTCATCAACGCCATGGCCACGGCGAAGGCCGCCATCGGCGCCTACCAGCACGACGCCCGCGGCACCGTCACCGTCAGCGGCTTCCACAGCGCCGGTCAGGCGCTCTTCGCCCCGCTGGTCCGCCGGCTGGCTTCCCTGCGCCGCGACGCTGGCATGCGGGAAACGCCCCTGGCGGACGACGGCGGCGGGCAAGGTCTGGCGGGCGGTCCCGGCTTGGGCGCGGGCCTAGCGGGTTCGGCGGGTTTGGCGGGCGGAATCGGTTTGACGGGTGGGCCGGGTTGGGCGGGTGCCGCCGTCGGCGTTCCCCGGGTCCGGCTGTCGGATGAGGACGTGGCCCAGCACGACTTCCCCGCGTTGACCGCGCGCTACGACCTGGTCCTGGCCCACCGCATGGACCACAGCCCGGCCTGGCCGGAGTCTCGGGTGCGCGTCATCCCGCTGGCCCACGAGCCGCTGGACATTGCCGTGGCCGCGGGCCACCCGCTGGCAGCCAAGGCCTCCCTGTCCCCCGAGGACGTGGTGGCGTACCCGTGGGTGGCCAGCCGCAGCGGGTACTCGCCGGCGGACGTGCTGACGGCCATCGGCGCCGTCGCCAGCCGGCCCGTCAACGTGGTCCACCGGATCAACGACTATTCGACGGCGGCGGCGCTGGTGTCCACAGGTGACGTGATCGGCCTGCTCCCCCGCTATACGGCCAGCCCTGCCCTGAACCCGGGCGTGGTGCTGCGGCCCCTGACGGGCATCAGTACCCGCCGCCGGATCGACCTGCTGGTCCGGCCGGAAAACCTCAAGCGCGCCTCGGTCACGCTGGTGGCGCAGGCCCTGCAGCAGGTCATGGCAGAGCTGGCTCGCTGAGTGTTCGTGATTGTTTTGGGTCATTTTTATCCACTGTTTGCCACGCTCCCCGATTCGGGATAAAACGGAATACATGACCACCATCACACAAGTGCCCACTGTCCCCCTGACCGCCGAACAGCTGGCCGGCATGAACAGCGCGTTCGCCGCCGACCCTGTCTTGAAGCGCACCCAAAACGCCATCGCGAGGGTCAGCGTTGACGAGCTCGCCATCGACCACCAGCTCGCCACGGCACTGTCCACCACCGTCTCGAACCGCATTGACGACTGGAAGGTGACGAACCAGAAGAAGTCCGGGCGCTGCTGGCTCTTTGCGGCACTGAACCTGCTGCGCGCAGGCGCCAAGGAAGTGCTGGACGTCAAGGAGTTCGAGTTTTCGCAGAACTACGCCATGTACTTCGACAAGCTGGAGCGGGCCAACTACTTCCTGCAGTCCATCCTGGACACGGCCGAACGCCCCGAGGACGACCGGCTGGTCTCCTACCTGTTGCAGACCT
Organism: Arthrobacter silviterrae; assembly: GCF_011045165.1. Classification (GTDB taxonomy): domain Bacteria; phylum Actinomycetota; class Actinomycetes; order Actinomycetales; family Micrococcaceae; genus Specibacter; species Specibacter silviterrae. The sequence continues at coordinate 223,970 of NZ_JAAKZI010000001.1, forward strand.
TGATGGGCGACGGCGGCCAGTGGGACATGGCCGTCAACGTTTTCCGCAAGTACGGCGCCGTACCCAAGGCCGCCATGCCGGAGACCGAATCTTCCTCCAACACGGGCCGGATGAACGCCGTGCTCTGCTCCCTGCTGCGGCGGGGTGCCCATGAGCTGCGGGCCCTCCGCAGCGCCGGCGACACCGCCGCGGAAGGGCAGGCCCGGGAGCGGATCATCGCCGAAGTGCACCGGATCCTCACGCTCCACCTGGGCACGCCGCCGTCGTCCTTTGAGTGGGAGTACACCGATGACAAGAAGGCCTTTCACCGCGAGGGCGTGCTGACTCCGCAGGAATTCCTCGCCAAGTACACCACCATCACGCTGGACGACTACGTCTGCCTGGTGGACGATCCCCGCGCGGAGCACCCCAAGGGCAGCACTCTGACGGTGGAGCACCTGGGCAACGTGGTCGGCGCCGCGCCCGTGCTGTACCTCAATGTGGACATCGCCCTGGCCAAGCGGCTGGCCAAGGAGGCCATCCTTGACGGGCAGCCGGTCTGGTTTGGCTGCGATGTGGGACCGCAGATGGTCCGCAAGGACGGCATCTGGGATGCCCGGCTGTACGACTACGCGGGCCTGTACGGCGCCGAGCTGGCCATGGACAAGGAGACCCGGGTCCGCTTTGGTGAGTCGGCCATGACTCATGCCATGCTGCTGACGGGCGTTGACGTGCTCGACGGCGAAGCCCGGCGCTGGCGGGTCGAGAACAGCTGGGGCGACGAGAACGGCGACCAGGGTTTCTACACCATGGCTGACAACTGGTTCGATGAGTACGTCTTCGAGGTGGTTGTGGACAAGTCACGGTTGTCTGCTGAGCTGCAGGAGGCGCTGCAGGCCAATCCCATCGTGCTGCCGGCATGGGACCCCACGGGCGCCCTGGCCTAAACCAAGCACGACGGCGGCTATTTCCCGGCGGCAATCCGCTCTCGCGTGCGCGCCAGAATCGAGACAACAGGCCGGCCTGTCACCAGCTCTCCGTCCTGCACAAAGCCCTCCTCACGGCCGTCAAGGGTCTCCACCATTCTGGCCCGCCAAAGCTCCAGCAACGGCGAAGAGGCCTCGTCATGGGCCAGGTTGCGGCATTCATCGGGATCCGTTGTCAGGTCAAAGAGCTGCTCCACGCCCTTGGCGGAACCCCACACATATTTGATCCTGCCGTCCGTCAGCCAGTGGATGTTCTGGGAAAAATAAATGTGCTCGCCGTGCAGCCAGTCCCTGACCGGGCCGGCGGCCGCTTCGCCGCGAACGTGCGGCGCGAGCGACTTGCCGTCCACCGAATCCGGAATGTCCACGCCGGCCAAGTCAAGCAGGGTGGGCATGATGTCCCGGAGCTCAACGACGTCGTCCATGACGGCGCCCCGGGCCGAGTCCTTGGCGGACGGTGCATCGGCGATGATGAAGGGGACGCGCGCCGAGCCTTCATAGGGCAGCGCCTTGCGGAACATGTGGTGGTCGCCCATCATTTCGCCATGGTCGGAGGTAAAGGCGATGATGGTGTCCTCGGCGAGGCCGAAGTCCGCGAGGGATTCCCTGATCCGGTTGATCTGCAGGTCAATCTGGGCCATCAGGCCGTAATAGCCGGCCCGGGCGCGGTGGACGGTCCTGTCAGGCAGCTCGCCGAAGGCCGCCTGGTAGTCGCCGTCCTTGCGGAACTCATCCCAGTCCTGTTCCCAGTCACCTTCGACCGGTTTGTAGGGGTCAATGTCCAGGTACTGGTCATAGGCCCACTGGGGCGGGTCGTAGGGCGGATGCGGCCGGTGCCAGGAAAGATAGAGAAAGAATGGCTTGGAGGGATCGCGCCGATACATCCAATCGATCGCCTGGGTGCCGATCCAGTGGCTCGGGTGCAGGTGTTCGGCCTTGTCCCACGGCCGGGCCACGACAGAGTTGCAGTTGACCCCGTTGTCAAAGTACTCCCCTTCGGGGGTGCTGCCGGGCTGGCGGCGCAGCCACGGCACATAGTCGTCGAAGAAGGCAAAGTTTTGCTTGAAGTTTTTCCGCGAGTAGTGGAGGAACCCGTCGTGCAGGATGACGTCGTCGAACCCTATGCGCGACCGTTCCGGGTACACATGCATCTTTCCAATGGCCTGGGTGTGGTATCCGGCCTTCCTGAATTCTCCTTGGATGGTCACCGGGTGTGCCACGTCAAAGGGGACGCCTTCGTTGTATCCGACCCGGCCGTGCTTCTCCTGCGACTGGCCGGTGAAGAGTGCAACACGGGCCGGGACACAGGTTGGCGTGGCCGAATATCCCTTGGAAAACCTGACACCGCCCCGCGCCAGCTCGTCCAGGTGGGGAGTTTCCACGTACGGATGGCCGTCGGCTGAAAGGCAGTCGCCCCGCCATTCATCGACGCAGATCAAGATGACATTTGGCTTGCCCATCGCTGGAAAGCATCTCCTTTATAGGGTCCGTAGGTTTGAGACGTGCACTAGCTGGGCGTATCAAGCACTCAGCAGTTTAGGCGTTGAGCCGCACACTAAGGACAGTTCCGCCCGGAGCGGTGACTGAAACGGTGATGGCATTGCCCGTATCTTCAACCATAACGTCCGCGGGCCCTGTCTCCACGGCACCGCCGGCCAGGCGCACGAGCGATGCGAAGGAGCGGCGAGGCCCCGTGAAGGCACCTTGAAGGTAAGGCACAATGGTGCGACTCCCCGTGGGGATAGTCCAATGGCAGCGGCCTTGACAGGGTGCGGGGTGCACAGGGAAACGGCTCCCGGGAGCAACCGCCGGGAACCGCCCAGCGCCTGTCTTTTTCGGCCAGCAGCCGTCGTCGTTAGTTGAGCGGGGTCAACGTCAGGGTTTGCGCGGCCGCCTGCGCTCCGTTGCCCACTGTGCTGCCAGAGGAATCGGTCCAACTGCGGAAGGGTGTTGTCAAGGCCTGCCCGGAGCCGGCCGGCAGCGAAATGACCAGGCCGCTGTAGCGGTTAACCACACGGTAATTGCCCGTTGCCGTGCCGTCCGGTGTGGTTCCGGGGATGACAAACCACTGCTGGGCCGTCTGGCCTGGCTTGGCGGTGGGAGTGACCGAGAGATTCGTACCCCAAGCGCGGCCTGCCGTGTCGTTCGAGACCCCGAGCGCATCGCCGCTTGCCGCATTGGTGAGGCTGTAGGAACCATCGCCGTTACTGGTGAAGGTCCACGCTGCCGATGCCTTGGCCGAGGTGCTGGAAATGATCTTGGTGGCGCTTGAACCGCCCTGCTGGGCTAGGGCAAGGCCAAGGCCATTGGTGACCGTGTAGCTCTTGCTGGTGTCGATCACGGGGGCCGGCGGGGCCGCGTTCTGGTCGATGGTGACGTTCGCGTACTCGCTGGCGGATCCGTTGGAGCAGCCGAAGGAGCAGTAGGAGCGGAAGGACTTGCCCACGATGTTCGAACTCGTGGCGTTGGCAGGGTCGATGAACCAGCGGTACCACGAGGCCGTAGTGTAGGACCCGGTGTCCCCCAGCAGGGTCCACTTGGGCGTTGCCAGGCTCTTGGTGGCGTAATACTGTTGCGGGGCGTTGCCGCTCTGGTCAGGATTCTGCGGCTCGCCAATGTACAGGCCCAGGTAGGCGTCGTAAGTGACATCCATGACGAACAGCGGCGAAGTTGCCGGCATCAGGCCCGCTGCAATTTGCACGGACGCTGTGCCGGGCATGAGCGGGTTGTACTCGCTAGCCGTGGGGGTGTAGCCGGTGGTGTTGGCCGGGCTGACGGGAACCAGGTTGCTCTCCTTGCCGCCTAGTCCCGGCTGCTGCCAGGAGCCGTCGTAGTACTTGCTCCACGATCCTGGGGCCATCTTGTCAGCGATCGGTGCGCGGGCTACGTGTTCGTAGAATGCCGCCCAGCTTCCGGTCTTATCCACGATCCGCGAGCCGTAGTACATGTAGAAATAGCCGGAGGCGGTGTCTACGAAGAGGCGCGGGTCGCCGTCCCCGTAGTCGTAGGTCTGCTGCGGAAACGTGGAGGTGTCTCCCCTGACGGTGCTGAAAGGGGTGGTGATGACCTGGTTCTTGATGGTCCAGGTCTTGCCCTGGTCGGCGGAGACGGCGAAGTCGATGGCGTCGAAGTGCAGTCCGTCGCCAAACGGCTGCGGCGTGAATTCGTTGTGGACCAGCCCGTACCAGTTCCCGGTGTCCGGGTCGACCCAGAGCTGGGTCAGGTCGCAGTAGTCGCGCTGGGCGTAGTTGGAACCGGCTGGCGCAAATGTGGCCGTCAGTCCTGTGGGACTGTTGTTGCAGCGCTCGGTTGTGTCGCTGTTCTTGTCAGCAGGGTTGGTGGGGCTGACCGCCTGGTTGATGGCGGCGTCGGGCACAGCAGTGTCCAAGTTGTCACCGGTGTTGAAGGACCAACTGCGCGAGTCCGTGAGGCCGTAAAGCGAGTGTGCCGATTCGTAGTGGAACGTGCCGTCCTTGTCGATGAAGGGGCTCGCTGACGTGTCGTCCGGGTTGGACCATGGCCCCAACGTCCCCACTGTGACGCCGTATGGCGGAGGCGCCACCGCCGCGCCGGATGTGAAAGCACTGATCTCGGAGATGGCGGCATAGTTGGAGCCGCTGACAGTGCTGTCAGCCTCCAGTTTGATGAAACGGGCGGTGACGGGCATGTTGAAGGAGACGGACTGTACCTGTGTGTTGCTGTTTGGCTGGGTAAAGGCGCCCGTTGCCACCGGCTGCCCCCAGTCGCCGGTGGTGGACTGGGCAGTGGCGACGTTGTTGGTGGCGAAGACCTTGTAATTCTGGATGGGACCATTTGACTGGTTCTTCACCGAGTACTCGAGGCCAGTCACGTTGTATGTAGCGCCAAGGTCCACGGCAAGCCAGTGCGGCATCGCGGTGGCCAGCGAAGTCCATTCCGTGTTCACGTCCCCGTCGATGGCCGCCTTGGCCGTGCCGTCAAGCGACGGTGGGGCCGGGTATGCGGGCGACTGGGAGTCGAAGCTGGCAATGGAGTACTGGCTCTCCGGAATCACCGTACCGGGAGGCGCCGAGGTGGCCGCTACTGCGGGGGACATGCCGGAGAGAGGGGCGGCGGAAAGGGCCACGGCGGCCGCGATTGCGGCGAGAGTGATTTTCATGTGATTTGAGTGTGACATGACGTTACCTAGCTGAGATGGTAGGGCCGGAACGGGGTGAAGTACGCTCTAGATTACAGAAATGATATCGATAACACAATGAAAATTTTCATGACCGAGATGGCATTCAGACCCAGTCGACCGCCATGTTGCCAAGACTCCACCGCCGCGCGCCATGTCACGTCCCGGCATCGCGTCGCCGTTTGGCGCCGGCTGCGGAGGGTGGGCGCGGTCCCTGTGTTCTCCGGCGTGTGCGCGCTGCCTGCCGGGCCGGCCTTCAAATCGGACATGGCCAGGTCATCCCGGAGTGCATTCATGGTCTGCGCCCCTTCATGCGGTCGCCACATCGCCGCGGAGCATCGCAAGGTGGAAATCGTGGCCTATTTTTACAACACCGCCAACGGACCAGCTCGGCTCCCGGCCGTCGACGTTGTTCCGGATCCGCACCGTGCCGTCCCGGCCGGCAACAACCGTGAGCGAGGTGGTGACGTTGCCTTGCCTGCCGACCGCAACCCCGAACCCGCCCGCCGCGCGCAGCTCGGTGAAGCTGGCGCCGGCCCGTTGTGCTGGAACGGCGGGGAAAATCCGCAGGACCTCCGATTCCGGTGTGCCCGGCGTCGGACTCCAACTTTGCAGCAGCATTTCCTGGACCACCTGCATCGCTGCGAAATTGCCTTCCAGGGTGAACGGCCGATGGGTGTAGGCCGAGTGTCTCAGTCCGGACTGGTCGCCTTTGGAGGCGTTGTCCCACTTCGGCACACCAGGGGTAGGCGCGTTTGGCCAGAATCTCCGAGCCACGGGCAAAACGTCAGTGCAGGTAAAACCTATGCCCGTTCCAGGCGCCCATGGATGGCGACATCGCATACTGGCTCCACCCGGCCAGTGGCTGGCCTTTGCCGGACATTCCCCCCGGTGAGGCCAGCCCGGACGTGCCCTAAAAGTCCCAAGCAAACTGGCGGAATACGGGGGCCGGTTCCCACAGAAAATCCAGGTTGGACTCCCCCGACTCAAAATCCCCCGACGCCTGGCATACCGACTACCTCAGCTGCGTTGAGGCCATTGTGGCAATCGCCCTTCCACGGGGGCAGGCCGCCGTCCGCACTCCCTGGATCGGCCTGGGCGGGGGCACCCTTCCGCGAACCGGCGCCGCAAAGGTAACGGTTGAACCGGAAGTTGCGTTGGATGCCCGCGTCGGGAAGTTGCATGGACGCTTGCCCGGCAGTTGTTGTGGCGGTGCCTTGGGCGGTGGCGAGGTCCAGCTCGAATTCTTTCAGCCTCTGCCCGGGCTCCAAGCGAAGTTCCAAGCGTCCGGCCGGAGGCTTGGTGGGTGTCAGGCCGCGGTAGAACTTGCCCCATGGATCGGGGTCGTCGCCGGCCCCGTTCCATGGATGCTCTTTCCACCACTCCTGTTCGCCATGGGTGCGCTCATCCCAGAGGTCACCGCGGTCCAGGGAAAGGCGCAGCACATTTCCCTCACCCCACAGGAGCCCGCCCAGCAGCCCGTTGCCCAGTGGAAGTGCATCCTATCCTCCCAGGACGTGGCGGTCAGCGATGGATGGATGGCGAAGCCTTTGCGTTAGACGGCGGTGCGGACGGGCTGGCCGGCTTTGAAGTACTCCACGAGTTTCGCGGGCAGTTCAGGCACTTCCAGGGCGCCACCGCCGGAGCGCAGCGACTGGGCGGCAAGCACGCCTGCGGCCACGGCTTCTCTGGCCGCGACCGGGGAAGTTGCGGTGGCGCCGCCGTCGCGGGCAAAGCGCAGGAACTCCGCGATCAGGAGCGGGTCCGCACCGCCGTGGCCGCCGTCACCGTCCCGGATCTCCACCTTTTGGTCGGGCTCCACGAAGCCGTCCTGGGACCTAGTCGTCCAGACATGGATCTTGTCGCCGGGGTTGTCGCCAAAGTTTTCGATGCGGCCCTTGGTGCCAATGACCGTGTAGTTGCGCCAGTAGTCGGGCGTGAAGTGGCACTGCTGGTAGGAGGCCAGGGCGCCGTTGTCCAGGACCATCTGCATCATGGAGATGTCCTCGACGTCGATGACGGGGTTCAGGTCTGTCTGTTCGGTGGGCGGCCAGTTCTCCAGCGAGAACCAGTCCCACATGCGCCTGTCCGAGTTGTCCCGCCGGCTCTTCACGTCCCCGTACACGGCCAGGTCGCCGATGGCGGACACGCGCCGGGTGTAGCCGCTGGCCAGCCAGTGGATCACGTCAATGTCATGGGCACCCTTTTGCAGCAGCAGCGAGGTGGTGTTGGCGCGCTCGGCGTGCCAGTCCTTGAAGTAGTAGTCCCCGCCGTTGCCCACAAAGTGCCGGCACCAGACCGCCTTGACCTCTCCGATGGCCCCGGACTGGATGAGCTCGCGCATCTGCACCACAACGGGCATGTGGCGCATGTTGTGCCCCACGTACAGGCGGGTTCCGGTCTCAAAAGCAGTGGTCAAAATGGCATCGGCAGCCTCCAGTGTCACGTCGAGGGGTTTCTCGCAGAAGGTGGGGATCCCGGCCTTGAGGGTTTCCAAGGCAATCAGCGCATGCTTGTTGTCCGGCGTCAACACCAGCACCGCATCCAGCCCGGCGTCCAGGAGTTCCTGAAGGTCGCCCGTGACAGCCGCCGTCGGAATCTTGTCTGCGGCGTCCGCACGGCCGCGCTCCGAAACATCGCAGACCATCACCACTTCCGAACCTTCGCCGGGCCGGTGCACGTGGCGCCACAGCGAAGCCCGCAACCCGAAGCCAACAAGGCCAACGCGCATGTCGCGGGTGGTCCGGGCAGGCCCGGGCACAGCTTCAACCAAATCTGTCACAACACTTCTTCTCTCTTGCTTGAAATTCATGGCCTTGTATCAATGTGTGGAGCCCGGTGCGGAGTCCCGCACAAACAGCTGCCATGGGAACTCCAGGACCTGCGCCGGCGCGGAGGGGTCCTTGGCCCTGTCAACCAGGAAGCGGGCCAGGCCGTCAAAGAAGCCTGCCGGACCCACGCTGGTCAACGACGGCGCCATGGCCTCGCCCTGCAGGGTGTTGCCGATGCCCACCACAGCAACGTCCTCGGGCACTGACAGCCGGAGCCGCTGGGCCGCATGTATCGCCGCAATGCCGACAAAGTCGGAGGTGGCGAAGATGGCGGTGGGCGGGTCCGGCTGGCTGAGCAGCTGGACAGCGGCCTGGTAGGCACTCAGTTCGTCGCCGTCAAAGGTCGCCACGTATTTGTCCTGGAGCGCCAGTCCCGCCCTTTCCAGGCCCCGCACGTAGGCGCCATACCGGCCCGCGCGCGCATTCTTGAGGCTGCTTGTCGAAGCCAGCGCAGCCACCTTGGTGTGCGTGGCGGTCAAGTGGTCCATGGCCTGGTCCATGGTCGTTCCGGCCATGGAGCGGACCACGTCGAAGCCGTTGGGTTCAAGGGTTTCACTGAACACGACCAGCCTGTTGCTGCCGGCCAGCTCGGCGAGCAGTCCGGCGTCGCCCTCCTGGTCCGCTGCGTCGATGAAGACGACGTCGGCCCCTTGGCGCCGGATGGCCGTCCGCCAGTCGGTGTCGGCAAGGATCATGGGCGTGATGCCCACATCCGCCACGGCCGCACCGACGGCCTTGCTCACGGACAGCGACCAGGGGTCGGAGAGCATGGTCAGCGACAGCATCATCAGGTTCGATTTTCCGGTGCGGATGGTCCGCGCCGCCTGGTTGGGCCGGTAGCCCAGACCCAATGCCGCCTGCCGCACGCGGAGTTCTGTCTGGCTCGAAACGCCGGGGGAACCAGCCTTGCCGGACCGTCCGGAGAGCACGTAGGAAACCGTGGCCGTGGAGACCCCGGCGGCCTGGGCCACGGTGCGGATGGTGGCGCGCCGCGCCGGTGTGACTGGCGAATTCATGGGCTCCCCTTGTTTCCTTGGATGATTCCCGGCATCCGGGCCATCTCTGACATGGTCCGTAAACCGCTTGACTGCACTTTTGTCGAGCCTACATGCGCCGTGGCGTCAAGGATTTCCTGCCGCCACGGCCCCTTCCCCTGCAGCCGGTGGGCCCGGCCGGGCGGGCCTTCTGGAAGGCCCGCCCGGCGTCCTAGGCGAGCGCCTTCTGGTATTCCTCGCGCATCTTGTCTCCGCCGCCGTTCTTCCACTTGGTGACGGCCGCGTCCCAGGTGTCCACGCCGGCCCGGCCGGTGAGGATGTCCGTGGCCGTGTCCCGGGCGGCAGTGGTCAGCTTGGCGCCAACCTTGGAGTTGGTGTCGGAGTACGTGCCGGCAGTGGGGTTCCGGCTGGCGTACTTCAGCAGTTCCTTGGAAGCGTCATAGATGGCCTGGGTGTCCTTGGTGAACTGCGCGCTGTAGATCGGGTTCTCCGGGCTGGACATGATGTTCAGGGCGCTGACCAGGCCAGGGGCATTGGTGTTTCCGTCCTTGGTGAAAACGGGGTTGCCGGACTGGTCGAAGGTGAAGTCGGCTCCTTCCGTGCCGTAGTTCTTCTGCAGGTATTCCGCGCTTCCGAAGGGCGCGGCCATCCAGTTGTAGAAGTCCAGGACTTCGCGGATTCGCTTGTCATCCGAGGTCTTTTTCAGCGGCGTAAAGCCAACGGTGCCGTAGCCCATGTCATACACGGGAGTGATCTTGCCGTCATGGCCAAAGGGAATGAGCACCTCCCCGAAACGGGTGGGGTCGGCGGACCGGGCCTCGCTGATGCCCTTGGGACCCACCGAAACATACGCGGCCAGCTTGTTGGCCACGAAGGGGGTGCTGAAACTGGAAAGGGTGGTGTCCGGGTTGAAGAATCCGGTCTTGAACACCTTGGCGGCGAATTCCAGCATGGCCTTGTATTCAGGTGTCTCATACATGTGGGTCAGCGTCTTGTCCTTGTTCAGGCGCCACGTGGTGGGCACCCCGAACCACTCGCCGAACATGTGCATTTCGTTGATGTAGTCGCTGCCTAGCACAAAGCTCCCGGGGAATGCCTTGGCAACCTCGGCACCCTTCGCCATGAAGTCGTCCGTGGAGGTGAACTTGAAGCCCCCCACCTTGCTCCACATCTGCGGGTTTCCGATCATGACCTGGCCCATGGGGGTGGACGGGATGGGCGCACCCCAGATCTTCCCGTTGACCACGGCAGTTTTCCAGGAGGCCGGCTTCAGCGCAGCGAGGTTGGGGTACTGCAGCACGGCGTCACCTGAAAGGTATTTAGTCAAGTCGGTGAACTTGGCTTCGAGCATGGGGCCGACGTTGGGGATGCCCTGGTTCGGCGGCAGCCACATGAGGTCCGGGATGTCACCGCTGGCCAGCATGGTGGCGAACTTGTCCGGGTAGCCCGGGTCTGTGCCGATGGTCAGGTTCAGATTGGCGCCGAGGGCCGAGTTGAGGCGCTTCCAGAACGGGTTGGAGTCCATTCCGGGAGGCGGCGTTTCGAACGTTTCCGTGTACGCGGAGAGGCTCTGCGTCAGGGGCGCCTTGCTGGTTGTCTTGACAAACGTTCTCGGCATGGACAGAAAGGCCGGCTGCAGGCCTTCCGCATTGCCCGGGAGGTCCGGTTTGATGCCGGTGAACTCCTTGTAGGTGGGCAGCTTGACCGCGGCCGAGGCGGCTGCGTCGCCGCCGGATGCGGACGGGCCGCAGCCCGTCAATGAGGTGCCGATGGCGATGGTCGCGGCGCTGACGCCGAGCATGCCCAGGAATCCCCTCCGGCTGTAGCCGGTGGTGGTAGCTGATGACATCGTGCTTGCCTTTCGTTGGTGTTCGTATCGGTTGGTCTGGCTGGTTGGTTTGGGAGGGCCTAGCCCTTGACGGCGCCGGTGATGACGCCCTTGGTGAAGTGCCGCTGCAGGAACGGGTAGACAAGCAGGATCGGCACCAGCGCCACCACCACCACTGCCATTTGGAGTGACTGCGGCTGGGCATGTACCGCAACGCCCAACTGGTCTGCCGCCATGGACTTCCCTTGCAGGACGTAGGAGCGAAGCACCACCTGGACAGGCCACTTGGCCGTGTCATTGAGGTACAGGAGCGCGTTGAAGAACGAGTTCCAGATGCCTACGGCGTAAAAAAGCCCGACGACGGCGGTCACGGCCTTGGACAGCGGCAGCACCATGGTCCACAGGATCTTCCAATCGCTGGCCCCGTCGATCCGGGCGCTTTCGATCAGTTCGCCGGGGATGTTCATGAAGAAGGAGCGCATGACGACAAAGTTGAAGCCGCCCAGGGCCCCGGGCAGGATCAGCGACCAGAGGCTGTCAATGAGGCCCAGCTGCTTGATCATCAGATACATGGGAATGATCCCTGCGCTGAAGAGCATGGTGAAAAGCACGGCGAGGACCACGGGGCGGCCAAACAGCACCGGGCGGCTGGTGGCGTACGCCAGCAGGATCGTGACGAACAGGGCAATGGCGGTGCCAACGACCGTAATGAAGGCGCTGACCCCCAGGGCGCGGATCATGAGGTTCCCGGAGAAGAGGGTCCGGTACGCATCAAGGTTGGGGTGCGTGGGCCACAGCACGTAGCCCCCGGACTGGATGATCTGCTGGTTGTCCGCGAACGACGTCGCGAAGACCACCAGCACGGGCAGGCCGATGCAGGCGGTGACCACCACCACGATCAGGACCTTGAGCCCTGAGTACAGGCGCGACGGCTTTTCCTTCCAGGCTGGCCTGGTGGGGGAATAGCTGAGCCCGGACGCCTTGCGCTTCAAGAGCGAAGTCATGTGAGTTCTCCTTCCGGCAGGCGGTGCCTAGCCGACCTTCTTCTGAAAGAGCCCGGCTTCGCCGAACTTGTGGGCAAGGGAGTTGGCGCCCCAAATGAGCAGCGCGCTGATGACGCCCTTGGCGAGGCCGGCCGCGGCGCCGGCACTCCAGTCGCCGCCGATCACGCCCGAATAGTAGACGTAGGTGTCCAGGACTTCCGCGGCGCCGGGGCCCACGTTGTCGCGCTGCAGGATGAACTGCTCGAAGCCGACGCTGAGAATGTCGCCGATGCGCAGGATGAGCAACAGGATGATGACCGGCCGCAGGGCAGGCAGCGTGACGTGCCACAGGCGGCGCCAGCGTCCCGCGCCGTCGGCCGCTGCCGCTTCGTAGAGGGAGACGTCAACCGTGGACAGGGCTGCAAGGAAGATGATCATGGCCCAGCCGGCATCCTTCCAGACCAGCTGGATGGTGGCCATCAGCGGAAACGTGGTGGGGTCCGTCATGAACGGGATGGACCCCATCCCCATCAGCTTGAGCATGTTGTTGATGAAGCCGGCGCCGCCCAGGAATTCCTGAAAGAACGTGATGACCAGGACCCAGGACAGGAAGTGCGGCAGGTACACGATCGACTGGAACACGTTGCGGATGCGCCGTGGCGAGAGCGAGTCAACCACCAGGGCCAGGATGATCGGCACCGGGAAGAACAGCACCAGCTGGGTGACTGCAAGAACCATGGTGTTGCGGAAGGCGTCCAGGAAGGCGGGGTCATCGAACAGCCCCACGAACTTTTCCATGCCCACGAAAGGGGCCTCGAAGACGGTCAGGTACGGTTGGTAATCCTGAAAGGCGATCACGTTGCCGAGGATCGGGATGTAGGCGAACAGGAGCATGACCAGCACGCCGGGCACCATCATGAGCACCATCTGCCAGTCGCGGCGCCAGCGGACCTTGAACGGGACTGCGTGGGTCTTCGATTGCGCGGGGTTCTTGCTGCGGGATGCCCGCCCACGGCGGCGAGACGCCGTCTCGCCTCTTGCGTTCATTGGCCCGGCCTCCGCGGCGGGAGCCGAAGTCTCCAGGGTTTCCTGACGTGTCGTCGGGCTCATTGGTGCTCCTGGCTTGGGTTCGGTGGGTGGCTTCCAAGGGTGGGAGGAGTCACAGGACTGTGATGCCTGCCACACGTGTTAATCGTTTAACAAAGATAAGCCATGAAAATGAATCATGCAAGATCATGATTCAAATTCTCCAAATAAGTCACAATCACGCATGGTGAGGGATTTCCCGCTGCGTTTCCTGCCTGGACTTCCCTTGCCGGTCTGCCATCCGGCGCCACCGCGCGTGATGCGTCACAATGGAGGGTAGAGCCCCGCGCAGCTCCGGACGGCCGGCCGGACGGACGCGTGCCCAGGCCTGAGAAGGAGAACCAGTGTCCAGTTGCTGCAGCCCGAAAGGCCGCCAGGCATCCCCGAACGCCCACGACGGACACGGACCGGAAGCCACCACCCCACTGGCGGTTGCGAACGCGGCCGCACCTGCCCACGAGGACGTGGCCATTCCCGCCGGCACCTTTGCCATGGGCGACCCTTTCGGCGAGGGTTACCCGGCCGACGGCGAAACGCCCGTGCACAGCGTTGCCATGTCCGCGTTCCGGATCGATGCCACGGCCGTCAGCAACACGCAGTTCGCAACATTCATCGACGCCACCGGGTACCGCACCGAATCCGAGGTGTACGGGACCTCCGCCGTTTTCCACCTGGCCGTCCAGGCGGGCACCCAAGACATCCTCGGCACCGCCTCCGGGACGCCCTGGTGGCTGAACGTCCGGGGCGCGGACTGGGCCCATCCGGCCGGGCGGCTCTCTTTCTGGGAAGACATCCCCGACCATCCCGTGGTGCAGGTTTCGCACACTGACGCACTGGCCTACTGTGCCTGGGCCGGCCGCGCCCTGCCCACGGAGGCGCAGTGGGAATACTCAGCCCGCGGCGGTCTCGCCCAGGCCCGGTACCCGTGGGGCAACGAGCTTCACGGTATCGCGGCGGACGGCACTACTGTCCACCACTGCAACATCTGGCAAGGCACCTTTCCCACCGAAAACACGGGCGACGACGGCCACCTCACCACCGCGCCTGTGCGCACCTTCGGGCCCAACGGCCATGGGCTGTTCCAGACCAGCGGCAACGTGTGGGAATGGTGTTCCGACTGGTTCCTGCCCAAGTACTACAAATCCTGCCAGGACTTGGGCACCGTGGCGGATCCCCCCGGCCCCACCATCGGGCGGGGCCGGGTCATGCGGGGCGGCTCCTACCTGTGCCACGAGTCCTACTGCAACCGCTACCGGCTGGCCGCGCGCAGCTCCAATTCCCCCGAGTCGGCCAGCGGCAACCTCGGCTTCAGAACTGTCGCCCCTTGATGACCAGCACAACACCGCGGCCCGGTTCAACAGTGATGGCAGTACCGGGTGCATAACCCGCTGCGTCCTGGAAGCCGGCGATCGCGGGCGCCGCAGCGCAGGCCCCGCCCAGGTGCGCAAACCCCGGCGCAAACTCCAACGTCACAGCCACCGGCGCCTCAGCCCAGCTGGCCAATGCGGTGACCAGCCCGGCGGGCGTGATCCAGCTGCTCGCCAGCACGCCGGGATGGCTGGTGCGCACGGGCGAGCCCGGGTCCCAGTGCCCCACCATGTCCGCCGCAGCCAGCCCGTGGTCGGCCCAGAATTGCCACAGCGGCCGGTTGTCCACCCGCGGGGCCCGCCCCGTCATGCCAAAGACCAGGCCGCGCCAGGGGTTGCCTCCCCCTTCAAGCATCTCCCCCATGAGGCCGAACGGGATGCCGGAGACTTCCACCAGCCAGAACGCCGCGTCCGTATTGTCATAGTCAAAGTACTCGCCGAGCCACAGCCTGTCCGTGTACGGCAGCTGTTCCATGTACAGGTTCGCCGACGGGTTCCAGCCGTCGCGCTCGGTGAATTGGTTGGCGGAGTGGAGATCGATCTCCGGGTCCTGGCACCGCCTCTCGAGCACCTTGCGGACGCGCTTCATGGCCTGCCGGTCATAGGCAATGTCATCGAGGTAGATGCCGTCCACGCCGGTGCGCCGCACCAGCTCGTCCAGCCCGCGGATGTACCAGTTTTGCAGCCTCGACTCCCCTGCCGTCACAACCGCCACATCATCCACATTGGGTGCATGCCAGGCGGAAACGTAATTGCGGCCGGCATGTTCCTGCAGCCACATGTGCCCCAGGCCCGGACCCCCACTGAAAATTTCCCCGCCCAGCGACAGCATCGGCAGCAGGTCCGGGCTGTGCGCCGTCAGCTCGCGCACAGTGTCATACACCTTGACCTTGAGGCCCGCAGCATGAGCCTCCGCCGTGTAGCTGGCCAGGGTTTCCGCATGCAGCAAGGGGTCGTTGATGAACGGCGCCAGGGCGGTGGCGTGGTGAATGTTGATGACCGAGGCCCCGGTTTCGGCAATAGCCTCCACGCTGCCCTGGTCGTGGAAGTAGCGGTTGGCAAGCTGGCGACCCGGCTGGATTGGCTTGAACGGGGTCAGCAGCAGTCGGAAGCCGTAGTTGAGGCTTTCCCCTGCTGCGAGGGTCCGGGGTCCGCTAAAGGCTTCAACGCGCACGACGCCGGCGCCCCCTTCCGCGGCCGCCTCACGCAGGGTGACTCCCGCGGCACCGGCACCGTCACCGGTGTTGGCCCAGGAGACGGGGGCGTTGAGCGGCTTTTCGTGGTAGAAATTCGTGTTCAGCGGGCGCTCGTAGTTGTCGTCGCGCAGGGCGAGCTGGACGCCGATGTTTGCATCCCCCAGCCACAGCGACTCCTGGTTGCGTGCGGTGACGTCCCAGGTCCAGTCGAGGCTGGTCATGCGGTTGCCGCCGGGCGTGCCCAGACCCATGGAATATGGCACCGCATCCTGGCGGAACGGCACCGCCAGGCGGACGTCGCCCAATTCCGCCTGGGCATCCCCGGTATTGGTGAGCCGGACGGCGAAGGAGGCTGCGCCGTCGGCCTCCAGCTCACCGTCAACGGTGACCTGCAGCTTGGTTAGCTTGTTGGACCAGGTGCAACTCCAGCCGATGCGGGCCGGGCCGTGAACGCTGAACCGCAGCGGCGAATGTTGCCAGGCGGCCTGGCCGCCGGACACGGGGGTGAAGGCAAAGGGTCCGGCCAGCAGTTCGCGGGCAGGTCCATCCACAGCCGTGACGGCGGGCGTATAAGTGGAGGTGATTTGGGCCGGCAGGCCGTTGGCGCCCAGGGCCAGGGTTCGGCCTAGAATGCCCAGCGTGCGGGCCTGTTCATCCAGTGAAATGGCCGTGTAGGGGCGGACCAGTTCGTCATCCTGTGCCAGCGTCGAGTCCAGCCATGCCAGGCGGCGCAGCTTGCCAGGGTCGCCATAACCGCCCGCGGCAATGTCGGGCTCCGCTCCCGGCAGGACAGTCAGCTCAACCGGGACGGTGGCGCTGCCGGCCGGGGTGGCCACCGTGACGGCGGCCTGCAGCGTGCCGCCGGCCGCCCCAGTTGGGACAGGCAAAATGATGAACAGTGCCTGGACCGTTCCTTCCGTGACGTCCAATTCCTTGCTGAACGGCATGCCCAGCCGGTCCACGCCCTCGGTGTTGATGCACCGGCCGGCCACTTCCTGCCCGGCGGAGCTTGCCGCCACGGATACTGAAACCCCCGCCACTTCCGTGAGGGCATACAGGCCCAGTTGCAGGACGTAGTCCTCGCCGGGCTGTGCTTGCCCGGTCACGGTGGCCTGCGCCGGCGTTCCGGCCGCGGCGACGGGGCCCCCGATGGCCCAGTGCGCTGGAACGCCGTCCTTCATGGAGATGAGGTGCTCCCGGTCCTGGGCAAAGAGGAGAAAGGCTGCGCCGCGGTGCCCGGCGTGCAACCCGTCCAGCTCAGCCGCCGTGGGGGTGAAATTCATCGGGGCAAAGGAGTCCCATTCGCTGGCCGCCTCGTAGCGGACAGCCCTCGCTTCAGGGAATTTGCCGTTGGCGGGCCCGTTTTCTGCCGGCCAGACTCCGCCGGCAACCTCGTGCACCCAGCCCGGATCCGCCGTCGGCCTGGCCGGCAGGTACCGGGCCTGGGGGTAGTGGGCGTGCCCGCCCATGGCGTAGGGCAGGTAGTAAAAGTAATAGCTGCCGGGTCCGTCCAGGGGTTCAAAGGTGAATGCACCGCGTTCCCTGGTCACTTCCGAAGCGGTGACATTGCGCACGCGCCGGCCGGACGCTGCGGACACCACGATGACATCCACGCCCTCCGGGTTTTCATCCTGCCGCCGCCAGGGCAGCACCACCGTGTTGGCTCGGGGGCCGGCAGGGACTTCCGAGACCTCCACCACAATGCGGTGGTTTCCGTACAGAAGCTTGTCCCACTCCCCCACGCCGCAGGCAAGCTCGGGGTGGAGCTTTGTGGCTGTCGCGCCGGGGAGGGAGGGGTGGGTTGCAGTGGCAGGGACGTGCATGGGGTGATCAGCTCCAGGGTTGGCAGTGGTCATCCCATGCTTCCGTGAATCTTTGCGATCGTAAAGTGGCATTACGAATCTCAATCACTCATATTGAGCATTTCGAACCACCTGCCCCTCCCGCCCCCTCCCGCGAACCGGCACTTAACGTGGATTTTTCGGCGCAACATCCACGTTAAGTGCCGGTTCGCGAGGGGTGGAGGGGCGGTTAGGGCGTCAAGGCGTGTCGAGGCGGAGCTTGAGCCACCCGACCAACGCGTCGGCCTGCTTGCGCTGGAATGCCCGCAGCGTGGGCATGCCGGGCGAGTCTGGCCGGCGGGACATGTCCATGAAGTAGCCCGCAAACCCTGCCAGCACCCCGTTGATTGCTGCAGCGGGGACACCGGAAAAAGCCGGATGGCTGTCCAGGAATCTTTCCGGGCGGCTGTCCGGGTCCAGGGACTTGACGTTGATGAGCACGCTCAGGGCATCCACCCAGAATGCGCCGACGGCGGCCCACGGCCAGTCAACCAGCACCGCCCGGGAACCTCCCGTGTCCCCGCCCGGACCACCGGTCAGCAGGATGTTGTCCGTGCGCAAGTCCCCGTGGACCAGTGAAGTGCCGGCCAGGCATTCCACTCCTGCCCGGGCCAGCGCAACCAACTCCGCTAAATTCACCAATGCCCACGGGTCCAGCCCCTCCATGGGCCTGCGCTGCAGCTTTTCCCACCCCATGAATGCGCCGCGCAGCGAGTCCTGGTACAGGGGAAGGTCCAGCCCGGCAGGCAGTTCCACCCGGGCCACCTCCGCCAGGGTATGCAGCACAACGCCGAGCTCGTCCTCCTGCCAGGGTTCCCTCGGATGCCGGCCGTCCACGTCGGTGAGGGCCAGCGCAACCCAAGTGCCGTCGTCGTACGTACCAAGGAGGCGGGGCATGGGCAGGGCGGGCGGCAGGGAGGCGGTGATGGCTGCCTCACGCCGGTGCAGCGTGGCGGACGTGGCGTTGACGTCCGCGCTGACCGCCTTGACGAAGGCCCGGCGTCCCGAGGCCAGCCGCACCCGGTCGGCGGAACCGGGCGAAAAGCCTCCGGACTGGGTGGCTGCCTCCACCACCGGCCCACCCAGGATTTCCTCGATGCCTGAGCGGACTGATGCCGGCAGTTCGGACCAGCCGATCCGTGAATTCATGGTGTGGCCGGCGCCAGGGTAAGGACGCAGGCGTCGTCGGCAACCTCCCCGATTTCGGCCTGCCGGGCGCGCAGTTCATGCATCAGGCCCAGGGCGCCAAGGGTTGTTTGGGTGCGTTCCAGGAACTCCTCCGGGCCGCTGACCAGGCCCAGGTCCACGGCACGCCAGGCACCGTCCGTGGCCATCACCATGAGCTCTGGCCGGTCCAGCTGGACCACATGGGCATGGTCTGCGGCTTCAGGTTCGCGCCGGGCCACCCACAGCCGTCCCTGGGTGTTGCGCAGTTGCCGGTCGTGGATGAGCAGGCGGCGGCGTTCGGCCGGGTCCACGGGAGGCCGGCCCTGCTCGGGACCAGCCGCAGGCGGCTCCTCCGCCGCGGGCGCCAGCGCGGCGTCGACGGCGGCGTTGGCGTCACCGGAGCGCACCAAGTGGGTGGCGCCGCCGGCCGTGCGCACCACCACCGAGCAGTCCGCCAGGCTGGCCACCTCCACCCCGTCGGCGTTGAGCTGCGCCACGGAGATTGCGGCGCTGGGAAAGCGGACCCGCTCGGCACCGACCAGCGGCATCGCCGCGGCGTCCACCGCGGCCAGCGCCGAGGCGAGCCTGGCCCGCACGCCCGTCCGCACCAGGTCGGTGCCCGGCCCGGCGAGGATCATGGTCAGGGCCTGGGCCAGCCACTGCGGGTCCGACGACGCCGGCAGCCCCAGCGGTTCCAGCAGCGGCGTGGCCCCGTCAATGACCCATGCGTTGGGGCCCTTGAACCCGCACGCATCCTCCATGACGTGGGCATCGCCCTCAAACAGCACGCGTGCACGGGTTTCCCAGGCAAGATTCATGCTTTCATCCTGCCACAACGAAAACCGCGCCCGCCCCCGCTTTCCGCGCCCGTTGGTAGGGGTGCAAAAAGCGCGGACGGGCGCGGCCACTATTCGTTGTCGCCGACCCGGCGTCCCCAGCGGCGCTTGCGACCGATCTTGCGGTTAACGGCCCAGGGCGACTTCGCGGGACGCCCCTGTCCGCGCCACTGGTGCGGGCGGCAGATGGTGCAGCCCTTGTAGCGGCGGTGTGGTGAATGAGCCATGGCGGCTTCCTTTCCGAGACGTTCCCCACCCGGATGGGCAGGGTAGGCAAGGGATTCGGAAGCTCATGGTGGCGAGTTTACACCGAGGCTGGGCACGGCGGACGAAGGATTGAAACGCTGCCACAAGGAAAACCGGGCAAGGAAGCTACCCTTCGACGCCGAGCGTCTTGAGGATCAGCTCCCGGACACGGCCGGCGTCGGCCTGCCCGCGGGTGGCCTTCATGACACCGCCCACAATGGCGCCAACGGCCTGGACCTTGCCGCCGCGGATCTTCTCCGCAACATCGGGCTGGGCGGCCAGGGCCTCGTCGATGGCTGTCTGCAGGGCGCCGTCGTCGGACACCACGGCCAGGCCGCGCTTGGCCACCACTTCGGCGGGGGTGCCTTCGCCCTCGAGGACGCCGTCGAGCACCTGGCGGGCCAGCTTGTCGTTGATGCTTCCGGCGGCGATCAGCTTTTCAATTTCCACCACGACGGCGGGCGTGACGCCCAGTGCCGCAGGGTCGACGTCGGCCACCTTGGCGCGGCGGGCAATCTCGCCCATCCACCACTTGCGCGCGGCAGCGGCCGAGGCGCCCGCGGCAACGGTTTCCTCAATCTCGTCCATGAGCCCGGCGTTGACCACGTCGCGGAACTCGAGGTCCGTGTAGCCCCAGTCGGACTGGAGGCGCTTGCGGCGCTCGGCCGGCGGCTCGGGCAGGCGGGAGCGCAGTTCCTCAACCCACTCAGCGGTGGTGACGATGGGGACCAGGTCCGGTTCGGGGAAGTAGCGGTAGTCGTCGGCGTCGGACTTGGGGCGCCCGGACGTGGTGGACTTCGTGTCCTCGTGCCAGTGGCGGGTTTCCTGCGTGATAAGCACGCCGGAATCCAAAACGGCCGCGTGGCGCTGGATCTCGAACTTCACGGCGTTTTCGACGGCGCGCAGCGAGTTCACGTTCTTGGTCTCGGTGCGGGTGCCGAATTTCTCCTGGCCGTGCGGGCGCAGGGAGACGTTGGCGTCGCAGCGGACGTTGCCGCGCTCCATCTTCGCGTCGGATACACCCAGGTTCTTCACGATTTCCCTGACGGCGGCAACGTACGCCTTGGCCAGTTCCGGGGCCCGTGAGCCGGCGCCTTCGATGGGCTTGGTGACGATTTCCACCAGCGGCACGCCGGAGCGGTTGTAGTCCACCAGGGAGAAGTCGGCGCCCTGGATGCGGCCGGTGGCCCCGCCCATGTGCGTCAGTTTTCCGGCGTCCTCCTCCATGTGCGCGCGCTCAATTTCCACACGGAACACGGTGCCGTCCTCCAGTTCGATGTCCAGCCAGCCGTCGTAGCAGATGGGGTCTTCGTACTGGGAGGTCTGGAAGTTCTTGGGGGTGTCCGGGTAGAAGTACTGCTTGCGGGCAAAGGTGCAGTGCTCGGCGATTTTGCAGTTCAGCGCCAGGCCGATCAGGATCGAGGACTCGACGGCCTTTTTGTTGACCACGGGCAGCACGCCGGGCAGGCCCAGGCACACCTCGTTGACGTTGGTGTTGGGCTCGTCGCCAAATTCATTGGGCGCGGAGGAGAACATCTTGGTCTTGGTGTTCAGCTCCACGTGGACCTCAAAGCCAAGGACGGGATCGTACTTTTCCATGGCCTCGTCGAAGCTCAAAATGGTGTCAACGCTCATTATTTTGCCTCCTTGGCTGCGGTCTCGACAGGCTCAACCACCGATTCGGCCAGCGGCGGCGCCTGGTCCAGGATGGGGCCGCCCCACTGTGCCTCGAGCAGGGATTCCAGCACGGCGCCCACGCGGTACAGGCGGGCGTCCTCGCGGGCCGGGGCCAGCAGCTGGATGCCCACGGGCAGGCCGTCCTCATCCGCCAGGCCGCCGGGCAGGGTCAGGCCCGGGACGCCGGCCATGTTCGCCGGGATGGTGGCCACGTCGTTCAAGTACATGGCGAGCGGGTCGTTGAGCTTCTCCCCCAGCTTGAACGCCGTGGTGGGCGCCGTAGGGGAAATCAGCACGTCCACCTGCGCAAACGCGGCGGCGAAGTCGCGCTGGATCAAGGTGCGCACCTTCTGGGCCGAGCCGTAGTAGGCGTCGTAGTAGCCGGCGGAAAGGGCGTAGGTGCCCAGGATGATGCGGCGCTTGACCTCGTCGCCGAAGCCGGCGGCACGGGTGGCGCCCATGACGCGCTCAATGGTGAGCGGGCCTTCGGTGGGCAGCGTGCGCAAGCCGAAGCGGACGCCGTCGAACTTGGCCAGGTTGGAGGAGGCCTCGGACGGCATGATCAGGTAGTAGGCACCAAGCGCGTAGCCGAAGTTGGGGCAGGAGACCTCAATGATTTCAGCACCCGCGCCGCGGAGCAGCTCCAGGGATTCGTTGAAGCGGTTTTCGACGCCGGCCTGGTAGCCCTCGCCGTGCAGTTCCTTGATGATGCCGATCTTCATGCCGGCAACGTTGCCCAGGCGGGCGGCGTCGGCCAGGCCGGTGGAGGGGTCCGTCAGCGAGGTGGAGTCGAAGGGGTCGTGCCCGCCAATGACTTCCTGCAGCAGGGCGGAGTCCAGCACGGTCCGGGAGACCGGCCCGATCTGGTCCAGGGAGGAGGCCATGGCAATGGCGCCGTAGCGTGAAACCGCACCGTAGGTGGGCTTCACGCCCACCGTGCCGGTGACAGCGCCGGGCTGGCGGATGGAGCCGCCCGTGTCGGTGCCCAGGGCCAGGGGCGCCTCGAAGGCGGCGACGGCGGCCGCGGAGCCACCGCCGGAACCACCGGGAATGCGGTCCAGGTCCCACGGGTTGCGGGTGGGGCCGTAGGCGGAATGCTCCGTGGAGGAGCCCATGGCAAATTCGTCAAGGTTGGTCTTGCCCAGGATGGGCATGCGGGCGGCGCGGAGCTTCTTCACCACGGTGGCGTCATACGGGCTCATCCAGCCCTCGAGGATCTTGGAGCCGGCCGTGGTGGGCTGGCCCTTCGTCACGATGAGGTCCTTCACGGCGATCGGCACGCCGGCCAGTTCGTGGAGTTCCTCGCCGGCGGCGCGCCGCGCGTCGACGTCGGCCGCAACGGCCAGCGCCTCCTCGGCGTTGACGTGCAGGAAGGCGTTGACGCCACGGTCGCCGCCGTCGACGGCCGCAATGCGGTCCAGGTGGGCCTGGACCAGCTGCACGGAAGTGATTTCACCCGCGGCCAGCTTGGCTGCCATGTCGGCGGCACTGAAACGGATCAGGTCAGTTGCACTCATGGATTAGCTCTCCTCCAAAATGGCGGGGACCTTGAAGCGGCCGTCCTGGGCGTCGGGGGCGCCGGAAAGGGCCTCTTCAGCGGTCAGCACATGGCCCACCACGTCCTCGCGCATCACATTGGTCAGCGGGATCGGGTGGGACGTGGCGGGAATGTCGTCCCCGGCAGCCTCGCTGACGCTTTTCACCGAATCCACGATCACTGCCAGTTCATTGGCCATGCGGTCCAGTTCGTCGTCACTCATCTCGATGTGAGCCAGTTGCGCCAAGTGCGCCACGTCCTCACGGTTGATCGCAGCCATGGATCTCCCCTGCAGAAAAAGAAAAATTGTGTCCCCACCAGCTTAGTCGCCCGTGGACGGGGATAAATCCGGCTAGAGCTCCATCCGGTAGACGCGCAGCATCTTGCCGTTTTCCGGGATGGGCCAGTCGCGCTCCGGCACGCGGGTGAAGCCAAGCTTGCGGTAGAGCGCATGGGCGCCGTGCCAGTCATCCCCCGTGGTCAGGCTCACGGCGCGGATCCCTTCGGTGTGCCTGGCCCGCTCCAGGATGGCCCCCACCATCGCCGCCCCCGCCCCGCTGCGCTGCACCTTCGGGTCCACCACCAGCAGCCGGAATTCCAGCTCCCCGGGCAGCGCGATGTCCGCCCATTCGTCCCCGTTGACGGCCAGCGTGGCGGAGCCAACCACCACGCCGTCGCGCTCGGCCACAATCACCGGAGCCACTGCCGCCCGCTCCGCCACGCGCAGAATCTTTTGCACGTACGGGTGGGCAACGCTGTCAAAGTACCCCGCACCCAGGTAGGCGTCGGCGGTGATGCGGGCAACGGCGTCGTAGTCTTCAGCGGTGGCGGGGCGGACGGAAACATTCATGCGGTCTTGGTTCTCCTAGGGAAGTACGACGGCGGGACTCGCCTTCCCCATTTTCCCGCACCCGGGTGCCGCGCAGGAAATTTGCGGCCACGGCCGGCTCGCTAGAGCGTTGCCGTCAAGACCCCGCCGTCCACGCGTACGGCTGCCCCGTTGCTGGCGGAGGCTGCCGGGCTGGCCAGGAAAACCACCATGTTGGCGATCTCCGCTGGTTCAATGAACCGTTCCAGCAGGGTGGTCTTGTTGCCGGCGATGATCTGCTGCTTCAGCTCTGCTGCCGGCACCCCCGACTGGCGCGCCAGTGTCTCCACTGTTTGGGCAACGCCGTCGGAGTAGGTGGGGCCGCCCAGCACGGAGTTGACGGTCACACCCGTGCCCCTGGTGAGTTTGGCCAGTCCGTTGCCCACCGCCAGCATGGCCGCCTTGGAGGCGCCGTAGTGGATCATGTCCGAGGGAACGTTGACTCCCGACTCGCTGCCCACAAAAATAATCCGGCCCCAGCCCCGCTCCAGCATGCCGGGCATGATTTGCCTGGCCAGGCGCACGCCGCTCTGCACGTTCACCTCGAAGTACTGCCGCCATTCGTCGTCGGATATGTCTGCAAAGGCCTTGAGCCCAAAGAGCCCCACGTTGTTGATGAGCATGTCCACCTCGCCCAACTCGGCACACAGCCTGTCCACCTGTTCCGGCTTGTCGAAGTCGGCCGCGATGGCCGAAACGGACGCGCCGGGCACCTCACTGCCCAGTTGCTCCACTGCCGCCGACAGCTTCTCCCGGGTGCGCCCGTTGAGCACCACCTCAACCCCTTCCGCGGCAAGCCCCTTTGCGATGGCAAATCCAATTCCCTGGCTTGACCCGCTGATGAAGGCCCTTTTCCCGCCAAGTTGCAGATCCATGTGTTGTCCCTTTCCCGCCGCGGGCAGCCGCGGCATCCTTCCCAGGCACCGGCCACTCCGGCGCACTTGCCGTCACTCTGGCAGCCGTGGATCAGCGCCCGATCAGCGGGGTCCGCATCGAATTAGACTGGGCGGATGAGTCCGCTTCGAATCCGCGTCCTTGGTCCCATCGGGGCGGAGATCGGCGGCACTCCCCTGCAAATTTCCAAGCCGCGGCACCGTGAGCTCCTCGCCATAATGGTGGCTGCCCGCGGCGGAACGGTGTCCACGGCGCGGCTGGTGGACGAGCTGTGGGAGGACGCTGCACCGGCCGGTGCCGTGGGCACTGTGCAAACTTTCATCGGCGAGCTGCGGCGGATCATCGAGCCGGGCCGGAGTCCCCGCACGCCCCCGGCAGTCCTGGTGACGGCGGCCGGCGGCTATGCCCTCACCATCCCGGGAGCGGGCGTGGACCTGTGGCGGGCCGAGCAAGCCGTCCGGGCCGCGGCAGGGCTGCCTGCTGCCGAGCGGGAACCGCTGCTGGCTGCCGCGCTGCAGGAGTGGCAGGGGCCTGCCTTCGAGGAATTCAGTTCGCGCCCATGGGCCCGGGACGAAAGGGCCTGGATTGCCGAACTTCGCGCCGGGGCGGTGGAGCAGCTGGCGTCAACGCGCCTGGAGCTTGGCCGGCCGGAGGACGTCCCGCCCCTGCTCAATACGCACATCGCCGAGCATCCCTGGCGGGAGGAAGGGTGGCGGCTGCTGGCGCTGGCCCTGTACCGCACGGCACGCCAGCGGGACGCCCTCGCCGTGCTCGCCCAGGCCCGCACCACCCTCCGGGAAAACCTTGGCCTGGAGCCCGGCAGCCCGCTGGCCGGGCTGGAACGGGACATCCTGCGCCGTTCCCCTTCGCTGGACTTGCCCGACGGCGGCGGATCGATCCTGCTGCGGGCCGCCACGGCCACCGCCCACACCGGCGCGCGGTCCCAGCTGGAAAGCGCCACCGTGCTGCTGCCCCGACTGGCCGTTTCGGGCGCCGTCCGGTTTGCCGGGGAACAGCGCCTGGCCGCCATCGCCGCGGCGGAGGAATTTGGCGACCCGGATCTGGCGGCACGGGTCATCGGCGGCTTTGACGTGCCCGGCAGCTGGACCCGCTCCGACGATCCGGCGCAGTCGGCGGCCGTCGTCGCGGCTGCACTCCGGACGCTTGCAGCCCTGCCCCCGGAGGCCTCACCGCGGGTGAGGGCCCGGCTGCTGGCCACCGTGGCGATGGAGTCGCGCGGCACGGCGGGCCGGCTGGCCGAAGCTGCTGAAGCCGAGGCGATTGCCCGCCGGCTGGGCGATCCCGCCCTGCTGTGCCTGGCGCTCAGCGCGCGTTACCTGCAGACCTTCGGAAGAGCAGGGCTTGCGGGGTCACGGGAGGCTCTCGGCGCTGAAATCACTGCCCAGGCGGTGGAGGCGGAGCTGCCAACCTTCGAGATTGAGGGGCGGTTGGTCAGGATGCAGGCTCTGTGCGCCCTCGGCAACATCCCTGCCGCAGCAGTCGAGGCCGACGCGATTGACGCCCTGGCCGCGCGGTTTGACCGAGGGCTTGCCTCCGTTTTCACGGCGTGGTTTCGCTGGACGTTCCTGGATGGCCCTGCACCGCCAGGGGGCAGTGAGATGCCCGGGTTCAGGACCGGGCTGCCCGAACTGGCGGCCCTCGCGGCTGCTGTTCGGGCGGGGACGGAGCTCCCGGATGGCCACTTCGGCCCGTATGAACCGTGGGTGCGCCCCCTCTTGCTGGTCCGAAGGGGCCGCCGTGAGGAGGCCGCCACGGCCCTCGGCGCGTTTCCCGATCCCCCGCAGGACCTGATGCTCGAGGTGTCGTGGTTCCTCATTGGCCGTGCCGCGATTGACGGCGCCCACCTGGACGCTGCCCGTCGCGCCCATGGCGCCCTGCTCCCGGCAGCCCGCGAGCGCGCTGCCGGGAGCGCCGCCGTCGACCTTGGACCCATTGCGCCCCTGCTGGCAGGGCTGTCGGAGCTGTGCGGCAGGGAGGGCCGCCTGTAGCCATGGTCAATGTGGGAGAATCCCCGTCATGAACACCATCACCCTGACGGGCCAGCTCATCTGCCAAGACGAAGGCGAGCTTGCCATCGTTGCAAAGCAGCTGCCCCGGCACATTGAAGCCACCCGTGCAGAACCCGGGTGTATCTCCTTCGAGGTGACCCAGACGGAGGATCCGCTGGTGTGGGACGTCTCAGAGTGCTTTCAGGACGTGCTGTCCTTTGAGTTTCACCAGGCGCGGGTCAAGGCAAGCGAATGGGGCCGGGCGACGGCAGGCATCAAGCGAAGCTATTTGGTGTCGGGCCTGTAACCCCGCTGTCCCGTTTCACGACAGTCGGACCAAAACCTCGAGTCCAGCCGGAAAGTCCGCGACGTCCTGCTGGAGCTAGCGCATCCATTTGTCGTCGATGGTCGTCACGACCCTGCTCCCGCTGCGCGTCCGTCGAGTAGATTCTGCACGGTGGCATTCGTGTTCTCGGCCAACCCTGCCGCAGCCTGGGCAACAGGCTCCTCCCTGGCAGAGACGGCTTGCACCTGTTCGAGCGTGTCGTCCACGATGCTTTTAGCGCCGCGGAGGCCCCACCAGCTGAGCTCGCTGACGAGATCATCCCTGGTGACGGTCGCGTGCAGGTACTTCTTGTTCACAGCGAGGGCCAGCTTCCCGTCCAGCCCCTCGCGAAGACCGTGAGGTACAAAGTCGTACGCCGGCGCCAACGCAATGTGCCCATCGGCATGATGTAGGAGACCCAGGTTCTTCGCGTGCATGTCGAGGTTTGAAATGGCAACGCCGAGGGTTGTGATGACGGCAAGCTGGCGCATATCGCCCGCCTCACCATGGGTTCGCAGCACGTCAGCGATGCGCTTAAGATTCACGATGCCGCCGTACATCTGGTACTTCTGGTTCCCGCCCGCCCCGAGGACCTGGTTGAAGTCTTCTTGGTGAACTCTCCCACCAGGGACTGCGAGATCGCGGTCGAACCGTTGGATTACGAGCGCGTCGGTTCCGCCAAAGTTTGCAAGATGCGTGTCAAAGCTGGCAACGCCAAGCGCACGGGTGAACCGCGCCCCGTACTCTTCGTCGAATATTTCCGTGGGCCGGCTTGAAACCACCGGCTTCACGATGTGCGTTGAAGGGAAGCCGCCGAAGACTTGGTGCCACCTGCCGTCCAGTTGGGTAAGAACGATCTTCGGCTGCATGCCGGCGAGCGACGTCTTGCCCTGGACGCCGGAGTTCGCGAGCGGGTTCGCGGCGCGCTCAGTAAGCAGAACGTGCACGTCCTCCTCCGACACCGGTCGAGCTTCTGGGGTCTGCGGCTCCGTAGGATCGTCAGCGTCCCAGATCTGAAGCGCGCCGGCGATATCGCGCCCGAACCGGCCCAGGAACGCCAGGGTGTCGCGCCTGCGCAACCCGGCCATCGCCAGCATGAACTCAAGCTGGTCACCTTCCGAGAGGAGTTCCTCGAAGAAGTTTCGCCGCCGCGCCGCGTGCGCCTTGTTTGGCCGGGGGACCAATGGCACAGCGACGGATAAAGCCCGGCTACCCAGCCCGAAATGGTCGATGGCGGCGCGCGCCGGCGTGAAGTCGAATGTGCGCTCGTCACCGTTCAGCTCCCCAATGAACTGCCCACACAGCTCAACGTGAAGCCTCATCGCGGTCCCCCACTCTCAGCGCTGCGAAGCGGGTCAGCACTGTCGTCCCACTCAGCAGTGATGGTCACACCGCATTCGCCCAAGAGCTTGAAAAGCCTTTCCGCGTAGAGGGTGTAGCTCTCGGACTCCAGATTGCTGATGGCGCTCTGGGTGACGCCGGTTCGAGCGGAAAGCTCCCTCTGGGACATCCCGGCCGCCAGCCTCGCCTGTTGCAAAGCCATCCCCAGATCAGCCGGTGAATGGATCTTCGCTATTTGTTTCGACACGTTGAGCCTCCCCAGCGACACGGGCGATGCCGTGATACGAATATTCGAATCATAGCCGCTGATATGGTTTTTCGCATCAATTCGCGCGAGAGCTGGACGGGGAGCAGGACGAGGGTCAGTGTTTCGAAAGCGATCATTGCTACGCTCCAGAACACCTCAACCAAAACAAGCGCGCGCAACCTGGCGCGAGGCAGATCATCTACCGAGGTTGAGCATGAAATCGCGTGGGCCGCCGAGCCAGCGCCCGTTGGCAGCCCAGAGGCAGTCAGCCGCCTGCCCAGGCGGCCACCGCCGAACCGTAGCCGCGTGCCTCCACGGATGTCCGGGCGGGCACGCCATCCACCACCACGGCCTGCGGCAGGCGTTGACCCGGTCCCCAGCCGGTGCTTTCAGCCTCCCACGCAAAGCTTTCAGCTGCCGGCAGGTCCGAAGCGTCCAGGGATGGCCCGGTCCGCATCAACTCCACGGCCGTCCGGGCCAGGGACAGCCGGGCATTTCGCACCCTGCCGTCCAGGCGCTCCCGCCACGCATCAATGGCCGCGGCGGCCGTCAAGTATCCGGTGGCGTGGTCCAGCGCCTGGACGGGAAGCGGGAAGGGCAGGTCCCGGCCAAAGTGTTCCATGCCGGCATGAGCGATCCCGCAGCTCATCTGCACCAGCGAGTCGAAGCCGCGGCGCTGCGCCCACGGGCCCGTCCAGCCGTACGCGTCGAGGGCAACGTTGACCAGTGCCGGGTGCCGTCCGGCCAGCACTGCGTCGGAGAGCCCCAGCCGGTCAAGTGCGTCGGGGCGGTAGCCGTGGATGAAAATGTCGGCGCCCGCCAGCAGCTCCTCCAGACGGGCCAGGCCCGACGGCGACTTCACATCCAGGCGGGCGCAATGCTTCCCCAGGGTCATTTCCGGCTCCAGGCCGGGCTCGATCCAGTCCGGCGGGTCGATCCGCAGGACGTCGGCCCCGTACAGCGCCAGGAAGCGGGTGGCCACCGGGCCCGCAATGACGCGGGTCAGGTCCAACACGCGGACTCCCGCCAGGGGCCGGGCGGGAGTCACTGCAGGCCGCGGGCCAACCCTGCGGGCGCCGGCGTCGTGCCTGCCAAACGGCGGCACACGGCGTTCCGGTCCCCAGTGCACCAGCGGCTCGGCGGCGATCGCCGCCCCCTGGGGATGGGCCAGCCACTGCTGCCGGGAATGCATGACGGCGGCGCACCCGTTGGCGGCCACAATGGCATCCTCCAGCTCCACGCCGGACCGCGACGCCACAGCCCGGGCCACGTGTTCCCGCTCGGCACCGGCGGGCAGTCCCAGGACGGCGAGCGCCGCGGCCCGGTGGTGCGGGGCGTTGGTGTGGAGGCGGATCCAGCCGTCGGCCGTGGGGTAGTCGCCGGCGATGGAGTCCCAGACAGGCGGCAGGTCCCAGCCGTCGGGCCGGAAGGACAGCCCAAACCAGGCGGAGGCCAGGGCCCGGTCCACAGCCACGGCAGGAGTGAGGTTGCCGAGCCGGCCGCACAGCTGTGCCACGGCGGTTCCGGCGGCAGCCATGGAGGCAACCGCCAGCCCCGTGACGTCAAAGGCGGATGGTAGCGAGCCGGTCCCTGTCAGCTGTACCCTGCTGTCCGTGGCGAAGTTTCCGTTGCCGACCGTGAGGTTCATGGCAACAGGCTACGCCGTGGCGCGGTTCCCGGGAACGGCCCCCGCAATCCGTAGCATGGAAGCATGGCTGACGTGACTCCCCCGACCGATTTCACCACGGCTCCCGAGGCCTCCACCACCGCAGGAAAGGTCCGCGGCAGTTGGCGTCCGTGCCCGGGCACAACGCCTGATCAGGCAAAATTCACGCACTCGGCCGCCTTTCTGGGCATTCCCTTTGCGGAGGCGCCCGTCGGCGATCTCCGCTTTGCCGCCCCCGTGCGGCATGCCCCCTGGGACGGCGTGCGCAGCGCCGAGGAACACGGCCCCACCCCCCAGCGCCCCGGCCCGCCGGAACCCACCCTCATCCCGGAGCCCTCAGTGCCGGGCGGGTCCACCCTGAACGTGGACGTCTTTACGCCGGCGCCGTCCACGGCGGCCGCCCTGCCCGTCATGGTCTACATCCACGGCGGCGGCTACACGGCCGGCTCCCCCGCCAGCCCCTGGTACGACGGCGCCGCGTTCAACCGCGACGGCGTGGTCACCGTAAACCTCTCCTACCGGCTGGGCTTTGACGGCTTCGGCAGGATCGACGGCGCCCCCGACAACCGTGCCGTGCTGGACTGGCTGCTTGCGCTGGAATGGGTGCAGGAGAACATCGCCGCGTTCGGCGGGGACCCTGCCAGGGTGACGATTGCCGGGCAGTCTGCGGGCGGCGGCGCGGTGCTGACATTGTTGGGCATGCCCCGGGCCCAGCCGCTGTTCGCGCAGGCCTGGTGCATCTCCGGGGCTCTGGGCGACGTCCCGGTCGGGAGGGCGCACGGGCTGGCCGAACGCCTGGCCGGGCTGGCCGGCGTCGAGCCTTCCCTGGCGGGGTTTGCCTCAGTGCCGGAGGGACGGCTGCTGGAACTGCAGCCCAAGGCACAGGAATCGCCGGGCGGCCGTGACGGCGTGTTCGGCATGCTCCGGCGCGTGGTTTCCGGTGGGCTGTCGTTGGGCCCCATGGTCGACGGCGAGCTCATCACCGCGCCCACGCCCAGCTCCCTCCTGGCCGGGGTCGGGGCGGACAAGCCGCTGGTCCTGGGCACTGCAGACGACGAATTCGCCATGGCCCTGGACGCCGTGCGGACCAAGCTTCGCCTGGTTCCCTCGCGCCTGTTGCTGGGCCAGGCAGGGCTGGAGCGGGGGCGGCGCAGCGCCTACCTGTCCGCCAACCGGGACCTGGCGCGGCTCGGCTCCGCGGCCGTACTGGGCAGGTACATCAGCGACGCCGTCTTCCGGAGCACCGCGTTGAAGGTTGCCGAGGCGCGGGCGGGGGCCGGCTCCGCGGGCACGTGGCTGTACCGCTTTTCCTGGCGCTCGCCCGTGTTTGGCCGCGCCGTGCACTGCCTGGATGTGCCGTTCTTCTTTGACTGCTTGGGCGCGGGGCGCGTTGACGCACTGGCCGGAGGCAATCCCCCGCAGGCGCTGGCGGATGACGTCCACGCGGCCGCCGTCTCCTTCGTCTCGGGAGGGGATCCGGGCTCCATTTCGGGCCCTGGGGCCACGGGCTGGCCGCGCTACTCCGAGGGCCGCAGCACAAAGGTCTTCGACACGCCGTCGTCAGTGGTGGAGGACGGCTACGCTTCCGTGCGGCCGCTGCTGGACTGATCCAGCGGTTGCCGCTGGGCGGGCGCCGGCTTGCGCCGCCACCGGGTGATCGCTGCCAGCCGGCCTTGGCTGATGGCGATGCCTGCCACCACGACGACGGCGCCCACGGGCTGGTTCCAGCTCACGGGCTCGGCCAGGATGGCCACGCCCAGGCTGACGCCGACAATAGGCGTCAGGTAGGTCACGGTGGAAGCATTGGCGGCTCCCCATGCGGCCACCAGGTTGGTGTTCCAAACGTATGCCAGGCCGGTGCCGGCCATGCCCAGTATGAGAATGCTGGCCACCACGCGCGGCGTCAGGTGGACGGGCGCCATGGCAATCCACGGCGTCAGGACCAGCATCATGACGGCACCCAGCCCCACCTGCACCGTGGCGAGGGACAGCGAGGGCAGGCCGCGCGGCGAGACGAAGCGGCGGAGGTAGACGAAGCCCAGCCCGTAGCAGGCTGTGGCCGCCAGGCAGGCCGCCTGGGCGGCGAGTGAGCCGCCGCCCGCCCCGCGCCAGGGGCCCAGGACAATGAGGACTCCGAGGAACCCGGCCAGCAGGCCCAGCAACCTCACCTTGCTGGGCCGCTCCTGCGGCAGCGCCACGAGTGCCACCAGCGTGGTCATGAGGGGCGTGGTGGCGTTGTAGATGCTGGCCAGTCCCGAGCCGATGGTCTGCTCGGCCCAGGCGTACAGGAGAAAGGGCGCCACGCACAGCAGCACGGCGACGACGGCGAGGTGGGCCCACACCACGGGCTCGGCGGGCAGCTTTTGCCGCCTCACGAGGGAAATGGCGGCCAGTGCCACGGCTCCCGAGCCGAGCCGTCCCAGCACCACCTGTGCCGGCGACAGCCCCTCAAGGCCAATCGCGATGAACAGGAAGCTGGCACCCCAGACCACGGCCAGTGTGACAAATTGGGCCAGCGGCCACTTGTTGGCGAAACTCTTGTTCGACATTCGCATCTTTCGTTACAACAGCCGTTGGACGCCCTTGGATTCAGCGCACCTCCGCAATCGGGGCACCACTGTGCAGACGTTTGCCGAGGGCAAAGTGTGAGATTGCCGTTGTAGCTGTCAGGGCCGGGTGTATTCGGAGCCGTTGGAGTTTCGCGTCAGCAGGCCGTGGTCCACCAGGGCGCGGCGAAGCGTCGGGATGTCAGCCGTGACGGTTCGCAGCAGCAAGTTGATGTCCCGTTCGGCGAGTACCTCCCCTGCCGGGACCAGCCGCTCCGCCAGCTGTTCGAGTATCTGGAGTCGTACGGCAGGGTTTACCGGCAGGTGGGTCAACCGGCCGCCGTCGAAATACTTGTCACTGCCCTCTGGCTTGGGTTTCGTGTTCGCGGCCAGGACGGCGGCCAGCGCGCCGGGAACCGGCTCGAACGTGTCCTCCGCCAGCAGCCCCACCTGGACCAGCCGCCGCAGCTCCTTTTCCGAGGCCACATCTCCGATGCCCAGCACCCGCGTTGCGTACACCTTCATTAGCTGGTCGTTGGCCAGCGCCGCGACCACGGGCTGCCACGGCGTGCCGCTTTGGCCCGTCACGGCTGCCCACCAGCCGGGACATTGCACACCAGCTGCCACACGTACCCGTCAGGGTCGGTGACCGTTCCGATGTACTGCCTGCGTCCGCTGGCGTGGTCAACGAGTTGCGGCTCCACCACCGTGCCCCCGGCGGAACGGGCCGTTTCCAGCAGCCGGTCCACCTCGCCCGTGGACCCGATGGCGCAGCTGAGCACGCCGTCGCTGCGGCCGGCAGCCGAACCAGGCACCAGCCCCGTGTTCCGGGCAAAATCCTCCGGCTGGGCCAGGAACAACGTCAGCCCGGGCAGTTCAAGGCACACCAGGCCCAGCATCAGCCGGGCGTCCGCCATGCCCAGCCCGTCCCGGTAAAAGGCCAGCGAGCGGGCCGCATCCGCCACCACCCGCGAAAGCACCACACCGTCAGTTTCCATCGTCGCAATCCTTTCATCCTGGTCATTGGCGCCGTCACCTGGGTCTCGACAGGCTCGACCACCGGGACATGCTCGACCACCTGGGTCTCGACAGGCTCGACCACCGGGGTTTCGACAAGCTCGACCACCGGAGCGGCCACCCGGTCAGTGCGACGGCGCGAAGTTGCCTTCCAGCCCCGGCACGCAGGCGCCTGTCCACACGGACAGCGCCTCGTCGCGCGAGGGAAGCCCGTTGATGGCCGGGCTGAGTTCCGGCCGGTGCACCCAGGCCCCCGCCTCCTCGGCAATCAGCGCGGCCGCCGCGAAATCATGTTCAAAAAGCCCGTATTCCAGGTACGCATCGACCCCGCCCTCGGCCACGGCGCACAGCTCCAGGGCCGCGGAGCCCAGCCGGCGGAAATCGCCGAAGTTGTCCATGCGCCCGTTCAGCTCGGACACCAGGCGGCGCCGCACCACAGGATCGTAGGTCAGGGCCGTTGACAGCAGCGTGCCGCCCCGGGCTTCCAGCGGCCCCCGCAGCCGGCGCACATCCTGGGCGCCGTCGGCCCGGGTTTCGTCCAGCCACGCGCCGCCGCCGCTGGAGGCAAAATACGTCCGCCGCAGGGCGGGTGCGTTGACCACGCCGGCCAGCCAGCCGCCGTCGGGCCCCATCACGGCCACCGAGGTGCAGTGGTAGGCGATGTTGCGGATAAAGTTCATGGTCCCGTCCAGCGGATCGATGCTCCACCGGTAGCCTGACGGTTCCGCGGGCAGGGCCGGTGCCAGCTCCTCCCCCGTGATGACGTCGTGGGGGCGGGCGTCGGTGATGACGGAGCGCACGGCCCTCTCGGCGGCGAGGTCGAAGGCGGTGACCCAATCGGCGTCGGAGGACTTTTCCGTGGCCCCAAATCCCTCCGGGTCGCGCGCTGCCAACACGGCAGCCCCGGCCGCAGCCGCACGCAGCGCCACTTCCAACAGTTCATCAACGGATACGGAATGGGGTGTCATGGCTGTCCTTCGCTGGGTCCAGGCGTGAAGCGTTCCACGAATCTTGGGGTTTCTCCACGCGGCACGTTTCCGCCTCCACTCTACGGGGTGCCGGGCTGCACGGCCGGAATGTCACCGGCAAAAAATTTGTCGGATGTAAGGCCGGGCTCCACGGCACGGCTCCCCTCAACCCGAACCGCTCGGCGCCGGCACCGGCACCGGCACCGCCCGCCCGCACAAAATAAGATGCAGCCTGGAAATTTGGACGCACGGCGACACAAAGTGGGCCCGGCAGAGGAATGTAGGGAACTTCGTAGACATCGGATGTTATGCATGCCAAACTGTTTTCGAGTTGCGCAACTCAAGTCTCTTGCGGGTTTGCGCCGTCAAACATCCGATCAATGTAGCTCAGGAGTTGTTCATGACTTTCCCCCAACCCGACCGTCGCCAGATCCTCAAGCTGGGCGGCGCCCTGGCACTGACACCCCTCCTCACCCAGTTCCTGGCCCGGTCCGCCTCGGCCACGCCGACAGCGATGCCGACAGCAGTGCCGGCCGCCGTGCTGGCTCCCCATCCCGCCCTCTCCAAGCAGGCGCTGTGGTACCAGCTCCCTGCCACCGACTGGCAGTCCGGTGCCCTGCCCGTGGGCAACGGCCGGCTCGGCGCCATGTTTTTCGGCGACCCGTCCCGGGACAGGATCCAGTTCAACGAGCAAAGCCTGTGGGGCGGGGTGAACAACTACGACAACGCCCTGGCCGGGCTCGACGACGAAGCCTACGACACCTCCGTGACCGGTTTCGGCTCCTACCGCACCTTCGGCGACGTGGTGGTCACCTTCGCCGAACAGCCCGTGGTCACGGCGCCCGGAGGCCCCTACAACAACTCGTCCTCCGAAACATTCACTGCGACGATTGACGGGAACCCGGCCACCAAGTGGTGCATCGACGGCCCGCCCGCCACGGTGACCTGGCAGGTCAGGCTGCCCTCCGCCGTCGCGGTTTCCAAGTACACCCTCACCAGCGCCAACGACGTCCCTGCGCGCGATCCCCAGCAGTGGACCCTCTCCGCCTCCAACGACGGCACGCAGTGGACCGCGCTGGACAGCCGCACCCTGCCCGCGCCGTTCGAGAGCCGCTTCCTGGCGAAGGACTTCACCGCCGCCAACACGGCTGCGTACAGCTGGTACAAGTTCGACTTCACCCCGAAGGCCGGCGTCAGCCACTTCCAGGTCGCGGAGATCGTCCTGGGCGGCGTCAGCTTCGGCGGCCAGTCCGCGCTCTACCTCTCCTCCCCCTCCGGCCAGGCCGACGGCGACGGCAGCGGCGCCGACATCATGCGCACGCTTGACGGAAGCACCGCGACGGCGTGGGTGGCACCCCAGCCGGCTGCCGGCGTCGTCTGGCAGGCAGACCTTGGCACGGGCAGGGTGCTTACTTCCTACTCGCTCACCTCGGCCGCGGACACCCCTGCCGAAGACCCCACGGCGTGGACCCTGGAAGGGTCCACGGACCGCCTGTCCTGGACCGTCCTGGACAGCCGGCAGCCAGGGGCGCCCTTCGCCTCGCGCGGCCAAACCCTGGCATTCACCCTCGCGGGCACCAAGGCGTACAGCTCCTACCGGCTCACCCTCCGCGGGAGCGCCGCCAATCTGCGCCTGTCGGGCGTGGGGCTGGCCGGCCCCGGCTTCGATTCCGGCACCGCTTCCGCCGTTGCCGAGTACAGGCGCGCCCTGGACCCGACCATCGGCGTCCATGTCACCCAGTTCGGCACCGCCGGGAACCGCGTGCTGCGCGAGGCGTTCGCCAGCCGCGCCGCTGACATCATCGTGTTCCGCTACGAAACCGAGCGGCCCGGCGGCCTCTCGGGCACCATTTCCCTGACCTCTGGCCAGGATGGCGTGGCCACCACGGCCAGCGCCGCTGCAGCCACGCTGGCCTATTCCGGCACCATGGCCAACCAGCTCAAGCACGCGGCCACCCTGCAGCTCGTGGACACGGACGGCACCCTGACGGCCGACGGCGCGTCCCTGCACATCGCCGGCGCTCACACCATGACACTGCTGCTGGACGCCCGCACCAATTACAAGCTCGACGCCGCCGCGGGCTGGCGAGGTGCCGACCCCGGGCCCGGCATCACCAAGGCTCTCGCTGCGGCCGCCGCCCGCCCCTACGCGGACCTACGTTCCGAGCACCAGGCGGACGTGGCCGCACTCATGTCCCGCGTCTCCGTCAACTGGGGGACGACGCCGGACGCCGCCGCCAAGGCCCCCACTGACCTGCGCCTGTTGGCCTACGGCGGCGGGGGCGAGGACCCTTCGCTGGAACAAACCATGTTCACCTACGGCCGCTACCTGCTCATCGGCTCCTCGCGCCCCGGCGGGCTTCCGGCAAACCTGCAGGGGCTGTGGAATGACAGCAACTCCCCCGCCTGGGCATCGGACTACCACACCAACATCAACATCCAGATGAATTACTGGGGCGCGGAAACCACCAACCTTTCCGAGTCGCACCAGCCCCTCATCGACTTCATCGGCCAGGTGGCCGTGCCTTCGCGGCTTGCAACGCGGAACGCCTTCGGCAGGGACACCCGCGGCTGGACGGCCCGGACCAGCCAGAGCATTTTTGGCGGCAACTCCTGGGAGTGGAACACCGTGGCCAGCGCCTGGTACGGACAGCACGTCTACGAGCACTGGGCCTTCACCCAGGACGGGGACTACCTCCGGTCCACCGCGCTGCCCATGCTCAAGGAAATCTGCCAGTTCTGGGAGGACCGCCTGGTGCCCGACTCCAACGGGCTGCTGGAATCCCCCAACGGCTGGTCACCCGAGCACGGCCCGCGCGAAAACGGGGTCATGTACGACCAGCAGATCATCTGGGACCTGTTCCAGAACTACCTCGACTGTGAGGATGCCGCCAAGGACGACGCCGGCTACCGGGCCAGGGTGGCCTCCCTCCAGTCCCGGCTGGCCCCCAACAAGATCGGCAGGTGGGGCCAGCTGCAGGAATGGCAGGAGGACATGGATGATCCGAAGGACATCCACCGGCACACCTCGCACCTCTTCGCGGTGTACCCGGGCCGGCAGATCACCCCGGCGGGTTCCCCCGAATTCGCCGCCGCCGCCCTGGTCTCACTGAAGGCCCGCTGCGGCGAGCAGGACGGCGTGCCGTTCACCGAGGCCACCGTTTCCGGCGACAGCCGCCGCTCCTGGACGTGGCCGTGGCGGGCTGCACTGTTTGCCCGGCTGGGCGAGGCCGAGCACGCCCGCCTCATGCTGCGCGGGCTGCTGCGCTTCAACACCCTGCCCAACCTGTTCTGCAACCACCCGCCGTTCCAGATGGACGGGAACTTCGGCATCACGGGCGCCGTGGCGGAGATGCTGGTCCAAAGCCACACCGGCACCATCCACCTGCTGCCGGCACTTCCGGCAGCGTGGAAGGACGGCTCCTTCACGGGCCTGCGCGCGCGGGGCGGCTACGAGGTCAGCTGCACGTGGGCCGGCGGCAAGGTCACCTCGGTGACGGTGGTGGGCGACAGGTCCCCGAACCAGGGCAACATCACGGTCCGGATGAACGGGCAGGACTACAAGGTCAAGCCCACCCAGCCCGGGCACCAGCTCAAGCCCTTCTCGCCCAGCTAACGGGGCAGGCCGGTCACGGGCCGGCGGGCCCCTCAGCGGGTTCGCCGGCCGGCCCTTCAGCCAGCAGTTGCACAAAGCCGTCCTCGTCCAGCACTTTCAGGCCCAGCGATTCGGCCTTGTCCAGCTTGGTGCCGGCGTTCTCCCCCGCCACCACATAGGAGGTGTTCTTCGAGACGGAGCCGGAAGCCTTGCCGCCGCGGGTGATGATGGCCTCCTTGGCCTCGTCGCGGCTGAAGTTGGGCAGCGTCCCGGTCACCACAATGGTCAGGCCCTCAAGCGTGCGCGGGGTGGATTCGTCCACCTCGTCCTGCATCCGCACCCCGGCCGCGGCCCAGGCATCCACAATGTCCCGGTGCCAGTCCACGCCGAACCACTCGATGAGCGCCTCGGCAATGATGGGCCCGACGCCGTCCACGTTTGCCAGTGCCTCCTCCGACGCGGCCCGGATGCCGTCCATCGAGCCAAACGCCGTGGCCAGTGCGCGGGACGCGGTGGGCCCAACATGCCGGATGGACAGCGCCACCAGGACGCGCCACAGCGGCTGCGACTTGGCCTTCTCCAGTTCCTCAAACAGCTTTTCCGTGGTCTTGGTGGGCACGGACGGCTTCTTCGCCGTCGCCTTCGTGTAGAAATACGGCACCTGCTGGAAGCGGCCGGTCCCTTCGCCCTTGGACCGGATTTCCCGCCACACCAACACGCCGGAGAGGTCCAGTTGGGCGATGTTGAAGACTTCAGCCTCACTCACCAGGGGCCCCGGGCCGGCGGGCGCAATGGCGCCGCCGTTCTCCGCCGGGTCGGGGCCGGGCCCGTTGGTCAGGGCGGCGGCTGCTTCGTAGCCCAGGGCCTCGATGTCGAAGCCGCCGCGGCCGGCCAGGTGCGCCACACGCTCGGTCAGCTGGGCCGGGCAGGACCGCGCGTTGGGGCAGCGGATGTCAATGTCGCCCTCTTTGGCCGGGGCAAGTTCGGTGCCGCAGGACGGGCAGTGGGTGGGCATCACGAATTCGCGTTCTTCGCCGGTCCGCAGCGCCACCACGGGGCCCACGATTTCCGGGATGACGTCCCCGGCCTTGCGCAGCACCACGGTGTCGCCAATGAGCACGCCCTTGGCCTTGACCACGTCCTGGTTGTGGAGGGTGGCCATTTCCACGGTGGAGCCGGCCACCTTCACCGGGGTCATGACGGCGTACGGGGTGACGCGGCCTGTGCGCCCCACGTTGACCCGGATGTCCAGCAGCTTGGTGTGGACCTCCTCCGGCGGGTACTTGTAGGCCACCGACCAGCGGGGCACGCGGGAGGTGTTGCCGAGGGCCCGCTGGGTGGCGAGGTCGTCCACCTTGACCACAATGCCGTCAATTTCGTGAATGAGGTCGTGCCGGTGTTCGCCGTAATGGGCAATGAACTCCAGCACCTCGGCCAGGGTGTCCAGCACCTTGAAGTACGGGCTGGTGGGCATGCCCCAGTCCTTGAGCTGGGCGTAGGTTTCCGACTGGGTCGCCGTTTCCAGGCCTTCGCGGGCGCCGATGCCGTGCACATACATTCGCAGCGGGCGCTTGGCGGTCTCAGCGGGGTCCTTCTGCCGCAGCGATCCTGCCGCGGTGTTGCGCGGGTTCGCATAGGGCGCCTTGCCGGCGGCCACCATTTGCTCGTTGAGGGCGGTGAAGTCCTTGGAGGCGATGAACACCTCGCCGCGTATCTCCACCTCGGAGGGGAATCCGCTGCCGTGCAGCCTCTGCGGGATGTCCTTGATGGTGGCCACGTTGTGCGTGATGTCCTCGCCCGTGGTGCCGTCCCCGCGCGTGGCCGCCCGCACCAGCACGCCGTCGCGGTAGAGCAGGTTCACGGCCAGCCCGTCAATCTTCAGCTCCGTCAGCCACTTCGGTGGGGTTCCGTGCTGCTTTTCCACGGATGCCGCGGCTTTGAGCAGCCAGGCTTCCAGCTCCTCGAGGGAGAAGACGTCCTCCAGCGAGTACATGCGGGCCAGATGGTCCACGGCGGCGAATGCCACCGAGACATCGCCGCCTACCACCTGCGTCGGGGAGTCGTTGGTGACCAGTTCAGGATGGAGTGCCTCGAGCTGCTCCAGTTCGCTGTAGAGGACATCGAATTCGGCATCCGAGACCAGGGGTGCGTCGTCGTTGTAGTAGGCGGCCCGGTACTTGGTGATTAGTTCCACCAGCTCCGCGTACCGCTCCCGGACTTGGGTGAATGGGGTGCTGGGGGGCTCGACGGCGGCGCCACCGGGTCCAGGGGCAGTGGCCCCTTCCACTGCGGGCACTTCTTCGGCGGGATTCACAGGCTGGCTAGTCACTGTTCCATCTTGCCGTAAAAGCACCCCGAACGCCCCCCTTGTTTTCGACGTGTTCGGTCTCCGTAGGCCGGGCCATGGCGGCAGCCATTTGTTACGTCCCGGGAGCGCCCGGGCGTGTGCCTTCAATCACACTGGCTCCCCCGGCGCGCGGGCCTTCGAGTAGCGTTGAAGGCGTTGCCTCAACGACGAGGCAGCCGGAAGACAATCAAAGGAAGCAACGGCGCATGAGCTTTGAATCGCACTCCATGACCCTCAAGATCTGGGACCACTCCACCATGGAGCCCACCTTGGAATCTGCCATTACCCACATCTCCGCCCGGGCCAACGCCCCGAAGGAACATGTCAGGGTGGTCCGCAGCGGACCGAACATGTTCACGGTCAGCGTGGGCGAGGAATCACATGCGGGTTTCACCGTTTAATCCCGCTGCCCAACGAATGCCGTCGCAACTCCATGTTGCGGCGGCTTTTTCGTCACCGAGCAGCAACGGCTGAAAGGCACAGTGTCCGAAATGGGACCTTTGAACGGTTGCTAGTGGGGGCGGTGGTCCTTGCCGTCCAGCCACAACTCCGTGGACTCATCACGGTGCGTTCCGTCCGTGCCGACGCGCTTTTCGCTGATGGTTGGCCCGTTTTTGACGACATGCACAATGGCCATTGCATGGCCCCTTCCGAGTCCGTATTCCTCATTCAGCCAGTCAATGATTGCTCCGGCCCGCACCGGCGGTTCGGACAGCCCGCGCTCGTGTAACAAGGTGAGGAGTTCGCGCGGCGTGAGGCCGGTTTTTGATTCGATGGTGTCGAGGTATGCCTGGAAGGACATTATTTCCGTCTCCTTGAACTTGGCCTGCTAGTGAGGTGATAGACGTCACTGTATCCAAATGGTACGGTACCGTCTAGTACTAAGGAGGCTTGGATGGAGTCCGCCAGCGGGACCGGAAGGCGTAGTGAGGAAAAGCGCCAGGCCATCCTCGACGCCGCCCGCAGGGTGTTCACAGCCAATGGATATTTGGGGACCACCACCGATCAGCTTGCAGCGGCAGCCTCGGTGTCCAAACAAACACTCTACAAGTACTTCCATGACAAGGAAGGCCTGTTCACTGCCCTGATCACCACAGTGAGCGACCGGATACACGATCCGTTTCAAGAACTCACTGCTGCAATGGGCACTGCCCCGGATTCCGAAGCCGCCGTCAGGATCCTGGCGGAACAATTCGCGCACTCCATCATGTCCGCACAGGTACAGCAAATCCGGCGGCTGGTCATTGCCGAAGCTGCCCGATTCCCGGACTTGGGACGGCTTTACTGGCAACGCGGATTCGAAAGGGTCCTGGCGTCGGTCGCCGCTTGCCTGCGGGTATTGGCCGAGCGCCAACTGCTGGCAATCGCCGACCCCGCCGTCGCTGCGCAGCACCTTGCCGGAATATTGCTGTGGATCCCCAGCAACAGGGTCATGTTCTGCGGTATCCCCGATCAATTCGAAGCGGAGACCGAGTTGAAGGAGGTTATCGAACTGGGGGTCAAGGCTTTCATCTCGGCATACCGCTTTGAAATAACGGAGATACAAAATGCTCAACAAGGTTAAGGCAAGTGAACTCGTCATCGGCTCCGGGCGCACCGCCAAATTCGAAGGCCAAGGATACGGATCCGGAGTTTCCTTCTTCCTGGTCGACAACGACCCTGGCCAGGGACCGGATCTCCATCGCCATCCCTACAGCGAGACCTGGGTGGTTCTCGAAGGGACGGCGGTGGTCACCGCGGACGGGACGGACACCCTTGCGGAAGAAGGCGACATCCTCATTGTCGAAGGTGGGACGCCCCACCGATTCCGCGCCACAGGTGCGGGCAGGCTGCGCATGATGTGCATTCACGCGTCGCCGGTGTTCCTCCAGGAGAACCTCGGCTCGTGAAGAACTTCCAGGCCGGGCCGGGCCATACGTGGGTTCAACCTGCCAGCGAACCCTGGAGCCACGCAAGTATGGTGTCGACACTTTCGGGGTCGAGCCGCGTGCCGGCGTCGTTATAGCCATTGCCCGGCGACGCGGCGACTTCGGCAGGGGTGCGGTGGTCTTCCTTGAACACGTGGTTGGCGTTGGCAGGGAAGGCAAATGTCACGTTCGCCATGCCGGCGGCAGCTTCCCGGAGGGGGCCGCCGTCGTCCTTGGCATCAATCTGCACGTCCCGCCGGCCGATCAGGACCAGCGTGGGAATCCGGACCTTGGCCAGCGCGTCGGTGGCGGATTCGTTCCACAGCTCGCGGGCCAATGGCAGGTTCGCCGGCGTCTCGAAGCTGGCAAGGACCATCTTGACGCTGTCGGGAAGGGCGGGATCGGGAGCCATGGGCTGCCCGGCCGAGTAGCGTGCCGCAGCCTCCTCCACCTTCCCCATCAGCTCAGTGCCGCCGGGGATCTGGGCGGATTGGAGCGCCAGCTGGGACAGCAGCACTGCCTGGACCGGGCGTCCGGGCGGCGCGGCGAGGACGATCGCGGCGAACGGGACGGCCTGGGTGCTGGTGGCATAGTGGAGCACGTGGAGGCTGCCCTCGCTGTTGCCGAAACCGGCAATCCGGGCGGGGTCCACGAAATCCTGGCCGGCGAGCACCTGGACGGCGGAAACCAGTTCGTCCAGGTGCGACTGCATGCTCAGTTTCCCGATGAGCTTGGGGACATTCTCCATCGCGTGCGGGCCGGACACCCGCTTGTCGTAGCGCAGCGAAGCGATCCCGGCATTGGCGAGCGCCTCCGCGAAGAGCCGCCCGCTGCCGTTGCTGCCGGGGAGCATCGGGGAGCACCAGTCCCGGTCCGTGGGTCCGCTGCCGGCGACAAGGACCACCGCCGGGACTGGCCCCTCGCCGTCGGGTTTCACCACCGTGCCTTCCATGGTGATGCCGTCAAGCTGCCAGGACACCTCTTGGGAAATTGCCATGCCGCCAGTCTCACAGCGAATGGCTGCCCGGGCAAGGCGGGGCAGGACCACTTTCCGTACGGGAGCTGCCGGATGGTTGGTGGTTAGTGGGTGTCGATCCAGTAGCGGCGCTTGCCGTTGCGGCTGTCTTCGTAGACGCCGCCGTTCTTTTCAATGGTTGCCCGCGAACCGGCGTTGTCCTCGTCGCAGGTGAGCAGCACCCGCTTCAGGCCCAGCGCCTGGGCGATGGGCAGCGAGTCCTTGAGC
The DNA here is from genome assembly GCF_011045165.1 of Arthrobacter silviterrae. Lineage (GTDB taxonomy): Bacteria > Actinomycetota > Actinomycetes > Actinomycetales > Micrococcaceae > Specibacter > Specibacter silviterrae. Next base: position 267,654 of record NZ_JAAKZI010000001.1, read on the forward strand.
GCCTGGGCGGCGTGTCCGCGGCGGCGTGCCGAGGGCCGCACGCTGTAGCCGATGTTCCCGCCCTCGTTGAGGAGGAATTCGTTGAGTTCGTGGCGGATGGCCAGGGATCCCAGGACGGTGCCGCCGTCGGCGATCCAGAGGTAGGTGCACGGCACATAGCCGGCTTTCCGGGGTGTTTCCGGCAGCGCGTCGGCAATGAGCTGGTCCACGAACCTGGCGAACTCCTCGGGATCCCGCAGCTTTTCCAGCGGCCAGTCCTCGCCGCCGCCGCCGTCCCTGTGGGCGCCCGCAAATTCCTCGGCGCCCTCCAACCAGGACGTGTGCAGGCGTGGGTCAGGTGTGATGAGTGTGGCCATTACAAAATCGTATCCGAGAGTCCGGCTGACATCCCCCGTGGCCGGTGCCAGACTGGGGGGATGAACATTCAGGACTGGTGGCCCCGGCTGGACGCGCCAACGCAGCAGTGGCTGATCGAGAACAACGGTGACACCGTGCCGCCGGACATTCAGGCCCGGATTGCCACCGCCGCGGGCGCGCCGGCTGCGGATTCTTCATGGCTTGGCGACGCCGACCCGGCCCATTTTTCCCTCTCCGACGAAGCCGTCGACTGGATCGAGGCTGTCGCGAACGGCGAAGATGGGTAGCCCGTCCGCGTCAATGAATTGACCTGACGACGGCGGCAAACTTGGCAACCATTGACACCCTCGCGTTCACCGACGAGGGTTGCCCCATGAGCCGGCCCATCCGCATCCTGTCATTCGTGGCCATTGCTGCTCTCATGGCGGCGGCCGCCGCGGTTGGGGTGCGGCTGTGGACCGTCCATCAACAAACCTCGGACTGGGCGTTGTGGCCCGCCGCTGTTCCATCGAAGGTGCAATTTTCCGGCCGCGTTTACAGCTGCCCGCATCCTGCATCGCCGGAGAACCAGTCGCTGGACGGATTGACCATCCAGGGCCGGACCGCGGGCGGCGGCGACATCTACGCACACGCCGCTTCCCTGGGCCCAGGCACCACCATCGTTGTCCGAACGGATCGAGGGTTGTTTGGCTGCGTGCTGATCGGCGGACAATAGCCAGGGCATAGGCTATGGGCATGAGCGATCAAGTGGAGCCTGATGAGGCGTTGCAACGCCTTCCACCCGGGATGCCACGGCATTTCGCTGAATACAAGCCCGTTGCCGAAGCTGTTCCTGCGCCGCCTGTAACGAACGTCGGCGGCTATGACGAATTGCTCAACTATTTCCGCTCACGAGGGGAAAGCCTGCCGCGCAGCAGGGAGGGTCTGGCCGCCGTCGATGCGGCGATCGATGGCGGCATTCCCGCCGAGGCGTTCCCAGACCTCGCCCGGTCCATTGGAATGTTTTACGGGGACGTCCTCACCCACAGCATTACCGGCGCGCATTGGAAAGTGGTGGCCAGTGGCTTCCCCGAGGTCCGTTTCACCGCAAAGGACTCCGTCGACGTCGTGCACGTGGCACAAAGGAGGCTCAGCCACAGCTACCCCAGCCTCGTGGAAAACTTCTTCCACGTACTCGAAATGGCCGCCGCGGCTATGTGAGGGGCAGCGCCGCCCAGGCGGTGGATGCCACCCGAAGTCCCGCCGTCGGGCGTCAAGAGCGCTTGACTGCCCGGGAATTTGCCACGGACCACACGGCAGTGAGCAGACATACCTGGACCATCGCCAGCGACAGCGACCGGTCAAGGACCACGGCCGCCACAAACTCAATCACTGACAGGATCAAGGCGGCAACGCCGACGGCGGCGAATCCGTGGCGCGCCAGGACACGGTCACGTTCATCCCTGTACTCCATCGCGTTGAGCCTGCTGATGTCCAGGGAATCCGGCCGGCGCGCATACACGGCGCACGCGAGTCCGCCCGCCCCGCACAGGAACAGGAGCAAAGCGCCGAACCAATTTCCGGCCAGCGCCGTGGCCGCGGCGCCAACCACAAATGTGGCGACACGGACCTGGTTGATTCTCGAGATCGGAATGCGGCTAGTCAGCTTCAATGCGAAACACTTCCTCAACGGCGGACCCGAAGAAACAGGCCAGGCGGACTGCCAGGACAAGGGAGGGATCATACCGCCCCGTCTCGATGGCGTTGATGGTCTGTCGCGAAACCCCCAAGGCCAAGCCGAGGGCTGCCTGGGACAGGCCGGCCTCCAGGCGTCTGCTTCTGACCTCGGAAATCATGTGACAAGCATGCTTTACAGCATTGATGGTGTCAGGCGCGCTTGTCCATTCCCGCCGTATTGGCGGGACCAGGTCCGGCGGCGCCCGTCAGACGACGGCGGTGTAGCGTGCAAAGGCTCCCAGGAGCTGGTTGGCGTAAATAGCGTTTGCGAACATCAGCCCGTTGCGCCCCATGATGGGCAGCGGCAGGTCCACCAGCTGTCCGCTGCCGTTGTGGGACACCTGCATGGTCACGACGGGAAAGCGCCGTCGCCCGTTGGAGATAATGAAATGGTCCGGGTGCACGTAGGCAATGTCGGCCCACGACAACGTGGTGCCCGGTGTGCCTGAACGGGGCGAGCGCCACAACTCGATTCCCGCCAGACCAACAGTGACCACCGGCATCAAGCCAAGCCGCGGCCGTTCCTGGCCAATGGTTCCCAAGGCAGCGCGGAGCTCGGGCGTGCGTTGGCTCAAAAAGACCGCAGCATTGGGCCGGGCAGCCCTGGCCCCGGCCTGCTTCCGGCGCATGAACAAAACGACAGGTCCCAGGATCAAGGTGAAGATGGCTGCGGCCAGGACGAATCCAGTTCCCACGGCGAGGACCGGGAAAGCCACGTCGCGCGGTGCGGAGGCCCCATCCGCGATTGTAAGGACTGCCGTCAGAAGGAAAACAGACAACACGAGGGCAAGCAGTCCCCACAGCATCAGCTTTTGCTTGGCCCTGGCACCCGGAATCTCCACGAACCGCGGCGGACAATGTTCCGCGGGAGGCAGAAATGCCCCGGTGGCGGTTCGGAAGGGGTCAGGCAGCGAATCCTCTGGCATGTGAACGAGTCTATTTGCCCTTGGCCACCCACTGGCGCCGACGACGGCGGCCGCCGTCGGGCCTTAACCTATCCAAGCGCCACTGAGGTGGGTACCGTATTGATACAGCGGGCAAGGCTTGGGGAGCGGGGAAAATGATGCGCAGGGGAATTGCTTTTGCAGTTGTTGGGGTGCTGCTTGTCCTGCTGCTGTCCGTAGGCGCGCAGCTTTGGCTGCTTCCCGCGGAAATCCGAAGCGTGGCCGCCACATTCCCCGAAGTCGAGCGGCTCGCCGCGCCGGCCATCATCTGGGGCGTCGTCGCCATCGCCTGCTGGCAGGCCGTTGCCCTCATCGCCTTGCGGCTTGCCATGCCTCTTCGCCGCGGGGAATTTGGTCCCGCCTGGTACGGCTGGCTGCGCGGCATGCTGGGGTGCCTGCTGGCATTCCTGGCGCTGGTGGTTGCCGCGTTCATTGCGCTAAACGTGATGGGCTACGCCACGCCGGGAGTCGTGCTGGGACTCCTGGGTTCCGGCATCATTGCCGCAGTTGGGGCCGGTTCCCTGGCGTTGTTTCTGGCGAGCCGGCCTCAGGCCCATTTTCGGCACGCCTAGGCTGGTCCCTTCGCGGCCGGGGGTTTGAATGCGGCTTGAGTTCGCTGACGAGCACACTGACCACAATGAGCGCCGCACCCACCAGCGCCAGTCCAGGGAGACGGTCGCCGGCAATGCGTCCGATGATGCCTGCCCAGACGGGCTCACCCGTGTAAATGATTGTGGCCCGGGCGGGCGTCACTGACTTTTGCGCCCAGTTCATGGTGGCCTGGATGACGCAGCTGGCCACGCCCAGCCCCACCGCTGTCACCACCCAGCCCCAGGAAAACGCGGGAACGGCCTCCCCCGTCACCGGCACCGCAGCAAAGCCCAAAATGCCGCACACCAGCAGCTGGACTACGGTAACCCGACCCAGGTTGACCCTGCCGGCGAAGAGGCTGATCAGGATAATCTCGCCCGCTATCGGCAGGGTGCTGAGCACGGTTGCAACCTCCCCCGGGCCCAAGCCGACGTGAACGGCGTCGGGCCCAGCCAAAAGAACCAGCCCTGCGAAGGCGAGGACCACCCCCACGAATGTCATGGCCCGCGGCCGCTTCCGGAACACCGCCCATTGCAGCAACGGCACGATGGGCACGTAGAGGGCGGTCAGGAACGCGGAGGTGCTGCTGGCGATGGACTGCAGGCCGAACGTCTGGAGCCCGTAGCCGAAGAAGATCATGACGCCGATGGCCGCGCCCGCGCCGACGTCGGCCCAGCCCATCCCGCGCAGGGACCGGCGGAACAGGATGCAGGCTGCCAGCCCGGCGACGGCGAATCTCAGCCCCACAAAGAACATGGGCCCGCTGTGCTGCATGGCAACATGGACGGCCAGGAACGTCCCGCCCCAGACGGCAGTGATCGCCACGAGGGCCAGTTCCTGCCGGCTCAGCGGGGACTTTCGCGCCCCGGCCAACACCCGGTCCCACATGTGCATCATTCTGCACATTTTATGGTGCAGAATAGTGCACATGCAAGACAACCCTGCCGCCACCGTCCTGGGACATGTCGGGAGCAACCTCCGGCGCTTCCGCCGCGACGCCGGCCTGAGCCAGTCAACGCTGGCCGAACGCTCCGGCATCAGCCGCCGCACCATCATCAACCTTGAGGCGGGCGAGGCAAACATCAGCCTGTCCGGGCTGGACCGCCTCGCCGACGCGCTCGGGACCACCTTCGCCTTGCTCGTCGCATCACCCACGGCGCCCGCCGCGGCAATCAATGAAGTTGCCTGGCGGGGGCGGGCTCCGGACAGCGTCGCGACGCTGCTGAGCTCGACGCCGGCGTCCCACGAAGCCCAGCTCTGGACGTGGGCGCTTGGCCCGGGCGACCGCTACGACGCCGAACCGGATCCCGCGGGCTGGCACGAAATGATCCTTGTCATCGAGGGCCGGCTGCGCATCGACTTCGAGGGCAGCTCCCTCCAGCTCAGCGCAGGCGAGCACGCGATGTACGCCAGTTCCCAGCCCTACGCCTACATCAACGACGGCGGCAAAACTGTCCGCTTCGCCCGGACCGTGGTGTCGTGACGGGGCGGCAATTTTTGCGGGTCCAGTGCCGCGAAGCGATTCTTCCCTTGAGCAGGTGTTGCACATCCCTTGCCGCGGCGGGCAAGTCCAGGGACGTTCCTGGTTGTTTCAGTGGCTCCTGTAGACCTCGCGCCGGTGTGCTGCACGGAAGATCACAACCAGTAACTGGCCGTCGTGGATCTCATACAGCACCCGGTAATCCCCGATGCGGATCCGCCAGGCGTTGTCGTCTCCGGCGAGTTTCTTCACCCCGTCCGGTCTCGGGTTCTCTTCCAGCAGGGTGATTGCGGCGAGGATGCGTTGTCGGAGCGGTTTGTCGAGCTTGTTGAGCTCCTTGACGGCGGCTCGGGTGAAGTTGACGGTGTATCGGCTCAACGGGTGATGCCGTTCGCAGCCAGCACCTCGTCCAGGCTGATTCTTTCGCCGTCGTCTTCCACCCGGGCACGGCGGAGGGCTGCCAGGTCCTCTCGGTCCTCCAGTCTTTCGAGCATTTCCAGGTCCTCCGGGCCAATGAGGACGGCCGCAACCTTGCCGCGACGGGTGATGCCGATGCGTTCGTGGCCGAAAGTGGCTCGGCTGATTGCATCAGATAAGCCGGCGCGCAGCTCGGCAACGCTCATGGTGCTGGAAATCTCAGTCATGCTTCAACACTACTCTCAGATGTACAAACCCACCAGACTGGTTACTTTGTACGCCCGCGCCACAATGTGAGCCATGGATCCTCAGCAATGTATTGGCAAAGCGTCGTTCCCCGCCGTCGTCGTCCTATTCCAGATAGCCCAGGGCGCCTCCCGGTTTTCCCGATTGCTCGGCAGATGTCGCTCTGGGCGTACCCGAGGCTGTTCAATGCGGCCCGTCGCCACGCGCCTGGGCTTTGAGCGGCCGGGGCCGCAGCCGCTATTTGCTGAGGAGGTATTCGAGTTCGTCGGGGAGTGTCATGGCGAGGTCGCCTTCGAAGACCTCGGTGATGGGCTGGACCGGGCCGCCGTTCCACCAGTAGAGGTGAGGACTGAGGCTGTGGGGCATGTCGTCGTACTGCGCCCGGGTCACCTGGGTCATGAAGAACAGGTCCTTCACGCTGGTGTCGTCGTTGATGACGTGCAGGTTCAGCGCCGTCGCGGCGGGGACGGACATCAGGATCCCCTTGGGCCCGGCCGTCAGTTCCAGGGCCTGGAGGAGGTCGGCCGGGTAGGCCAGCCAGGTGGACTGGAAGAGTGACTCGCCCATGATGCCCAGGAACGAGGCGCCGTCGGTGCCGGTGGCCTGCTGGGGCGTGCCGGTTCCTTCGGCGAGCAGGTTGGCATAGGCCGTCCTCCAGGCCAGGTCTTCGCCGACGCGCTCAACGTGGTCGTCCCGCAGGTAGTTGACGGTTTCTTCCCCGTCATAGGCCATGACGAGGGGAAGCAGGCCCACCCATTGGGTGTACTTGTAGTGCCGGTCGCCGTCCTCCTCGGTGATCAGGGTCGGGTCGATGATCTTGGCCGTGGTCCTGGCCAGCAGCTCTTCGGCGGGCATTTGGTCAAGGATGGAGCGGCCGGTCTTGGCGGTCATCCGGGCGAAGTAGTCCTCGATCATGTCTTTCCATTCCCGCTCGGGTGCCTTGGGCATTGTCCGGGCAATGGTTTCCAGGCCGAACATGCGGCCGTCGGAGAGCGCGACGTGGTCCTCGGCGAGTTCGACGGCGTGGCCCATGCCGGTCAGCGTCTCGACACAGATGCGACGCATCGTTTCCCCCTGCTGCCGGGTCAGCTGCGGGAATGTCGCGTCGGGGTCCTTGGGTTTCCTGCGGAAAAGTGCCATGGGGTGGTTGTTTCCTTGCTCATCAGTGATGACTTATTTGATCTGGGTGGTGAATGAAATTGGGCGGACGTGACCCCGGGGATCTGGTGGGGTTACGGCCTGTCAGGGCCCGTACGGGGTGGCGAGTTCCTGGGGGATCCAGGGCCGGGTCGGGTCCGGCAGCAGCCCAGCGAGCTGGTCCCGGTCGATGGGCTTCTCTGCCAGGACATGGAGGAGGTGGTCGCCATGCTGCTCTCGGCGACCGGTCAGGTACGGGGACACGATCTTGATCTGCTCCGGTCCGAACCAGGTCCAGGACTGCGGGTAGGGAACGAATCCCTTCCATTCGCCAATGTGGATCGGCCAGATCTCGTCCTCGGCCCCGGGCCGCTGTTCGTAGGACCGGGATCCCCATTCATAGTTCCTCAGCACCTCGACTGAGGCAAAGAAGCTTTTGGATTCCAGCGCGAACGCCACGAAGAACCGTCGCAGGCCATCCAGCCACCCCGGATCGGCAAGCGCCGCATTATCCAGGTGCAGGCTTGTGCGCCCGACAGATCTATTTCGCTGTGGACCATTCATTGATCCTCTCGCTATAGGGTACTCGCACTTGAAGAACAGAATACTGTTGGGATTTTCCAGCCACATATCAGTGAATGCCTGGTCCCCATCCCGGTCCAGTTTGCCCTGATGTGGTTCATAGGTGCCAAAACGCGTAGGGAGCGCCTCGGGCAGGTACTTGCGCGCCAACGCCAGATAGTTGCGGGGCAGATCCTCCGGCAGCTCGGCCGTGAGTGTATAGAAGTTTACGGTCACGAGCTCGGTGGGCCGCGCCGCCTCACGGGGCCGTGCGACGCGGTTGCCCTTGGGCCACACCTCGTCGGTTTGTTCATCCAACAGGGCGCCGCCGGTGGCCTTGGCAAGCTTCCGGGCAAACTTCACGGCGTGGGGAATCGAGGGTTCCTCGCTGCCCTCAACCAACACCTGGTACAGGGCCTTGGCGCCAATCACCGACGCCGTAACCTCTTCCGGCACGTCCTCCGGTTCCACCCTGAACGGGCCGTCAATCGTGAAGCAGTACGCACGGCGTGCGCCCCGGACCACCGTCAACGACTGGGCATCGCTGGAAGGCGAACCGTCGACGTCGAGCCCGGCAGCGCTCCGCACCAGCGCGAGCAACCCCTCAAAGGACAATGGCGCCGGAGCATAGACGGACAGGTCATAGGACATGAGAAAAACCTTTGGTGGGTGGGCAATGCGGGGAGGTAGGAAGAACTCAGCACCATGTGGATACTGGGCAAGCGACAGACGCCGTACGGGAAGGAAGGCACATTAGGAAGCAATGATGATCCAGGTCCACGCTCCCGACGTTCCGGCCGTTATTGGAGGCGTGCCGGAATAATTTTGGCGTAACTATTAATGATGTCGTCTTCGTCGGCGCCGAAAGTAAAGACAGTAGGCAGCCAGGGCCGGGAAGGGTCGGGAAGCACGGCCGAGATTTCGTCCCGATTCAGGGGCTCCTCAGCCCAGGAATGGAACAAGCACTCACCGAAGCGCTCACGATTGCCAATCAGGTACGGTGACACCAAATCCGCGTACTCGGGGCCAAACCAGGCCCACCACTGCGGATGGGCATGAAGGCCGGCCCACTTGCCGGGATTGTTGGGATGCTGGGATCGTTCGGAGTCACCGGTTCCGTAGTAGGTGCCTGATTTCCAGATGAATCCCCGTCGCACCTCGGCACTTGCATGAAAGCTTCGGGTGGCCTGGGCAAATTCAATGAAAAAGGCCTTCAAGGACTGGCGCACGGCGGGGTCGGTCAGCCCGGCCTTGTCGAATTCAAAAGAAATATAGGAAACTCGATTCTTACTGTCCAACGGATTGTAGGAAACAGCCCCAAGCGGGTACCCGCCTTTCACCAAAACGCCGTAAGTATCGGCGTTGGCACATGCGTTCAGGAATCCCTTGTCGTTGAAGTTGGCTGGAAGCATGGCCGGAAAGAACTCCCGCGCCGTCCGGATGTAGAGTTCCGGAAGGTCCGCCGGCCTGTCCTCATTGAGCATGTAGAAACGAACCGCAACCATATCCGTCCTGCGTTCCTCCGCCGGAACCAACACTCGATTTGGCTTCGGCTTGGGCCAGACATACCCGGTTTGTTCATCCAACATGGCCCCGTCGGTGGCCTTGGCGAGCTTCCGGGCAAACTTCACGGCGTGCGGAATCGAGGCCTCCTCGCTGCCCTCCACCAACACCTGGTACACGGCCTTGGCGCCAGTCACCGAAGCTGCAACCTCCTCGGGGACGTCATCGGACTCCACCTCGAAGGGCCCGTCAACAGTGAAGCAGTAAGCCCGCCGTCGTCCCCGGACCACCATCAACGATTCGGCATCGCTGGAAGGCGAACCCTCGACGGCGAGCCCGGCAGTGCCCCGCAACAACTCCAGCAACCCCTCAAAGGACAATGGCGCCGCAGCATAGACGGACAGATCGTAGGACATGAGAAAAACCTTTGGTGGGTGGGCGATTCGGAAAGGACGGAATTACTCAAGAAAGTTTCGGTCACGGGCAGCGCGTCAGCGAGTGCAGGGCGTGGCGAGTTCCTTGGGGATCCAGGGCCGGGTCGGGTCCGGCAGCAGTGCTGTGAGCTGGTCCCGGTCGACGGGCTTCTCCGCCAGGACATGGAACAGGTACTCGCCATGCTGTTCGCGGCGACCGGTCAGATACGGGGACACGATGCCAGCCTGCTCCGGTCCAAACCATGTCCAGGACTGCGGGTAGGGAACGAATCCCTTCCATTCGCCAACATGGATCGGCCAGATCTCCTCCTCGGCCCCGGGCAGCCGTTCGTAGGACCGGGACACCCACTCATAGTTCCGCAACACCTCCACCGAGGCAAAGAAACTGTTGGATTCCAGCGCGAACGCCACGAAGAACCTGCGCAGGCCATCCAGCCACCCCGGATCGGCAAGCGCAGCCCCGTCCAAATATAAGCTTGCATGCCATACAGAACTGGGGTATTCAGGCCCAGGTATCGCTCCCCAAGCAATCGGATAATCGCACTTGAAGAAAAGTCTGCTTCTAGGATTCTCTGACCACATATCGGTGAAGGCCTGGTCCCCGTCCCGGTCCAGCTTGCCCTGATGTGGTTCATAGGTGCCAAAACGCGTAGGGAGCGCCTCTGGCAGGTACTTCCGGGCCAGGGCAATGTAGTTGCCGGGCAGATCCTCCGGGAGCTCACTCATGAGTGTGTAGAAGTTGACTGTCACGAGCTCGGTTGGCCGAGCCGCCTCACGGGGCCGGGCCACGCGGCTGCCCTTCGCCCTGGGCCACACCTCGTCGGTTTGTTCATCCAACAGGGCGCCGCCGGTGGCCTTGGCGAGCTTGCGGGCAAACTTCACGGCGTGCGGAATCGAGGCTTCTTCGCTGCCCTCCACCAACACCTGGTACACGGCCTTGGCGCCAATCACAGAGGCCGTCACGTCCTCCGGCACGTCCTCGGCCTCCACCCCAAACGGCCCGTCAATCGTGAAACAGTAAGCCCGGCGTGCGCCCCGGACCACCATCAAGGATTGGGCATCGCTGGAAGGCGAACCGTCGACGTCGAGCCCGATGGTGCCTCGCACCAGCCGAACCAAGTCGTCGAAGGACAGGGGCCCGGCAGCGTAGACGGACAGATCGTAGGACATGAGAAAAACCTTTGCGCAAAGAGTGGCGGGGGCGAACGACGGCCAGTCTTTGGCAGCAAGGAAAAGTGTCTAACCCCCAAAGACACTTGAGCCTATCAAGGACTGTCCGCGGTGTCTTTTCCACTAAATTGCGGGGCGGGCCGGGAGCTACCGGCCGTTCCGTTCCAATGCCGCACCCAGGAGGCGCGCGCCTTCCCGGAACGCCCCGGGGTTGGGGCCCGAGTAGTTGAGGCGGATGAACGGCCCCGCTGCCTCGGCCGGGAACCAATCGGTCCCCGCCGCAATGATGACGCCAGCATCCTCGCAGTCCCGCGTCAGCCGTTCCAGGTTGGTGCCGTCCGGCAGGCGCAGCCAGAGGTTCAGCCCGCCCTTGGGAATCTGCTCCAGGTGCGCCTGAGGCACGTGCTCCTGCACGCCGGCCACCATCAGGTCCCGGCGCGCCCGGAGCTGGTGGCGCAGGCTGCGCAGGTGCGTCTGCCAGCCCGGCTGCGTGACCACGTCCAGCGCGGCCGCCTGCAGCAGCCCGCTGACATACATCGTCTCTGCGCCGCGGTCCGCCAGGATCCGTTCGCGGGCCGGGCCCCGGGCAATGGCTGCCGCTATGCGGATGGCGGGCGACACGCTCTTGGTCAGCGAGCGCGCATAAATGACGTGCCCCGAATCGTCCTGCCCGGCCACGGGGACGGGGGTGGAATCAATGCCAAAGTCATGCGCCCAGTCGTCCTCCACCAGGAACGCACCATGCCTGCGCACCACCTCCAGGATCTCCGCGCCCCGCCCCGGCGCCCATTGCGTGCCCGTCGGGTTGGCATAATGCGGCTGCGCGTAGAACATCCGCGCACCGGTTTCCTCCAAGGCCCGCTCCACGTCCTCCGGTGCCGGGCCGCCCATCCCGCTGGGCACCGGAACAAGCTCGACGCCGGCGTTCCTGGCCGCCAGGATGGCACCCCAATAGCTGGGCGACTCAATGAGCAGGGGGCGCCCGCGTCCCACCAGGGCACTGAAAATGGAGCTCAACCCGCCCTGGCTCCCCGGCAGCACAATGACGTCACTGGGCGCCGGCGGATTGATGCCCGACGGCGTCGCAGCCCCGAGTTCACGCGCGAACCAGGACTGCAGCTCCGGCAGCCCGGCCACCGGCGGGCGGGACAGGGCCTCGTCACTGCGGGCAGCCCGGACCAGCGCCGCCTGGACCAGCCGTTCCGGCAGCAGCTCGCGGTCCGGATACCCCGAATGCAGGGCAATGGCGTCATTGGGGACGCTGCGCATGGTGGCGGAGGCAGCCAGCGGCGGCATGGGGGCGGCGCCCAGGGCGGCGCTCTGCCAGCCATAGTCCGACGGCCGGGCCGTCCGCGCCGCCCGCACAAACGTCCCAACCCCGGGCCGGCTCTCCACCAGGCCCTGCACCGCCAGCGCCTGCAGGGCCTTCTGGACCGTAACGGGGCTGGCCTGGAACTCCGCAACCAGCGAGCGGCTCGACGGCAGGCGCGACCCCGGGGACGACCGGGCGATCCGTTCCTTCAGTCGCGCCACGATCCGGGAACTGCTATCGTTGTTCATGAGAACCAATGATAGCGCTACTCTTCTGGTGCGTGATGTGCTACCTCGCCGCTCCCCCGCCGGACTGTGGTGGGGCCTGCTGGGCGTGGCCGCCTTTTCTTTCACCGTCCCCCTGACCCGAGTGGCCGACGGCGGCCTGTCGCCCCTGTTCGTCGGCTCCGGCCGGGCCGTGGTTGCCGGCGCACTGGCGGTGCTGGCCCTGGCGTTGACGCGCCAGCAGCTTCCGCAGGGGAAGCAGTGGCTGCGCCTCGCGGTCATCGCCGGCGGCATCGTGGTGGGCTTCCCGCTCCTGACGTCCTTCGCCCTCGCCACCGCACCCGCCAGCCACGGCGCCGTGGTGGTGGCACTCCTGCCGGCCGCAACGGCCACCGCCGCGGTGCTGCGCGGGCGTGAGCGCCCCTCGGCTGCGTTTTGGGCCGCCACCGCTGTCGGCGCCCTGGCCGCCATCGGCTTCGCCGTCGTCCAGTCGGGCGGCCTCGGCACCATCGGCGTGACCGACATACTGCTGTTCGGCGCAGTGCTGGCCGCGGCCATCGGGTACGCCGAAGGCGGCCTCTTGGCCCGCGAACTGGGTGCCTGGCAAACCGTTTCGTGGGCCCTTGTTGTCGCCTTGCCGCTCATGGCGGTGCTGGCCGGTGCCACCATGGCCAGCCAGCCGCCGTCGGCCTCGCCAATGCAGTGGGCAGCCTTTGCCTACCTGGGCGTGGTGAGCATGTTCCTGGGCTATTTTGCCTGGTACCGCGGGCTGGCGCTGGGCCCTATGGCGCCGGTCAGCCAAACGCAGCTGGTGCAGCCCGTCCTCAGCCTGGCCTGGGCGTGGCTGCTGCTGGGCGAAAGCCTCAGCTGGACTACAGTTTTGGGCGGAGCCGCCGTGGTGCTGTGCGCGGGCACGGCTGTCCGGGTGCGCCTCGCTCCCCCTGCCCGGCCCTGAATCCACCACAAGGAAAGGAACTTCCATGTACATTCCCCAACACTTTGCCGCCACGCCCGCTGCCACGGCGAGGCTGCTCAGCGCGCCGTCCGCAGCGAACCTGGTCACGATGACTTCCCGGGGGCTGCTTGCCACCTTGCTGCCGTTCCACTTCGACCCCTCCGTGGGGGAACACGGCGCGCTGCAGGCACACATGGCCCGCAACAACCCGCAATGGTCCGAGCCCGCGCTGGGCGAAGCACTGGCCATTGTGCAGGGCCCGGACGCGTACATTTCGCCGCAGTGGTACGCCGCCAAGGCCGAGCACGGGCGCGTGGTCCCCACCTGGAACTACACGACGGCGCACGTTTACGGCCGGCTTCTCATCCACGACGACGCCGCCTGGCTCGGCGCCCACGTCCGCGCCCTGACCGACGCCAACGAGGCCGGATTTGCAGAGCCCTGGGCCGTGGAGGACGCTCCCGAAAAGTTCGTGGCCGGACAGCTGCGGGCCATCGTGGGGCTGGAGCTGGTCATCACGCGGATTGAGGCGAAGGCCAAGTTGAGCCAAAACCGGCCCGCAACTGACATTCCGGGCATCGTGGCCGGGCTGGAGGGGCGCGGCTGCCCGGAAATGGCCGCCGCAGTGCGCGACGCCCCGTAAAGTGGAGCCCCGTTGGCCCGCCAGGGTGCTCCACTTTACAAGTGGCGCATCACCAGGGGCCAACGGGGCTCCCGTTCAAAGTGACTTAGCGCTCGTGGTCCATGGTGGTGGCCACCTGAAGCTTGAACACCTTGCCGCGGCCCACAATGTAGCCGCGCCCGGGGATGAACTTGTTGTTGTACATTCGCCCCAGGGGCGTGCTCATGAGGGTGTCTCCCTCCAGATCGCCGGGATTCATCAGCAGCCCGCGCCGCCCGGACTTGAACAGCCCGGAGATGTTCCAGGCGCTGGACCAGGTGGACGATTCCGCCTCCCCCACCACAAAGTGGTTCGCCTTCACTGACGCCTTGATCAGGTTCACCAGGTCCATCTCCACCTCGGAATCGGCAAATTCGGTGACGCCCTCAATGAACAGCGCCACCTCCTGCGCCTCCGATTCCACCAGGTCAATCAGGCGCTGCAATTCCGGCTCCACGCCATGGTTGGTGGTGAACGCCTCGTCCCACACAGGCATGGTGGCCACGGCGGACTTCCTGGACCCGAGGTACACGCGACGGGTGCCCGGCGTCGAACGCTTAAGCGCTTCGGCGAGCGTGACGAGGGCCGTGGTGCGCCCGGAACCTGGCGGCCCCGTCAGCATGAGCGCGCCGCTGGCGGCCAGCCCGGCCGGTTCCAGGTTGTAGTCGTCCACGCCGATGACGGCCTCGCCGGGGCGCCCCGCCGGCAGGATGTTCAGGTCCAGCATTTCCGGCAGGGATTCCACCCGCGGAGCCTGGCCCACCCCCTGGCGCCGGAGCGTGGCGGCCAGCTTCTCCACCTGGCGTGCCTGCAGGGCCAGGTTGGCGTTGCCCCCGAAGACGGCCATCTGGACCTCACGGTTGTCGATGAGGCCGCGGCCGGGCGGGGAGGCGGCACTGAGCACGTCGCGCGGCAGGCCCAGGTTGGAGTAGTCGTCCACCGTGGCCATGCGGAAAACCAGCAGGCGCTGCACGGAGGCCGCCAACGACGCCGGCAGCGACTTGGTGCTGTCGCCGGCAATGACAATGTGCACGCCCATGGGACGGCCGTCCGTGGCGATCTGCTGCAGCGTTTCAAACTGGGTCATGCCCACGCGGAACTCGTACTGTTCGCGGAACGTGGCCAGCCCGTCCACCATGATGATGATCCGGGGCTCGTCCGGCTTGCCCGCCAGGCGCCGGTACTCGGAGATGGTGCCGGCCTTTACTGCAGCGAACGATTCCGAGCGCTCCTCGATGATGCCGCGCACGTAGCGCAGCAGCCGCCCCACGCGTTCGCCGTCCTCGGAGCTGATGATGCCGCCCACGTGCGGGAGGACCTCCAGCATGGCCAGCCCGTTGGAGGCCGCGTCAATGCCGTACACCTGCACGGGGCCGCCGCGCGGGGTGATGGCTGCGGCAATGGCAATGGTTCGCAGCGCCGCCGACTTGCCCGAGCCGCTGGCCCCCAGGATGGCCATGTTGCCGTCCTTGTCCGGTTCAAAAAACACCGTGGGCTGGGCCTGGTGTTCGGGATCGTCCATGACGCCCAGCAGCAGCTTCTCATCCGTACGGGGGTTGGGCAGCCGGGAGAAGTCATAGGTGTCAGGCAGCTCGCCCAGCCATGGCTTGCGGGGCGGCTTCACGCCAAGTTCGACGGCGGCCAGCGACACATTGGCCACCACCCTGGCAATGTCGTTGGGGCCGGCCACGTCCTCCACCGGCGCCGGAGCAAGTTCCTGCTCCCAAGCCGCACCGGAACCGAAGTCCATCTCCACAATGTCAATGCGCGGGCGCTGCGGCGTGCGGCTGGTCCAGCCGCCCGCGTAGCCGGTCTGGAAGCCCTGGATGCGCCCCGGGCCGGTCTTGGCGGCGCCGCGGCCGGGAATGGTGGGGCTGAAGTATGCCGCCGTCGGCTCCCCCAGGATGTCCTGGGAATCGTCCACGTCAGCCATGCGCAGGGCGATGCGCATGTTGGTGTTGGCGCGCAGGTTGTCCTTGATGACGCCGGAGGGGCGCTGCGTGGCCAGGATCAGGTGCAGGCCCAGGGACCGCCCGCGGGCGGCAACATCCACCACGCCGTCCACGAATTCCGGCACTTCCTTGGCCAGGGCGGCAAATTCGTCCACCACAATGACCAGCGACGGCGGCGCCTCGGGGTCGGCTTCGCGCTCCATGGCCAGCAGGTCCTTGGCCTTCTTGCGGTTGAGCAGGTGCTCTCGGTAGTGCAGCTCGGCCCGCAGGGAGGTCAGCGCGCGGCGGACCAGGTGCGGGGACAGGTCGGTCACCAGGCCCACCGTGTGCGGCAGCTTGACACAATCGGCAAAGGCCGCGCCACCCTTGTAGTCCACGAACAGGAAGGAGAGCCGGTCCGGGCTGTACGCGGCGGCCATGCCCAGCACCCACGACTGCAGGAACTCGGACTTGCCGGCACCGGTGGTGCCGCCCACCAGCGCGTGCGGGCCCTCCGTCTTGAGGTCCAGGTACATGGGCTCCACGCCCTTGGAACCGACCAGGGCACGCAGGGAGCCCTGGTATTTGCGGTTCTTCACGGCACGGGAGGCCACGGAATTGTTTTCCAGCCAGCGGTCGGCAATGGAGGAGGTGCCCTCCACGAGCTCGTGCCCGGCCAGCGCCACATAGGACACGCTGCGCGGCAGGTCGGAGTCGTCGTCCACGGGCTTGCCCACGTCCACCACGGGCGCCATCATCCGGGCCAGCGAGGATGCCAGCTCCGCGGAGACACTCTCACAGCTCACGGGGTACGTGAGCCCGCCCAGGCGCACCTGGCCGGTGGTGGCTGCCTCGGACACGTGGACAAAGTCGCGGCACGCTGCCGGCAGGGCCTCGATGGAACCGGCCACCCACAGCACATGCACGCCGACGTCGGCCCCGTGCTCCACCAGGCGGGTCAGCCGGGCGCGGTCCACTTTGACGTCGTCCTCGACAACAACCAGCATGGCCGGGACCAGGGGTGCCGGGATTTCCAGCTTGTGCGGGTCAAGCGCGCCGCGGCGGGCCGAGGAATTGGCCTCGAGGCTGGCGCCGCGGGTCACAATCAGGTCCTCGAGCGCCGCCAGCAGCACGCTGGCGGCGCCCGTGCCCGCGGCGAGGTGGTCACCGGGCAGCGGCGAATGGACGGAGCCGGCGTGGGGCAGCCACTGAAGCCAATCCCACCGCTGCTTCGATTCCATGGACGTCATGGCGGCCACGGCAAGCTCGGCCGGGGAGTGCAGCCCCACGGCCTGGAGCACCAGGCCGCGGGCCACGTCGTCGACCACGCCGCGCGGCCCGGCCACGCCCAGGGCGCCGCTGAGCCGGAGCTGGGCCACCACGGGCACGGCGTCCACGTCGCTGAATTCGGTTTTCAACTCCTGCACCTCGGCCATGTATTCCGGCAGCGTGTTGTTGTCCTGCGGCGCCTTGACGGGAGTGCGGGACGGCTGGCGGCCAATGCCCAGGCGTAGGCTGAGGAACGCCTGGTGCTCGGGGCGGTGGGTCCACATGAGCGGGCCCAGCTTGTAAATGGCGTCCGCCGTTTCGGCGGCGGAGGGGCATTCGGCCAGGCGCACGGCCCGCTCCACCTGCTGGCGGGCAGTCATTTGGCGGCGGAACTCCGCGGCGGCCGCCCGAAAATGCGCGATGTTTTCCAGCGTGTCCTTCTTCAGCTGGTGGCGCTGGTCCACGTAACTGCCAATCATCATGATCGGCATCATGGCCATGAAGATGATGCTGTACAGGCTCTTGGTGACGGCAAACATGACGGCGCCCATCAGCACCGGCGCCATCATCATCAGGAGCGGGAACCGTTCACGCTTGGGCCGTTGCGGGCCGGCGGGCACCGTCTGTTCCTCGATCTCGAACTTCGGCACCACGCGCGGGGAGCGGTTGAACTCGACCAGGGGGCTGGTGGGGCCGGCGTGGGCGCCGCGGCCCAGCCCCACCACCGAGATGGCCGTCTCCCCCAACGTCACCTCGTCCGAGGATCCCAGCACGGCGCGGGAAATGTGGATGCCGTCCATCATGATGCCGTTGGCGGAGCCCGTGTCCGCAATCTCCACCGTCTCCCCCACCGTGATGCGGGCGTGGCGCTTGGACATCATGGGGTCGCTGAGGCGCACGTCCACGTCAAAGTCCCGGCCAATGTAGCTGGTGCCCAGCGGCAGCGCGAACTCGCGGCCCATGTCGGGGCCGGCCATTACACGCAGGGTTGCGGCGGCCGGCCCCCTGTCCTGGTTCGGCACGTGGAAGGATTCGCTGACCTGGGTCAGGGAGACTGTGGCGCCGGGGCGCAGCCCGGATTCAAGCAGGTTGCCGTCCGGGGGCAGGGTGCGCCCGCGCACGCCGCCCACCATGGACTCCTCCACCTTCAGCGAGAGCTGGGGCGGTGCAGCGGCGCCCTTGCGGGAGGGATCGGAAAGGTAGAGCTCGGTGGCGATGTCCCCCACCGTGGCCAGCCCGTCCACCGTGACCGCCAGGTTCTTGTCCTCATGCGGGGTGCGCTGGAGGGTGAGCCGAATCCTCATTCATCGTCCGTTCCGCGCTGGGAGTCCAGCAGCGCCAGGTCGTCCGGGGTGACCAGATGGGATGTCACGGCGTGCTCCACCAGGCGGGCGCGCCGGTTGGTCGCCAGCTTGCCGCCGCCGCCGCGCAATCCCACCACCCCCACGCGGTCCAGCTTGTCGCAGACATTGTCCAGCTTGCGGTTGAAGCGGGTCAGGGCCCAGCCCAGCCGCTTGGCGGCCTGGGCGGAGGACGGTATGGCGCTGAATCCCGTCCCTTCGCGGCGCAGCATGGGCTCGGCCAGTGCCACGATCAGCGCCTTTTGCGAATCGGTGAAGACCACGGGGCCAATGGTGGTGGACCCGGCGGAGTCCTCCCCCCGGCTCTGCGCCATGAACGACGGCGTCTTCAGGTGCACGGAGAACTCATAGGTGGTGGGCCCTGCCGTGAAAATGACGTTCGTGTGCCCAAAGACCAGTGGAATGCGCGCGCCCGGGGCCATCCACGCCTGCATGCCCCCTGCGGCATCCGCAATGGTCGCCGACAGCATGGTGCCCGCATTCGTCAGCCACCAGATCCCGTCATAGCGGCTGATTTCCAGGAACTTGCGGTGCAGGTAGGGATTGTCGTCAATCTCCAGGTCCCCCTCGCGCCCAATGCTGAACACCCCGTCCGGGGACGGCTCGTACCATTCACCACAAAAATCCACGGCCAGTTCCGCCACTGCATCCCCCTGCTTTTCCTTGTCCTGCATGTTGTCCGCCCGCCCCGCTAGGGGAAGCACTTTCGTGTTTCCGGGGACGTGCTGCCACTCTTGCGCACCAGCTTCACCGAAATGCACGACTGCCCGCCGGCGTTGTCGGTGACAAATATCTTCGGCGTCGCAACCGGCTTGAACTCACCCGAGGAGACTGCGCTGACGGCCGCCCACACGTAAAAGTCGCCCGGCTGCGGGTCCGGATTGCTCCAGCTCCAGTCGGCGCCGCCGTTGCCGGCCGTTGCCTTGAGGTTCGTCACGGCCGGCACGTCCGGCCCCACGATCACCGCGGGAGCCTGCGACGCCGTCCTGGAGGCTTCCGGGTCCGCCGGCTTCGGCGCGCCCGCCGTATTGAAAACCACAATCCCAACCACGACGGCGGCCGCCAGCACCGCGCCCGCCCCCAGTCCCAGCCACCAGCGTTTTTTGCCGGGTGCCCGGGCAAGTTCCGGCGGCTGCCCGGACTGCTGCGCCGGCGCCTGCAACTCCTGCGGCGTCCCGCCGCCGCGCCTGACAGTGGATGCCAGCAGTCCTTCAGGCTGCCCTTGGGCTGCTGGCCGGACGGGATCCGCCCACTGCGGAGGGGACAGCTGCCCAGGCAGGGTGGAACCGTTTTGGGTCAGGCCGGATGTGCTGCCGCGGGTGCTGGTGGACACGCCCGGCACGGCGTTGATGTGCGGCGGCGCATCCTGTACCGGCTGGCCGATGTGGGGACCCGTCCGGAACGCGGAGGGAAAGGTCGGGGCGGAGGGCTGCGAGTCCGGGTCGATCGCGACGATGCTGCGCACGCGGGTCTCTTCAAAACCCCCGTCCGCCAGGGGTTCCTCCTGGACAATGTCTTCCTGGACCTCGAAGGGGGTGACGGACAGGTTCAGGTCCGCCTGCACGCGCATGAGGGCGCGGGCCAGTGCCTTCGCCGAGCGGTACCGCGACGCCGGGGACTTGGACATGGCCGTGGCCAGCACCAGGTCCAGGGCCTCGGGCACGTCGGCGCGGCCCAGCCGGGGCAGCGGCGCGGAGCCGATCCGGGCCATCAACTCGCGCTGGGAGTTGTCCCCGCCCGGCACCACGAACGGGGAATGGCCGGCCAGCAGCGTGTAGATGGTGGCGCCGAGGGCCCAGATGTCCACCGTGACGCCGTCCGTGGCGCCGGCGGTGAAGGATTCCGGGGGCGACCACGGCACCGACATGCCGCCGTCGTCGTCGGGGGCGGAATCCATGGTGCCGGAAATGCCGAAGTCGGTCAGCGCCGGGCGGTTGTAGTCCGTGACCAGGATGTTGGCGGGCTTGATGTCGCGGTGGGCGATGCCTGCCCGGTGGGCGGTTTCCACGGCGGAGGCCACCTGTATGCCCACGCTGAGGGCCTCATCCACACTGAAGCGACCGCGCCGGGAGCGGACGTCCAGGCTGGGGCGGGAGCAGTATTCCATGGCCAGGTACGAGTGCCCGGCCGCCGTGATGTTTGCCTCGTAGATGGTGACAATGTAGGGGTGCGTGGAGAGCTGCGCCATGAGGTTGGCTTCAGACTCAAAGCGGCGGCGGGCGCCGTCGGTCTTCAAGTCCGAAAGCAGCACCTTGACCGCCACCCGGCGGCGCGGGCGGTCCTGCTCATACAGGTACACGTCCGAAAAGCCGCCGGACCCGAGGACGGAAAGAAAGCGGTAGCCGGGTATCTCCGGGGGCGGGGCCGGCGGGCGCTTGCTGCTCACAAAAGGCCTTCAAAGAGAAGGGACACGCCGTCGCCCAGCTCCGCGATGTCGCCGTCGAGCAGGATGGCCTGTTCGCCCTGGCCCAGGCGTCGGGGCGCCTGGCCCTCCCGGACCAGGACGGTGCCGTTGGTGGCCTTCAGGTCAATGAGGAGCACGTCCCAGCCATCCAGGCGGACCTCCACGTGGGAACGGGAGATGTCCCCGCTGGCGCTTTGCACCTGCACCAGCCGCGGCACCCCGGCGCCCATGACGCGCGAAACCGACGGCTGGCGGCCGATGATCAGCGAATGGTCCAGGTCCAGGATCTCGCCCGTGGAGATGTGCATCCGGCCCAGGCGGGGGCGGCCCACCTCGCGCGGTTCGGAATTGATGGCGGCCCCGCAGTGCGAGCACAGCGACCGCGTGGGTGGGTTGGCGTGGCCTGAAGGGCACAGCCGCGCCAGCACCATGGGGCCGGTGGGCGGGCGCGATTCAAGTTCCTCGGCCGCGGGCAGCTGGCTGCGGTTGACCATGATGGTTTGGCCGTCGTGGTCCGGGTCCTCGCCGTCGGCTCCGGGGGCCTGGCCTGCTGCGGGACCGGCGACGGCGGGACCGGCGGCGGGACCGGCGACGGCGGCAGGACCGGCCTGGCTGCCGTCTTCTCCGCCGGCGTGGCTGCCGGCGGCTGGCCGGCCCGGGCCCCACGGCACCGAGTCAATGAGCACTCCCGTGGGCTCGGCCCAGGGGCCCGGTGCGGGGGTGCCCGCATTCGGCTCCTCTGAACTGGCCGGCATGCCTGCCAGCAAAGAGGCTTCCGGGCCGGCTGCAGCGGGGCCGGATGCAGGCATGCCGGGTGCGGGAATGGCCGGAGGCATTGCCGGAGGCGGCGGCAACATTGGAGCAGTGCCGGACTCCTTCGGGATCACCTGGCCGTTTTCGTCGAGGCGGATGGCCGCGTCCTCCACTGACCGCACTTCGGTTTCGCCGAAGAGGTGGTCGTAGTCGGTGGTGAAGCCGTCGTCCTGGCCGTCCGCTTCATCGCCGTAGTGCTGGTCGGCCCCGCTTTCTGCAGTGCCGCTGTCCGCAGTGCTGCTTTCCGCAGCACCGCTTTCCGGAGTGCCATGGTCCGGAGTGGAATTGACCAGTTCGCCGTTTTCCGGAGCCCCGGCAGACAGCCCTGAATGGGTGCCGTCCCCAATGTCCCCATCGCCTGTCGCGCGTGCTTCACCGGACGCCGGCGCCGCGTAGTCGGTGTCACCGTCCAGGCTCGGGAAAATGGTGTTGGCGAGATCCGAGTCAGCGATGCCGGCTTCAGCACTGCCGGGTTCATGGGTGCCGGATTCTACGCCGTTGCCGGGTTCGTCGACCCCCGGTTCATGGGAGTCGGGGCCGGAGGGCAGCTCGATGCCCGGGGGCAGGCTGAGTTCGCTGCTGTCGGGGCCGTCAAGCTCGGCGTTCCATTCCGCGTCTGAAGCCAGCGCGAAGCCGGCAAAGACGTCCTCCCCGTCGGCATCTGTTTCGCCGGGAAAATGGTCACCCGCTGTGCCGTCAGGGTCCGGCTCCCCGTCTTCAAGGGCGCCAGCTTCCGCAGCGTCCGCTTCAACAGCGCCAGCTTCAGAAGCTCCAGCTTCAAAGACGACAGGCTGGAGCCCCGCAGGCGGGTGTACCGGCGACTCGGGCACCGCGCCGGGCACCGCGCCGGGCAGCGCAGGCGCGGACCATCCCGGGGCGGCTTCGGCCGGGGACACGACAGGGCTGAGAACAGTGTCGCCGTGTTCGGCGTCGAACCCGTCCCCTGCGGATGCGGCGCCGCCGGTTGGGGCGGCACTGGACGAGGCCGCACTGGAGACGCGCGCACCGCGGGCCAGCTGCTGCAGGCGGACCACACCTTCATGGAGGGGCAGCGCGGCAGCGTCCTGGCCGGATCCGCCGCCGTCGCCCGCTCCGTCGCCGTCGTCCAGGAACAGCTCCAGGGTCTCCGGCAGCGGAAGCGAGCGCTCGCTCCAGGTGGTCACCTCGCGCCCGGACACCGTCGTCTCGGAGGCGCCGTTGCGCACCACCAGGGTCACGCCGCCGCGGAGTATGGCGTGCAGGCGGTCGGACTGGACCATGATGGCAAAGGGCGGCATGCCCATCAGCGCGGTGCCAAAGTGGCCGGTCACGGCATTGAGCACGCCCTCGATGGTGGGCTCCTGCCGGCCCAGAAACTCCCAGAGCGCGTTGACGGTTTCCGGCGCGGTGCTGCCATCAAGGACGACGACGGCGTTGGAGCGCACAATTCCAAGCCAGGATCCGGGGCGGTACGTGGTGCTATCCATGGTGATCGTCTCCATAATTTCCCTCATCCGAGGATGGTTCCGGGCCGTCCGCAAGGCCTGCCGGATGATTGCTGGGGGTGAGCTGCGATGGTTCGTCCGTGGCTGCCGCGGCGTCCGGCCCCGCGTCCGGCGCCACGTTCGGCGCCACGTCCACGCGGGGCATGCGCGGAAGGGTGTCTTCCGCGGCGGAAACAGTGGAGGAATTCTCCAGCGTGGCCCCGGCGTCGCCCCCGTCAACGTTGCTGGCGTCAACCACCACCACTGTCACATTGTCCCGTCCGCCGGCGCGCAGGGCCGACTGGATGAGCGAATCCACGGCGTCCTGCGGGTGGTTGAGGGTGCTCAGGGCCCGGTGGATTTGTTCGTCCGTGACCTCATTGGTCAGCCCGTCCGAGCACACCAGGATCCTGTCGCCCTCCTCGACGGGAACCAGCCAAAAGTCGGCCTCCGTGTCGCTGCCGGTTCCCAGGGCCCGGGTCACCACATGGCGGCGAGGGTGGACCAGCGCCTGGCCCGGGGTGATGTAGCCGCCGTCCACCAGCTCCTGGACTTCCGAATGGTCCACGCTGACCTGGGCAAAGGTGCCCTGGCTCAGCCGGTAGGTGCGTGAATCGCCCACATTGAACACCAGCCAGTACGGTACTCCGCGTTCCTCCACCAGCGTTACACCCGTGACAGTGGTGCCGGCGCGGGCATTGGAAATCTCGCGGATCCGGGCGTCTGCCTGGCGCAGGGCCTGTTGAAGGTCGACGGCGGTGGCCACGCGGGAGCCGTCCGAAAGGACCTGTTGCTGACTTAGGACGCTAATGCATTCCCGGCTCGCCACCTCGCCGGCCTCATGCCCGCCCATGCCGTCCGCCACCGCAAAGATGGGGTCCGCGGCCAGGAAGGAATCCTCATTGAGCTCGCGCCTGAGCCCGCGGTCCGAGCCAAAGCCAAAGCTCAGGCGCACCCCCCGGACGCCGCTGTCACCGCTGTCACCGCTGTCGGCTGCGGCGCCGTCCTGCTCACGTGGCGCAACATGGGCTGCCTCGCCCGCACCAGGGCTCATGCCTGGCCCACCACGAAGGAACGGTCGCCAAAGTGCACGCGCGCGCCCACTTCCGCCAGGGCGGGCGTGCCGCCGGCCAGGCGGGACTTTTGCCCCGCGCGGTTGGTGATGGCGCTGCCGTTCGTGGAGTTTCTGTCCGTGACCCACAGGCCCTCCGCGCTGGCCCGCACATGCAGGTGCGTCTTGGACACCGAGCGGCTGGAATCGTGGACGGAAACGAGGCGTTCTATCATCTCCCCATCGTAACCGGCAGGATTGCGGCCGATGAGGGCCACGGTGGCGATGTCCTCGCTGCGGCCGTCGTCGAAGGTCAGGCGGATCGCCGTGCTGGGCGCCGGGGCGGGCGAGGAGGGGCGCACCCTGGTCTCGCCCAGATCGTCATCCCCGGGCGCCAGGCCGGGCGCGACCGGGTTGTACTGGGCCGGGTTGTGCTGGACAGGGTTGTACTGGGCGGGAGCTGCGAACGCCGGGCCGGCTTGGGCCGCTGGCGACGGGGCGAACGACGCCAGACTTGTGGCCGCCGCCGGAACTGTAGACGCCGCCGGCGGCGGGGCAAAGGAGTTCGCTGCTTCGGCAGGCCGGCTGGCACCCGGCACCGAGGTGATGGGCCCGGGCGCGGCTTCAACGGGTGCGAACCCGGACGGCTGGCCATAGGTGTTCGGCGTTTCGGGAGCGTGCGGACGTGCTGCCGGGATGGGTGACTGCACGGGGGAAATGCCCGTGACAGGCGCGGGTGCAAACGACGTGCGCCCTGCAACGCCGCCGGTTTCCAGGGGATCGCGGCCGGCGGCAACATTAAACACGAGTGTGTGTGCCACCTTGTCGTGCCAGCCCTGCCGCTTGTCGTTGGAGTCCCAGGCGTTGGAGATGATGACCAGGATGGTGCCAAGGGTGGGCACGATGGAGCCAAGGGCAATGATGACGTAGCGCAGGAAAATGGCCAGCAATCCGGCCGGCCTGCCATCCATGCTGGTGGTGCGCAGACCCATCATGACGTTGCCGGGGGTCTTGCCGGACCGGGCCTCCCAGATCCACAACCACACGCCGTAGGCCAGGGACAGCAGCCATGCCGCCCCGCCCAGGACCAGCAGCCAGGTCAGGTTGATTTGCAGCTGCCCGGCCGTTTCCGTGGCTCCGGATATGGCCAGCGAGGTGCCCACGCCAAAGCCCACGGCGAGCAGGATCCCAGGCACCACGCCGTCGATGAGCTTCGCCACAAGGCGGCGGCCGGCGCCACCGGGCACCAGTGCCGTGCCCATTTCCAGCCGGGCATCGCTGCCGTGCCGCTGCGGCGCCACGAGCGGCCCTCCTGCCAGGCCGCCCGGCTGATCGCCCTGTTGGCCAGCTTGCTGTCCGCCCACGGGGATGATGCCGGGTATCGACGGACCCGCCACCGGGGCCGTCACTCCGGCGCGGTGCCCGGGTGCGGCAATGATGGTGGCCGGCGGGGTGGGCGGGGCAGCAAACGGGCCCTGTCCGCCGTCGGGGTTGATGCAGGCGCCGTGGCCGCCCAGGGGCACCTCGGACGGGCCCGGGGAGGCCGCCCTGTTGGTCACCGCTGTCCCGCACAGCGTGCAGAACGCCGCACCCGGAGCCAGCTCAGCCCCGCAGTTGCGGCAGGTTTCCCCCGTTTTGCGCGCCATCTACCGTTCACCTTTCCTAAAGTTCCCCAGCTTGCCGGCCAGTCCCGACCACAACCCGGGCCTGCCGCCGCGCCCAGCCCCGCCGGACACAGACCCGCCAGTCACCGGTCCCCCGGCGGCCGGTCCCTGGCCCGATGTTGCCTGCCCGGCCTTGGCTGTCGATGCGCGGGCGGCCTTGGCCCGTGCATCAACCAGCAGCGACCGCACCGAGAACTTGGCCCGCTGCCGTTTCCAGAATCCTACCGACCCGTTCATGCCCTTCACAGAAGCGTCCACATGTTGCCAGTACTGCTCCACCTCTTCCTCGCTGGGCTGGCCCGGCCCGAAGATGGCGGCATCGGCCCGGGCGGCCAGCACCTCGGTGCCGGCCCGGTTCTCCGGGAATGCCCCGTTGAGCGCCATGGCGGTCTCGCGGCGCGTGCCATTGCGTTCCATGGTGGTGCCGAGGTCCGTGGCCATGCTGACCACCTCGGACCAGCCTCCGCCCACGCGCTGCGCGGGCAGTCCTTCGCCCTGGCGTCTCTTCCGGCGCCGGCCCTTGAGCAGCAAGATCAGCAGCAGCGGCAGCGCAATGACCACCACGGGGATGGCCGCCACCCCGGCAATGAGCAAAATGGCCCCCAAAATGCCGGCGGGGTTGTTCTTCTTCCCGTCCGTGTTCAGCGCATCCGGGGCAGTGTCCGGCGGCAGGTCCGCCGGCTCCTGCGGCGGGGGCGGCGGCTGGAGCACCTGCGGCTTGGGCTTGGACGCGTTTTGCGGCTCCGGCGGATTGGGGATGTGGTCCTTGTCGGGCGTGGGGTTGAACGGCACCCAGCCGATCCCGGCGAAGTTCACTTCAACCCAGGCGTGGACGTCGGAACCCTTGAGTTGCACTTTGGAAGCTCCGTTGGCGGGGTCCTTTTCGTCCAGGTAAAAGCCCATGACCACGCGGGCCGGGATGCCCAGCTGGCGTGCCATCAGGGCCATGGCGGTGGCGTATTGTTCGTCGTCGCCCACCATTTCCTTGCCCGAGAGCAGCTTGGTGATGCGCGCTGCACTGTGCCCGGACATGCTGGGCACCTGGCCCTCCAGCCCGTTGCTGAACTTGCCTTCACGCTGCAGGGCGCCTTCCAGGGCCTGCACCTTCTTCAGCGGCGTGCCGGCCTCGCCCACAATGTCGTTGGCCTTGGTGGTCACCACCTGGGGCACGTTTTCCAGCTTGGGCAGGGCCACGGAGCCAAAGTCCGCGGAGGCCAGCTTGTTGGCATCGACTTGCGGCACCTGGACGTCCATGGTGTAGGAATCGCCCTTGGCCACGCCGGCCAGGTTCAGGGCACTGTTGGAGTCCTTGTTCAGGTACAGCGTGGGCGTGGGACCGCCCGGCGTCGAATAGCTCAGGCTCTGCTCCGTGGCCATGCTGGGAATCCACACGCCGGAGTAGCCGTCAACGGAAACGCCGACGGCGGTCCCGGCACCTCCCGAGCCCGGGTTCAGCGCCTTGGGATCCCCAATGGGGGAAAACGAGGCCGAGCTGTTGGGGTCCACGTTGAAGACAACGCCGTCGTAGCTGTCCATGGCGGCAATGCGCACGCGCCCGTTTTTGGGCAGGCCGTCCACCGTGAACAGGACGGTGTCCTTCTCATTCTTGACGTAGTCACGGAACTTGGTCAGCGGGGACGGCAAATTGTGCAGGTCCGGCGGCGGAATGACCGAATCCCGCAGCACGCTGCGGGTGGCGCTGGTGGTCAGGGCCGGGGCCGCGGCCATGGTCACGGCCCCCGCGACGAGGACGACGCCGGCAGCCGTGCCGATGCGGCGCAAGAGGGACGTGCGGGCCGCAGCCCTGTCCTGCACGGGCTGGTTTGCGGAGATGGCGCCGGCCGATTCGCGGCGTTCCATTTCCCGGCGGTAGGCCAGCCAGGCGATGGCGCCCACGGCCAGCAGGGAGCCCCGCAGCTCGGGCAGGAACAGCTGTGCGGTGCCGAAGATGATGGCGGTGACAAAGAGGGCCAGCACCGGAATGACCGCCCAGTAGGCGCGGCGCAGCCGCCACGCGAGGGAGCCTGCCACGACGGCGGCAATGAAGGACGCCAGGTACGGCACCACCAGCACGTCCACGCTGGTGCCCACGGGGGCGGCCAGCGTCAGCAGCTGCTTCCAGGACAGCATGATGCCCAAAAGGAGGCCGCGCAGGGACGCCAGGCTCGGGAACACGCCAAGGGCTGCCTCCCCCGGGGCGGCCAGTGCGCTGCCGAACAGCATGTAGGCCACAAAGGACAGGCCGGCCATGGTGAGCAGGCCCAGGCGCCACCGCGCCCCGGCTGCAGCCACCAGCAGGCCCAGCAGAATCCCGCCAAAGCCGGCAATGAGGTACCTGCCGTCTTGGCCGAAGGTGGGGCCGAAGCCCAGCAGGCCAACGCCCAGGAGAATGGCCAGCACTGCGGCGTCAAGCCCGACATGCCAGAGCGGGCGTCCGCCCGCAAGCGGCCACCGGGTTCCGGGCGGCCTAGTCCCGGCCTGCGGGGTCCCGGCCTGCGGGGTTCCAGCCTGCTGCGTGCCTGTGCGCTGCGTCCCGGCCGCCGCGCTCCTGCGCCCGCTCATGCCACTGCCTTTCGGAGGACTGCAGCCAAGTCCGTCAACTCACCCAGGGTGAGGACAGTGAGGTCGGCAATGTTGGCCCGGGCGGATTGCGCCCCGGAATAGCAGCGCACGGCAAAGCACCGCACGCCCGGCGGGACTGAGGCCGCCGCGCTGCGCAGCTGGGACGGGGTGACCCTGGAGCCCACCACCAGAAACACCACGGAGGCGTTGGGCACGGTGTCGGACAGCGTGCGGGCCAGGTCCACGGCCGTGCCGCGCCGGTTGTGGCCGGCCAGCCTGGTCATGTCATCCAGCATGTTCTTGCCGGTTTCGCAGCGGATGGGGCCGCGCTGCGTGACCACGCTGAGCTCCCGCGCCTCCTTGATGGCCTGCCGGCCCAGGGACGCTGCGGCGGAAATGGCCAATTCAAAGTCGTCGTCGCGTTCGTATTCGTCCGTGTTGACTGACAGGGCCACGGCCATGTGGGCCCGGCGCGTTTCCTCGAATTGGCGCACCATCAGCTTGCCGGTGCGGGCGGTGGTCTTCCAGTGGATGTGCCGGCGGTCGTCGCCCGGCACATAGTCGCGCAGGGCGTGGAAGGATACGTCGGCGCTGGAGAGCTCCGTGGTGGGAAGCCCCTCCAGGTCCTTCAGGAAGCCGGCCGCTGGACCGTCCAGTGCCGTGGTCCTCGGATGGACAAACAGGTCAGTCGGTTCGGTCCAGAGCACCTGTCGGCGCAGCAGCTGGAGGGGGTCGGAACGGACGGAACGCACCGGCCCCACCGTGATCACGGCACGGCGGGTGGTGGGGATGGTGAACAAGTCCTCATGGGTGTCCCCCGCCTTCATGCGGGGCAGGTGGAACAGGGCCGTGGCTCGTCCCACGGGCAGTTCCAATGCGGACGGCAGCACCGTGCGGGGAGCATTGTTCGTCACGGCAATGCTGCCCACGGCGTTGTCCCCGACCGCCACGCGCGTGCGGGCCAGGTCCAGCTTGACCGCGTACATGGACCGTCCCAGGATGAAGGCGATGGCAATCAATATCAGCACGGTGGCCAGCAGGGCGGCCACTTTCGCTTCCTGCCAGCCAAAGGCGGCACCGAGGATCCAGAGAAGCACGACGGCGCCAATCACCACCGCGCCCAGCCCGCTGACGGTGCCAAGTACAGGGCGCACATAGCGGTCCAGCCATTGTCGGACCTTTCCCCACACGGGCGCCAGGTACAGCCCGGCCACTTTCACGGCCTCCGCCCACAGGGACGTGGGGTGGAGGCGCGTGGGGGCGCCGTCGCGGTGGAACGGCCGGGCCAGCAATGCCCCGGCCTTCCCTGCGGTGGATTTAATGCTCATGAGTGTTCCTTATGCTGCGCGGGTGCGCGGGTGTGGACTTAGACGCCGGCGCGCTGCTGGGGTGCGGCAACTTCGGCCAGCACGCGGCGCAGCACCACCTCCGGGGTGGAACCGGCAAATTCGGCTTCGGGGTCCATGACAAAGCGGTGGGTCCACACGTAGGGGGCCAGCTCCTTGATGTCGTCCGGAAGCACATAGTTGCGGCCCTTCGCGGCGGCCCACACCTTGGCCATGCGCACCATGGCGATGGCTCCGCGGACGGAAACTCCCAGGCGGGTTTCCGGCGCGTTGCGTGTCTCTTCGCACAGGCGGGAGACGTATTCCAGCACGGCGGCATCCGTGTGGGTGGTGGCTGCGAGGTCCGCCATCTCGGCCACGGCCTGCGGCGTGATGATGGCCTGCAGGGTGGAGGTCCTGTCCCGCTGGCTGGAGCCGGAAAGCAGCTGCACCGTGGAGGCGTGGTCCGGGTAGCCGATGGAGGTCTTGATGAGGAAGCGGTCCAGCTGGGCTTCGGGCAGACGGTACGTGCCCGCCTGCTCGATGGGGTTCTGGGTGGCCAGCACCATGAACGGGCGCCCCGTTTCATAGGTGGTGCCATCCACCGTCACACGGGACTCCTCCATGACCTCCAGGAGGGCCGACTGCGTTTTGGGTGAGGCGCGGTTGATCTCATCGGCCAGCACGATCGTGGCAAAGATGGGGCCCTTGTGAAACTCAAAGACCTGCGTTTTTTGATCGTAGATGGTGACACCTGTGACGTCGGAGGGCAGCAGGTCCGGGGTGAACTGGATGCGCGAATGCGTCCCCTTCACGGTGGCCGACAGGGCCCGGGCCAGCATGGTCTTGCCCGTGCCCGGCGCGTCCTCGAACAGGACGTGCCCCTCGGCCAGCATGGCGGAAAGCGTCAGGCTGATGACATGGGACTTGCCCAGGACGGCCTGGCCAACGTTGGCAACCAGCTTCTCAAAGGTTCCGGCGAACCAGGTGGCTTGTTCCGGCGTCATGGACATGGTGTGCTTCCTCTTTCAGTCATGTTTCATTGCAATCACGCTCTTGCGGGGCACAGGGGGCGGAAAAACCTGGATTAGTTTATCCAATAGATGGTGTTGCCAGCCATGGGGACAACTTCCCTTGCTCATGGTCAGCATCCGGGCAGCCCCGCCGTGGAGCCCTGGATGATGTTGACGGTGGGCGGGTGGACGTAAAAGCCGGCCAGGCGGCCAGTCTTCATGTGGTACCACGGGATCTGCCCCGGCCACGGCACGGTGCAGCTGTCGATTTCAATTGCGCCGTAATTGCTGCTGTCTTCGAGAGTCAGCCAGTTGCCGCCGGGCTGGCCGGCAGTGTTAACCACGCCGTGGCAGGTGGCGGGCGGGCCCTTGACCCAGTAGAAGTCGCCCCCCGATGCGGGCACCGTGCAGGTGTGCCCGCCCGGTCCGGGATCGGTATTGACGATCATGGGCACGCGGCCGCCGCTGGAGGCCGTTGCCTCCGCGACGGGACCCCAGTCGCCCTTCGAGTTCCTGGACTGGATCTTGATGGTGCGGCTAATGTTTGGCCCGCCCAGGTTGACTGAGCCGCTGCCGGACTTGGCCGTGATTTCCCCGCCAAAACCACCGCCCTCGTCGATCCGGACGGCCACGGAATCCGTGTTGGAACCTGGCGCAGACCAGCTGTAGTGCATCTGGTTGTCGCCCTGGGCCCCGTTGCTGGCATTGATCGACGGCGTCCCTGCCGTCCCGTAGGGCGCCACGGAGCCGGACTGTACGGCTCCTGACGTTTCCTGGGTGGCTGCGGAGCGCACCACGATGGTCACCGTGGTGCCGGTCCCGTTGGGTGCGTCCATGACCTGGCCGGGGACGATCGAGGAGGTGGCGCCCGTGCTGGAGACGGTGGCCTGGTAGCTCAGTTCACCACTGGTGGATCCGCCCATGGCTCCTCCACTGGGCGGAGTGAAGCTGACCTTGATCTGCCGTCCCGCCGCCGCCGTGTTGGTCGCGGCGGTGGACAGTCCCGTGACGGGCCCGGGCCGGCTGACCGAGCGGCGCGCAGTGGACTGCGGGCTCAGGTCTGAGATGTCCACCTCGGTGGAGGCGGACACGGCGAAGGTGTAGTTGCCGGTGCCGTTGGGCAGCGAGGCCGTGGCCGTGTTTTGCGTGGTGGTCACCACGCCCTGCGCGGCACCGTCCAGGTACTTGGTCAGCGTGTAGTTCTTCAGCACGCCGCCGTTGAGGTCGGGTTGGGTCCAGTCGAGCCGGACCTGGTTCTGGCTCCCCAGGGTGTCCAGCACCGTCAGCACAGGCGCGGCCGGCGTGAACGGCTTGCCGGCCGGCTTGCCGGCCAGCGAGTACTGGCTCCATGCGGACGGTTCCGGGGCACTGTTCACGGCCTGCACCCGGAAGGTGTAGTCGGTGCCGTTCGTGAGCCCCGTCCAGCTCAGGGTGGTGCCCGCAATGCCGGTTTTTTGCGGGTTCTGCCCGGCCGGGGCCGGCGAGATTTCCACGTTAAATGTCTTGACAGGCGAGTACTCGCCCGTGGGGGCCACCCAGCTCAGCGCCAGTTCCCCGTCCCCCCGTTTGACAGCGGGCGGTGCAGGGGTGTCCGGCGAGGCGTCCGGTGTGGCGGAGGCGGACGGCTTGGAGTAATCGGAGCTGCCCACGGCATTGTTGGCCTTGACCGTGAAGGTGTAGGGCTTGGCGTTTGTCAGCCCGGTGACCAGGCACGTGTTGGTGGCGCAGTCCTGGGTGCCGCCGTCGTTCTTCATCACGGTGTAGCCGGTGAGCGGGGAGCCGTTGTCCGCCGGGGCGGCCCACTGCAGCATGACCTGCTTGCTCTTGACCTCCTGCACCCTGGGCGCGGCGGGCACGGCAGGCTTGCCCTTGACATTGAGGGTGATGCGCCCGTCCACGCGGCGGTTTTTGTCGCCCGTCTTGTCCTCCACGGTGTAGCCGACCACCACATTGCCGGTGAAGTTCTCCGGGGCCGTGACCTTCACCTTGTCCGACAACTTCTCCACCACGGTGCCGTTGGCGCCCGTGATGAGCTTGACGTCCACCAGCTTCAGCGGAGTGTCAGGGAACGGGTTGGTGTCATTGGCCAGGACGGCGACGACTTCCGGCCGGCCGGCGTGCGCGTCGGGAACGACGTCCTCATTCGCCACGGCTAGCGGCTTGGTGGAGGAGACCACGCGCAGCGTGACCACGGCCTTGGCGGGGCTGTTCCTGCCGTCGCTTGCCTCAAAGCCCACTGTTTGCAGCGAGCCGGGAACCGCGTTTTTCGCGGCATTCAAGGTCAGGACCGTGCCGCTGAGCGTGGCAGCCACAGTGGCCGGCTGCGGACCGGAGAGCTTGAACGTGAGCTTGTCATTCTCCGGGTCGCTGGCCAGACGGGAAAGGTCCAGGGTGGCCGATTCGAGCTGGGCCACGTCCAGTTGCGTGCCGGTGGCGGTGGGCGGCTGGTTCTTGGCGGGCGACGGCGACACCTCGGTCATGACTGTCAGCGTGGACTTGAGCCCCTGGGGATCGTCGGGGCCGGTGCCGTCCGTGACCTCGAAGGTGATGGAGCCCGGGCCGTAGAAGTCCGGGTTGGCGGCGTACTTGATGCCGCCGTCGGCCGTCACCGACTGCTCCGAGGGGGCGCCGATGAGCTTGACCTTGTCCGCCTGGGTGAGCCGCGGCGTGCGGCCCGCCCGGACCTTGACGTAGTCGCCAAGGTTGAAGACGGCGGAGCTGCCGGCCTTGACCTTGAGGGGGCCGCTCTTTTTCAGCACGGGGTACTGCTGGCCCGTGCCGGGCACCCAGATGATGGCCGTGGCGGTGAGGTGGTCCCGGTCCGTTACGGTGTACGGGATCATCTGGGGCACGGCCAGCAGGTTGACGCGGACGGAGCCGCCGGGCAGCACGCTGGCAGTATCCGTGGGCCGGGTGAGGGTGACCTTCAGATCCTCGGCCACGCCGTCGGGGTCCTCGTCGTTCTTGAGCACCGGCACGTCCACGGTGTTTTTCCCCAGCGCCTCCTGCACGGAGACGGAGTCGTCGCGGGCGATGGGGGCGCGCAGCGGGGCGTCTGGGCTGACCGTCAGGCGGACGTTGGCCTTGGCGGTGGCCCCGCGCGGGTCCGCCACGGTGTAGTTCAGGGTTGCCGTGCCGGCCGTGGACGGTGCCGTGACCAGCACGCGGCCCTGTTCGGTCACTGACTGATTCATGTCCGCGGGGCCGGTGAAGCCGTTCCGGACCACGGCGAGGGGGTCGCCGTCGGGGTCGGAGTCGTTGAGGACCACGTCCAGGGCCACTCGGCGTCCGGGGCGGATGGTGATGTAGTCGTCCTGTGCCTGGGGCGGGTGGTTGACGGCCTCGACGGGGGCGATGCCCACCTGCACGGTGCCCACGGCTTCCGCGCCGAGGCGGTCCCTGACCCGGTAGGTGAAGGAGTCGGTGCCGGCGGAGTTGCCCGCGGCCGTGTAGCTGATGAAGCCGTTGCCGGCCACGGCGGTGCCCAGTGTGGGGGCCGTGTCCAGCCCGGCCAGCTGGACGGAGTCGCCGTCGGGGTCGATGCCGTCCAACGGGATCTGGATGCGGGTGGTGGAGCCGGCCAGCACCCGTCCTTGCACGTTTTTGGGTGCCGGGGGGAGGTTGCGGGCCGGGTCGGCGGCCACCACGTGGATGGTCACGGGGGCGGAATCCGACTGCCCGGAGCTGTTGCTCACCTTGTAGATGGCGGAAACGGTGCCGGCCGTGGGCCCGGCCAGGAAGCGAAGGGAGTCCTGGTCCACCCACAGCTTGCCGGCGGAGGCGTCCGGCCCCTGCGTGATTTCGGGGTGCTTGAGGACGTCCCCATTGGGGTCGGTGTCGTTGGCCAGGACGGGGATGCGCACCACGTCACCCACCCGCACGGTGACTTCGTCGGCCTTCGCCACGGGCGGCTGCAGGGTGGAAGGTGCCGGAATCTGCACCACGGCGATGCTGCCCACGGCGGTGCCGTGGCCGTTTGAGATAGTGTATTTGAGGGTGCTGGGCTGGCCGCTGCTGCGCATGTCGGTGATCTTGACCAGCCGGTGGTCCAGGACCGTGGCGGACAGCCCGGAATTCTCCGGCACGTCCACACCGCGGACCACCAGGAGGCCGCCGGCGGGGTCGCTGTCATTGCCCAGCACGTCCACCAGGGTGGACCCGCCCGTGGGCAGCATGGCCGTGTCCTTGACGGCGATGGGTGCCAGGGTGTTGTCAGCAGCCACCACGTCAATGCGGATCAGGCCGGTGGAGCTTTGCGGGCCGTTGGTGACCTGGTAGCTCAGGTACGCCGTGCCCGGAGTGGCTGAGGTGTAGCTGAACGTGCCGTTGTCGGCCATGGGGGACGCCTTCCCCAGTGTGGGCTTGTCGACGCTGGCCAGGCGCAGCTGGCCGCCGCCGGGGTCCTGGTCATTCTTCAATGGCGCCACCAGTGCCGTCCTGCCGGCCACCACGCGGACGTAGTCGGCGTTGGCCACGGGAGGCACGCCGCCGCGGGGCTTGACCGTGAAAGTGATCTTCTTTTCCGTCACGGCCCGGTTGTCGGAAACGGTCACCGTGACGGTCTTGGGCCCGGTGGTCTGCCCGTTGTCAATGTACGTCAGTTCACCGTCCGGGCTGAACTTCACCTGGGCCGTGTCGTCGCCGGCCTTGGCGCCCACCAGGAAGACGTTGTCGCCGTCGGGGTCGGACATGTCGGCGAGCACGTTTTGGCTGATGGCCTGCCCCTGGACCACCACCATGCTGGTGGCCCGGAGCGAGACGGGCGCCGCGTTTTCGGAGTCGGGGACCACCCGGACCGTGACGGTGGCCTGGGCGCTGCCGCCGCGGCCGTCGTCGGCGGTGTAGCTGAAGGACTCGGTGCCGGGCTTGGTCCCGGGCGGAACGGCCAGCTGCAGCCCGGTGCCGCCGTAGATCACCTGGAGCTCACCCATGGCCAGCTTGTCCGTGACGCCGCGCACCGTCAGGACGTCGCCGTCGGGGTCGGAATCGTTGTAGAGCACCGGCAGGATGGTGGTGGCGCCGGCACGCACGCCAAAAGTGTCCGCGACGGCAACGGGCGGCCGGTTCGGCTTGGTGCGGTCCGGCAGCGTGTTGACCACATTGGGGTCGGTGGAGTCCTTGTTGGGGTCGTTCGACTTGTTCTGGTTGGCCTGGATGTCATCCCAGTTGTTGACCAGCATCATGTTCTGGTTGACCAGCCACACGTCGCCGCCATTCGTGTCATTGAGCACCACCACGTCCCGGTTTTGGCGGAACACCATGCGGGACTGTCCGCCCGCCTTGGGAATGGGCGCAGTTTTCGCCCCGGCGCCGGCGCAGAAGTGCAGGTACTGGTTCACGCCGGACCAGGCGGCGTGGATGCAGCCGTCCTGCTGGACGGGGGCAATGGGCACGCCGGTGCCGGTGATGGCGGCCTGCTGCGGCGCCCCTCCCCCCAGCGGCTGCACCACCAGGCCTGCGGAGGTTTCCACCGCCACGGAGTTGCCGGAGGCACTTGGCTGCTGGATACGCCCGTCGCGCCCATGGTCCACTGCCACCTTCTTGTTGCCGGGCAGGAACAACGTGCCGGTGTCCGGGTCCAGCACCGCAGCCTGCTCCCCCACGGCCGTCAGCTGGAGCTTGCCTGAATCCGGCAGTCCGTCCACCTTCGCCACCTTGGAGGACAGCGTCTGCCCGTCCGGGCCCACCGTCAGGGTGGTCAGTTCGGCTGCCTTGGGGTTGAGCACAAAGACTGTGCCGGCTTCCGTGCTGCCGCCAAGCCCGACGACGGCCGTTGCGTTGGGCACGCCCGCCAGGCTGGGCTTGGTGGTCTTGTCCCCGAACGAGGTGGCATTGGCGGCCCCCACCACCCACACCTTGCCGGCGGCCGGGTCTGCCAGTGCCATGACGGTATTGCCGAGGGAGACCTGCTTGGAGCCGGCCATTGCGTTGTCCTGGCCCAGGGCCATGTCCGCCACGTCCACCTGGTTCAGGAGCGTGCCTGTTTCGTTGCCCATGAAGACGGTCGCGGCGCGCTGGAGGACGTCGAAGTTGTCGGTGGTGGCCGTGAAGCCGCCGTCGAGCACCTTGGACTGCACATTGAGGTGCCCCACCATGTTCACGGAGCGGTTGGTGACCCACACGCTGCCGTCATTGAGGGCCACGTCCGCCGTGGTGAACCCGGGGTAGATGACGGCGCCTGCCACCACTGTCGCGGCCACCGCCGCCATGCCGGTGATCCCCAGGAAGCGTTTGTTGCGCAGCGTGGAGGCGCGCAAGGACGCTAAAGACATGTGATTCCCCCGGTTGTGATCAAGACCCCCACGTATTTTCGCAGAAAGTCCATCGTCTTGACAAACTTTTTCTCACCCCGAACCGGCACTTAACGTGG
This sequence comes from Arthrobacter silviterrae, assembly GCF_011045165.1. Taxonomy (GTDB): domain Bacteria; phylum Actinomycetota; class Actinomycetes; order Actinomycetales; family Micrococcaceae; genus Specibacter; species Specibacter silviterrae. The sequence continues at coordinate 304,588 of NZ_JAAKZI010000001.1, forward strand.
ATGTTGCTCTGAAACATCCACGTTAAGTGCCGGTTCGGGCTAGCACCCCAGGCTATTGCCGATGCGGTCCACCGTATCTGCCTTGACCCAGCGACTGGACTGCGGGCCCGAGGTCATGTGGTAGTAGCTCGGGGTTGGGCCGCCGTAGGGGTTCCCGCAGCGGTCCACCGTGACATAACCGTCGGCGTAGTCCAGCCAGTGGCCGCCCAGATTAACGTTGCCGCCGGGCGACACGTTGCCGTCGCAGGTTGCCGGCGGAGAACTGAACTTCCCGTCGCTGCCGTTAGTAGTGCACGAATGCCACGTGCCAGCCTGCACCCGCACCGTGGTTACAGGTGGTGGAGGTGGCGGGGCTCCTCCGCTGGAGAGGGTCTTGGATGCCGTCGGCCCATAAGTGCCCACCGAGTTGACCGAACGCACTGAGACCGTGACGGACCTGTTGTAGCCGCCCGTATCATAGCTGGCGCTGCCGTTGCCGCCCTTGGACACCCAACTGCCGCTGCCCACCTTGACCTGGATGGACTGGGCGTCAACGGCCCCGCTGGGATAGCTCCAGCTGTAGGTGAACGAGGTGCTGCCCGTTCCCCCGTTGCTGCCGCCCACCCCTGCCTGGCCCGGCGTGCCGTAGGGCGTGACAGCGTTCGACCGGCTCGACGCGTCCCCCGCCGTGGCAAAGGCGGACGATTTCGCGTAGACGGTGACAGTGGTGGAGGTGCCGTTCGGCGCGGGAACAGTGCCTCCGGGAGCAACCACCACGTCCGCCCCCGTGGACGAGACCAGCGCATGATAGCTCAGCTCACCGGCCGTGGAGCCGCCGGTGGCCGTGCCGGACAGAGGGGTGAAGTTGACGGTGACCCGGCCTCCGGCGGCCCCCGTGTTGGCGGGGGCAATGGACACGCTTTGCACCGTGCCGGGCTTGCTGACGGACCTCCGGGGCGCCGATGGCGTGCTGGGGTCCGACGACGACACCTCCGTGGTGGCCGTGACCGTGAAGGTGTAGTTGCCGGTGCCGTTGGGCAGGGACACCGTGGCGGTGGTGTTGGTGGTTGTGGTGGACTTCTGCGCCGCGCCGTCCAGGTACGTGGTGAGCGTGTACTCCTTGAGCACGCCGCCGTTGAGGTTGGGCTCGTTCCAGTCCACCCGGACCTGGTTTTGGCTGCCTACGGTGTCCACCAGCGTGGTGGTCGGGGCTGCGGGGGCATAGGGCTTGCCCGCCGGCTTGACGGGGACGGCCGTGTACTGGCTCCAGCCAGACGGCTTTGGCGCACTGTTGACGGCCTGAACCCGGAAAGAATACGCAACGCCGTTCGTCAGCCCCGTCCAGGTCAGATTGTTGCCGGTGACGCCGCTTTTTTGTGGATTCTGGCCGGCCGGCACCGGGGAGATTTCCAGGTTGTAGCTCTTCACCGGCGAGTACTCGCCCACAGGCGTGACCCAGCTGACGTCCAGCTTGGTGTCTCCCCGCACCGCAGTGGGTGCCGCCGGGGTGTCCGGCTGCTGGTCCGGGGTGGCCGAGGCCGAAGCCGGTGAGTACGCGGACTCTCCCACGGCGTTCGTGGCGCTCACCGTGAAGGTGTACGGCTGGTTGTTCGTCAGCCCAGTGATGAGGCAGGTGTTCGTGACGCACGCCTGGGTGCCGCCGTCGCTCTTTTTCACTGTGTAGCCCGTGATGGGCGCACCGTTGTCAACGGGGGTGTTCCACTTGAGCATGACCTGCTTGCTGGTCACCTCCTGCACGCGGGGTGCGTCAGGGGTGCCGGGCTTGCCCTTCACGTTCAGGGTGATCCGGCCCGTAACCTGCCGGGCCTTGTCGCCCGTGGCGTCCTGGACGGTGTAGCTGACCACGACTGTTCCGGTGAAGTCATCCGGGGCCGTGACGTCCACGGATGCGCCCATGGGGGCCACTCGGGTGGCACTGGCTCCAGAAATTATGGCCGTGTTGACAATTTTCAGCGGCGTGGCCGGGAACGGATTGACGTCATTCGCGAGCACCGGCACGCTTTCCAGCCGCCCGGCATGGGCGTCGGGCACGGAATCGTCATTGGCCACGGCCAGCGGCTTCGTGGAGGACGTGACGGTGATGGTGACGGTGGCCTTGACCGGCGGGTTGTGCCCGTCGTTGACCTGGATGCCCAGCGTCTGCACGGAGCCCAGCGCCGCCGACTTTTCGGCAGCCACTTTCAGCGTGGCGCCGTCGAGCTGGGCCTTGATGCCTGCCGGCTGGTCGCCAGAAAGCGCAAACGTGAGCGGGTCCTTTTCGGGATCGCTGGCCAGCTGCGAAAGGTTGACCTCGGAGGATTCCAGCTGTGCCACATTGATGGCGGTGCCGCTCAGCTTGGGCGGCAGGTTCTTGGCCGGCGACGGCGTGACGTCCGTCATGACGGTCAGCGTGGACTTCAAGCCGTTGGGGTCATCCGGGCCGGAGCCGTCCGTGACCTCAAAGGTGATGGAGCCGGGTCCGTAAAAGTCGGCGTTGGCCCTGTAGATGATGGAGCCGCCGTCGCCGGAGAGGACGTTGCTGCTTGAGGCACCGATGAGCCTGACTTTGTCCGCCTGGGTGATCCGGGGCGTGCGGCCGCTGCGCACCTTGACGTAGTCCTTCAGGTTCAAGGTGGCCGTGTTGCCTGCCTGGACCTTGATGGGATCGGTCTTGGCCAGCACGGGGTACTGCTGGCCCAGGCCCGGCACCCAGACAATGGCGGTGGAGCTGAGGTGGTCCGGATCCGTCACGGTGTACGGCACCATCTGGGGTGCCTGGGTGAGCTGGACCTGCAGCGTGCCGTCCGCATTGACGGAGGCCGTCGGGGTGTTTCGGGTCAGGGTCACCTTGAGGTCGTCGGTGACGCCGTCCGGGTCCTCGTCATTTTTCAGCACGGGGACGTTGACGGTGTTCTTCCCCAGCGCCTCCGCCGTGGTGACGATGTCGTCCCGGGCGATGGGGGCACGCAGGGGCGCGTTGGCCGTGACGTCCATGCGGATGTTGGCGTGCGCAGTGGCACCTGAGGGGTCGGTGACGGTGTACCCCATGGTGGCCATGCCGGGGGTGGCCGGGGCCGTCACAATGACCCTGCCCTGCTCGCCCACATGCGGCGCCATGTCTGCGGGGCCGCTGAAGCCGTTCTTGACCACGGCGAGGGGGTCGCCGTCGGGGTCTGAATCGTTAAGGAGCACGTCGACGGCCACCTGGCGCCCGGGCCGCATGGAAATGAAGTCGTCGGCGGCCTGGGGCGGGTGGTTCGTGGTGCCTGCCTTGGCGATGCCCACCTTCACGATGCCGGTGGCTTCGGCGCCGAGGCGGTCCTGGACCTTGTAGGTGAAGGTGTCGGTGCCGGCCGAGTTGCCGGCGGCCGTGTAGGTGATGAAGCCGTTGCCTGCCACCGCCGTGCCCAGGGAGGGCGGGGTGTCGATGCCCACCAGGCGCACGGAGTCGCCGTCGGGGTCGATGCCGTCGAGCGGGACCTGGATGCGTGTCTGCGAGCCGGCAATGACGCGGCCCTCCACGCTCTTGGGCGACGGCGGGAGGTTGTGCTGGGGGTCCGGGGCGATGATGTTGATGGTCACGGACGCGGAATCCGACTGTCCGGAGTTGTTGGTGACCTTGTATACGGCGGAGATGGAGCCGGCCGTGGGGCCGGCCAGGAAGCGCAGCGTGTCCTGGTCCACCCACAGCCTGCCGGCGGCCGCATCGGGGCTTTGGGTGATTTCCGGGTGCTTGAGGACATCCCCGTTCGGGTCGGTGTCGTTGGCCAGCACGGGTATGCGCACCACATCGCCCGCGCGGACGGTGACCACGTCGGGGCGGGCAACGGGCGGCTGCAGGGTGGAGCTGCTGGGGATGCGCATCACGGAGATGGCACCCGTGGCGGTGCCCTGGCCGTTGGCCACCGTGTAGGAAATGGTGACGGGCTGGCCCGGGTCATTGACGTCCGTCAGCTTGACCACGTGGTGGTCAAGGACGGTGGCCGTGAGGCCGGCACCTTCCGGAACTGTCACGGACTTGACCACCAGCACGCCGCCGGAGGGGTCGGTGTCGTTGCCCAGCACGTCCACCAGGGTGGAGCCGCCCACGGGCAGCCGGGCGATGTCCTGCACGGCGATCGGCACCTGGTCAGCCTGGGCCGGCACCACGTCAATGCGGATCAGGCCCGTGGCGCTTTGCGGGCCGTTCGTCACCTGGTACGGCAAGTAGACAGTGCCCGGGGTGGAGGAGGTGAAGGTAAAGGTGCCGTTGTCCGCGATGGCGGAAACAGAGCCCGTGGCGGGCTTGTCCACGCTGGCCAGGCGCAGTTCCCCGCCGGAGGGGTCCTGGTCGTTCTTCAACGGTGCCACGGTGGTGGCCTGGCCGGCCACGGCGCGCACAAAGTCGGCGTTGGCCACGGGCGGCACGCCGCCGGACTTGACGGAAACCTTGATGGTCTTGTCGGTGACGGCCCGGCCGTCGGAAACCTTGATGGTGACGGTCTTGATGCCGCTGCCCTGCCCGTTGTCAAGGTAGGTCAGTTCGCCGTCGGGCGTGAACTTGACCTGCCCCGTGGCGTCCCCGGCCGCGGCGCCCACCAGGAAGAGGTCGTCGCCGTCGGGATCGATCATGTCCGCCAGCACGTTCTGGGTGATGGACTGCCCCTGCGCCACCACCATGGTGGTGGCCCGCAGTGAAACCGGCGCGGAATTTTCCGAAGGCGGCACCACGCGGATGGTGACGGGGGCGCTGGCGGTGCCGCCGCGGCCGTCACTGGCCGAGTAGCGGAACGTTTCGCTGCCCGCCTGCGTGCCGGCGGGGACGGCCAGCTGCAGGCCCGTGCCGCCATAGACGGTTTGGAGTGTGCCGGCCTTGATGGCGGCCGGGTGGTCGCCCACGGTGAGCACGTCGCCGTCGGGGTCGGAATCGTTGTACAGGACCGGCAGCAGGGTGGTGCGCCCGGCACGTACGCCAAAACTGTCAGGATTGGCTATGGGCGGGCGGTTCGGCTTGGTCCGGTCCGGCAGGGTGTTGACCACGTTCGGGTCGGTGGATTCCTTCTTGGCGTTGTCGGCGTTCTTTTGGTCGGCCGTCAAGTCCTTCCAGTTGTTGACCAGCAGCAGGTTTTGGTTCACCAGCCACACGTCTCCGCCGTTCATGTCATTGAGCACCACCACGTCGCGGTTTTGGCGGAACACCAGGTCAGCCTGGCCGGCGGCCTTGGGCAGGTCCACCGGCTTGGCGTCCTGGCCGGGGCAGTAGTGGAGGTACTTGTTGGAACCGTTCCATGCAGCGTGCACGCAGCCGCCCTGCAGTACCGGGGCGATGGCGCGCCCGGTGCCGCCGGCATCCACGGTGGTGCCCTGGCCGCCGTCGAGCGGCTGGACCAGGAGCCCGCGTGAGGTCTCCACAACCACTGAGCTGCCGCCGGCACTGCGTTGCTGCAGGCGCGCGTTTTGGCCGTTCGGGACGGTAATTTTCTTGTTGCCGGGCAGGAACAGGGTGCCGGTGCCCGGGTCCAGGACCACCGGCTTGTCCCCCACCACGCTCAGCTCCAGCTTGCCTGTGTCAGGCAGGCCGTCCAGCGTGGTCTTGGAGGTGGCCTGCGTGCTGCCGTCAGCGGCGACCTTGGCCGTGGTCAATTCGCCGGTCCGCGGGTCGAGCACGAACACGCTGCTGCTGCCGGAGTCCGTGACCAGCCCGACGGCGGCCTGCGCGTTGGCCACTTTGGACAGGAGCGGTTTGCTGGTCTTGTCGTCGAACGATGCCACCGCGTTGCCGGGAACCGCCCAGACCTTGCCCGCGGCCGGATCCGTGATGGCCACCAGCTCGCTGCCGAGGGAGACCTTCTTGGCTCCGGAGAGCGACGTGTCCTGTGAAAGGGCCATGTCCGGCACGTCCACCTTGTTCAGGAGCGTGCCGGAATCGTTGTCCATGTAGACGGTGCCGGCGTTTTGCAGCACGTCGAAGCCGGGGGTGGTGGCCGTGAAGCCGCCGTCGAGCACCTGGGATTGGGCGTTGAGGTGGCCCACCATGTTCATGGTGCGGTTGGTGACCCAGACGCTGCCGTCGTTGAGGTCCACGTCGGCGGTGTTGAAGCCGGGGTAGATGACGGCGCCCGTCACCAGGGCAGCGGCAACTGCGGCGGTTCCCGTGATCCCCCAAAGCTTTCTTCCGCGCTGAGACCGGTTGACAAGTCGTGGCAAAGCCATTTAACACCCCTGGTTTGCCGCCCCTGAAGCCTGGCGGCAAACTGTTAGATTCCTTTTTTACTCTGTGCGCGGCACCGGTTGGGCAGCCACCGCGGCTTGGTTCCCCGCCAAGTCACTACACAGTTTCCCCGAAATCCCGGGATGCATGCAATGGGGAGCACTTCCCATGGGGAATTTCGCCGACATGCACGCAGTGAAGTACGACCACAATCGTAACCGATTGCTCCAGTTGGTGGGTTAATTATTTCCTGGCCCGGTTATTTCCTGCCCCGGCGCAGTCCCGCCGCCCGCGGCACCAGTTCCAGCGCCCTGTCCTCCACGTGGTTCAGGGCCAGCCGCACGGCGCCCAGCGTCACAATGGCGTCGCCCAATGGTGAAACCTCCACGCGCGGCGGGGCGGACATGAAGCTGGCGAGTTCCTCCCGCAGGGGCGGGAGCAGGACGGCCGACGACGCCGCCACCGCGCCGCCGATGACCACCAGTTCCGGGTCCAGAAAGGTGGCGAGCAGGGCGATGACCCTGCCCATGCGCCGGGCGACGGCGTCCAGCACGCTCACCGCGGTTTTGTCGCCGCGCGCCGCCGCCTCAAAGACCTGCTCCGCGCTGACGCCGCCCTTGTCTTTGCGGGCAAATTCGGCCAGCAGGGAGCGGGCAGCAGCGCCGGGACGGGTGGCGCGTGGCCCGGTGGCCACCGCCTCGGTGGCGAGCGTCCGCACCAGGGCCGCAATCCCATCCGGCGACCCGACGCCGCTGACCAGTTCCAGCGCGCCCACCTCGCCGGCGCGACCCGTGGCGCCGTGGAGGAGTTCCCCGGACGACATCAAGCCAAAGCCGATGCGCTCCCCCGCCAGCATGACGGCCAGGTCCCCAACCCCTTCACCCGTACCCATCCAGTGCTCGGCCATCGCCGCCAGGTTGGCATCATTGCCCAGCAGCACAGTCCAGCCGTAACGCTCCTGCAGGTATTCACTGACGCCGATGTCAAAGTTCTCCCAAAAGGCCTGGCTGCGCGGAATGCCGCCGTCGTCGTCCACCGGCGCGGCAATGCCCACACCCGCCACCAACACGGCATCCTGCCCCGCGCCTGCCGACTCCAGGGCTGACTGGACGGCCTTGCCCATGGTGTCGAGGCGCTCGGCGGCCGGGGCCGTAAAGTCACCAAAAATCTCCGTGGCCCTGCCCAGGATGGCGCCCCTCAGGTCCGCAACCACCGCCGTCGTCTTGGCCACGCCAACGTCAAGGCCCACCACCAGGCCCGCCCGGGCATCAAATTCAAAAACACGCGCCGGGCGCCCCTTTTGCACACCGGACTGGGGCCGGCGGGCCGGCAGTTCGCGGACCCAGCCGGCGGCGATGAGATCGTCGCACACGGCGATGACGGTGGCCCGGGCCAGCCCTGTCTCGGCAATGAGCTCCGTGCCGGTGAAGGAGCCGGCCCGGCGCATCACGGACAGCACTGCCGCCATGTTGGTGTGGCGCAGTTGCTGGGGCGTATTTGCCGTGAGTTCCAAAAGTACCCCTTGACGCGTGCCGGTGTGGACGGACATAATTCTAACAACATATAAATTTACGTTCTAAATAAACGTCTCATACCCACGCCAAGGAACCCCCCATGCCGTCGTCACCGCTCTCCGTCCTCCCGGCCACCGCCGCTACGCCAGGCACTTCCGGGGACCCCACCTGGTGGCGCCAGGCCGCCGTCTACCAGATCTACCCGCGCAGCTTTTACGACGCCAACGCCGACGGCCTGGGCGACATCCGGGGCATCACCGCCAAGGTGCCGTACCTGAAAGAACTGGGCGTGGACGCCGTCTGGCTGAGCCCTTTCTACCCTTCCGAGCTGGCCGACGGCGGCTACGACGTCGCCGACTACCGCAACGTGGACCCGCGCCTCGGGACGCTTGAAGACTTTGACGAGATGACGGCCAGCCTCCACGGTGCGGGCATGAAGTTGATCGTGGACATCGTCCCGAACCACTCCTCGGACCAGCACGCCTGGTTCCAGGAGGCCCTTGCCGCAGAACCGGGCTCCCCCGCCCGCGCACGTTACATCTTCCGGGACGGCCAGGGCACCAACGGCGAGCTGCCGCCGTCGGACTGGACCTCAATCTTTGGCGGCCCCGCCTGGACCCAGGTGCCCGATGGCCAGTGGTATCTGCACCTCTTCGCCTCCGAGCAGCCCGACTTCAACTGGGACAACCGCGAAATCCGCGACGACTTTCTAAGGACGCTGCGCTTTTGGTCAGACCGCGGCGTGGACGGCTTCCGCATCGACGTGGCGCACGCACTCATAAAGGACCTGTCCGAGCCGCTGCCCTCCCAGGCCGAGCTGGAACGGCTGGAAAAGCTCCACAACGGCACCAACCCGCTGTGGGACCGCGACGACGTCCACGGCATCTACGCCGAGTGGCGCACCCTGTTCAACGAGTACAACCCGCCGCGCACCGCCGTCGCCGAAGCCTGGGTGGACCCATCCCGCCGCGCTCGCTATGCCTCCCCCACAGGCTTGGGCCAGGCGTTCAACTTCGACCTGCTCATGGCCGACTTCGACGCCGCGTCCTTCGAGGGGATCGTGACGAAGAACCTGGCCGAGGCGCAGGCCACCGGGGCCTCCTCCACCTGGGTTTTTTCCAACCACGACGTCGTCCGGCACGCCACGCGCTACGGCCTGCCCCGGCTGGTGGCAGGGACGGGCGGCGGTGCGGATGCCGGCTCGGATCCCGTAGACGGCATATCCCAGGACGGCAAGGCCTGGCTGCTGGCCGGCGGCCCGGAGGCTGAACTGGACAGGGAGCTGGGCCTGCGCCGGGCCCGTGCCGCCACCTTGTTCATGCTGGGTCTGCCTGGCTCGGCGTACCTGTACCAGGGTGAGGAACTGGGCCTGCACGAGGTGGCCGACATTCCCGCCGCTGAGCGCCAGGACCCGACCTTCTTCCGCAACGCCGGGGTGGAGGTGGGCCGTGACGGCTGCCGTGTGCCGTTGCCCTGGACCCCTGCCGGCCCTGCCTTTGGCTTCGGCGATGTCCCGGCCCACCTCCCGCAGCCCGAGTGGTTTGCCGGTGCGGCCGCGTCCGCGCAGGACACCGACCCGGCCTCCACCTTGAACCTGTACCGCAAGGCGTTGGGCCTGCGCCGCTCCTTGCAGTCCGGCGAAACCCTTGAATGGGTGCCCAATGCCAATCCGGCCGTGCTGCATTTTGTTCGCCCGAACGGCTGGACCGTGGTCACCAACTTCGGCGACGCCGACGCCGCCCTTCCCGAGGGAACTGTGGTGCTGAGCAGCGTCCCACTCGAGGACAGGACGCTCCCGGCCGCCGCCACCGCCTGGCTGGTCAAGCCCTAAACGCCGGTCCGCCCGTTTTTGGCTGTTTGGTTCGTTCCGGTGGTCCAGATCGGCTGGTCGCTGTGAGTTGTCGCCCATGGCGAACGTCCTAGGCTGAAACAACCAGTGATGGTTAGAAGGGTGGGGGGT
>NZ_JAAKZI010000010.1 GCF_011045165.1 Arthrobacter silviterrae
CGGCTAGCCGTGACCATCGGCGGGCTACTGCAATTGGGCCTCGACCGTGCGGGCGCTGGCTGCAAGCCGCGCTCCGATGGAGTCCGGGTCTGCGCTGGGTCCCAGGAAGACCACGCAGATGGCTGCCGGTGTGCCGTGGGGATTGTGGATGGGGGCAGCAATGGCGGAGACGCCGGGCAGAACTTCGTCGTGGCTGGTGGCGTATCCGGCCAACTTGGCAGCGCGCGCCTCGGGGCGGTAGGGCAGGCCCGGGGCCAGTCGCGCCCACGCTTCCTCGCTGATGGCGGACTGGATGGCGATGCCCGGAGCCCCGGAGCTGAAGGAATGGCGGGTGCCGGGGCGTTGGGCCAGGGTGGCGCCGGAATGCCGCGGTTCCACGGTCAGCAGGGTGACCGAATCACGATGGTCCCATACGGCGATGAACGCGGTCATGGCCAGCTCGTTCGCCAATTGGGTGAGTTCCGGCAGGGCGGCCGTTTGCAGGTCGCGGGAGACGCCGCGGGCCAGGGCCGCCAGCCCGGGGCCCGCCTGGACCCGGCCGGAATCATCCCTCATGAGCAGCGAATGGTCCTCGAGCGTGCGCAGGATCCGGTAGGCAATGGAGCGGTGGACGCCCAAGGCTGCGGACAGTTCGGTGATGGTCATGGGCGCCTGGGCGTCCGCCAGGATTTCGAGTGCACGGATGCCGCGCGAGAGGGTTTGTGAGTGCGCCGGGGCCTTCGCGGCGTCGCCAGTTGAAGCTGTGCCCACGTCATCATCCTTTTCACGGACCGGCCGGCAGGCTGAAGTACCTGGGGTTCCACCAGCCATTGTTCCGTATCTGGAAGGGCAGTTCAACTATTGAACTCCGGGAGAGGCCGGGTTGCGTGGCCATTTCAACCACCCCCGGGGGTCACGGATGTCGACCCGGACATTTGAGGTCAATATATCGACCTCAAATGTCCGAGTCGGCATCCTCGGCGGGTTGAAGGATGCGCCATGTCCCTCCGGCGGCGTGGCCGGGGTCTCGATTCCCAAGCCGGCGGGGTCTACCGTGGAGGTGTGAGTGAGCATCCAGACATCTCCACTGTTGGCCAGCTGCGTGCCGCCGGCCATGTGCACAAGGAACTGCGCCGGGAAATTCGTGACAACCTGCTCGCGGCGCTCGCCGAAGGCCGCGATCCGTGGCCCGGAATCCACGGCCTGGACGGCACAGTCCTGCCCCAGCTGGAACGGGCCCTGCTGGCCGGCCACGACGTGGTGCTGTTGGGTGAGCGCGGGCAGGGCAAGACAAGACTGCTCCGCACCTTGGCCGGGCTCCTGGACGAATGGCAGCCGGTGATCGCCGGTTCCGAACTGAACGAACACCCCTACCAACCCATTACTGCGCAGTCCTGGTCCCGCGTCCGCGAGGAAGGCGATGCGCTGCCCGTGGAGTGGCGACACCGCAGCGAGCGGTATCTGGAGAAGCTGGCCACCCCGGACACCTCCGTGGCCGACCTCATCGGCGACGTGGACCCCATGCGCGTGGCCGAAGGGCGGCGGCTGGGGGACCCGGAAACCATCCACTTCGGCCTGGTGCCGCGCGCCAACCGGGGCATTGTGGCCATCAACGAACTGCCCGACCTCGCCGAGCGGATCCAGGTGGCCCTGCTGAACGTCATGGAGGAACGGGACATCCAGATCCGCGGCTACGTGCTCCGCCTGCCGCTGGACGTCCTGGTGGTGGCCTCAGCGAACCCGGAGGACTACACCAACCGCGGCCGGATCATCACGCCGCTGAAGGACCGCTTCGGCGCCGAGATCCGCACCCACTATCCGCTGGAACTGGCAGACGAAATCGCCGTCATCCGGCAGGAGGGCAAGCTGGTGGCGGACGTTCCCGCTGTCATCCTGGAGATCCTGGCCCGCTACACCCGTGCGCTGCGCCAGTCCCCGGCCATCAACCAGAGTTCCGGCGTCTCGGCGAGGTTCGGCATTGCCGGCGCCGAGACCGTGGCGGCGGCCGCCCTGCGCAGGGCGGCCGTGCGCGGGGAGGACGCGGCCGTGGCCCGAATCGTCGACCTGGAGAGCGCCGTGGACGTGCTGTCAGGCAAGCTGGAGTTTGAATCCGGCGAGGAGGGGCGCGAGAGGGAAATTCTTGACCACCTGCTGCGCACCGCCACGGCCGAGACCGTCCGGGAGCACTACCGGGGCCTGGACTTCGCCCCGCTGGTTGCCGCCTTCGACGGCCGGACCACAGTGACAACCGGTGACGCCGTCACGGCGCGGGAGTTCCTGGACAACCTCCCGGCACTCAACGGCTCCGGCCTGTACGAGGCGATCGGCAGCCACCTCCAGGCCGGAAACGACGGACAGCGCGCCGCCGCCATTGAACTGGCATTGGAAGGGCTCTTCCTGGCCCGCCGGATTTCCAAGGATTCCGACGGCGGGGAGACCGTCTACGGATAAGAGGCATCATGGCTTCACGCGAACACCTGTCCCGGTACGGCCGCTATGCCGGCGGCCCCGATCCGCTGGCGCCGCCGGTGGACCTGGCCGACGCCCTCGACGCCATTGCTGAAGACGTCATGGCCGGATACTCGCCGCGGCGGGCGCTCCGGGAGTACCTGCGGCGCGGCGGCGCCCGGAGGCCGGGCCTCGATGAGCTGGCGGGGCGCATCCAAGAACGCCGCCAGGAGCTGCTGGGCAGGCACCGCCTGGACGGCACCCTTGAGGAGGTCCGCAAGCTGCTGGAGCAGGCAGTCCTCAATGAACGCAAGCAGCTGGCCCGCGACGTGGCCATGGACGACACCGACAGGGCCTTGCGGGAAATGCAGCTGGAAAACCTGCCACCGTCCACCGCGGCCGCGGTCAATGAACTCGCCTCCTACGACTGGCAGTCCATCGAGGCCAGGGAAGCCTACGAACGCATCAAGGACCTGTTGGGCCGCGAACTCCTGGACCAGCGATTCGCCGGGATGAAGCAAGCCCTGGAGGGCGCCACGGAGGAGGACCGCGAGGCCGTCGAGGCGATGCTGCGGGACCTCAACGGGCTGCTCGACAAACACCGGCGCGGGGAAGACACCGACGGGGACTTCGCGGAATTCATGGCCCGGCACGGCGGATTCTTTCCGGAAAATCCGCAGTCGGTGGACGAGCTGGTGGATGCCCTGGCCAAGCGTGCGGCGGCGGCACAGCGCCTGATGCAGTCCATGTCCCCGGAGCAGCGCGAGGAACTCATGCGGCTCTCGGCCCAGGCCTTCGGCTCGCCCGGGCTCATGTCCGGGCTTGAGGCGCTTGACGCCAATCTGCAGGCCCTTCGCCCCGGCGAGGACTGGTCCGGTTCCGAACGCTTCCAGGGCCAAGAAGGGCTGGGGCTTGGCGACGGCACAGGAGTCCTCCAGGACCTCGCCGAACTCGATGCGTTGGCCGAACAGCTGTCCCAGTCCTACAACGGTTCCACCCTGGACGACCTCGACCTGGACGCCCTGGCCCGCCAGCTGGGCAGGGACGCCGCCGTTTCCGCCAGGACCCTCGCCGAGATTGAGCGCGCCATGCACGACGGCGGCTACCTGCGCCGGGGTGCCGACGGCGACCTCCGGCTGTCCCCACAGGCCATGCGGCGCCTCGGGAAGTCGCTGCTGCGCGACACGGCGCGGCAGCTGTCCGGGCGGACGGGGTCCCGGGACACGCGGGCTGCCGGCGCCGCGGGGGAGCCGTCCGGTTCCAGCAGGGCGTGGCAGTTTGGCGACGCCGAGCCGTGGGACGTCACCCGGACCATTACGAACGCCATCACCCGCACGGCTGCCGGCGGCGGCAATCCGGCGGCGGGCCTGCACCTGGACGTGGCGGACATCGAGGTGGCCGAAACGGAAGCCCGCACCCGCGCCGCCGTCGTCCTTCTGGTGGACGTGTCCTTCTCCATGGCAGTCCAGGGCCGCTGGGTGCCCATGAAACGCACGGCCCTGGCCCTGCACCACCTGGTCTCCACGCGCTTCCGTGGCGACCGGCTGCAGCTGGTGTCCTTCGGCCTGCGCGCCCGGTCCATGGACATTGGCGAGCTCACGGCCCTGCCCGCGGACCGGGAACAGGGGACCAACCTGCACCACGGCCTGCTGCTGGCCGGGCGCTTCTTCCGCCAGCACCGCTCCCTCCAGCCCGTCCTGCTGGTGGTGACCGACGGCGAACCCACCGCCCATCTGTTGGCCGACGGCGAGCCGTGGTTCTCCTGGCCGCCGGACTCGGAAACCATTGGCGCCACCGTGGCTGAGCTTGACCGCCTGGGGCGCGCCGGCACGCAGGTGACGTTCTTCCGGCTGGGCGATGACCCCGGCTTGGAGCGCTTCGTGGCTGCGATGGCCCGGCGGATCGGCGGGCGCGTGGTGGCGCCCGACGCCGGCGAACTCGGCGCCGCCGTGGTGGGGGAATACCTGCGCTCCCACTTCCGCGGACCTGGGGACGACGCCGACTGGCTGGGCTAGGACGCGTCTCACCAGGCGGACCACTGTGAGCTGAAACACGGTGCATGGTAGGCTGGCGGAACTTTATTACCGTCCGAACGGTCGGTAATTTATATGTCCCGCACACCGCGTCCGCGCGCTGAACAACGGAGTTCGCATGTCCCTCGCACCGACAGCATCGCCGGAAAACCGCTCCGAGGCCCGCAGGGTCCTCGCCGGCACCCTGGTCGGCACCACCATCGAGTGGTACGACTTCTTCATCTTCGCCCAGCTCACGGCAACCCTGCTGACCCCGCTTTTCCTCAAGCCGCTGAGTGAGAACAATCCCGGCCTTGGCCAGATCCTGGCCTTCGCCATGATCGGCATATCCTTTCTCTTCAGGCCCCTGGGGGCAATTGTTGCCGGGCACCTGGGCGACAAATTTGGCCGGAAGCGGATCCTGGTCCTCACCCTCATCCTCATGGGCGCCGCCACGGCTCTGATCGGCCTGTTGCCCACGTACGCGCAGATCGGCCTCTGGGCGCCGATGCTGCTAGTGCTGCTGCGCGTCATCCAGGGCTTCTCCGCCGGCGGGGAATGGGGCGGAGCGGCGCTGATGGCCGTGGAACACGCCCCGGCCGGCAAGCGGGGCTACTTTGGCGCCTACCCGCAGATCGGCGTGCCGCTCGGCATGATCCTGGCCACCGGCATGCTTTACATCCTGCGCTCCGCCACCACGCCGGAACAGTTCACGGCTTGGGGCTGGCGCATCCCGTTCCTGCTCTCCGTGGTGCTGGTGGTGGTGGGCTACCTGATCCGCCGCGCCGTGGAGGAATCCCCCGTGTTCAAGCAGCTGGCGCTGCGCAAGGCCTCCGAGCACACCCCTCTCAAGCAGCTGTTCCAGACCAACACCAAGCAGGTCATCCAGGCGGCGCTGATCTTCGTTTCCAACAACGCCGCCGGCTACCTGGTCATCGCGTTCTTCATCGCCTACACCACCAAGGTCCTGAAAATGCCCCTGGCTCCGGTGCTCCTGGCGACCACCATCGGCTCCTTTGGCTGGCTGATTTTCACCCTGGTGGGCGGCTGGCTCTCGGACAAGATCGGGCGCCGCGCCACGTTTGTAGCCGGCTACGCACTGGTCTTCGTGTGGATGATTCCCATGTTCCTGCTCATCGACACCGGCAATGTGGTGGTTTACGGCTTTGCGATCTTCGTGCTGACCATCGGCCTGGGCCTGTCATACGGGCCGCAGTCCGCCATGTACGCGGAGATGTTCCCGGCGCACATCCGCTACTCGGGCATCTCCATTGGCTACGCGATCGGGGCCATCCTGGGCGGGGCCTTTGCCGCCACCGTGGCCGAGGTCCTGCTGCAAAAAACGGGCTGGTCCGGCTCCATCGCGCTGTACATCATGGCGCTGACAGTGGTCTCGGTTGCGGCCGTGCTGTGGGTGGGGGAAACCCGCGGGAACAGCCTCCACGTGGAGGACCTCGACGACGAACTGGTGCGGCTAGCAGCAGAAGGGGCCGGCCGGCGCAATTAGCGGCGCGACCTTCCACTTTTCCCGAACTGGCGCGCCTGCCCGCAGCCTACATTTCAAGCCACGACTTCAACCGGCCCAGTCCCTCCCGGATGTCGTCCACGGGCAGGCCGGAATAGGCGAAGCGGGCGTAGGAGCGCTCTTCCCCCGGCTGGGGCCGGCCAAAGTGCAGGCGGGTGCAAAACGAAACGCCCGTCGCGTGCAGCGCCTCCGTCGCGAAAACCTGCAGCTCCTTGATGCCCTTAGACGCCATGGCGCCGGTGACATCCGGGAAGAGGTAAAACGTGGCGTTCGGCTTGGCAACGCTGACTCCCGGCATGGAGTTGAGCAGTTCGGCGGTGGCATCCCGGCGGGCTTCCAGTTCGGCGAGGATGGCTTGGGGGCCGGACTGGTCGCCAAGGAGTGCCTCCACGCCGGCGCGCTGGACAAAGTGGGTGGTGCAGGATTCGTCGTTGGTGTTGAGCTTGGCGAACGCCTCGGAGAGGGCCCGCGGGGCAACGGCGCACCCCAGCCGCCAGCCTGTCATCGCGAACTTCTTGCTGAAGGTGTACAAAATGACGGTGCGTTCGGCCATGCCCGGCAGCGCCGCGATCGAGTGGGACGAGCCAGAATAGCGCATCTCAAAATAAGCCTCGTCGGAGAGCACCCAGAGGTTGTGCTGCTCCGCCAGCCCTGCAATGGCACTGCGTTCCGCCTCGGTGGATTCGGCGCCGATGGGGTTTTGCAGGTCGTTGTAGATGATGGCCTTGGTGGCCGGGCCGATCATCGACTCGAGCTGCCCCAGGTCGATCGCGAATCCATGGTCCGTGGGGAGGTAGCGGTATGGCCGGGCCGTGCCGCCAAAGTATTCGATCTGGCTCTCATAGATGGGGTAGCCGGGGTTTGGGTACAGGACCTCGTCCCCCGGATTCATGACCGTCTGGATGAACCGGCCGATCACCGGCTTCCCGCCCGGATGCACGGTCACCTGGTCCGGGCCCACTGCCATCCCGCGCTTGGCGCCAATGTCTTCGGCGAGCGCTTCGCGCAACAGCGGTATTCCGGCGGCCGGGCAATATCCCGTCAAGCCGTCGGCTATGGCCTTGTCCATCGCCTCGACAATGTTCGGCGGCGTCGCCAGGTCGATATCGCCGAGGTGGAAGGGATAGATCCTGTGTCCCTGTGCAGCCCAATCGGAGGCAGCCTGGGAAACCGCAAACGCAGTCTCGGTGCCGAGCCGGCCCAAACGCTGTGCAAGTTCCATGCGGCACCCCGTCCCTGTTGGTTGGGCCCACGCGCTCGCCGGGCCCGGCTGGGGAACTGCGCCGGGGAGGGCGTGGGGACTTGTCCTGATCGTACGGCCGTACTGGGCTATCCTCAAGGGATGGGTCAAAACCACATACTTGTCAGTGTCCCCGATTCGGCCTTGCGTGAAGCATTCGGAGCTGTGCCCGACGGCGTCGAGCTCGTCGAATGGGACATGGCCGGACCTCCCCCTGCAGCCGACATTGACATTGTGGTGCCGCCCTACATGGCCGGAACGGGACCCCTCGCGGCGTTGAACGGTGTCGCAGCCAGGCTGGTGCAAAGCCAGTCCATTGGCTATGACGGCGTCGCGGATGCGCTTCCGGCGGGAAACGTGTTCGCCAATGCGGTCTCGGTGCATGAGACCTCGACGGCGGAGCTTGCGGTGGCGCTCATGCTGGCCTCCCAGCGGGGCCTGCCTGAATTTGTCAGGTCAGCCGGGCGGGGCACATGGGAGCCGCTGCGACGGGAGTCCCTCGCTGACCGCACAGTGTTGATTGTTGGCTACGGCGGCGTTGGCAAGGCCATAGAGGAGCGGCTGCGCGGGTTCGAAACGACTGTGGTTCGCGTTGCCTCTCGGGCCCGCGAGGACGCCGGCGGGCACGTGCACGGCATCGACGAGCTCCCTTCCCTGCTGCCGCAGGCCGACATCGTGGTGGTTGGGGTTCCGCTCAACGAGGCCACCACGCACCTGATCGACAACGGCTTCCTCTCGCTCCTGCAGGACGGCGCATTGGTCGTCAACGTCTCCCGTGGTGCCGTGGCGGACACCGACGCGCTGCTTGACCATGCCAGCCGCGGCCGGCTCCGGCTGGCCCTCGATGTGACGGATCCGGAGCCGCTGCCCGACGGGCACCCTTTGTTTGCCTTGCCCAACGTGATCGTAACCCCGCATGTGGGCGGTGCCTCAAGCGCCATGATGCCAAGGATGGCGCGCCTGCTGCGCAGCCAGGCCGAACGCATGCTTCGCGGTGAAGAGCCGCTCAATGTGGTTGTGCGGACCTGACTGCCGCGCCCAACCGCCGCCCGGCTGACGGTGCTACGCTCCAAGCAGCAATCCTGGCGGGAGGCGAATATGGCAGTGCTGAAGTTCACGGACTGGTGGGACAGGTTCTTCGCCATCGGCATCATTCTCAAGGGGCTCGACGGCGTCCTTGAGCTGGTGGGGGGCGCTTTCCTGCTCTTCGTGGCGCCCGCCCAAATCAACCAGCTGGCCATCCTGGTCACCCAGCCGGAACTGACCGACGACCCCAACGACTTCATCGCCAACCACATCCTCCAGGGCGCCTCGGGGCTGACCAACCACGTGGTCTTCTTCACCGCCCTGTACCTCCTGGCCCACGGGGTGGTGAAAGTGGTGCTGGTGACGGCTCTGCTGCTGGACAAGCTGTGGGCGTACCCGTGGATGATAGGCGTCCTGGTCATCTTCATCCTGTACCAGTTCTACCAACTGTCCGTGACGCCGTCATTGGGGCTGGTGGCGCTGACCGTGTTCGATATTCTGATTGTGGTGCTGACCTGGCACGAATACGGCAGGCACCGCAGACGCAGAAAAGAGCTGGCATGAGGATTTTGATGGTGGGGGCCGGGGCAACCGGCGGCTACATTGGTGCGCGGCTGGCCCAGGCCGGGCGCGACGTGACGTTCCTTGTCCGGGAGGGGCGCGCCCAAACCCTGCGCCAGCGCGGACTGCGCCTGGTGCTCGACGGCGGCGGGCCGGCCGGGCCGGAAGGCGCACCAAAAGTGGAAACAGTGGTTCCCGCCCTCATGACCGCCGCGGAACTGCGCGAGCCGTTCGACGTCGTCGTGCTGACCGTGAAGGCCACCGCGCTGCAGGCCGCCATCGCGGACATGGCCCCGGCGGTTGGCCCGGACACCGTGGTCATCCCCTTCCTGAACGGCATGGCGCACATGGATGCGCTGGCCACGGCGTTTGGGGCCGGCAAGGTCCTTGGCAGCACCGTCTAGCTCATCACCACCGTCACGCCCGACGGCGACATTGAGGTGCTCATGCCCCTGGCGCGCTGGGCCATCGGCGAACAGCACGGGGAGGTCAGCTCACGGGTGCGGGACATCCTGGCCGTCATTGACGTGCCCGGATTTGAGGCCACTGCCGTCCGGGATGCCCTGGCCGCGATGTGGCACAAGTGGGTCTTCATTGTCACGGCGGGCGTGGTGACGTGCCTGATGCGGGGGCCGGCCGGTGCCATTGTGGCCGTCCCCGGCGGGCTGGAATTTGTCTACGCCGCGCTGGCCGAGGCGGTGGCGGTCTCCACGGAGGCCGGCTTCCCGGTGCCGGAGAAGCAGCTTGGGATGGCGCTGCGACTCCTGACCGAGCCCGGTTCCACGTTTACCTCCTCGCTGTACCGGGACATGAGCGCCGGGCTGCCCAACGAGGGCGAGCACCTGCTGGGCGATTTCACCCGCCGCGCGCGGGAGCAGGGCCTCGAGACGCCGCTCATTGACCTGGCCCTCATGCACCTGCGCGTCCACGAGGCCCAGACCGGCCTGGACGGCTGAGCCGGCGCTGTTTCCTTAGGGCAGCGTGAGCTGGATTTGGCCGTTGGGCAGCACCGCGGCGGCCACGCCGGCCAGGCTGTCCACCACATAGTGCGCCGTGAGGTCCGCGGCGTCAGTGGTTCCTGCGACGGCCAGGGTCATGGCACCCGCCGCCGTCCCGGAGGCCAGTCCCGCAGGGGCGTCCTCCACCACCAGGCACTGCGCAATGTCGGAGCCCAGCCGGGCGGCGCCGAGCAGGAACGGTTCCGGGTGCGGCTTCCCGTTCGCCACCTGGTCCGCCGTCACCATGTGCGCAGGGACGGCGATGCCGGCTGCAGCCAGCCGGGCTTCGGCCAGCCCGCGCGTGCAGGAGGTGACAATGGTCCATGATCCGTCCGGCAGCGAGGCCAGCAATTCTGCTGCGCCCGGCTTGCACAGGATGCCGTCCGTGTCAGCGGTTTCCAGCGCCTTGATCAGTTCAAAGCCTTCCTCCTGCCGTGCCGGCTCAAGGTACTGCTCCACCTGGGCCTGGGCCGGCACGCCGTGGCTGCCGTATTCAAAGCCGTCCAGCCCCATCAGCTCGCCCCAGCGGCGCCAGGCCCGCTCGGTGGCTGGCGTGGAGTCGATCAGTGTCCCGTCCAGGTCGAACAGCACCGCGTCCACCGTGACTTGCTGGGGCTGCTTTTTCGCGCCGGGTCCGACGGCCTTGATGTGGAAATCCTCCGCCAGCATGTCGGCCACCTCGCGGCGGAAGGCAGGCGGAACCGTGACGTGGCTGTCAACTGTGACCAGGCCCTCGGCTGCCCAGCTGGCGACGTTTCTGGCCAGGATGTATAGCTCGGGATGGGCGGTGTCGGGCGATTCCAGCGCCTGGACGAGCGGCGCCGATTCGGGCGGGTTTTCCGACGAGCATTCAGCCATGAAGCTCGCCATGTCCACATGCCAGCTGGTGTAGCGGCCGGGCTCTGACCCGGACAGGGTGGAAACGAAGATGAACTGCCCCAGCACGTCCCGGAACACCTCAAGCGTTGCCGCTTCGTCCCCGAGGCGCTCGCCAAGGCGGGGCCCGACGACGGCCCGGCCGGCCTCGATGGCAACTAGCCCCAGGCTGGTCAGCAGGTGCCAGTACAGCGCGAGCCTGTCGAGGGCTTCGGCCTCGAGTTCCGCAGCCGTGTATGAGGAACTCACGGCGGCGCCGAGAAGTCCGGCGCCGCTGTGCCGGATTGCCACGGCAGCCTGCGCCCTGTCCTTCTTGCGCAGGACCCCCTTGGTGGTAACGTCCCTGCCGCCGCCAACCCAGGCCAGGATCGATTCCACGTTTTTCCAGAGCGGTGATTCCCTGGCCGTGCTGGCGAACTGCCCCGCCGCCTGCTCCGGAACGAAGACGTCGGCGAAGGCGTAGTCCGCGGGGTCAACGGCGCCGCCGCCGTCGTCCCAGCCGTCGTCGTCCCAGCCGTCGTCAAGGTCGACGTCGTGGTCCGCGGCGCCTTCAGGCGGCAGAGCCAGTGACGCAGGGCTGGCGGGGTCCACACCGGGCCAGGCAGGCTGCTTGAAAACGTCCGCCAGCTCTGCCAGTTCGCCGGGGGTCCCCGTCCACAATGAAGCCTGGACCAGGTAGCCCACATAGTCCCGCACCCCGGAGCGCAGGGCGAATGTGGCTTGTGGATTCGCTGCGGCCGCGGCCGCGAGGACCTCACGCACCGCCCCAGGCACCAGCGACAACGCGTCGGTCGTCGGCTCAAGCATGCGGTACAGGTCGAAGAAGTCGTCCAGGACCATCAAGCTCATGTCAATGTCGGCGTCCGGGCGGCCCTGGGATTCCAGCCACAGGGCATAGCCTGGCGCCAGCGCCTCCATGGCGCGGTCCAGCCGCACCTCACGCAACGGCACGGAATTCGCCCTCGCGGCGGCGTCGGCCGCAGCCCTGGCAGGGTTGCCGAATCGGGACTTCTTGGACTTCTTGGCCACAGGGGTTCCTTGCAGTCGGCGGAAAGCGAACCCTTTAACCGTAGCCGCCCGCGGCGGGCAGCCCCGCAGCCTGTCAGCTAAACGGGGTCAGGACGATTTTCCCGCCGCCGTGGCCGGACATGCTCGCGGCAAACGCCGCGGACGCCTCCTCCATGGGGAACGTGGCGCCGACGTCAACGGTGAGGGTGCCGGCGTCGACCATCCCGCTGAGCCGGTCCAATTCGCGGGCATCGGGCCGGACCCAGAGGTAGCGTCCGCCGTGCGCGGCCGCGGAGCCGTCGGCGATGGAAACGTGCCGCCCGCCGTCCTTGAGCGCGGCCAAAGTTGCCTCGAGCACGCCGCCGGCAAAGTCGGCAACGGCATCCACGCCGCGGGGTGCCAGCGCCAGGACGCGGTCCGCCACGCCGTCGCCGTATTCCACGGGCTCGGCGCCGAGTTCGCGCAGCCGGGCATGGTTTTTGGCTGACGCCGTGGCAATGACGCGGGCGCCGGAGTGAACCGCCAGTTGAATGGCGGCGCGCCCCACCCCGCCTGCACCGTTGTGGACCAGGAGGGTTTCCCCGGACTGCAGCTCCAGCACATCCAGCGACCGCAGGGCCGTCAGCCCCGTCAGCGGCAGCCCGGCGGCCTGCTCCCAGCTCAGCGATTGCGGCTTGCGGGCCACCGCCGAGGCGGGCAGCGCCACGAGTTCGGCAAAGGTGCCGCCCTGGACGGTGTCGCGCCGGCCGTAGGAGTACACCTCGTCGCCCACCTGGAACTCCGGGGTGTCCAGGCCCACGGCCTCCACCACGCCGGCCACGTCCCAGCCCGGGATGACGGGGAAGGTGACATCCATGATCTGGTCCAGGTAGCCGGCCATGACCTTCCAGTCCACCGGGTTGACCCCGGCAGCCTTGACGCGGATCAGGACCGAGCCCGGAGACACCTTCGGGTCGGGGCGTTCGGACTGTTCAAGGACTTCGGGGCCGCCGTACTGCGGGTATGTCATGGCCTTCATGGGGATCCACCTTTGCTGCTCGGGTTGAAAGCTGTCGTTGGAACGCTGTCCCTTCGGCCAACCGTGCGCCGGGCCGGAAGATTCCCGCCAGCCTCAGCTGGTGAACGCCGTCATCACGATCTTGCCGTCGCTGTGCCCGGACATGCTGGCCTGGAACGCGGCGGCCACCTCCTGCAGCGGGTAGGTGGCGGCCACGTCCTGCAGCGGGTAGGTGGCGGCCACGTCCACCGTCAGTGCGCCGGCGTCCACCAGCTGGCTGAGGCGGTCCAGGCTGTGTGTGTCCGCGCGTCCGCCAATGAACAGTCCGCCCCGGCCCAGCACGGCCCCATCCGTGATGGACACATGCCGGCCTGCCGGCTTGAGCACTGCCATGGTCTGGTCCACAACGTCACCGATGAAGTCGGCAACGGCGTCCACGCCGCCCGGGGCCAGGGCAAGGACGCGGTCCGCCAGTCCCTCGCCGTATTCCACCGGTTCGGCGCCGAGTTCGCGCAGGAGGGTGAAGTTCTCGGGGGAGGTGGTGGCGATGACGCGGATTCCGGCGTTGACAGCCAGCTGGACGCCAATGCGCCCCACGCCGCCGGAACCGTTGTGGATCAACAAGACAAAGGAATATACCTCATCGCCCACGGAAAATTCGGGGGGTCTATGCCAACGGCCTCCACAATGCCCGCCACATCGGCGCCGGGGATGACGGGGAACCGGACGGCATAGAAGTCGTCCATCCAACCGGCCATGATCTTCCAGTCCATCGGGTTGACGCCTGCCGCCTTCATCCGGACCAAAACGCAGCCGGGCCAAACCTTGGGAAAAGGCAGCTCGGTGCTGCTCAAAACGTCAGTTCCGCCGTATTGCGCGTATGTCATGGCCTTCATTGTTGGACTCATGGCAATCCCGCCTTTCAAATTGACACCACATTAGACACGGAATACCTCTTGAATATTCCGAAAGTGGCCAGAAATTCCGCCCCGCGGCCCTGCCGGGGTGCCGTGGTGCCGATACGCTGTGGTCCATGAACCCGCAGCGTTATGCCTACGGCCCGGACCCGTCCCAATGGGCAGAGCTGTATCTGCCCCAAGTGCTGCCCCAGCAGCCGAATCAGCAGCCTCCCGAACGGAAGCTGCCCGGCGCGGTGGTGGTCATCCACGGCGGCTTCTGGCGCAGCCGCTACGGGGCCGAACTGGGGGCCCCTTTGGCTGCCGACCTCGCCGCCCACGGCGTGGCCGCCTGGAACCTGGAGTACCGGCGCATGGGCAACGGGGGCGGCTGGCCGGAGACGTTCCAGGACGTGGCGGCGGGCATCGACGCACTGGCCCCCGCGGCCGCCGAACACGGGCTGGACCTGTCCCGCGTGGTGGCGCTGGGTCATTCCGCGGGGGGCCAGCTGGCCGCCTGGGCTGCGGGCCGCCCCTCCTTCCCGGCCACGGCGGCGGGTGCCGGGCCCGCGGTGGTGCTGTCCGGCGTCGTGAGCCAGTCGGGGCTGCTCAACCTGGCCGAGGCACAGCGGCTGGGGCTGAGCAACCATGCGGTCACCGCGCTCCTGGGGGACAGCGTGCGGCGCGCGGACCCGCTGGCCGCCGTGCCCCTGGCCGTTCCGGTGTACGCCGTCCACGCCATGGACGACGGCGACGTCCCCGCCTCCCAGAGCCAAAGTTACGTTGCCGCAGCGGTGGCCGCGGGCGGGGAGGCGCAGCTGGTGGAGGTGCCCGGGGACCACTACGCGCTGATTGACGTCAGCAGTGGCCAGTACGCCACCTGCCGGGACTTGGTGTTGGAGCTTTTGCGGCGGGCGTAGTGTGTGGTGAAACCATTGTGGAACTTTTGTGGAAAGGCTGTGGCGATGTCAAGGGAGACAGGGCCGGTGGAGGCTGGCGGCGGCGACGGCGTGGAGGCGAACACGCGCAGGCTCGAAGCCGGCATTGAAACGGACTTCAGCGACAAGATGAGCTACGGCAGCTATCTGGCCTTGGACACGCTGCTCAGTGCGCAGCAGCCCGTCAGCGGGCACCACGACGAGATGCTGTTCATCATCCAGCACCAAACCTCCGAGCTCTGGCTCAAGCTCATGCTCCACGAACTGAGGGCCGTGCGGCTCCAGCTCGCCTCGGACAACCTGCGGGCGGCCATGAAGGGCGTGGCCCGGATAAAGCACATCCAGCGCTCGCTGACGGAGCAGTGGAGCGTGCTGGCCACCCTCACGCCCAGCGAATATGCGCAGTTCCGCGGCGAACTGGGGTCCGCGTCCGGGTTCCAGTCGTACCAGTACCGGGCCGTGGAATTCATGCTGGGGAACAAGAACGCGGCCATGCTGAAGGTGTTTGAGGCGAACCCGCCCGCCCAGGCGATGCTGGCCAAAATCCTGGCCCAAACCAGCATTTACGATGAGTTTGTGCAGCTGCTGGCCCGGCGCGGTTTCGCGGTCCCGGCGGAGCTGCTGGAGCGCGACGTCAGCAAGGCGCATGTGTTCAACGCGGAGCTGATGGAGGCCATCCGCGTGGTGTACGAGTCCCCGGACGACTACTGGGACCTCTACGAGGCCTGCGAGGAGCTGGTGGACCTGGAGGACAATTTCCAGCTGTGGCGGTTCCGGCATGTGCGCACCGTCAACCGCATCATTGGCATGAAGCGGGGCACGGGCGGATCCTCCGGGGTGGGCTTCCTGCAGCGCGCCCTGGACCTGGTGTTCTTCCCGGAGCTGTACGCGGTGCGGACGGAAATCGGCAACTAGGCTTCCGTGGCCGGTTCTGCCCGCTCCGCCCACCTGCGAGCAGCCGCTGCATCCAGGGCTGCCTCCGCCCAGCGCCCCATTCCCGCATATGCGTGCGCCCTGATGGCACTGGGGGAGAGGAAGATGTCGTGGAAGGCGCCGGCGACCCTGTGCAGCGTGACGTCCCTGCCCAGGTCCAGGGCCCGGCGCGCCACGGTGTCCACGTTCAGCACCACATCCGCCGCGAGCGCATCGCCGGACCACCGCGGCTGCAGGTAGCTCTTGTCCGAAAGCATCACCAGCACCGGTGCCTCGATCCCCAGCCCGCGCGCCACCTCGGCCTGCCCGCGGAATACTGCATTGAGGAATCCCGGCGTGACCGGAAAGCCGCGGTCAGGGCGCCACTTTTGTTCGTAGTCCCACTCGCCGTCAAAGCGTGATGACACCGCGCGCGTGTAAAACCCCGGATCAAGGGGCGGCAGCGGCGCCAGGGGGCGGAACCGGCTCCGGGCCTGGATCAGCGGGGCCACCATGGCCCGCCCCACTTCCGAAGCCTGGAACTCCAGCCACGGACTGTTAAGCACGACGGCGTCTGCCGCGCCCGGGTGCCGCGCGGCCCACAGGCTCAGTGTCAGCCCGCCCGTGGAGTGCCCCAGCAGCACCAGGGGACGCCTGCCTGGCTCGGCGGGGGCGGCCCGGCGGCGGGCCAGGGCGGCCAGGGCCTCGGCCACCCACGCCATGGGCCCGCCTGGGTGCGGTTCTTCCGGTTCGGCGCCGGGGCTGCCGCCATTTCCGTTTCCGGCCATGGGCGCGTTGGCCGTTGCGGGCTCCACCGGGGTCCCGGCCCCGTACCGCCCCATCGCCTTCAGCGCGGCGGCAATGTCGCCGTCGTACTCGGAGAGGGAGGAAACCTGGCCCGGGGACTGGCCGGGGCGCAGGCTGCGGCCGTAGTTGTGGAGGTCCAGGGCGTAGAACGAAGCGCCGGCCCGGGTCCAGAATTCGGCCAGTTCGCGCTGGAAAAAGTAGTCCGACCAGCCGTGGACGTAAAGCACGTCAGCACCCGTGAGCGCGGAGGGCTCCCAGCGTTCGCCGCCGCCCGCGTGGCGGACCAGCGTGGCGGGGGAGCCGGCGGGCAGCTCCAGGGTGAGCTGTTCAAAGCCGGGTCCGAGGACGTCCTGCTGCCATCCGTTCATGGCTCGATGCTATCGCCGCTGCGGGCACGCCGCCGCTGTGCCTATGCTTGAGGGGCCGGACCCGCAGCCCTCCACGGACCGCCCGCGCCGGCGTGTGGCCACCGAAGGCATTGAGGCAAAGGATGAAGCACATGGCGCATTGGCAGGAAACTCTAGCGGTGTGGGGCCCGGCATGGGCTGCGGTGCGTGACCTGGAAGGCTCCGCGGAGGACGGTTCGGTGGTCATCACCGGTGCCGTGCCCGAGCGGCTGGCTCCGTGGCCCGGCGACGGCGCCAGGGCACATGCAGCGTCCTTTCCCCCCGGCACCGTGCTGTCCCTCGTGACCGAGGACGCCGCGGCGGCACGGGAGTTTGCCGGCCCGCTCGGGTTCCGCGAAACCGGCGCCCTGGTGCTCCTTACGGCCCAAACTGACGACCTTGACCTGGTGCCCTCGCTCCCCGCCGACGCGTACGTGGCGGAGGCGCCGATGGAGAACTACGACGCCGTTGAGGTGGCACTTTTTGACCGCCCCGTGGCGGACGGGCGCATCAAGCTCGAGGATGGGCTGGGCGTGCTGGGCAACTTGACCGTGGACGACGGCCACGACGAGCTGGTGGTCGCGTTTGAACAGGCGATGGTGGCTGCCTTGGGCGACGAGGCGTTCCTGCACGGAGCCGATGTCCTGTATCTCGTGGCCGACGCCGCGCAGGCCGCCCGCTTTGCCGCCGTCGAAGGCTGGTCAAAGGCGGCGGAGATCATCAGCTTCACCAAGCCCTGACCCGGCATGGCAGAATTGGGATGGCCCGGGTGCAGACGGGCCCAGTGATAATACAGCCGGCTGCTGCCTGACGGGCGGCGGCTGGGCGAACCACTTACCAATGATTTGAGACACCGCCATGCCCTCGCTGCAAAACAATGCCGCCACGCCCGAAACCGCTGCCAGTCCCCGGTCCGCCCCGCGCTTTGCCGACGTTGGAAGCCGCTACTACGGCATCCTGCTCGCCTGCATGGCCGTCATCGTGATCCTTTCCAACATCGGCGCCTCCAAGGGTGTGCTGTTTGGGCCGATCGTGACGGACGGCGGCTTCTTCCTCTTCCCGTTCGCCTACATCCTGGGAGACGTGATCAGTGAGATTTACGGCTTCAAGATGGCACGGAAAGCCATCTTCACCACCTTCGCGCTGTCCATCTTTGCGTCCCTGAGCTACTGGGTGATCATTGCCCTGCCCGGGTTCACCGACGACTACGGGGTGGCCAAGCAGCACGCCCTGGTCGATGCCTTGGGCCCGGTGCCGCAGATTGTGCTGGCCAGCCTGCTCGCGTTCCTGGCCGGGCAGACCATCAACTCCCTCATCATGGTCCGGCTGAAGGCGCGCCAGGGGGAGCGGAAGCTGTGGATGCGCCTCATGGGCTCCAGCGGAGTAGGCGAATTCATCGACACCCTCATTTTCTGCAGCATTGCGGCGCCGGTGATCGGCATTGTGGGCTTTGGCATGTTCGCCAACTACGTGGTGGTGGGTTTCCTGTACAAGGTGGGCGTGCAGTACCTGCTGGTTCCCGTAACCACGCTGGTGATCGGCTGGTTCAAGAGGCACGAACCGACGTACGTGCTCTAAAGGGCTGCACCCCCCTGCCGCCGCCGTCCTCCCTTCCGACTACCGCTTCGGGTAGTACCGGCGCAGCGTCTCCGCCTTGAACTCGAAGAAGGTGCCGTCCTCGATGGCCAGGCGGGCGTCGTCGACCATTTTCACCACAAAGCGTTCATTGTGGATGGACACCAGCGTGGCCGCGACCATTTCCTTGGCCTTGAACAGGTGGTGGATGTAGGCGCGGCTGTAGTTGGCGCAGGCATAGCAGTCGCAGCCGTCCACCAGCGGCGTGAAGTCGCGCTTGTAGCGGGCGCCGGAGAGGTTGAAGCGGCCGTCCGGGGTGTAAAACGCCGAGGTGCGGGCCACGCGGGTGGGGGAGACGCAGTCGAAGGTGTCGGCGCCGTTTTCGATGGCCGTGAAGATGTCATCCGGCTCGGAGATGCCCAGCAGGTGGCGCGGCTTGTCCTCCGGCAGCTCCTCGGCGCACCAGCGCACAATGGTGCCCAGATTTTCCTTCTCCAGCGCCCCGCCAATTCCGAAGCCGTCAAAGTTCATGGCGCCCAGGTCGCGGGAAGCCTTGCGCCGCAGGTCCTCATACTGGGCGCCCTGGATGACCCCGAACAGCGCCTGGTACGGCTTGCCAACCCGATCTTCGGTGAGCCGGAAGTGCTCCTCGATGCAGCGCTGTGCCCACAGCCGGGTCCGCTCCAGCGACATTTCCTGGTAGCCGCGCGAGTTCAGCAGCGTGGTCAGCTCGTCAAAGGCGAACATGATGTCCGCGCCGATTTGGTGCTGGACCTGCATGGAAACTTCTGGGGTGAAGCGGTGCATGTCGCCGTTCAGGTGCGACTTGAACCAGACGCCGTCGTCGTCAATGTGCGCCAGGCGCTCCTTGCCCACGGCCACGGAATCGTCCGCGCCGGCGTGGGGTGAGGCGGCCGCGGCGTCCATGTTGATGACCTTTTTGAAGCCGGAGCCCAGGCTCATGACCTGGAATCCGCCGCTGTCGGTGAAGGTGGGGCCGCGCCAGTTCATGAACCTGCCCAGCCCGCCCGCCTCGTCGAGGATGTCCGCGCCGGGCTGGAGGTACAGGTGGTAGGCGTTGGAGAGCAGCGCCTGCGCGCCCAGTTCCTCCATGGATTCCGGCAGCACCGACTTCACGGTGGCCTTGGTGCCCACGGCGATGAAGGCGGGCGTCTTGATGGTCCCGTGCGGGGTGGTGATGACCCCGGTGCGGCCCTGGAACCTTCCGCCGTTAAGTTCGACGGCGGCCAACGTGGGAGTGCACGAATCCTCCAGCCGGGTGGCCACGCGGAAGCCGAACTCGTCCTGGGATGCCGGTCCGGCGGGGAGGGCGTGCGGTGCCGTGGCCGGCGCGGGCGTGAAAAGCTTCGTGGCAGATTCGGGGGAGGGCATGCCCCCATTTTGCCAGTGTTTCGGTGCCGTCCTGTTCGCCTGCCGGCCCCGATCCTTCATTTTCGGCCTTGGGGTGAGGGATGCTGGGCCGTCGGACACGTAGACTTGGCAGCCGGCAGGGGGAATGGATGACGACGGAAGTTTTGGACGGATCGCAACGCCAAGTGGTGTGGCGTCAATCCCTTGGGCGGCGGCTTGCCAGCCGTGCCGGAACCCTGTTTACGGGCGAGCTTCGCTGGGTGAACCTACTTGCCCTGGTGGCCGCAACGGCCTATTCGACCCTTTCCATGCTCCGGTACAGCACGTTTCGCTCTGCTGGATATGACCTGGGAATATTCGACCAGGTGGTTCGCCAATATTCCGCATTCATGGGTCCCTATAGCGAGATCAAGGGCCTGATCTACAACATCATGGGTGACCACTTCCACCCCATCATTGCTCTCCTTGCTCCGTTGTATTGGCTGTGGAACGACCCACGCATGCTGGGCATCGCCTTGGCCGTCCTGATGGCCTCCTCGATCTATCCCGTCTACCTCTTTTGCCGCGCGCGGCTTGCCTCCTGGGCGGCGCTGGCAGTGTCGGGCGGTTATGTTTTCTGGTGGCCAATTCAGGGCCTGGTGAATTTTGACTTTCACGAAATAGCCTTCGGCGTTCCGCTGATCGCGTGGATTATCCTCGCCGTGGACCGGAACCGGTATGTTGTAGTCGCGATCCTTTCTGTCATGCTCCTCGGGGTTCGTGAGGACATGGGGTTCATGGTGGTCGCCGTGGCCATGGTGTTAGCGCTGCGCCGGCGATGGAAGCTCTCCTTGGCACTCTTCGTCACGGGCGTCGGCGGCTACCTGTTCACCACGGGACGCCTCATCCCCCATTTCAACAGGTCCTCCAGCTTTGGGTACTGGCAGTACGCCGCTCTGGGGCCGACAATGGGCGCCGCGCTGTCGTTCATCGCGGCCCACCCCTTCAAATCGGCCGCCATCATGTTCGATAACAACACGAAACAGTTCCTGTGGGCGTCCTTATTCCTTCCACTGGGGCTGCTCCCGTTTCTGTCGCCTTATGTCCTGCTCGCGGCGCCCATTATCGCCAGTAGGCTCCTGAGCGATCGTCCAGGCACGTGGTCGACGGCCTTCCAATACAACGCCATCCTTGCCCCGATTCTGGTGCTTGCGGCCGTGGATGTCGTTGCTAAAGTCGTCCGGCGACATCCGCGCCTGCACGGCGTGAAAGTGTGGGGTCCCGCAGTCTTTGCAGCATCCACGGCACTAGGCATTGCCTTCCTGCCTGGACTGTTCCCCGTCCACGATGTGCTCACGGGAAAGGCGGGGGTGTACACGGCCCACATGGCTGCCCAACAGCGGGTGGTCAACATGGTTCCCTCCGGCGTCTGTGTGGAGGCAGATGACCGGTTGGTGCCGCACCTGACTAACCGGACGAATGTGGGCATGCTTGGCCGTCAGGTGGACTACGCCAGCTGGGCCGTCATTGACTTCACCCAAACCGACACCGGCGGCGGGGGCGACGGCAATTTCACTCCCTTCGACGCCCTCCAATTCAAGGAATCCTACGGCTTTCGGGTAGTCCACGAAGACGACGGAATCATGCTCCTGTACCGTCCTTACCTTCCCGGCACGGCTGCACCCACACTGTGTTCTTCGCCCTACCAGTCCGGGAGGGACGAATGATGGAGGCCACGTGCAAGCCGCACCAATTTGGACAGGGCAGCCGGACTAGGCGGGCGATTGGGTTACTCGTCATTGCCCTTGCGCTGCTGACGGGCTGTGCCTCGCAAAAGCTCACGCCCCTTGACGTTTCCGGTGTGCAACGGCTCACCACAGCTGAGAGGTTCACGCTGTCCCCGGACGGCAGTTACCACGGTTGGTGGGATGGCAAGCCCCTGCCGGGACAGCCCACCAACCTCGTCATCTTCAGCACCGGAAAAGGCACTGTCGTACAGCGAATCGGTGCCCCGGCCACGCTGTCGGCGAAAAACTGGGCGGTCCTCCGAGACGGAACATGGGCAGGCAATGTCATGCTCGTACTCGATCCGGCACAAAACCGGGTGATGGAAAGCTTCACGGTTGATGCCTCCGGTCGCCCCACAAACGGCGAAACCATAAAGACTAAAATCGGCGGCTACATTGGCTGGTGGAACAGCACCACCGAGGATGGCAGCGACGCCGGTCTGCCTAATGAAACCGTCCAAATCAGCACCCGAACCAATACTGTCGTCGACGGCTACAACCGCGCCACGGGGAGCCACGCAATCAACTACACGGTGCACCCGGATCCACGGTGGCCGAAGAAATCAATCATCATTGTCGACACAGCCACCAACAAGGTGCTGGATAGCTTCCCCGTCGACGAGAATGGCATGTCCCTAAATAAGGACATGCGCGGCTTCCCCGGGTACGCAGCGGGTGCGCCACCGAAAAAATAGGCCTCAGCCCCAGAATTCGGCGAGCCGCCCTGCCAAGGCCTTGCCTTGCCCGTAGCCGGCCCGGGCAGCGGCGGGACGCAGTGACAAGTCCATCGCGTTGGCGCCGAAAATGTGCTCGGAGCCGCTGTCTGGGAAGATCGTTTCGACCCGGCTGCCGGCTGAACGCAGTTCCTCGACCTGGGCGGCCAGCTGCATGCCCCACTCCGCCGGATGCCGGGTGCGCCCGCCAAAGGGCGACAGCACCAGCACCCGCCCGCACCCGGCAGCCAGGTCCGCATTCTCGTTACGCCGGTAGCCGCCGTCGATGTAGGCCTGACCGCCGATCGTGTAGGCAAAGCCGCTGGAACAGCTGGCGGCCACGGCGTCGACAATGTCCACGCCGCTGTCCCGATCGAAGACGGCAGGTTCCCCCGTCTGGGCATTGACGGCCGTGATGAGCAGGCGACGTTGAGGCCACTGCAGGCCGGGGAGGCGGGCGGCGACAGTGGCTCGCCACCTGGCCTGCGCGGCACCGTCCGATGATGCCGCCCGGCCAAGCGCGGCCGCGCCCATGCGGCGCCGCATGTCAGCCGCATCCACGGCGGCATCGATCAGGGCCTGTGTTTGCGCCATGTAGTCGGCGGCCAGCCCGTTGGCGGGGCGCCCAACCCCCGGGGCAACGGGTCCTGCCGGCCCTGTCCGCGGCGGGGGCGCCGCGGTGAGGACGGCTTCCAGCAGTTCGGCTGGCGTGGTGCCTGCGAGCTGGGCCGCGGCCGTGGACCCGGCCGACGTCCCGATGGTCACGTCGGCGCCGGTCACGTCCAGCCCGGCCTCGTGAAGCCCGGCAATCACGCCGATCAGCCAGGCATTGCCTGTCGATCCGCCGCCGCCGAGGACCACTGCCCGTCCGCCGGGGACGGAAGCAGGCCCGGGCATGCCATGGGAGGCCGTTGCCGGGGAGATGCGGGGAATTGAAGAAGGTGTTGTGTTCATGGGAGTCGCCTTTCGCGAATTGCCGGATCCGGCGCTCCCAGCGGCGACTACCTCAGTCGCGCGATCGTGGACTGCAGGGGAGCGCCCACTGTTGATGCTGCGTTCATGGGTACCACCTCCTGCCGGTTGATCACGATCGAACGCAAACGTAGCACGTTGTAAAAGCGGTGTGCAACGATGCGGAATGTGGCCGGTGACACGGGAAACTAATTTTCCCAATACCTACCGATCGTTCCGTATGTGTCCCTACCATGAAAAAGTCAGAAACACCCATGGACTGCAGAGCCCAAAGGAGCCGCTCATGTCCTATCCGAACACCACTCATGATTCACCCACGCGGGGACCGGCACGACCCATGCCGTACGTGGTCAGTGGAATACTGCTGGCCGTTGCCATTATTTTCCCCCTTGCCGTGCCGATGTACGCGCACGCAGACCCCCACCTTTTCAGCTTTCCGTTCTTCTTCTGGTACCAGATGCTGTGGGTGCCCATCTGCGCCATCCTGATCGGCATCTGCTACAAGTTGATGACCACCGAAGACAAGCGCCGCCGCGCCGTCCTGCAGGACCAGGCCGGGCGCAGGGGCAGGCACGACGCCGGAGGTGAGGCCAAGTGAGCGCCGCACCGGCCATGGTGGGCGCGGCACTGGCCGCCGCCCCGACAGCAGCCAGGGGCGTGGACGTCACCGCACTGGTCGTCGTCGTCGTGCTCTTTGTGCTGGTGGGCGTGCTCGGGTTCTATGCCGCACGCTGGCGCACGGGCGGGCCGGACGGCCTGCATTCGCTTGACGAATGGGGCCTGGGCGGGCGGAAGTTCGGCACCTGGATCACCTGGTTCCTGCTGGGCGGGGACCTCTACACGGCCTACACCTTCGTGGCGGTCCCGGCAGCCATGTGGGCGGCAGGCTCCGTGAGCGGCTTCTTCGCCGTTCCGTACACCATTGTGCTGTACCCCATCGTGTTCCTGCTGATGGCCCGGCTGTGGTCCGTGTCCAAGCGGCACGGCTTTGTCACCACGGCAGACTTTGTGGGCGGGCGCTACGGCAGCAAGCCGCTCTCGCTGGCCATTGCGCTCACCGGCATCATCGCCACCATGCCCTACATTGCACTGCAGCTGGTGGGCATCAAGTCCGTGCTGACCGTGCTGGGCGTGGGCAGCCCGGGCAACTGGTTCCTCAACGACCTGCCGCTGATTGTGGCCTTCGTGGTGCTGGCCGCCTACACGTACACCTCCGGGCTGCGCGCCCCGGCCATGATTGCCGTGGTCAAGGACGTGCTGATCTACCTGGCCGTCATTGTGGCCATCATCTACCTGCCCACCAAGTTCGGCGGCTGGGAGCACATCTTCGGTGCCGCCCAGGCAAAGATGACCACCGTGAACCCTGTCACCGGCAAGGTTCCCGGACCGTTCATTCCGGGCGCTGACAGCTACGCGGCGTACGCCACCCTGGCGCTGGGATCGGCCATGGCGCTGTTCATGTACCCGCACTCCATCACGGGTGTGCTCGCCACCAAGAGCCGCAACACGATCCGCAAGAACGCGGCCGTGCTGCCGCTTTACTCCCTGGTGCTGGGCTTCTTGGCGCTCCTTGGCTACGTGGCCATCGCCGCCGGCACCCGCCCCGTGGAGCTGGACGGCAAGACCATCAACCCCCAGCTGGTGGTCCCGCAGCTGTTCCTGGACAATTTCCCGTCCTGGTTCGCAGGCGTGGCGCTGGCCGCGATCGCTGTCGGTGCCCTGGTGCCGGCCGCCATCATGTCCATTGCGGCGGCGAACATGTTCACCCGCAACATCTACAAGGACTTCTTCAAAAAGGATGCCACCCCGCGCCAGGAGGCCAAGGTCTCCAAGGTCACCTCGCTGGTGGTGAAATTCGGAGCCCTGATCTTCGTCATCGGCATGGACGCCTCCACGGCCATCAACATGCAATTGCTGGGCGGCATCTGGATCCTGCAGACGTTCCCGGCCATTGTGGCAGGCCTGTATACCCGCTGGTTCCACAAGTGGGCGCTGCTGGCAGGCTGGGCCGTGGGCATCATCTACGGCACGTGGGCGGCCTACAGCGTTGTCAACCCCGTCTCGCACGCCCACTTTGGCGGTTCCATTGCGGCCATCCCGGGCACCAACATCAAGGTCTACATCGCCGTCACGGCGTTTGTGCTCAACGCCCTGGTGGCCGTGGTGGTCACCCTGGTGCTGCAGGCCCTGAAGGTGCCCAACGGCAAGGACATCACCAAGCCCTCGGACTTTGGCGCCAATGAGGACGATCCCGAGGTTTCCGATTTTGCGGCCCGGGCGGTGGAAACACCGGGACCCGTTCTGTAGCCAGTCTGTGGCCCACTCGGGACGCAACCGCGCACGTCCCCCGCATTCGCGCCCGTACCACTGGGCGCGAATGCGGGGGGCGGGCGCGGTTGTTAGTTGCCCGTCCGGGGACCGTTAGGCGTCGGGGTAGTGGGTCTCCATGAAGGAGTCCCACTGGGAGCCGATGGCATCCATCGCTGCGGCGCCGAGCCCCCACGTGGAGGCGATGACCTGGGCACCGGGATGTTCGCGCACGCCCTCCACGGGCGCCTGCTGGGCCAGGATGAGCAGGCCGTCGCCGTGTTCGGCGTAGTCCGCCACTGTCAGGCCCAACTGGGACTCGGTGCGGTACCAGACCTTGCCCTCCAGCGTGGCCCCTGTGGTCAGGGTCAGCTTGTACGGTTCGCCGGCGTCGGGCAGCCATCCGGTGTCAATGCCCAGGGCGTCCCACAGCCGGGTGTGTGCAGCGCTGGTGCCGTCGGCGAAGATGGTCCGGCGGGGGGTGTGCGGGTGGCGTTCCAGCTTGAACTTGAGCTGCTGGATGAAGACGGACCAGCCCTCCGTGATGTCGGCGTCGTACTTGGCCCATTCACCCGTCGCCTGGCCGCGGGTCAGCGTGAGCCGGGTGCCGTCCGGGACGGGCTCCAGGGTGAAGACGTCGCCCATGCCCAGCTCAAGCCGGAGGTGATCGTCGCTTTCCGTGACGTCGTCTCCATAGTAGATCTGTTGGATCTCCTCCTGCAGGCCGTCCATTTCCCAGCCGTGCCACTGGGCAATCCTGGCTGGTTCGCGCAGCATGAGCCACACCTGTTCCGCGTCCGCATTGACGAGTACCGAGAGCTGGGTCTTGTCCATGCATCGTAATCTACGCCGCTTGGCAGGAACGGGCCAGCACCCTACGCCTGTTCGTTACCTGCCCACGCCGGCGTAGGAGATTGCCTGCCGCACCAGGGAGCCGCGGCCGCCGACGAATTCGGCCTGCACGCCGGGGCTGAGCGCTTCCTCCGGCGTCATCCAAGTCAGCTCCAGGGCGTCCTGGCGGGGTTCGCACTCGCCCGTCACGGGGATCACATACACCAGGGCCACGGCGTGCTGGCGTTCGTCCGTGAACCCGGTCTGCGAAGGCGAGGGAAGGTATTCGGCCACGGTGAACGGCACAGGGCTCACGGGCAGCTGCGGGAACGCCAGCGGGCCGAGGTCCTTTTCCACATGCCGCACCAGGGCAGCCCGGATGGTTTCGCGGTACAGCACGCGCCCCGACACCAGGGTGCGCACCATGGAGCCCTCGTCGTCGGCCTGGAGCAGCAGCCCCACCTCGTTGACGTAGCCCAGGGGGTCAAGCCGGACGGGCACCACCTCCACGTAGACCATGGGAAGCCGGTTCCGGGCCTCGTACAGGTCCTCGTTGGACAGCCAGCCGGGGTAGGGATCAGGAGTGCGGACGCTCATGTAACAGTTCTACCCCATGAACCCGCCCGCACGGACCCAAATGGCGGCCCCGCCCGGCGTGTGCACCCGGAAGGAGCTGCCGGCCGGCCCGGGGGCAGGCGCCGCGGTGAGTCCCGCCGCGGTGAGCCAGGTCTTCAGGGCGGCCGGTTCGGCTGGGAACTCAAGGCACAGCCCGACGCCGGCCACCCCGCCCGGGTGCACCTCCACCAGCCCGCCGTTCTTAGCCTGAAACCTGCTGCCGCCTGTGCCGTCGGGGCGGGGCGGCAGGAGGCGGGCGCCGATGTCCGCCAGCACCTTCCGGGCGGCATCCACGTCCGGCGTGTGCCACAGCTGGACCACGGTGGGCGGGCCGGGGCGCGCGGGGCTGTTTTGCACGGCGCTGCTTTGTCGCGTGTGGGGGTTCACGGGGCCGGGGCCGGCGGTGTTGGGGCCGGGGCCCGGGTTGGCGGGGTCCACTGCGGGGTCCACGACAGGGTCGGCCAGGAACGTGAAGCCATCCGGCGCAGTGACGCGGGCTGAGGGTCCGTGCGGCGTTTCGAGCAGTTCCGCGCGGGTTCCGTCGGCCAGCGTGCGCCGGACAAAAATGTCGCGGTCCCGGATCTCAAAACCCAGCTGCACGGAGCCGTCCCGCCGGCCGCCGTCGTCTGCGGTGCTGGTGTCCTGCCGGCCGCCGTCGTTGCCGGGAGCGGTGCGGTGCAGGCCCACCTTGCCGCGGCCGGAGTCAAAAACGCGCCAGTCGGTGTGGTTTTCCGTGCACCCGAGGCCGAGCGCGCTGAGCAGGGCGGCATGGTCGTCCAGGGCGGAGGTGGAGAGGATGGGGCGGACGCGCAGCATGGTGCCTCCGTGGTTGGTGGTGCCTCCACGCTACCAACGTTAGGGTGTAGCCATGATCGAGCTCCCCGAACTCTTGCTCCCGGACGCTGCGGCGTGGCGGGCCTGGCTGCTGGAACACCATGCATCGAGCCCGGGCGTGCGGCTGGTGCTCCACAAGAAGGGCGGCACCGTCACCGCACTGGACTACGCGGGCGCGCTGGATGAGGCCCTGTGCTTCGGCTGGATCGACGGGGTCATCGGCAAGCGCGACGCCGGCAGCTACCTCACCCGCTTCACACCCCGCACCCGGACCAGCAAGTGGTCCAAGAACAACGTCGAGAACATTGGGCGGCTCACCGCGGCCGGCGTCATGGAAGCTGCCGGGGTGGCCGCCGTCGAGGCAGCCAAGGCCGACGGCCGCTGGGAGGCGGCCTATGTCAATCAGGCGGATGCGCAGCTCCCACCTGATTTGGCCGCCGCCATCGCCGCGAATCCGCGGGCGCAGGCCATGTTTGAGGTGCTCACGGCGGTGAACCGCTACGCGCTGATCTACCGGACCACCACCGTCAAGACACCGGCGGCCCGGGTGGCGAAGATTGCCCGGTTCGTGGAGATGCTGGCGGCCGGGGAGACCCCGCACCCGCAAAAGCGCCGCCCCTGAGTCGATGCGGAATCAGGCACCGCTGCTTGTGCGCCGGACTGTCCGGTACGTTTTGCGCATAATTCGTCGGGCCCCGGGCCGGCCGCGCATCGGGCACGGTAGCTACGCAGTGGGCAGGGTGGCGGCGGCCTCAAATATGGTCCAGCGCTGGACTGCGGCCGACAGCAGGGCCGGCCCGCTCGCACCCTCAGGGTCTGGCTCCCCTGCGAGGCCGGCGGCCGTCAGCGCCACCAGCCGCGCCGCCGTCGTGCGTGATCCTTCCGGCAGCCGCAGGTCCCGGGCCGCCACTGCCAGGTAGCGGCACAGGATGCCGGTGAACAGGCTGCCGTCGCCGCCGGGCTCCAGCCGCAGCCCGCCAGCCGCCGTGGCCAGGCCGCGTTCGACGGCGGCTACCAACTCCGCGGCCTGGCTCACGTACTGCGGGTGGTCGAGTTCCAGCAGGGTGGCCAGGATGGGGCCCTGGTTGTACGTGTAGATGGTGCGCTCGACTTCCGGGCCCCGGGGCGTGGGGTGGACGCCGTCGAGGTACAGGCCGGAGCCGGCATCAAACAGCTCGGTGCGCAGCCAGTCCGAGATGGCGCGGGCCAGGTCCAGGTTGCCGGTCCGGGCGAAGTGCAGGGCAGCTGGGCCATTGGCCGGCGTGTTCTTGTAGTCGCGCTTCCGTGACCAGTAAATGCCGCCGCCCAGGACGCCGTCGCGGGCCCGGCCAAGCTGCGCCGTCAACGTGGAGGATGCCACGCCCGCCAAAAGGCAGGGCCGGCCGGACAATGCCAGGGAGAGGCCGTTGAGCCGGTCGGCGGCGAGCGCCAGCCACGCCATGTCGTCGTAGAAGTAGTTGGGGAAGCGGCCGAAGTTGCGGACCATGATGCCCCTCAGCAGTGCACGCCCCCGTGCCAGAGAGAGGGCGGCGGAGGCCCTGCTGCCGGACCCCAGTTCGCGCAACCCGGCGTCCACCACGGCGTCGAGGTAGTGGGCCTGCCACCAGTAGTGCCATTCGGACCAGGGCGTTGGGTCCTGCGTGGCGGGAACGGACACGGCGCCAATCCACGTGCCGGGGACGCCCATGAGGCGGTGGCCAAAGCGGGCATGGACGTTGAGGGCGGTGCGGGCCGCGCGTTCCGCCCACTGCCCGCCGGAGGGTGCCATTCCGTGATCCGTCATGGACCCAAGCGTACTGTTTGCTGCAGGGAGGCATGTCCCGGACAAGGGATTTCAGTTAGTATTCATTAACGCAAGCCTTTGCAGTTTTCGCGGCCCCAGTGCGGGCCGGCCAACCTCAACGAGGAGGAACCATGGAAATTTCACAGAACGGCACCGTCGCGCTCATTACGGGCGCCGCATCGGGCCTGGGGGCAGCGACGGCGAGGCGGCTGCATGCGGCGGGGGCCGCCGTCGTGCTGGTGGACCTGCCGCAGTCAAAGGGTGCCGAGCTGGCGGCGGAACTGGGGGAGCGGGCTGTTTTTGCGCCCGCCGACGTCACGCTTGAGGACCAGGTACGGGCCGCCATTGGGGCAGCGGCTGCGCTGGGGACCCTGCGCATCGCCGTCAACTGTGCCGGAATTGCCACGCCGGGCAAGGTGCTGGGGCGCGACGGCGTGCTGCCGCTGGACCAGTTTGCCCGCGTCATCCACATCAACCTGCTGGGCACCTTCAACGTGGTCAGGCTGTGCGCCGAGGCCATGGCGGCGGCGGAACCCCTGGCAGGGGAATTCGGGCCGGAGCGCGGCGTCATTGTGAACACAGCCTCCGTGGCGGCCTTTGACGGACAGATCGGCCAGCCCGCCTATGCGGCGTCGAAGGGGGCCGTGGCCGCCATGACGCTGCCGCTGGCCCGGGAACTGGCGCGCTCCCTGATCCGCGTGGTCAGCATTGCGCCCGGCATTTTTGAAACCCCCATGCTGGCCGGACTTCCGCAGGCCGCGCAGGATTCGCTGGGACAG
Source organism: Arthrobacter silviterrae (assembly GCF_011045165.1). Lineage (GTDB taxonomy): Bacteria > Actinomycetota > Actinomycetes > Actinomycetales > Micrococcaceae > Specibacter > Specibacter silviterrae. Next base: position 30,156 of record NZ_JAAKZI010000010.1, read on the forward strand.
CAGGTGCCGCACCCGTCGCGCCTGGGCAAGCCGGCCGAATACGCTGCCCTCGTTGAGCACATCACAGCGAACGCCATGCTCAACGGGGAGACGATCCGGCTTGACGGCGCCATCCGGATGGGGCCCAAGTGACTGGAATGCAGGCACTGCCGCCGGCCGACTTTTTCGGCTACGAGTCCCTCCTGACGGACCAGGAAGCCGCCAAGCTGGCGCAGCTGCGCACGTTCCTGGCGGAGGAAGTGGCCCCGTACTCCACACAGTGGTGGAACGACGCCGAATTCCCGGCCCACATCCTACCCAAAATCGCCGCCCTGAACCTTGCCGCCCCGGACAGGCTGCAGTTTTCCCACCTGTTCACGGGCCTGGTGATCGCGGAAATGACGCGCGCAGACACCTCGCTGGCCACCTTCTTCCTGGTCCACCACGACCTCTTTGTCCAGGCCCTCATCGACTTCGGCTCGGAGGAACAAAAGGCACGGCTGCTCCCCGACGCCATCGCCCTGCGCACCACCGGCGCCTTCGCCCTCACCGAACCGGACCACGGCAGCGACGTCTCCGGGGGCATGGAAACCACCGCCCGCAAGGTGGAGGACGACGCCGGCACCCACTGGGTGCTCAACGGCACCAAGCGCTGGATCGGCAACGGGACGTTCTGCAACCACATGCTGCTGTGGGCCAAGGATGCGGACACGGGAGAGGTGCGCGGCTTCATCCTGGACGGGTCCCTGCCAGGGGTCGAACGGACCAAGATCGAACACAAGATCGCCTTGCGGACAGTGCAGAACGCTCACATCACCCTGGACAACGTGCGCGTGGAGGAGCGGGACCGCTTCTCCGGCGTCGGCTCCTTCAGCGACACCAACAAGATGCTGCGCGGATCGCGGATCTCCGTGGCCTGGCAGGCCGTGGGCCAGCAACTGGCGGCGTTCGACGTGGCCCGGGCGTACGCCGTCGAACGGCAGCAGTTCGGGAAGCCGCTGGCGTCCTTCCAGCTCATCCAGGGGCAGCTGGTGAAAATGCTGGGCAACGCCACGGCGTCGCTGGCCATGATGGTGCGCATCGCCGCGCTGCAGGATGGCGGGGATGCCGGGGCCGCCGGGGGCTTCCTCTCTGACGCCACCATGGCGCAGGTGGCCCTGGCCAAGGCGCACACCACGGCCGCCATGCGTGAAACCGTGGCCATGGGCCGCTCCATCCTGGGCGGCAACGGCATCGTCACGGATTACCGCATGGCGAAGATTTTTGCGGACGCGGAGGCCATCTACACCTATGAGGGCTCGCATGAGATCAACACGCTGATTGCGGGCCGCGCCATCACAGGAGTCTCCGCGATCGTCTAGCCCCCACCCCCACCACCGACGCTCCCTCAGCAAATGGGCACATATGGCCAACCCTCCCTCATCAAATGCGGCCCCACGACGGACCCTCCCTCATCAAACGCGGCCCCAAGACGGACCCTCCCTCAATTCGCTCGGGAGGGTCGGCCGGGAGGGCGCGAAAGGTGAGGGAGGATCGGCGGGGAGGGCGCGAAAGGTGAGGGAGGGTCGGCGGGGAGGGCGCGAAAGGTGAGGGAGGGTCGGCGGGGAGGGCGCGAAAGGTGAGGGAGCGTCGGGTCGGTGGGGAGGGCTACTTCCGCGGGTCGCGCTCGCCGGCCTGAACGGCTACCTTGATTCGGTTCCCCTCGACAGGGGCAGGGCACGTGCCGAAGTCGCTGAAGGCGGCGGGGTAGTTGACGGTGCGGTTGAAATCCAGCACCACGGCTCCGTCCGCGCCCGGCTTGGCCACCTCCAGCTTGCGCCAGCGCCAGCTGCTGGCATTATTCGTTTCGTCGTGGAACGTGACCACCAGGGAGTCCGGCCCGCCGTCCTCGGCCCCGAGCCGGTATGTGGCGCCGCCCAGCTCAAAGACCACGTCGCCCACCAGGACGGCGGCACCCGGGACGTCCGGGTGGGCCGTGGTGATCGCCACCGTGCGCGGCTCGGCGTAACGCTCAAAGGCGCCCGTGAGCACCAGTGACGGGTTGTAGCCAAACACCGGAACTCCCGTGAAGCCGGTCAGCGTCGGGGACTGCGCATCGCGGGTCCGGACCATGTAGCGCCCGGCCCGCATGCCCAGCTCAACCACCACCGTCCCAAACTGCACCCACATGAGCGATTCTTCATCGGCCAGGGTGGCCTCAATGGTGCCGTCAACCGGCGTTTCCCCCTCCACCAGCGTCAGGTGGTCCGGGGCAGCGGCGGTGAGGAACGCGGCGGTGCCGTCAGTGCTCCAGAGCCCGGGGACGGCGTCCAGCGCGGCGGGGGAGGCGGGCAGCCACTGGAAGGAGGTCAGTGTCAGCCAGCCGTGCTGCGAGGCAAGGGCTGAGTTGCGCCCGGCGCGGAAGCGGTCCCACCTTTCCGTCAGGGGGATCTGTTCGGCGTGTTGCGTGCTCATGGTGCTCCTTGCTGCGGGTGCTGTGTCTGAATCCACTGTAGGCACAACGCGGGGCGTCGAGGCGCCTATTCCGCCCGCCGCCGGCGCCAGCGCCCCATCCTGCCCGGCGCCCACCCCCGTCCCACCGTTCCGCCCGCGCCCCCGCCCGGCGCCCGGGGGATGGAAGAATGGGACGATGGGAACGAACAACCACCTGAACAAGGACATGGCCCGCTTTGGCCCCGGCACCGTGGACCCGGCGGGCCCGGACGGCGTGAAGCTGACTCTCGTCCGGGACTACTCGGCGGCGCCCGCGGACGTCTGGGCCATGTTCACGGACCCGGCAAAAACTCAAATGTGGTGGTGCCGGGTGCGCGGCCAGGCCCGGACCGGTTCCTCCTTTGACCTCAAATGGCTCAACGTCAAGGATGAGGGCCACGGCATTGAAAGCGACTGGTGGAACGGCCGCGTGCTCGCCGCCGAAGCCCCGCAGCTGCTGGAACTGAGCAATGCCATGCACGGCACCATCCGAGTTGAGCTGGCCCCGAACGACGACGGCGGCACCCGGCTGGTGTTCACCAACACGCTGGCCGTCCCGGATGAAGTGGTGCCCATGTCCCTGGCCGGCTGGCATGTCCACCTTGACCATTTGCAGGAGGCCCTGGACGGCAAAAGCGTTGACTGGCAGCACTGGTGGGACGACTTTTATCCGTGCTGGGAAAAGGTCCACGCCGGGTATGCTGCGGGGCCGCAATCCGGGGGCGGTGCCGGAAAGTGAACAGCTGCCGGGACGGATTCGCCGTGTGGGCCCCCGCACAATAGAATCCAATCGGCACCAAAGAAGCCCCACCGTATCCAACGCAGCATACGTGTCCCCCAGCACCACACACCGTAAGGACACCGACCCATGAGTCCGGAACTCTCAGCCAACGCACCCGGAAATGCCGGCGATCCCACGGAGGACACGGAGCTGCGGGCCGATGTCCGCCGTGTCAGCACCCTGCTGGGCGAGTCCCTGGTCCGCCAGCACGGCCCGGACCTGCTCGCCATGGTGGAGGAGGTCCGCCTCCTCACCAAGGAGTCCAAGGAAGCGGCCCGCGGGGAGACCGGCACCGGCCCGTGGAGCGCCAACGACGTCGCCGAGCAGGTCCGCGAGGTCCTCGCCTCCCTGCCGCTGGAGCAGGCCACGGAGCTGGTGCGGGCCTTTGCGTTTTACTTCCACCTGGCCAACGCTGCCGAGCAGGTCCACCGGGTGAGGAGCCTGCGCGCACGGGACGAAACGGACGGCTGGCTGGCGAAGGCCGTCACCGAAATCGCCGAAAAGGCCGGCCCCGGTGCCCTGCAGGCAGTGGTCAACGAGCTGGACGTGCGCCCCATCTTTACAGCCCACCCCACGGAGGCGTCCCGCCGCTCCGTGCTGGACAAGGTCCGCAAGCTCTCCGACATCCTCGCGACGCCGTCGGCCGAAGGAAGCAGCGCCCGGGCACGCCAGGACCGCAAGCTCGCTGAGATCATTGACCAAATGTGGCAAACGGACGAGCTGCGCAAGGTCCGCCCCACGCCCCTCGACGAGGCCCGCAACGCCATTTACTACCTGCAGAACATCCTCAGCGATGCCATGCCGGAGGTCCTGACAGAACTGAACCAGCTTCTGGCCGCACACGGCGTCACCCTGCCGCCCGGCGCGGCACCCCTGCGCTTCGGCTCCTGGATCGGCGGGGACCGGGACGGCAACCCGAACGTCACCCCCGACGTCACCCGCGAGGTGCTGGTCCTGCAAAACGCCAACGCCGTGAAGATCAGCATCGCCATGATCGACGAGCTACTCTCCATCCTCTCCAACTCCAGCGCCCTGTACGGTGCGGATCCGGAATTGACTGCGTCCATCGCGGCGGACCTGGCCAGGCTGCCGGGCCTTGACCCGCGCGTGCTGGAGCTCAACGCCGAGGAACCCTACCGCCTCAAGCTCACCTGCATCAAGGCCAAGCTGCTCAACACCCGCCGCCGCGCCGCCGCGGACGCCTTCCACGAGCCCGGACGCGACTATGAGGACACGGCCGAACTGCTGGCCGACCTGGCCCTGCTAGACACGTCCCTGCGCAACAACTCCGCGTCGCTCGTGGCGGACGGGGCGCTGGCCACCGTGCGCCGCGCCGTCGCCTCCTTCGGCCTGCACCTGGCCACCCTGGACATCCGCGAGCACGCCGACCACCACCACGACGCCGTCGGGCAGCTCATGGACCGCGTGGGCGAGCTGCCCCGCCCCTACGGCGAGCTGGACCGGGCCGAACGCCTGCAGGTCTTGAGCCGGGAGCTGGCCAGCCACCGTCCGCTTTCCGGCCACCCCATCAGGCTCGACGGCGCCGCCAACGGCACGTACGACGTCTTCCGCGTGGTCCGCCGGGCGCTGCGCACCTATGGGCCCGACGTCGTCGAAAGTTACATTGTGTCCATGACCCGCGGCGCGGACGACGTCCTGGCGCCCGCCGTGCTGGCCCGCGAGGCAGGCCTGGTCCAGCTGACGGGCGAGAACCGCTACGCGAAGATCGGCTTTGCGCCCCTGCTGGAAACCGTTGACGAGCTGCGTGCCTCCGCCGAAATTGTGGACCAGCTGCTTTCAGACCCCTCCTACCGGGAGCTGGTGCGCCTGCGCGGCAACATGCAGGAGATCATGCTCGGCTACTCGGACTCCAACAAGGAATCCGGCGTCATGACCAGCCAGTGGGAGATCCATAAGACCCAGCGCAAGCTGCGCGACGTCGCCGTCAAGCATGGCGTCAACGTGCGCATGTTCCACGGCCGCGGCGGCTCCGTGGGGCGCGGCGGCGGGCCCACGTACGACGCCATCCTGGCCCAGCCCAACGGCGTGCTGGAGGGGGCCATCAAGTTCACCGAACAGGGCGAGGTCATCTCCGACAAGTACTCGCTGCCCGAGCTGGCCCGGGAAAACCTGGAGCTGTCGCTGGCCGCCGTCATGCAGGCCTCAGCGCTGCACCAGGCGCCGCGCCACACCGAGGACGAGCTGGTCCGCTTCGGGGCGGTCATGGAAATAGTTTCCGACGCCGCCTTCGCTGGCTACCGGGCCCTGATTGACGACGGCGACCTTCCGGCGTACTTCCTCGCCTCCACCCCGGTGGAGCAGCTGGGCAGCCTGAACATTGGCTCCCGCCCGTCCAAGCGGCCCGATTCCGGCTCCGGCCTGGGCGGGCTGCGGGCCATCCCGTGGGTGTTCGGCTGGACGCAGTCCCGCCAAATCGTCCCGGGGTGGTTTGGCGTGGGTTCCGGCCTCAAGGCGGCCCGCGACGCCGGGCATGCCGGCGCACTGACGGACATGCTGGCGAACTGGCACTTCTTCTCCTCCACCATTTCCAATGTGGAGATGACGCTGGCCAAAACGGACATGGAGATCGCCGCCCACTACGTGCGCACGCTGGTTCCGGCAGAATTGCAGCATCTTTTTGCCACGATCCGAGCCGAGTACGAGCTCACGGTTGAGCAAATCCAGCTGCTGACCGGCGAGGACGAACTCCTGGACCGCCAGCCGCTCCTCAAGCGCTCCCTGTCCGTCCGCGACCAATACCTGGACCCGATCTCCTACCTGCAGGTGGAGCTGCTGCGCCGCGTCCGCGAGGCCGACGCCGGCGCGACGGAGGTGGATGAGCGCCTGCAGCGGGCCATGCTCATCACCATCAACGGGGTGGCCGCGGGCCTTCGCAACACCGGATAGCCCCCCAGCGAAGTTTTGCCGCCGTTCCCGCATTTTGCCACCGGTACAGCGGCGGCAAAATGCGGGAGCGGCGGCATTTGTTCACGCCGTGCAGTTCACGCCGCCCAGTTCACGCCCTGTGGTCGACCCCCGTCACCGAAAACACGGCGCCCTGTGGATCCGCCAGAACCACCGTCTTTCCCGCCGGTGACGGGAAGCCAGGCACCAGGGTCCGGCCGCCAAGGCGCACCGCCGTGCTTTCAGCCGCGTCGGCGTCGGGCACCCAGAAATTGGGCGTCCACTGCGCGGGGCCGGGGCCTGCAACCATGACCGCCACCACTTCGCGGGACACCGGCTGCTGCGGCACGCCCCCAACATAGCCGGGCAGGCGGAAAAGGGTGGCGGCGCCGTCGCCCGCGCCAAGGGTTTCCGTGGTCCAGCCGTAGGCGTCGGCGTAAAACGCGGCGGCCCGGCTCGTGTCGGGGGTGGCCAGCTGGCTCATGGACCACGCGCCGGGCTCGTTGACCAGCTGGGCGCCGGCCCGGGCTGAACCCTCCCACAAGCCGTGGACCGCCCCGTCCGGATCGGCCACCACGGCGGCGCGGCCCACTGGAGGGGTGTCGAAGGGGGCCGCAACCACGGTTCCCCCGGCCTGGGTCACGGCCTTCACTGCCTCATCGACGTCGGCCACCGCCACGGACGTGAGCCATGAAGTGGGTGCGCCGGGGACGGGCTGGGAGGAAATCCCGGCAACATCGAGCCCCCGCAGGCGGGCCACGTAGTAGCGGCCGCCGTCCCCGTCGCCGGAGAGGTCCCCCGGACCGGCCGGCTGCCACCCAAAGACGGCAGTGTAGAAGGACAGCGCGGCATCCACGTCGGGCTGAAAGGTCTCAACCCAGCAGGGAACGCCCGCGGGATAGTCATTTCTCTGGTTCATGCCGGCTCCTTGAGTTCCGTACATTCCGCTGCCACATCCGAGTTTATGGCTGCTGCCCCGGCCCCGCCACCCAATAGGCTGGGACAATGCCTTCCTTTCGCGCCACCATCCAGATCACCGGCCTGCGCCCGGGCCACGCCCCCGAGGAGGTCATGGCCATGGCGGTTGCCGCCGTCGGTGCGGCCCACGTGGTTGAGGCCAACCAGCTCGACGTCGTGGCCGGCGTCCCGCGCATCACCGTCCGCTTCATGGTGGAGGCCAGCGAGTACGACGCCGAGAATCGCCTCGCGCGCGACGCGGCGGCTTCCATGCGCCACGGGGTGAAGACGGTGGCCACCACGGCCGCGCTGCGCAGCTACCGCCGCTCGGCCGGCAAGTGGCTGGCCCTGTAGCCGACACCTGGCGGGCAATCCGCCGTCGAGCCTGTCAAGTTTGTCATGTGGTGTCGATCACAGTAGATTGATCGTGGGGATGTTACTTCCCAGTACGATTTAGCTTTGGTGCAGCCAACATGTCCGCACCGAACGCGCATGGACAACTACGCAAGACAGGGAGAACACCATGGGATTCTTTGGATTTATCATTCTCGGCCTGATCGTGGGAGCCATTGTCAAGGCCATCATGCCGGGCAAGGTGCAGGGCGGCTGGGTCACCAGCATCATCCTCGGCGTGGTTGGCGCCATTGTGGGCGGTTTGCTGGGCTCGCTGATTTTCCACACCGACCTCGGCTCCTTCTTCAACATCAAGACGTGGCTGCTGTCCATCGGCGGCGGACTGGTCGTGGCGGCCGTTTACGGGGCCATCAAGGGCCGCAAGTAGGGCGCCGTTTTCGCCCCCCCGACGCTCCATCACCTTTTGCGGTGTTTCGCCCGACGCTCCATCACTTTATGCGGCCCGGGCCCGCTGGATCCGCTCAGTTGTGGTCCGGGAAGGCGGATAGGCGCAGCCCGGAGGAATACTTCACGGGTTCGCCCGTCAGCGGGTCCGTGAAGGAAATGCTGTGGGCCAGCAGCTGAAGCGGCTTCGTGTAGTCATCCGGCGCCTGCTCGTGGAGCACCGGGTAGAACGGGTCGTTGAGGATGCCGATGCCCTGAGAGGCCAGGTGGACACGGAGCTGGTGCGTCTTGCCCGTGTGCGGCTGCAGCTCGTACAGCCCCAGCTGGCGCCCGGATGAAGGGTCCATCCGGGTGTCCATGAGCTCGATCCGGGTTTCCGCATTGGGCTCCCCGGGAACTTCCTGCGCCAGCAGGTACGTGCGTGACTTGACCATGCGGCTGCGCACCACCAGCGGAAATTCCAGCCCGGGCAGGACAGGGGCCACTGCACGGTACGTCTTTTCAATGTGCCGCTTTTCAAAGAGCAGCTGGTAGTTTCCGCGGGTCTCCGGATTCGCGGAGAACAGGAGCACGCCCGCCGTCATGCGGTCCAGGCGGTGGATCGGCACCAGGTCCGGCAGGTCCAGCAACACTCGCAGGCGCACCAGGGCCGATTCCTGGACGTACATGCCGCCGGGCGTGGTGGGCAAAAAGTGCGGCTTGTCCACCACCACCAGGTTTTCATCCTGGTGCAGGATGGACAGCTCCACGGGCAGGCGCTTTTCCACCGGGAGTTCGCGGTAGTACCAAATAAAAACATGTTCGTTCAGCGCAGTGGTGGGCGTGACCACCTCCCCGCCCAGGGCCATGACCTCACCGCGTTCAAACCTGTCTACGATTCCGGCCGGGTCAACGTGGTTGAACTTGTCCAGCACATATTCCATGGCCGTGGCCCAGGGGCCGCCGTCCGGCATGCGCATGCGCGTCGCATTGACCCCGTTGCGCACGGGAAGCGGGGATTTCATCACCCTTCAAGGGTACCGATGGATTCAGGGCGTAGTGTCGGGAGTGCCTGACGGTGCAGGATCCGGGGCAAACAAGCGTGGCGCGAAGGCGGAAAGGTGGGGTTCGCTGGTGAATCGACGCGGAATTGGCATGATGTCCTCGGCGCACATGGTCGACGACCTCTACCAGGGCATCGTGCCGGCCATGCTGCCCTTCCTCGTCTCCGAACGCCACTACAGCTACGCGGCCGTGGCGGGGCTGACCCTCGCGGCAACCATGCTCTCCTCCGTGGTCCAGCCGGCCTTTGGCGTGTGGACGGACCGCAAGCCGCGCCGCTGGCTCATTCCGCTGGGGATGACGACGGCGGCGCTGGGCGTGGGTGCCGCCGGCCTGTTCCCGAGTTACGCCGTCACGTGGGTGATGATCGCCATCTCGGGCCTGGGCATTGCAGCGTTCCACCCCTCGGCAGCCAGTGCCGCACGGCGGGCCGCCGGCGACAGCAACAAGGGCATGAGCATATTCGCCCTGGGCGGGAACATCGGTTTCGCGCTCGGCTCCCTTTTGGCCACGCCGGTGCTCCTCTGGTTCGGGCTCCGGGGGACCGCCCTGCTGGTGCTCCCGGCCCTCGTCATGGCACTCATCCTGGCCAGGCGCCTGGGGCCGGTGCTCGACGGGCGCGACGGCGAGCGCCGTCCCGCGGCCATGCCCAAGGGGCGGGACAACTGGCCGGATTTTTTGAAACTGACGTCCATTGTGGTGGTTCGCTCCATCGTGTTCTTTGGGCTGAGTTCCTTTCTGGCCCTGTACTTCATCCACGGGCTGGGTGCCTCGGAGGTTATCGGCGGCGCCGCGCTGACCGTCTTCCTGGTGTCCGGTGCGTGCGGCACCCTGCTGGGCGGCTGGCTGGCGGACCGATTCGGGGCAATGGTCTCCATCAGGTACGGCTTTGCCTGCTGCCTTCCTGCCATGGCTGGCCTGGTGCTGGTGCGGGAGTGGCGCCTCGCCATGGTCTTCGTGGTGCTGACCGGCGTAAGCATTTTCGTCCCATTCAGCGTTTTCGTCATCCTGGGGCAGAACTACCTGCCAAACCGGATCGGCACGGCCAGCGGCGTCACAGTGGGCCTGGCCGTCACCGTGGGCGGCCTGTTCAACCCGGTGCTCGGGGTGCTGGCCGATGCAACCACCCTGCATTTCACGCTCACGGTGCTGATCGCGCTGCCCGCACTTGCGCTGGCACTGTCGGCCTTCCTGCATGATCCGGCCACGGCGGACAGATTGCGGCTGCAGAAAATGGACCGTGCAGCACCGACTGCTCAGTAACTTTCCGTCAGCGGCAGAACTTCCACAGGCGAATGGCAACAACCACCCCGGGCGTCATTCCGGCAGGGCCTGGCAGTTCGGGCACCAGTAAATGTCCCGCGGGGCATGTGTCGGCGCGGCTGGATCGGCCATTTTTGCGTGCCGAATCAGTGAACCGCAGCGTTTGCACGGCTTCCCGGCCAGCCCGTAGACCCACACTGAGGCGTCCCCGCGTGCCGGCCCGCCCGTGGTTGAGCGCTGCGGCCGGTCCTTGTTGGCCTCCAGCAGGCGCTTTGCCAGCTCCACCAATCGTGGCAGCCTCGGCACCCCGCCAACCGGCATGGACGGGTGGACTCCGGCCAGGAAACACAGCTCGTTGCGGTAAATGTTGCCGATCCCGGCCAGGCTCCGCTGGTCCAGGAGAGCCAAGCCGACGGGCCGCTGCGGATCCGCATGGAGCCTGCGCAGCGCCTCATCCGCATCCCAATCCGGCCCGAGCAGGTCCGGCCCAAGATGTTCGACGGCGGCCGCCGCCTGCGCGGGCGAGAGCACTTCCAGGGTGCCCAGGGAAAAGCCGACGGCGACCAGCCGTTCAGTGGTGAGGACAACCCTCGCTGTATGGGAAGGCCGGCGCCACTCGCCGCCGCGCCCGGTCCGCGGGCCTGTCGGAGGCTGCGTCGCATTCCTGACGGGGTATATGTCCCAGTGGCCCTCCATGGCCAGGTGCGAGTGGATCACCGCCGCGCCCTCGGCCGGGCCGCGGGCGGGCAGCATCATCATCAGGTGCTTGCCGCGGGGTTGGACGGACTCCACGGTGCGCCCGGTGAAGTCAACGGTTGCCAGCTGCGGCACGCGGAAGTCGCAGCCCGTCAGCGGCTGCCCGGCCAGGGCGCCATGGAGGTCCCGAGCCTGCCGCCAGACAGTGTCCCCCTCAGGCATGGAGGGCCGGCCGACGGTTCGAGTCACGGTCCGCCAACCACAACACGTCACTCATGTCCACCCACACGCCCAACGCTCCCGCAGCATTTGCGGGTTTTTCCCGAACGCTCTCGCAATGAGTGCGACAGCGTCCCGCATTTCACGTCAATTGCTGAGAGAGCGATTGAAGAAAACGCCCCAAATGTGAGGGAGGGTTTCAGGGGGTTAGGCACGGATGCGCACCCCGCCCGGGGAACTGTACGCCCCGGCAGCCAGCAGCGCCGCGGCCAGCGGGGTGTCCAGGATGCCGGCGCCGTTGACCTTCTCCATCGCGAGCTTGTCCACCGCACCGCGCCTGACCACCTGGACCAGGGCATCCGCGGCCAGGGCCACGGCGCCGTCGTCGTCGCTGAAGCACAACAGCGTCCGGCCGCCGCGCTCCACATACAGGACCAGGGCGCCGTCGACCATCACCACCAGGGCACCCGCCTTGCGCCCGGGGCGGTGGCCGGAATCCAGCGGCGGCCACGGCAAGGCTGCTCCGTAGGGGTTGGCCGGGTCGGTCGACGCCAGGGCCAGGGCCTGCGGCGGGCGGGGGTTGAGGGCGGCGTCGTCGCTGAAGGTGCGCAGCCGGTCCACCGTGGCGGGCACCGCGAATTGTGCCGCGCCCAGGTGTTCAATGAAGTACCCGCGGCGGCACTTTCCGGTTTCCTCGAGCCTCGCCAGCACCTTGTACATGAGCCCGAAGCCGCCGGGGATCCCGTGGTTCATGACGGATCCGCGGGTGACCACGCCATACCTGTCCAGAAACAGCTCGGCGAGGGCATGGCTGCGCAGCGTGGCCTGCGCACTTGCCGTCGTAGCGCCGCCTGCCTCAGGCATACCAGCGGCAGCCAGGTCGCCATCCGGCAGCGCACTCCAACGCCCGGCACCCAGCGGCGGAGCACCCCTCTGGACGGTTCCGGCCCGGCCGGGCAGCCGCCCATAGCGCCCCGAGCGCGCCGGGCGCAGGCGCGACGGCGCCGGCTTTTGCCTGTGCGCCGTATGCCCCCCGGACAGCAGGGAACGCACCGGGGTGAAGGTGTCATTGCTGATCCGCCCAGCCCAAAAAAGCTCCCACAGGGCGGCGGAAAGCTCGTCGTCGGCGGGGACGTCATCCGGCCCGCCGGCCGCCATCTCGCGCAGCTGGTGGAAAAAGTACGCGCCGCCGCCGGACAGGGCCGCCAGGACGCGCTGCTGGAACTCCGTGGGCGCGAAATCAGCCGGCGGGTTCAGCGTCAGGGCGGCGGACTCGGCCACGTGCAGGCTCAGCCACCCGTCGCTGCCGCCCAGGGCACCGGCGCCCGACAGCAGCACCTCGCCCGTGGCCGTCAGTTCGTCCAGCATGGCCGGGCGGTAGTCGGCCACCCGCTGCGCCAGCACCAGCGGCTCCCAGGCCGACGCCGGAATGGGCACGCCCGCCAGCTGGTCGACGACGGTCAGCAGCCCGTCCAGCCCGCGCAGCGCCGGCGCCCCGGATGCGGCAGAAACATGCTGCCACGCCGGCAGGAACCGGCCGAAGGTGGCCGCATCCACGGGTTCCACCTCGGCCCGCAGCGCGGCGAGGGACCGGCGGCGCAGCCGGCGCAGCACCTCCACGTCGCACCATTCACTGGCGCCATCCTCGAAGCCAGGGCCCACTGCGGCGAGGGTCCCGAAGTGAGCTTGCGAGCTATGGGAAGAGCCGGGGACTTGCGAGTGATGGGAGCCGCTGGGGATAAATTCGCCCTCCGTCACGCGCTTGTCTGCGGCAAGCCGTGCCAGCCCGGAATGCACGACGGCGATGCCCAGTCCCAGCCTCGCCGCCACTTCCGCCGCGGTGAAGGGGCCGTGGGTGCGCGCATGCCGGCCGATCAGGTCGCCCAGCGGATCGGCCACGGGTTCAATGAACGCCAGCGGCACGCCCATGGGCAGCGGGATGCCGAGGGCGTCCCGCAGCCTTGCCGCATCCTCAATGGCCGCGAAACATTCCCTGCCAGCCATATTCACCCGCAGGGCGCGGTTGGCGGCAACAAGGGCCTCCAGGTGTCCGGCCGCCGCGGCGAGGTGGGCGGCATCCGCAGCGGCGGCAGCCCCTTCAGCGGCAGCTGCAGCGGTGGCCCCTGAACCGGCCGCAGTGGCAGTCCGGCCGGCAGCGGCGGGCGGCAGGCCGGCGTCGCCCGTCCCTTGTCCGGGAGGAGCGGAGGGGACCAGGCGGTCCGCCACCTCGGCAACCGTCAACGGGCCCAGCAGGCGGAGCAGGTCGGCAACTCCTTCCAGCCCGCGGGCTCGCCTGTCCGTGTCCCTGCCGTTCCCGGCCAGCCGCTGGAGCTCGGCCTCCGTGGCGGCAATGACGTCCGGGTCCAGGAGTTCGCGCAGCTCGGCCCGTCCCAGCAGCTCGTCGAGCAGGGCTGGGTCCAGGGACAGGGCGGCCGCGCGGCGTTCGGCCAGCGGGGAATCGCCCTCGTACAGGAAGCTGGCCACGTAGCCGAAGAGGAGCGACCGGGCAAAGGGTGAGGGCTGTTGGGTGGTGGTTTCCACGATCCGCAGCTCGCGTCGCTCAATGCTGGCGGCGATGTCCTTCAGTGCGGGGAGGTCGTACACATCCTGCAGGCATTCCCGGACGGTCTCCAGCACAATGGGAAACTGGGGGTATTTCCGGGCCACGTCCAGAAGCTGGGCGGAGCGCTGGCGCTGCTGCCACAGGGGCGATCGCTTGCCCGGGTTTTGGCGTGGCAGCAGCAGGGCGCGGGCGGCGCATTCGCGGAAGCGGCTGGCGAACAGTGCGGAGCCTCCCACCTCGGCGGTGACGATGCCGTCCAGCTCGTCGGGTTCAAAGAGGAACAAGTCCGCGCCGGGAGGCTCGTCATCCATCAGGGGCACCCGCAGCACGATGCCGTCGTCGGAGGCCATGGCGGAACCGTCCAGGCCGTAGCGCTCGTGCAGCCGGGCCGCAACGGCCAGGGCCCAGGGTGCGTGGACGGGCATGCCGAATGGGCTGTGGAGGACCACGCGCCAGTCGCCGAGTTCGTCGTGGAAGCGCTCCACCATGAGGGTTTTGTCGTCCGGGACCTGCGTGGTGGCGGCCTTTTGCTCGTCCAGGTAGCCAAGCAGGTTGTTGGCCGCCCACTGGTCCAGGCCGGTGGCTTCGCAGCGTTCGAGGGCCTGCTTGCGGGGAGCGGCGCTGAGTTCGCGGATGAAGGCGCCGAGCGCCCGGCCCAGTTCCACTGGCCTGCCCAGCGAATCGCCCTTCCAGAACGGCAGCTTGCCCGGCTGGCCGAACGCCGGCGTCACCAGCACCCGGTCGAAGGTGATGTCCTCGATCTTCCAGCTGGTGGCGCCGAGGGCAAAAAGGTCCCCCACGCGGGATTCGTAGACCATCTCCTCGTCGAGCTCGCCCACGCGGCGCCCGCCCTTGTTGGCCTTGCCGGCGTCAGATTCATCGGAGCCAGCAATGAAGACGCCGAACAGGCCGCGGTCGGGGATGGTGCCGCCGGAGGTGACGGCCAGCCGCTGCGCGCCGGGGCGCCCCGTGATGGTCCCGCCCACCCGGTCCCAGATGATGCGGGGCCGCAGTTCGGCGAATTCGTCGGACGGGTAGCGCCCGGCCAGCAGGTCCAAGGTGGCGTCATAGGCGGACCGGGGGAGTGCGGCGAAAGGGGCGCTGCGCCGGACGGTGTCAAACCATTCGTCCACGTCTATGGACCCGAGCGCTGCGGCGGCCACGGTTTGCTGCGCCAGGATGTCCAGCGGGTTCTTCGGCACAAAAAGCGGCTCGATGTGCCCCGCCAGCATGCGCTCCACCGTGACCGCCGAATGCAGCAAATCCGCACGGTGCTTGGGGAACAGCATGCCTTCGGACACCTCGCCCACCTGGTGCCCGGCCCGCCCCACGCGCTGCAGCCCGCTGGCCACCGACGGCGGCGACTCCACCTGGATGACCAGGTCCACGGCGCCCATGTCAATGCCCAGTTCCAGGCTCGACGTCGCCACCACGCACCGCAGCCGACCGGACTTCAAGTCATCCTCTATGAGGGCCCGCTGCTCCTTGGACACGGAGCCGTGGTGCGCCTTGGCCAGCACGTTCGGCGCGCCGGCCGTGGCCCCTGCCTGCGCCATCATTTCGGCCGGGAGGCGGGCCGGGCCGGTGGGGGACGGCGCGGTCCGCCAGGGCTCCGTGTCGGAGGGGGCGGCGTCGTCCGGGCCTTGCGGGGCAGGGACGTCCCCGGAGGCAGCCAGCTCGAGCCGTTCCACGTAAATTTCATTGAGCCGGCCGGTGAGCCGTTCGGCCAGCCGCCTGGAGTTGGCGAAGACGATGGTGGACTGGTTGGCCAGGACGGCGTCCACGATCCTTTCCTCCACGTGCGGCCAGATCGAGGCGTTGGGAGCCAGGCCGGAGGCAGGGCCGAGGTCGTGGGCTGAGGCAAGAGCGGGGAGGTCGGTCATGTCCGCGACCGGCACGGTGACGCTGAGGTTCCAGTTCTTGGTGCTGGGCGGGGCCACGATGGTGACGGGTGCGGAACCGCCCAAAAAGCGCGCCACTGTTTCGCGCGGCTCCACTGTGGCGGAGAGGCCGATGCGCTGTGCGGGCTGGGGCAGCAGCGCGTCCAGGCGCTCCAGGGACACGGCCAGGTGCGCGCCGCGCTTGGTGCCGGCCACGGCATGGACTTCGTCGATGATCACGGTGCGCACCCCCGCGAGCGTTTCGCGGGCCTTGGACGTGAGCATGAGGAAGAGCGATTCGGGCGTGGTGATCAGGATGTCCGGCGGGTGGCTGAGGAGGCGCCGGCGCTCATTGGCGGGGGTGTCGCCGGAGCGGACGCCCACGGTGACGTGCGGCGGGTCCAGGCCCAGCCGCCTGGCGGTTTGGGTGATGCCGATCAGGGGCGCCCGCAGGTTGCGCTCCACATCCACGCCGAGGGCCTTCAAGGGGGAAATGTACAGGACGCTGGTGGACCCCGCGCGGGCCGTGGCGGCCGGGGCGGGCGGGGCACCCGGGGCGGGCGGGGCACCCAAGGCAAGCTCCGGCGTCGTGCTGGCGGTGCTGGCGGTGCTGGCACCGGTGCCGGCGGCCAGGCCGTCAAGTGCCCAAAGGAACGCGGCCAGCGTCTTGCCGGAGCCGGTGGGGGCCACCACCAGGGAATGTGCGCCACCGGAAATGGCGTGCCACGCGCCCGCCTGGGCAGGCGTGGGGGAGCCGAAGGCGCCCAAAAACCATTCGCGGGCGGGTGCCCCGAACAGTTCCATGCCACCGGAGGCGGAATTAGTTTGCACGGCTCCATCATGCCTCACCGGAGTGACAAAGATGCGAGAGGATAACGATTCGCACAGGCGGGGCGGATGCGGGCAAAAAGTGTCCGGGCGGAGCTGTAATCTAGCCCTAGGAGTGGCAATGACTGCCGTTGCCGGTCCCCGCCAACTTTGTGGTGCCAGGACGGCGGTCCGGGACTGTGGAAATGACGGGAGAAGGCGGCTGCGGTGCAACAACGGCATATCGGGAACAATTGGGTGCCGCTTGTCTGCCTGTCGCTGCTCTTTTTGTTCACCGGCGCCGTCAGCATGGTGGGCCAGCACGGCAACGGGGCGTCGTCCTTTGCATTTGTGATCGGCAGCCTGGCTGCTGCCGCCGTCAGTGCCGGCTGGCTGTGGCGGCGCCCCACCTGGTGGGTGGCACCCCGCAGGCACTACCTGTACCTGGCCGGCGGCACGGCCGCGGGAGTCCTCCTCGGGGCGCTCATCCCCTTTGACAACGGTTGCGGGCCGTGGCTGGTGCTGGGCGCCAGTGTGGCCGTTTATGGCTACTTTGAACGGCTGCGGTTGCTGGTGACCGTGGGGGCCGCAGTGGCCGTGGCGGGCTTTTTGGCCATGGTGGTGCCGGTGGAAGTCTGGGGCGGCGCCATGCACTTGACCGCCGCGGCAGTCCTGGCCTTCGGCGCCAACAGGCTGTATGTGCTGAAAAACGGCCGACGCCGGGAGTCCCAGGAGAGCGATCCGGCGTTCATCGGTTTCTTCGAGGAATTTGACGGGGACGAGCCACCCAACTTTTGGCAGAGCAGCCGGCCGAAGTAGGGCTGGCTTTCGGCGTCGGGCCCAGGCGTGGCCGGAGCATCACACCGGAGCATCAAAGCCACGCATCAAACCGCAGCGATAAACGTATCCAATTCTCGTTCCAGCCGGGGATACGTGGCCTCGGCCTTGGACTCCTGGCCCAGGCGGTGGTACTCCAGCCGGGCCTCGCCCAGGCTGCGGGCCCTGTAGAAGAATTGCCGGACAGCCGCGCCTTCCGATTCGGCCGGCTTCCCGCCATAGCCGCGCCAAAAGGCGTCCTTCTCCCTGGTGCCGCGCCGGCGGAGCAGGTGGAACGTCCAGTCCGCCAGCGGATCGCCCCAGGACGTCCGGTCCGAGTCCAGCACGGCGGTGATGTGCGGCGCCTTCGCGTCCGCGTCCAGGAGCAGATTGCCAATCCACAAATCCCCGTGGAGCAGCCTCGGCCCGGGCACGGAGTCCACTGCATCGGCGTGCCTGGCCAGCAAGGAACCCACCGTTCGGATGTCGCTGGCGGGCAGGCCGGCGGTGTTCAGGTCAAGGAACAGGTCATGGAAATAGTCCGCCAACGCCCCGCTCCACGAGCCAAAGTGGGGGCCCTGGACCTGGCCATAATGGGTGCCCTGGACGGCGTGGATGCGGGCCAGGAGGCCGCCAAGCTCCTCCCAAAACGGGCCGATGTCCGGGTACGATGCCAGTGCAGTGGCCGCCGGGACGCCGGGGAGGAATTCCTGGAACAGGTAGTCGCCAGCCACCAACTGGTGTGAGAAATCCGTGGCCAGCACCTTCGGCATGAGCTCAGCGATTGGCGCCAGGAACGGCACCGCCGCCACTTCATTGCGCATCAGGGTGCGCTCGATGCGGAACTGGCCGGCCGGTTCCGGGGCAATGCGCAGCACCACGGGCGCCCGGCCCGCCAGCTCCACCCGGAACGTGGAGTTGTAGTTCCCGCCCGGCAGCTGCGCGACGGCCTCAATGGTGGCAGGTCCGAAAGCTCGCCGGCACATGGCCTCGAGCTGTTCCGGCACGCGGTTCGCCCCAAAACGCGCCCCAAAACTCGCCCCAATATTTGCCCCGAGAGGGATGCTCACTGCTGGAATGCGCCAATGGTCAGCAGCTCAATATTGCTATTGCTGCACGCGGTCAGCGGGTGTGCGATCACCAACCGGTCCGTGGCGCTGGGCGGGTACACCATCACGGAATCCGCCGCCACGCGAGTGCAGTTCGGGTAGTTCCCCGCCTGTGTGTACCGCAGCACGGCGGCCGCACTTTTGCCGGGGGCCAGGGAAATGGGGCCCTTCGAGGGCGCGGTAGCATCGCGCACGGCCGCGGCGCCGATGGGCGTGTCCACCCCCGCCTTGACCAGGGAGACTCCGGGGTAGCCGTCCAGGATGCACGTGGCGGCCGAGGTGTTCTTCACGATCAGCTTCATGTAGATGTGCCCCGCCGCCCCGCCGCCCGTGTCGTCCAGCGAGCCGGCCAGGGAGGCCGCCGCGCAGAGGGGCGGGGTTGCGGCCGTGCTTGGCGCCATTGAAGGAGCGGACGACGTCGCCGCTTCCGTTGTGGGGGCAGGCTCGGCTGAGGCGGTGGTTGGCGCCGCGGTGGTGGCCGCGGACGTGCCGGCCGCGGGTCCGGCGGACGGCCCGCAGGCGGCAAGGACCAGGACGGCCGCGGCGCCCAGCAGGGCAGCGGCCGGGAGGCGTCGGGTGGTACGTTGCCGGACTGTGGTGCGCTGCTCAATGGTCATGGCTTAACTTTTGTCCCCTGTGTTCCCGGAGTCAACCAGCCCCGCCGCCGTCGAACCCGTCGAGTCAGCGGATCCGCGCCGAGACCGCGCAATAGGAGGGCGTGTCTCGGCGCGGGCCCGCTAACTCGGCGAAAGGGGGGGCGTGTCAGCCGATGGGCTCGGGCATGGTGGAAATCGTGTAGTCCAGCCCAATGGTCCGTCCCGTGACGGGGTCACCCATCTCCACCCGCCAGACGGGGGCAAACTGGTCCACGCCTGCCGTCATGGCAACGGTCCCGGAGAGCAGGACGGTGCCAACGCCGTTGAGCTGGCGGTCTTCGAGTACGTCGAGCCAGTAGTCGGGGGGGAGGAGAGCGCCTAGGGAGCTGTCCTGGATCAGGGTCTCCAGGCCGTCGTCGCCGGTCACCCACCCCTTGATGGTGATCTGGTCCAGGTGGTCCCGGACGTCGTCGAGCCGCCAGGCCTGCCGGCCCAGGAGGTCCGGGGAGGCGTTCTTGCTCCACGCGACGCCGTGGACTTCCAAGGCGCGGTCGGTGTGGTCGCAGGCAACTGTCAGCAGCGGCCCCTCCTCGCTGATGACCAGGGCCCACTCCGCTTCGCCGGAGGTGCGCGCGTGCTGCACTTCCACGGAATCAGCCTGCATGGCCAGGTAGGCCGACACCGGGTAGAGGGCCGGGGTGGTGGACGGTCCGGGGATGCCTAGTTCGGCCAGTTCGGCGATGTGCGCCTGGACCTCGGCCTGGGCGCGTCCGGCGTATCCGGCATTGAGGAGGTTCTTGACGGACACCACGGTGGTGGTGGCGTCGGGGAGTTCAAAAGTCAGGGCGCTCATGGGAGGGTTCCTTCGCTGTGGGATGTTTTTTGGGAAATTTTGAGATTGCTCTCGCCTTTCCCTTTCTAGTATGCGTATTGTATACAAGAAGTACAACACGTGACCGGTATCATATTTTTGAAAGGAACCTCCATGGCGAATACAGCACACGCTGCCCGCGGGCAGTCACAAAGCCCGCAGCCACAGCGACGGGATCTTGTCAAGGCATTCATTGCCAGCCTCAGCGGCACATCCCTGGAATGGTACGACTTTGCCGTCTATTCGGCGGCCTCGGCCATCGTCTTCCCGGCCCTGTTCTTCCCGGGCAATGATGCCCTCACCGGCGCCATCCTGGCATTTTCAACATACGCCGTGGGCTATGTTTCCCGCCCCATCGGCGGCATCGTCTTTGGGCGGCTGGGCGACAAGCTGGGGCGCAAGCACGTCCTGGTGGTCACACTCGTCATGATTGGCGCAGCCACCTTCGCGATTGGGCTGTTGCCCACCTACGCAAACATTGGCTATGCGGCACCCATCATCCTGGTGCTCCTGCGGTTCGCGCAGGGCGTGGGAGTCGGCGGCGAGTGGGGCGGCGCCGTGCTGCTCTCGAGTGAATTTGGCGATCCCAGGCGACGCGGCTTCTTTTCCTCGGCAGCCCAGATCGGCCCGCCCCTGGGCAATCTGATGGCCAACGGCGCCCTGGCCGTGTTGACGGCATCCCTGAGCGAGCAGGCCTTCCTGGCCTGGGGCTGGCGCGTTGCCTTCCTGATCTCCGCACTGCTGGTGGCCTTTGGCCTGTGGATCCGGCTGCGCCTGGAGGACACCCCTGTGTTCAAGGCCATCGCCGAAAGCGGCGACCGGCCCACGGCACCGGTAAAGGAAGTCTTCACCACCCAGCTCCGTCCCCTGACGGCGGCCATCCTCTGCCGCATCGGGCCGGATGTCACCTATGCACTGTTTACCGTCTTCACCCTGGTTTACGGCACCACCCAGCTCGGCTACACCCGCAATGACGTCCTGATGGCCGTCCTGGTGGCCTCGGGCTGCCAGGTGATCACCATCCCGCTGGCCGGGGCCATGTCCGACCACATCAACCGCCGCCTGCTGTACGGCATTGCGGCTGCCGGTTCAGGGGTGTGGGCATTTGTCTTCTTTGGCGTGGTGCACGGCCACAACGTTCCCCTGCTGATCCTGGGGATTGTCCTTGGCCTGACATTCCATTCGTTCATGTACGGCCCGCAGGCAGCATATGTCATTGAACAGTTCAGCCCGCGGCTGCGCTACACCGGCAGTTCGCTGGCCTACACGCTGGCCGGAATTGTGGGCGGCGCCATTGCACCCCTCATGTTCACCGTACTGCTGAGCAGCTTCCACAGCTGGGTTCCCGTGGCAATCTACGCCGCGGTGGCGGCCGCCCTGACCGTCGTCGGGCTGGCCATGGGCCGGAATTCAGACGTGAGCGAGGATGAGAACTACCTCGCGGCGGGCCTGGCAGCCCAAGCCAAATCCAACGACGACGCCGGCCAGTCCGGCTCCAGCGCCGGCGAACCGGCGCACCAGCACAGCTAGCCGCGCAGGAACAGGTCCAGGGTGACGGCGAGGTGCGCGTCGATGGCGGCGGTTGCGGCAGGGACATTGCCGTCCCTGAGCGCGCCGACAATCAGGCCGTGCTCCTCGCACACCCGGTTCTGCCGGTCCTGGCTGCGGAACAGTGCCTGGACGCCGATCAGGACCTGGCGGGCACGCAACTTGGAGTACGTCTGCGACATCAGCTCGTTGCCGACGGCGTCGATGAGCAGCTGGTGAAAATGCTGGTCCAGGCGGATGAACTCCGTGGCGGCATCCGGCTCGAGGCTGTCCACCAGCGCGGCCTGCTGCGAAAGGGTCTCCGCCATTTCGGCCAGCGGCACGCGCCCGGCGCCGATGGCGGCGCCGGCGGCGTACTTTTCCAGGACGTTGCGCAGTTCAAAGAGTTCGGAAATCTGGCGGCCGGAAATGGTGGGGATCAGCGCCCCGCGCTTGGGGATGAGCTCCACCAATCCGTCCGCCACCAGCAGCAGCAGTGCCTCCCTGACGGGGGTCCGCGACACGCCAATCTGTGCCGCGAGCTCCTGCTCGTTGAGGAAGGTGCCCTGCATATTGGGGTCGGTCAGAATGTGGTCGCGCAGAAACTCGTAGGCCCTGTCGCGTCCCGACAGGGACTCACGATTTGCTTGCATACCCTACGTATACACTAACGAGGAGAAAAAGATGCGCGTTGCGCTCGCCCAGATCATCAGTTCCGCGGATCCACAAGAAAACTTGCGGCTGATTCGACGCTACACCGCCGACGCCCGGAACCAGGGCGCGGAGCTGGTGGTGTTCCCCGAGGCGGCCATGTGCGCCTTCGGGAACCCGGTGGCGGACGCCGCCCAGCCACTGGACGGCCCCTGGGCCAACGCTGTCAGGGAACTGGCCCGCGAATTCGGCGTCACCATTGTCGCGGGAATGTTCACCCCGGGAGCCGGCGGACGGGTCAGGAACACCCTGCTGGTGGCCGGCCCGGATGCGGACACCCACTACGACAAGATCCACCTGTTCGACGCCTTCGGATTTTCCGAATCCAGCACCGTTGATGCGGGCGACAGGGTGGCCACCTTTGACCTGGGAGGCACCACGCTGGGCCTGGCCACCTGCTACGACGTCCGGTTCCCCGCGCTCTTTGTGGCAAACGCCGAGGCGGGCGCGTCCATCACCATCGTCTGTGCATCCTGGGGAGCGGGCCCGGGCAAGGCGGATCAATGGGACCTGCTGGTCCGCGCCAGGGCCCTGGATGCCACCTCGTTCGTGCTGGCCTGCGGACAGGGTGACCCGGCCACGGCCGGCATCGCCGCCACCGGCACGGCGCCCACAGGCATCGGCCGCAGCGCAGTCATCTCGCCATTGGGCGAGGTGCTCGGCAGGCTCGACGGCGGCGAGGGACTGTTGGTGGCCGATCTGGACGTGGCCGCCGTCGAACAGGTCCGGCAAACCCTTCCCGTCCTCGCCAACCGGCGGACCATCCTGGCCGAAATTAACGCGAGTTAGCGGCCACGCGTCGAGATCCGCACAATGTTTGTGCGGATCTCGACGCGCATCCGCTGTTTCGGCGGAAGGGGAAAACGGGTGGGGCTACTTCGGCGAAACGGTCCTGCCGCTGCGGATAAACGCCAGCCCGCCCAGGACCAACCCGGCCACACCGGCACCGAAGCCGAGCCACGCGGGCCAGGCGGCGCCGTCGTTCCCGGCATTCTCGCCGGAAGCCGCCGAGGCGCTGTTCGTGGTACCGTCCGTGGTGCCGTGCGAGCCGTGGTCCGCGCCTGCGGCCACGGCCGCGGTGACCGTCAGGGAAGGTGCAGGCGACTGGACGCTGTCCTCGGACGCCCCGGCGGCCGGAATGTCCTTCCAGTCCGTGGATCCCTTTTCACATGTTTGCAGCGTGGGGAAATACAGCGTCTTGCCCGCGGTGTCCGGAACCTGCAGGGAGAGCGTGAACGTGTCCCGTTGGTGCGGGTCAAGCGGTGTTTTGGCCGTATACGTGACGGCGCTGGTCCGTTCGGTGATCTTGCTGCCGTCGGCCAGTGTCCGCGGGGTGGCAAACTTTTCGGTGGACTCACTGATGGTCCAGTTCGGGTTGACCGTGGGCGTGACGGCGTTCAGTTCCTGCGGCAGCGTGATTTTCAGGCTGGTGGTGGGCGAGCCGCTGCAGCCGTGCGGGACGCTGAAGGTGAGCAGCGAGTACGAGTTTGCTGCGGTCGAATCCGGCGTGGCGTCCACATGGGCGGACGCAGCGCCGAGCCCCAGGGCCATGAGGCCGGCCGTGGCGCCGAGGGCAAGGGTGGTCTTGAAGGTACGGGAAAAACGCATGGTGAAACCTTTCGGGCGCGCGGAATTGCGCAAAAATGGTGGGGTTGGGCACCCCGCGATTGCCGAAGGGTGCTATGCGAAGAGTGCCGTTGCCAGCGGCGGCCCGCGGCGCGTGTCGGGCCGGACATTGCGCCAGGGCAGGCGCGGCAGGGTGCGCGGCAGCACCGCGGGGCGCTCCTGCCGGGCGGGCAGTTGAAGCACGACGGCGGCGGCACGGTACAGCGGCCGCAGCCAGCCGGCGAGGGCCCAGAGGGCGCTTTCGCCCTGGGTGAGCAGCACGGCGGTGGCCAGGGTGGCGGCGACGTGGGCCACCACCATCCAGCCGGGCATGGCCGCATGGGCCGCCATCGCCGTGCCGGCCAGCTGCGTGGCGCCCATGTCCGGCAGCATCGGGAAGTCGGCGGGCATGCCGTGGTGCATGCTGTTCAGCGCCCCGGCCGGAACTTCGGCCAGGGGGGCGCTGACGGAAAGTGACTCGAAGGCCTGGTGGAGCACCAGCTGGCTCGTGGCCAGCAGCGCCGTCATGGCGGGCAGGCGCAGCCGGAACCGCGTGGCGACCGTGGAGCACAGGATGTGCAGGGAGGTGAGCGCCGCCATGATGGCTGGGGAGGGCAATGCCCCGCCAGCCGCGACGTGCGCCCAGGCGGCCAGGCCCAGAATGGTGGCTCCGACGGCGGTGGTTCGGAGCAGCCTGAAGGGAGCGTGGCGCACTGTGCTCCCTTCGATCAGCCGACCTGTCTAGCTTATCGAGGAAACAGCCTCCCCGTGGCCTTCCAGGTGTCGCTCAGACCCGGTTGCGGGCAGCTCCGCCTGTGCAGCGGGCAGGGTCAGCGTGAAGGTGGTGGCGCCCGGCCGGCTGTCCACGCGGATGGTGCCGTGGTGCGCGGCCACGATGGCCTGGACAATGCTCAGCCCCAGCCCAGTGCTGCCCTGGCCGCCGGTGCGGGACGCGTCCGCCCGGGAAAACCTGTCAAAGATGATGTCCCGGAAGGCCGGGTCAATGCCCGGCCCGTTGTCCGTGACCTGCACGGTGGCGGCCCCGTCGGCACCCTGCGTCAGCACCGTGGACACCGTGGTCCCGTCGGGGGTGTGCTTGGCTGCGTTGGAGAGCACGTTCAGCAACACCTGCTTGAGCTGGCCGTCGTCGCCCTTGACCGTTACGGGATCGTCGGGCACCTCAAACGTCCAGTGGTGCCCGGGGGCGCCCACCCGGACGTCGCTGACGGCATCCATGACCAGCGGGGCCAGGTCCAGGGTGCGCAGCGCCACCGGCTGGCCGTCGTCGAGCCTGGCCAGCGTGAGGAGGTCCTCCACCAGCCGGCCCATGCGCAGTGACTGGGCGGTGACCCGGCCCAGCGACGTCTTGCCGCCGGGGGTCAGTGACTCGGTCATCTGCAGCAGTTCTGTGTAGCCGCGAATGGCGGTCAGCGGCGTGCGGAGTTCGTGGCTGGCGTCGGCCACGAAGCGGCGCACCTTGGTTTCGCTGCGCTGGCGGGCCTGGAGGGCGTGGGAAACATTGTCCAGCATGGCGTTGAAGGCATGCCCCACATTGCCCACTTCAGTGCCGGGGTTCGCCACGGTGTCGGGGACGCGGACGCTCAGGGCGACCTCGCCGGCGTCGAGCGGCAGCTGGGCCACCCGGGTGGCGACGGCGGAGAGCTTTTCCAGCGGGGCCATGTTCCGGCGAATGATCACGGTGCCCGCCAGGCCCAGGAACACCAGCCCGGCCAGGGAGACCAGGATGATGGTCAGGACCAGTTTCGCGAGGGTGCGGTCGACGGCGCCCAGCGGCAGCCCGGTGATCAGGACGCCCCCGTCGGGGACGGCAACTGCCTGAAGCCGGTAGCTGCCGATGGACAGGGCCTGGTCGGTCATGGACCCGGCCGTGGGCAGCCCGGCCAGGATCTGTGCATCATTGTTGGTCAGCTGCTGCCGCGTGCCGCTGGGGGAGAGGACGCCACCGGTGACCACGTAGCCGCCGCAGATGATGGCATTGAGCTGGCCGGTCCCGGTGCCGCGGGCGTTGAGCGGATCGGGCCGGGCGCAGGCGGAACCGGAGGGTGCGTTGAGGTTGAAGTCGTGGGAACGGGAGGTGGCCTGGGCCAGCTGGCTGTTGACCTGGCTATTGAGCGACATGCTCATGGCGCTGTAGCTGATCATTCCAACCAGCACGCAGATCACGGCGAGCAGGGCCAGCATGACGGCCACCAGGCGGGTGCGCAGGTGCCAGGTGCCGGGGTGGCGAAGGCGGGCGGCCGCGGAGCGGGCGGCCTTGCTGGCCGTGGTGCGGGCCGCGGTGAAACGGGGGCTGCTGCTCACACGCATGGCTTGATGACGTAGCCGGCGCCGCGGACGGTGTGGATCATGGGTTCGCGGTCGGCATCGATCTTCTTGCGCAGGTAGGAGATGTACAGCTCCACAATGTTGCTTTGGCCGCCAAAGTCGTAGTCCCACACGCGGTCCAGGATGCGGGTCTTGCTCAGCACGTGGCGCGGATTTTCCATCAGGTACTGCAGCAGCTCGAACTCGGTGCTGGTCAGGGTGATTTCGGCGCCGGCGCGGGACACTTCGCGGGTGTCGCGGTTCAGGGACAGGTCCCCCACCGTCAACTCAGCGGCATTGGGTGCGGTGACCCCGGCGCGCTGGACAATGCGGTGCAGGCGCAGCAGCACCTCCTCCATACTGAAGGGCTTCGTCACATAATCGTCGCCGCCGGCATGCAGCCCCGTGAGCCTGTCCGCAACGGCGTCCTTGGCGGTCAGGAACAGGGCGGGGATGTCCGGGTAGATGGTGCGGATGCGGCCCAGCAGTTCCACGCCGTCCATGCCGGGCATCATGACGTCCAGGACCAGTACGTCCGGGTGGAAGGCCCTGGCTGTTTTGAGAGCTTCCTGGCCGTCGTGCTCCACGGCTACGTCCCAGCCGGCCAGTTCAATCCCCATGCGCATCAGGTCGGCCAGGGAGGGCTCGTCATCCACCACCAGGGCGCGGATGGGTTCGCCGCCCTGCCGGGTGAGCTTTTCGGGACCGTTGGCGCGGTGAGGTAGGGACATGCCTCCATTATGGCTGTGCCCGGCCTGCATACGGCTGGAAGATTGCTGGGAGTTGTCTGTGCGTGTTTGCGAGGTTGGGCGCGAAATCCGCGGTGGGGGCGGGTTTTCACCGAAATCCCAGTAGTCCCTCAAAGCGGGTGCAAATAAGCGAGTGTCCACCACTCGTGTTTCCCGCGCGGAAGCCCCATAGCTTGGCTGCCATGCACTGGCCGCCTGGCCGAGTGCTGCGACTCGCACCCGCACATATCGATGAGACCTGGGGGTTTCCATGAGCAATGCCAGAACTATACCCAATTCCGCCCGGACCGCTGCCGGTTTGTCCGCCCGGCTGTCCGCCCGGCGGCTGGCCAGCGCCGTCGTGATGACAGGCGTTGTCACCAGCATGCTGGTGCTGGCACCACCTGCGACGGCGGCCCCCGGGAACTCCGTGAGCTCTGCAAGCACTGCCGGCATTTGCAACGGCGTCGTCAACCAGTTGGCGCACCGTGGCACTGTCCAGGAAAACCTGCTGAAGGCCGCCGCCAGGAAGAACGCTGCCATCATCACCCAATTGCAGGCTGAACGTGCCCAGCTCCAGTCCAGCGGAGAGGCCCTGAAGGTACAGATTGCCGCCGCCAACACGGCCATCGCCACTCTTGAAGCCCAGGGGGCACAGCTGGAGGCCGACCTTGCCACGGCCACCGCCCAGCTGGCCAGCCTGCAGGCCCAGCAGGAAGCCACGGCGCAGGCCATTGCCGACGCCCAGACAGCCCTCTTTGACCTGGAATCACAGAGGGATTCAGTGCAGGGCCAGCTCACGCCGCTCCAGGCGCAGCTGGCGGACGCCCAGTCAGCCGCCGCCCAGCTGAACGGGGAGGCCCAAACCGCTGCCAGCAAGGTGGCCGCCAAGCAGGCCGAAATCTCCGTTGCCGACGGACAGCTGACGGCCCTGAAGGCGTCAGCCACCCAGGCTTCCGAGGCCCTCGACGCCAAGAAGACGCAAATCAGTAAGGCAACGGCGGAACTGGCAACCCTGACCCAGGCCGCGCAGGACGCCGACGCCGCCGTGGCTGCCGCCACCCGCGCTGTCGCAGATGCCGAAGGCGAGCTCACCGTCCTTGAGAACAGCGGCACCGCGGCCCAGGATGCCCTCGACGCCCAGAACGCCAAGGTGGCCAAGGCAAATACCACCCTCGCCACGCTCACGTCTGCCGCAACAACGGCAGCCGACGCGGTCACGGCCAAGAATGCCGAAATCACCCAGGCGCAGGGGCAGCTGGCGGCGCTGCAGTCGGCGGCTACAAGTGCTGCAGATGCGCTCACCGCCAAGAACACCGAGATCACCCAGGCTCAAAACGACCTTGCAGGACTCCAGACGACGGCGGCAGCCGCGGTGGCCGCGGTGGCAGATAACACTGCGGGGATTAATGCGGCCAACGCTGACATCGCCTCGCTGCAAGCGCAGATTGGAGCTGACACCATGGCGATCGCTGCCAAGCAGACGCTGCTGGCCCAAGCGCAGGGTGAGCTGACGTCGCTGCAGGCGAGCGCCAAGTTGCTCAGTGACCAAATCGTTGTCCTCAACGGGAAGATCAATGACGGCAGCGGCGGCAACAAGACCGGGCTCATCAAGCAGAGAGACGGGCTGCAGGCCCAGCTTGATCCGATCAATACCCAGATCACACAGAAGTCCGGCGAGATCTCAGCACTCCAAGACGACCTGGCCGGTTTGCAGTCAGCCGTCAACACGCTGAGTGGCGAACTGGTGGCCAAGCAGGGCGCCAGCAGCGCGCTCCAGCAGCAGGCGGCGCCGCTGCAGGCGGCCTTGGACACAGCCAATGGGAATGTCGCCACCAAGCAGGCAGACATCGCCGCGTTGCAGGGCCAGCTGCCTGGCCTGTCGGACGCGGTGTCCACTGCAAACGCTGCCGTGACAGACAAGGCCCGCGAGCTCAGCACACTGCAGGGCCAGCTGCCGGCGCTTCAGGATGCGGCCAGCTCCGCCCAGGCCGCCGTCGTCGCC
Source organism: Arthrobacter silviterrae (assembly GCF_011045165.1). Lineage (GTDB taxonomy): Bacteria > Actinomycetota > Actinomycetes > Actinomycetales > Micrococcaceae > Specibacter > Specibacter silviterrae. Next base: position 58,809 of record NZ_JAAKZI010000010.1, read on the forward strand.
CAGCAGCAGGTGGTTTCCAACCTCGAGGCTGCGCTGCCCGCCCTGGCGGATGGCGTTGCGCAGGCCCAGGACGCCATCGATGCGCAAAAGGTGGTGCTCCAGGGGCTGCAGTCCACCCTGGCTGCCGCCCGGGAGGCTGCCACGGCAGCGCAGGCGGCGGTGGACGCCAAGAACACGGAGCTTGCCGCCCTCAACGCTGAACTGCCCGGCCTGCAGGCAACGCTGGACGCCACGAATGCTGCCGTCGGAGTCAAGCAGGCCGAGCTTACCGTGCTGAACGGCGAGTTGGACCAGCTCACGGCCACCCTTGCAGGCCTCAACGCGCAGATCTCCGCCAAGGAAGCGGACATCCTGGCGCTTCAGGGGCGGGTGGCGCCGTTGTTGGAGCAGCTCAACCAGCTCAACGGGGAGATCACGGCGGCGGACGCCGCGCTGAGCGCACTCCAGGCCCAGCTGACGTCGCTGGACCAGCAGCTCACGGCAGCGCAGTCCGTGCTCCGCGACCTCGAAGCCCAGAAGAAGGCCAACAAGGATGCGGTCAAGGCCCAAAAGGACCTTGTGAAGGGCCTGCAGGACCAGCTGGGGTCGGTGCAGCAGCAGATCGGCGCGATTGACGGACAAATCGCCTTGGGCGGTTGCGCGGCCTGATCCCCGTGCCCGCCCGGTCCGCTGAGTATCCCGTTTCGAGGCCGCAGGGCATGGAAAAGGCCTCAAGTCCCCTGTATTCACAAGGGATTTGAGGCCTTCTCAGTGGCGGTGACGGTGGGATTTGAACCCACGTTAGGCTCTCACCTAAACAACATTTCGAGTGTTGCACCTTCGGCCGCTCGGACACGTCACCAACGCGTCAACCTTACCGGGTCGGGGGCCCACTTCAAAAATGGGCCCACAACCGCGGCAAATGGGGGAGGATGGCCCCATGAACAGTGCAACGCAGCGTGCCTGGAGCTGGCACAAGCAAGGCCTGGACGGCTCCCTGGAAGGCCACGGCTCCGGCCGGGTTCTCAGCGCAGCCGGCTGGGCCCGCTCAGTGGGCGGCGCCAACCCCTACCTCACCCTCTTTGCCCGCGCCGGCATCCGCCGCGAGGAGGCGGATGCCGACGTTGCGGCCTTGCGCATCCATGAACTGCCGACGGCGCGCGGCTGCACCTATGTGCTGGGCGCGGACGACTTCGCGTGGGCCCTCACCTTGGGCGCCGGCGCCGCGGAGGCCCAGGCCAAGGTCCTGGACAAGCTCGATGTTCCGCGCAGCGAGCTGGCCGCGCTGGAAGGTGACGTGCTCGCGGTCCTGGGCGCCGGCGTCGGGCATGGGGAAGGAAGCCCGGCAACGCTGGACCCGAAGGAGTTGAAGGACCGGTTGGGAGGATCGGTCCGCAGCCTGGGGGAGGCGGGGAAGAAGAAGGGCGCCTCCACCACCCTGCCGGCCGTCCTGGGACTGCTGCAGGCGGACGGGCGCATCCGGCGCGTTCCCGTCAACGGCCGGCTGGACCAGCAGCGCTATTCATATGCGGCGTGGGGGCTGGAGCCCGCCACGGAGAGCCCCGAACAGGCCCGCGCCCTGTTGATGGAACGGTACCTGGGCTGGACCGGCGGGGCCACGCTGAAGGAAACGCGGTGGTTCACCGCATTCACCGTGGCCCAGACCAAGGCCGCGCTGGCCGGGGCGGGGGCTGTCGAGGCGGACGGGCTGTGGATGCTCCCGGCCGACGCCGACGAGCGTGAAAATTTCGTGGCGCCGAAAGATGAGCAAATCCAGCTGCTGGCCGGAAGTGATTCGCTGTTCCTGTTGCGCCGCAACGCCGCCAGCCACTTTGCCGAGGAGGACGCGGGCAGGCAGCTGGGCAGCACCCGGCTGGCATTGCAGGCGGACCTGCCCGACCACCCCATCGTGGACCGCGGCCGGATCATCGGCCTGTGGCAATACGACCCCGGCGAGGAACGCATCGCCCACTGGCTTTTCGGTGCCCCCACGAAGGCCGTCACGCAGCGGCTCAAGGAGGTTGAGGCGTTCATCCGCGAGGACCTGGGCGACTTCCGCAGCTTCAGCCTGGACTCGCCGTCGAGCCGGCAAAAGCGGATCGACGCACTGAACGCGGCGGGCTGAGCCGTGGGCCTGGGAAGTCTGGGGGCGGAAATCGAACGGGCATCCTGTGCGGCCCGGGTACAGCCGGTGCACATCGGGCCTTGAAACCCGGCCTTTAGCGGTGCCCGCCGAAAAAATCCCTCAACAGGGCCGCGCATTCTTCCTCGCGAACGCCCGGGAAAACTTCCACCCAATGGTTGAGGCGGCGTTCGCGCAGCACATCAAACACGGAGCCCGCAGCACCGGCCTTCTCATCCCACGCGCCAAATACAACACGTGGCACGCGGGCCAGCACGATGGCTCCGGCACACATGGTGCACGGCTCCAGCGTGACCACCAGCGTGCACCCCTCCAGCCGCCAGGTCCCGAGCCGGGCGGCAGCCTCCCGGATGGCCACCACCTCCGCGTGCGCCGTCGGATCCCCGTGCGCCTCTCGTTCGTTGCGGCCCGCACCCAGCACTCCGCCGTCGGGCCCCAGGACGACGGCGCCAATCGGCACGTCCCCCGTCTCCGGGGCACGGCGGGCCTCCGCCAGCGCCAGGCCCATCCACCCGGCGTGCAGGGCCGTGGCGGGGGTCTCGATTGGGCTGGGTTTCGACGTGGAGGGCACGGCTCAATGGTAGCTTTTATCTATGCGCGTACTGGTTGCGGATCATCCGCTGATTGCCCACAAATTGACCGTCCTGCGGGACAAGACCACCCCGTCCCCCGTTTTCCGGCAGCTGACCGAAGAGCTGGTCACCCTGCTGGCCTATGAGGCAACCCGCGAAGTGCGCGTGGAACCGGTCAACATCGAGACGCCGGTGTCCCCGACCGTTGGGACCGGCCTGAGCAAGCCCACGCCGCTGGTGGTGCCGATCCTGCGTGCCGGGCTGGGCATGCTGGAGGGCATGACCCGACTGCTGCCCACCGCCGAAGTGGGCTTCCTGGGCATGGCCCGCAATGAGGAAACCCTCGAGGCCATCACCTACGCCGAGCGCCTGCCGGAGGACCTGACGGGACGCCAGGTGTACGTCCTGGACCCCATGCTGGCCACCGGCGGCACCCTGATTGAGGCGTTCAAGTTCCTCTTTGACCGCGGCGCCGCGGACATCACGTGCATCTGCCTGCTGGCCGCACCCGAGGGCCTGGCGAAGCTGGAAGCGGCGCACGGGGATCGCGACAATGTCCACGTGGTGCTCGCCTCGATCGACGAGGGCCTGAACGAAAAGTCCTACATTGTCCCCGGCCTGGGCGACGCCGGGGACCGCCTGTACGGGGTCGTCGACTAACCGTTTCGGATTTCCGGCGGTCATGCCCTCCCGAGTATGCAGCAATGGCGACTTAGGCCCAGCCTAAGTCGCCATTGCTGCATACTGACTGCGGGGTCAGTAGACCGCGGGGTCAGTACCAGCCGACGGCGTTGGAGTGGCCCCAGGCGCCGCACGGGCTGCCGTAGCGGCCCTCAATGTAGCCAAGGCCCCAGTTGATCTGCGTCTTGTAGTTGGTGCGGTAGTCCGCGCCCGCCACGGACATCTTCTCCGCCGGGAGCGACTGGGCAATGCCATACGCACCGCTGGAGGCGTTTTCGGCCGACGTCAGCCAGCTGGATTCGCGGTTCCACAGCTGCGTCAGGCAGCTCATCTGGTCGGCGCCCCAGCCGTGCGCGGCCAACTGGCCGGCGGCGTACTGCTGTGCCGCGGCGGGGTCGTCCACCAGAACGGGGGCGGCGGCCTTGGTGGCGGCAGGCGCGGCAGCCTTTGTGGCCGGCGGCGTGGCCACCGGCGTGACGGCGTCGGCCGCACCGCTGAGGGACTGGGAAGTGGCCTTGGCGGCCTTGGTGGAACTCACCTGGATGCGGGAAAAGTCAATGGCAACGTCTGTGGGCGCTGAGATGGCCGACGGCGCGGCGCTGGCCTGGGTGCCGCCGGAGACAAGGCTCGCGGAGGCCAAGCCGGCGGTTGCGTTGTTGGTGGCGGCCTGGGCCAGCCCTCCGCCGGCCAGCAGCGCCCCGGCCACGGCAACAATGGCCATGCGCTTGGCAGGTCCGGCGACCTTGGCGTCAGTGTGGGAGGCCTTGCGGGCTTCGCGGCGGGAGACGGAGCGAACGGGTTCGGCGCGGCGGCGGCCGTGCTGGGGTGCTGCGGACATAGGGATATAGCCTCTCTACGCCTGCGAGGTGAGCTGTCGGGAACGGACTAGAGCATCCGGCCGCGCGGCGCAGGCATGTGCTGCGCACGTCATCGGCTTAACCCCAAGGGTCTCCATGGAGGAGACCCGCAAAAATTGGGTCCCCCGTCTCTGCCGTCTGGTATGAACGGGAAATGGGCGGCGGCAGAGCTCGGCGAACCGTCCATTTGTGCCAAGGAACCGTGGATGGTTCGGCGGGCACGAAGTCCACCCTACCGAAGCAAGGCCCAAAAGTCACATTTTGGTAACGGAGTGACCATCCTGACATTTACTTAGCAATGCTAATGACCTATGCTAAGTAATAGAAAACACGAAGCCAGTGACGCCAGGACTATACGCAACTTATGATTACTTCCTCAGCAACGCCCCCGGCTGCCCGCACGGCAGCTCCGCCATCCAAGCGCCAGGCAGGTGCCGGATTGCTGGCTGCCGAGCTGAGGGTGGCCATCATGCGCTCCTCCCGCCGGCTCCGCGCCGAAGCAGCGTCCCGTGACATCAGCCCGGGCCAGTATTCAGTGCTCGCGGCCATCCTCCACGGCCCCCTGACGGTGGGACAACTGGCCGAGCGGGAAATGATCCAGGCTCCGTCCATGACCCGGATCGTCAACGGGCTCGAATCCGCCGGCTATGTCACCCGCGGGGAGAACCCGCTGGACAAGCGGCAGGTGCTGGTGCAAATCACCGAGGACGGCTCGGCCATCCTGCGCAAGGCCAGGTCCCGGCGCACCCAGTGGCTCGCCAAGAGGGTGGCGGCGCTGAGCCCGGAGGAACGCGAGACCCTGCGCGAAGCGGCCCGCATCCTGCAGGAGATGAGCGCCGTTTGAATTCCATGTTCAGGGCGCTGAAGGTTTTCAACTACCGCCTGTGGGTGACAGGGGCGCTGGTGTCCAACATCGGCACCTGGATGCAGCGCGTGGCACAGGACTGGCTGGTGCTGACCATCCTCACCAACAATTCCGGCACAGCCGCGGGCATCACCACCGGCCTGCAGTTCCTGCCCATCGTCTTCCTGGGGCCGTTTGCCGGGCTGCTGGGCGACCGGGTCAACAAGCGCAAGCTCCTGCTGTGCACCCAAATGGCCATGGGGCTGTGTGCCCTGCTGCTGGGTCTGCTGGTGGTCACCCACACCGTGGAGCTGTGGCACGTCTACGTCATTGCCTTCCTGCTCGGGGTGGCCAGCGCCTTTGACGCCCCGTCGCGCCAGGCGTTTGTCTCAGAGGTGGTGTCCAAGGAGGACGTGCCCAACGCCGTCGCCCTTAACGGCGCCTCCTTCAACCTGGCCCGCCTGGCCGGCCCCGGCATTGCCGGCGTGGTGATTGCCCTGTTCGGCACCGGGCCGGCATTCCTGATCAACGCGGCCAGCTTTGTGGCCGTGATCTTCTCCCTGTGGCGCATGCGCGTCTCCGAGTTGCAGCCTGTTGCCAGAGTGCCGCGCGGCAAGGGGCAGATTCGCGAGGGGTTTGCCTACATCCGCCACCGTCCGGACCTCATGATGATCATGGTGCTGGTGTTCATGGTGGGCACGTTTGGGATGAACTTCCAGATCACCAACGCGCTGATGGCCACCACCGTCTTCCACCTAGGCCCGGGCGAATACGGGCTGCTGGGCTCCGTCATGGCCATTGGCACGCTAGCCGCAGCCCTGATGGCCGCCCGGCGCAAGAACATGCGCATGCTCTACATAGTTGGCGGGGCCCTGGCCTTTGGCGGCACCGTGGCCATCGCAGCGTTCATGCCGTCCTTTGCCCTTTATGCCGTGGCACTGGTCCCGGTGGGCCTGGCGGCGCTGACCTTCATGAATGCCTGCAACACCACCGTCCAGCTCAACACGGACGCGGCCATGCGCGGGCGCGTCCTGGCCGTGTACATGGTGGTCCTGCAGGGCGGCACCCCCATCGGTGCGCCGCTGGTGGGCTGGATCGCCACCGAATTCGGCGCCCGCTGGTCCCTGGGCATCGGGGCGGTGGTGGCCATCGCCTCCGCACTGGTGGCCCTGGTCATGATGAACCGGCGGAACCATGTGCGGATCCGCGACCAATTCCGCAGCCTGCGCCCGTTCACGGTGGCGCACGCCCTCCACCGTTGAGGAGCCCGACGGCGGGGCCGCTGGGTGGGTTTCGGGTGAACTTTTGTTGCCTTAACGTCAAAGTCTGGGAAAATGCCCGGCGTTGCAAGCGGCTTGCGGAGGGCATCCTAGCCATGCTTTTTTGACGCGTGAACTTATTTCTTCATAATTGCCATGTTGCCGAATTTTGCAACGTCACAATCGCGAAATAGATCAATAAATTCAACTCACGGCGTCACAATCCGTCGATGTGAGACCAAGCGTACCTTGTTACCTTTATCACAATGGGTGCAAAAATCTCACAGAGTGGACGTTTTGGCCCTTTGTTACTTGCAAGTTCGGAATATTACGTAGGACACTGGCGAGTGTGAACACCCACTCAGTGAATTCTGCAGCCGCAGCAACTGTCCATTGCAACCCATCTGGACGGGCCCTGTGTAGTTGTCGAATGCAGGCCTAGCTCACAACCCTTACGAACTAGGCATTTTTGGCCCTGTGGCCGGCCCCTGGCGGGGCATTTGGTTCCGGTATACGGAACACATGAGGAAAGCATTCGCGCCGTAGCTTACGGCCATACACCGAGGTAGTTCAATGTCTGTAGCATCCGGATACGTCCACATTTCTGTTCGCAATGCCGCCAAGGCCGTGGCCCGCGGGGCGCAAAACCCGCTGAACCGCGGCTACCACGACGACCATGCCGTCTACGGCAACCCGGCAGCCTACCGCCGCGACGCCGATTCGGCCGCGGCCCGGCTGCGCGCCGTGCCGGCAGCCGAGACCCACCCCATGACGGCGCCCATCCCCGTGATTTCCGGCAGCGACAAGCTGCGCGGCGTGGCCCCCGACAACGTGGCGCGCGGCTTCGTGCTGTACGTGGGCGTGGACGAGGACACGGCCGCAGCGGCCGGCACTTCCCTGGCCAAGCTGGCCCAGGACATCCGGGCCTATGCCCAGGCCCTGGTGCCGCAGGCCCAAAGCTACGCGGCCGTGGCCATCGCGCCGTCGGACGCCGTCGGCTCCGCCCTCGATGTGGTCCGCTCCACTTTCGGCGACCCCACGGTGGCCAACCGCCAGCGCCAGGAAGCCGTGCGCGTCCCGGCCCCCGCCGAGCACCGGCCCTCCGGCGTGCTCATCGACCTGGCCCGCCGCGAGGTCCACCTGGACGGCGAGACGCTGAACCTCACGTTCAAGGAATTTGAGCTGCTGAACTACCTTGTGGAAAACGGCACCCGCACCGTGGGCCGCGATGAACTCCTCGAGGGCCTGTGGGGCAACGCCGACGAAGTCCCGAATGAGCGCACCATTGACGTGCACATCCGCCGCCTCCGCTCCAAGTTGGGACGCCTGGCCAACACCGTCCGCACCGTCCGTGGCGAAGGCTACCGCTTCTACGAGCACCCCGAAGTGGTTGTCTGGGCCGCCCCCGAGTACTCGATCTAGCAACCGGCCTGGCACTTTTTTCCAAGCACGACGGCGGTCCCCTCACGCAGGTGCCGGGGGCCGCCGTCGTGCTGGCACAAGAGTCACTAAGCTTTGACCATGAGCGAACACCACCTGAAACGACTGGTCCTGATGCGCCACGCCAAGGCGGCCTTTCCGCTTGGCGTGGAGGACCATGAGCGGCCCCTTGCCCAGCGAGGCCACCGCGAGGCGCCGCTGGCCGGCAAGTGGCTGGTGGAGAACAACGTGCTGCCGGACTTCATCCTGTGTTCCTCGGCCCTGCGCACCCGCCAGACCTGCACATGGGTGTGCCAGCAGCTGGGGGACAAGGCGCCCACGCCCAAGCTCGAGGACGGCCTCTACGCTGCGGGCGCGCTGCCCATGCTGTCGGTGATCAACCATGTCCCGGAAACCGTCACCACCTTGATGGTCATCAGCCACATGCCGGGCATACAAAACCTGGCCCTGCGGCTGGCGTCCCGGGACTCGGACCAGGATGCCTACATGTCCCTGGCCACCGGCTACCCCACCAGTGCCTTTGCCGTGCTGGAGCACGACGGCGACTGGGCCACCCTCGATGGCCAGGATGCGCGCGTGACAAACTTTGTGGTGCCGCGCTAGGCCGCTTCCTGTACTTTTCCTACACCGCGATTTCCGGCATGAGGGTTTTCAGCGTCCACGTCTTGTGCTTCCGGACGGCGGCCCAGGCCAGCAGCCCGCCCAGCAGCGTGTACCCGATCAGGCCCAGGACGATGGGCACCAGCGGGGCCAGCTCGGCCCCGTAAATCAGGTGCCGCATGCCCTCCACCACGTGCCCCATGGGCAGCACCTGGTGCATGATGTGCAGCGGCTCCGGGGTGGTCTGCCACGGGAACGTGCCGCCGGAGGAGACCAGCTGGAGCACCAGCAGGATCAGGACTACAAATTTTCCGGGCGTGCCCATCAGCGCCACGATGCCCTGGATGAGCGCGGTGAACGCCATGGATGCCAGCACCAGCAGTCCCAGCGTCAGCCACGGATGGCTGGGGGAAAGCCCCAGGCCAAGGACCACCACCCCGTATAGCAGCAGCGCCTGGGCCGTGGAGACGGCGGCAAACGGCAGCCACCCGCCCACGGCAATCTTCCAGGACGGCGCATTGGAGGCGAGGGCGCGCTGTGTCAGCGGGCGCATGGCCTGCACCAGCATGAACGCGCCGATCCACAGCGCCAGCACCAGGAAGAACGGGGCCAGCCCGGAACCGTAGTTGGCGGCGCGTGCCTGCGAGAGGGAATCCACCCGGATGGGGTCCGCGATGACTCCGGAGGCATTCTGCTTGTCCGCGTCGTTGGGGTCGGGGACGGAGCCGGCACCACTGCGCAGCTGGGTGGACAGTTCGCCCGCCCCCGCGGCAAGCTTCGCCGAGCCGTCCTTCAAACTCGCGGCGCCGGCGTCGAGCTTGTGCGCCCCGGCGTCGAGCTGGTTGGCACCATCCAGGGCCGCACCCTGCCCCGCGGCCAGGGTGGCTGCCCCGGAGGAGAGCTGCCCTGCACCTGCGTGCGCCTGCCCGACGGCGCCCGTGAGGGCGGGTGCCGAGGCCGCCAGCTGGCTGGCGCCGTCCGCCACGGCCTGTGAGCCGGCCGCCAGCTTCTGGATGTCCGCCGCGTCCGTGGCCAGCTTCGCCTTGAGGTCCGTGACGGCCGGGCTGGAGGTGGCGCCGGCCAGCTGTGCCTTGATCTGTGCGGATTGTGCCGGTGTGATGGTTCCCGCGGCCACCAGCCCGGACAGCTTGTCGTTAATGGCCGTGGTGGCTGCCGAATCCAGCTGCCCGGCCGTGCCGATGGCGCCCTGGACCTTGGTGTTGAGAGCTGCATTGCCGGCAGCGACGGCGGCCGCGCCGTCGGCCAGTTTGCGGCTGTCAGCGGGCAGCGTTGCCGTCTGGTCCTGGAGCTGGCCCAGCCCCTTGTCGAGTGCGGCCGCGCCGGAAAGCAGCTGGTTGCTGCCGGCCACCAGTTTGACCTGCCCCGCGGCCAGCGCATCGGCGCCCGTCACCAGTTCGCCGGTGCCGGTTTTCAGGGTGCCCACGCCCGTGTCAAGGGTGGTGGCACCATCGGCCAGCTGCTTCGCGCCGTCTGCCGCCTTGACCAGCTGGGCATGAATGGTTCCATAGCCGGTCAGCAGGGCATTGGCCGTCTGCTGCCCCACCTCCTTGGCCACTGATTCGTGCACCTGCGTGGTCACCTTGTCCACAATGGAGGTCAGCAGGTAGTTGTTGGCGTCGTTGGTGGTCACGCTCATCATGGCCTGCGTGGCCGCGTTGAAGTTCTCCGGCGAGGCCAGGTTCTTGGAGAAGTCCTTCGGGATGGTCAAGGCAAAGGCATAGTCGCCGTTCTGGACGCCGGCGTTGGCCGCTTCCGGGGTGTCCACGATCTTCCAGTCAAACTTCTTGCCGTCCACCAGGTTCTTGGCCACGTCCTGGCCCACGTGCAGTTCCTTGCCGTCCTTGGTTACGGCGCCGGCGTCCTGGACCACCACGGCAGCCTGCAGCTGGTCCAGGTTCGAATAGGGGTCCCAGTTTGCGTACAGGTAGACGGCGCCGTAGAGCAGCGGAACCATTACCAGGGCCACAATGGTCAGCTTCGGCAGCATTCCGCCGGTCATGCGTTTGAGCTCTGAGAGCGCCAGTCGAAAGACTGTCATTGCACGTCGCCGCCTTCCGTGTTGGTGGTGTCCGATTCCGGTGCTTCGGCGGGTTCGGCCTGTGGTGGTTCCGGGGTGTCGACCGGTTCGGGAGGCAAATTCGACTCATCCGGCTCGGCAGCCGGTGGTTCGGGGGATTCCGCTGGTTCGGCCTGCTCGGCAGGTTCATCGGATTCGGCTGCCCGTGGTTCGGGTGGTTCGGGTGGTTCGGGCGTTTCAGCTGGTTCGGCCGGCTCGGCGGGTCCAGTCACGGGAGCCATCTCCTGCCCGGCTGCCGCCGTCGGGCCGGTCCAGCCGTCCGGGATCCTGCCCACCACCCCGATGACGATGACCTCGCGTGGCGGCAGGCCGGCGTCGTGTGAGTGGCCGATCAGGCCGGCAGCCGCCTGTTCCAGGAGGGGGAGCCAGGCGCTGGCGTCAGCGGTGTGCCGGTCGGGGGAGTCCACCACCAGCAGGTCGACGTCGTGGTCGGCCAGGGCCAGTTCCAGTTGGAGGTGAAGCAGCCGGTTGGGTTCGAGTTCCTCGACCCATTTGTCCAGGATGTCGCGGAAGCCGTGCTTGACCAGCCAGGCGGTGGGACGGGTGCGGTCGCGGAACTTGAAGGGGACCAGTGCCAGGTCCTCGGAGACCAGCGACCGGACGGTCAGGTGGTTCTCCGGGGCATTGACCTCGGGGGAGTCGATGATGGCGCTTCGCTTGCGCAGGGCCGCCATGGCGTGGTCGTGGCCCAGGACCACTGTCCCGCTGCTTGGTTTCATGCGCCCTGTCAGGGCCAGCGCCAGTGCGGTGCGGCGTTCCTGCCCGTCCGCCTGGACAAGCATGACTTGGGCCCGGTTCGCTTCCAGGGAGGTGGGCGGGAGCAGGGTGTGGTGGCGACCTGCGAGGTGAAGTTGCTTGGCTGACAGCACTGTTTGCTCCTGGTCGGAAAAGGCGGCTGCCACAAATCTATCAGAACTGACTGGTCAGTATAAAAATGTGAGACGCAAACGACACTGGCCTGGCGGGTTCGTCGTGCTGGCGCGCCTTGGCCCCGTTCTCGAGACGCCGGAACCAGGAAAGTCGGGGCGGCCCGGCCAGGGCGCTTGGACGTCAGGAAAGGGCCCGGAGCAGTGCCTCGTTGCGGTCCGCAAGGAAGCGCCGGGAGACGTCCGCTTCCGGGGCCAGTCCGTCGGCGCCGTGGTAGACCCCTGCGTAAACCTGAAGTTCGGCGGCCACGCCGGCACGGAGCAGGCGTGCCGCGTAGTCGATGTCCTCGTCGCGGAAGACGTCGAGTTCACCCACCTGGATGAAGGCGGGCGGCAGGCCGGCCAGATCAGCGGCCCGGGACGGTGCTGCGTAGGCGCTGACGGTGCCACTCCCGTAGGACGCCCCGAGAAACCACTTCCAGGCCTGCTGGTTGCGCTCACGGTTCCAGGACGGGATGCCTGAGAACTCCAGGCTGGACGGCGTCTGGTCCCGGTCATCGAGCATGGGGTAGGCCAGGTACTGGAATCTCAGCGGCGGCCCCTGCTGGTCCCTGGCGCGCAGTGCTGTGCCGGCCGCCAGTCCGCCTCCTGCACTGGCACCGCCAATGGCAAGCCGGCCGGGGTCAATGCCCAGCACCGCTGCGTTCTCCACTGTCCACAGGAGCCCCTGGTAGGCGTCGTCAAGTGCTGCCGGGAACGGGTACTCCGGAGCCAGCCGGTAGTCCACGGAGACAACAGCAATCCCGGTTGCCGCAGCCAGCCGCAGGCAGAACAGGTCATCCTCAGCCACGCTGCCGGCCACCATTCCACCGCCATGAATCCAATACAGGCAGGGCAGCGGTCCAGTTGCCTGGGTCGCCGTTGCCCGGGCGGGCCGGTAGCAGCGCAGCGCCACGTCCACGCCGCCGGCCTCCGGGGCAACGTGGTCGGTCATGGACACGGCTCCGGTCAGGTCTGCGGGAAGTGTCGCCTGCCGGGCCGTATTCTGCTGCCGCATGGCCACCAGCTGTTCCGGCGTGGCGGGAGGGGTGCGGCCCACCAGGAAGTCCACCCCGGGCTGCAGCTGCGGGTCGACGCGCTCAAAGTAGTTCAAGGTTTCTTCTCCCGTGGGGGCGGGTCAGGCGGTCAGGGCGTCCTTGAACCAGCCGGTGATGGAGGCCGGGTGCGTGATGGCGGTCCCTACGACGACGGCGAACGCACCGGCATCCAGCGCCGCCCGGGCCTGCGCGGGGGTGTGGATGCGGCCCTCGGCAATGAGAGGGGCGTCCAGGCCGGCAGCGGCGATCTGCGCAATGAGTTCCAGGTCCGGGCCGTCAGTCTTGGGCCTTTCGCCCGAGTATCCCGCCAGCGTGGTGCCGATGATGTCCGCCCCCGCCTCGGCGGCTGCGACGGCGTCATCAAGCGAGCCGCAGTCCGCCATGACCAGGGCGTTGGAGCCGGCGTGGATCCCGGCGACGGTCTCGGCCAGGGTGAGCCCGTCCGGGCGGGGGCGCCGGGTGCCGTCAATCGCCACAATGTGGGCGCCGGCGCTGGCACAGGACAGGGCGTGCTGCAGGGTCGGGGTGATGAAAACGCCGCTGTGCCCGTCCTTCCACAGCCCAATCACGGGAACTTCGACGGCGGCACGCGTGAACTGGATGTCCGCGATGCCCTGGACCCGGATCCCGGCGGCCCCGCCAATCACGGCCGACGCAGCCACCTGGGCCGTGGTGCGGGGGTCGCGCATGGGTTCGCCGGGATAAGCCTGCGCGGAGACCACCAGCTGGCCGGCGAGGGAATCGAGGTTGATCAGAGTGTGCGGCACGGGGCGTCTCCTGAATCGGTTGGTGATTAGTATTGGTGCAGGGCCAGGGAGGCGGCGCCCACAATCGCGGCTGAGGCGCCGAGCGAGGCACGCACCACGGAGACATTGGACAGTGGGGCCAGTAGTTCGGCACGCAGTGAGCGCTCCATGGCATCCCACCACAACTCCCCGGAGTCGGCCAATCCGCCGGAAATGACCGCGACGGCCGGGTCCAGGATGTTGACCAGCCCGCCCACGGCCTGGCCCGCAGCGGCGGCCGCCCGGGAAATGACGGCAAGCGCCAGCTCGTCGCCAAGGCGGGCGGCTTCAAACACCGCCCTGGTGTCGGTGAGGCCGGCACTGCCGCCCTCGCGCACATAGGCGCTATGGATGGCGGGGCCGGAGGCAATCGCCTCAACGTGGCCGGCGTGGCCACAGGAACAGGGCAGGGGCCGGGCCTGATGGTAGGCGTACGGCGAGGCGAAGTGCCCCACATGCCCGCCCACAAACCGGTGGCCCAGCAGCGGCTGCCCGTTGACCACAAAACTGCCGCCCACGCCGGTGCCGAACGCCATCATGAGGGACGTTGACGTTCCGGCGGCAGCGCCCAGCCAGGCCTCGCCCAGGGCGTGGGCGTGCACGTCATTGACCGCCGTGGCAGGCAGCCCAAGGCGCTGCCGCAACCCAGCAGTGAGCTGTGTACCGGTCCAGCCCAGGATGGCATCAGTGGCGGAAATGACTGTGCCTTCGACGGCGTTAATGACGCCGGCCGAGCCAATGCCCACGGCGTCCACCACCACTCCACGGGCTGCGGCCTGCTGCACCAGGGACCGGACCAGGGCGGCCGTGGCATCCAGGATGGCGGCGCCGCCGTCGCGGTTCAACGTGGGAATCTGCTCCGTGATGAGCACGGAACCGTCCTCGCCCACCACTCCGGCGGCCGTCTTGGTCCCGCCAAGGTCAACGCCAACTACATACCGCACAAAATTTCCTTCAACGTCCAATTCATGAATACGGGGCTCGCTCCCCAGTTGCTACCACCCGCCCGGGGTCTCGACGCGCTCGGGTCTCGACGCGCTCGGGTCTCGACGCGCTCGCAGAGCTCGCTGCTCGACCACCGACGCTGCTCGACCACCGGGCCGGGGACCGGCTAGATCAGGCCCGTGCGCACCAGGATTGCCTTGATGGCCGCGGTCTCGTCCTCGTCAAGGGAAAGCATGGGGGCGCTCATGACGTTGGTCTTGATGATGCCCATGAGCATCATGGCCGTCTTGAACGCGCCCAGGCCCGCAGCGTTGCCGGACACGCGGCCGGCCTTCGGGGTGTAGACGATGTTGAAGACATCGGTTAGGCGGTCCTGCTCGGCGGCGGCCTTGGCCCAGTCGCCGGCTGCGGCGGCGTCGTACAGGCGGCGGTAGCCGGCCGGGTCCACGTTGCCCAGGCCCGGGACAACGCCCTGGGCGCCGCCCAGCAGTGCGCCGTCCACTACAACCTCGTGGCCGGTGAAGATGTCAAAGTTCGGGATGTCGCGGGCGGCGATGGACAGCTGGCGGAAGGAAACGTCGTCGCCGGAAGAGTCCTTCACACCGGCAATGACGCCGTCGCGGCCCAGTTCCAGCAGGAGATCCAGGGGCAGCTTGAAGTGGGTGCGCACGGGGACGTCGTAGGCGAAGACGGGGACATCCACGGAGGCGGCTACGGCGCGGAAGTGGCGGCCATTCTCCTCGGCGTTGCTGATGGCGTAGTACTGGCTGGTGGCCACGATGCCGTCGGCGCCGAGGGACACGGCGCGGGCCGCTTCCTCGATGACACGGTTGGTGGTCTGCTCCACGGCGCCGGCCAGCACAGGGACCTGGCCGGCGTTGACGCCCACGATGGTGCGCAGCACGGTGTCGCGCTCATCGTTGGTCAGGTGGGTGACCTCGCCGGACGAGCCGTTGACAAACAGGCCGGTGACGCCGCCGTCGAGCAGGTGGCGGGTGACGTTCTCCAGGGAGGGGACGTCGATGGCGCCGTCAGCCGTGCGGGGGGTGACGACGGGCGGGATGACGCCCTGGAAACGGGAAGCGACGGTTGTCACGGTAATTACTCCAAATTTTTCTTGAGGGGTGGAAAACAGGGGGAAAGAATCTACAAGTGCAAAAGTGAGGGCGCGGCGCCCAGCAGCTTCTTCGTGTAGTCGTTGGTGGGATGGTCGAAAATCTGCTCCGCACTACCTTCTTCCACGATCTGGCCGAAGTACATGACACAGATGCGGTCGGAAACGTAGCGGACGGTCTGGATGTCATGGCTGATGAACACCATGCCCAGGTTCAGTTCCTTCTTCAGGTCCGAAAGCAGGTTCAGCACCTGCGCGCGGACGGAGACATCCAGTGCTGAGGTGGGTTCATCCGCCACGATGATGTCCGGGTCCAGGGCCAGGGCCCGGGCGATGGCCACGCGTTGGCGCTGCCCGCCGGAAACGTTCGACGGCGTGACCTCGGCTGCCGATTGCGGCAAGCCCACCAGCGCCAGGAGTTCACGGACCTTGGCGATGCGCGATGCGCCGTTGCCAATGCCGTGGACAGCCAGCGGGTCCACCAGGATGTCCTGGATGGTCATGCGCGGGTTCAGGGCCGTGGACGGGTCCTGGAAGACCACCGAGACGGACCGGCCAAACTCCTTGCGCATCGCAGCGTTGCGCTTGATGGCCGGCTTGCCGTGGAAGAGCACTTGGCCGGAGGTGGGCACCTGCAGGCCCACCAGCACCGAGGCCAGTGTGGACTTGCCACAGCCGGATTCGCCCACAATGCCCACCGTCTCGCCACGGCTGATGGAAAAGTCCACACCGTTGACGGCCTTGACGTAGCTGGGCTTGAACAGGCCGCCGGAACGCGTCCGGTGGTGGACGTGCAGGTCCTTCAGCTCAATAACCGGGGTGCCGGCGGCTGCGTCCATGGTGTGCTTGCTCATCGTGCACCTTCCGTTTCTGCGCCGGCAAGGTCTGCCGCGCGTTTGTGGCTGGCCCAGAAGTGGTCCGTTTCAACGCCGTCCCGGGTGATCGGGACAAAGGCCAGCTGCTGCTGGGGGTCTGCGTCGGGGCGCTGGGACCGGCTGGCGAACCTGTCCCCGGGGGCAAATTCGCGCGGCGACGGCACGGTGCCGGGGATCTGGTGGAGCCGCACGGCATCGGACTCGATGGAGAGCACAGCGCCCAGCAGGCCGCGCGTGTATTCGTGGGTGGGGTGGGCCAGCAGCTCCGAGGCCTGCGCCGATTCCACCACCTGGCCGGCGTACATGACGGTGATCTTGTGGGCCAGCGAGGCCACCAGGGCCAGGTCGTGGCTGACAAAAACCATCGCGAAGCCGAGCTGCTCGCGGAGCTCGTTCAGGAGGTCCACCACCTGCTTTTGCACCGTGACGTCCAGGGCCGTGGTGGGCTCGTCCGCCACCACGATCTTCGGGGAGCGGGACAGTGCCATGGCGATCAGCACGCGCTGGCGCTGGCCGCCGGAGAGCTCATGCGGGTAGCTCTTGAGCGTGCGCACCGGATCCAGCTTGACCAGTTCCAGCAGTTCCGCCGGAGTCTTGCGGCCGTTGCGGCGGGTCAGCTGCAGCAGCTGGTCCTTGATCAGCATGGACGGGTTCAGGGAGCTAAGGGCATCCTGGTAGACCATGGCGATCTGCTCGCCGCGCAGGCCTTCGTAGGCCTTGGCCGAGCTGTGTTTTGTGGCCGGGTCCAGCAGTTCCTTGCCGTCAAACTTGATGGAACCGGTGACCTCGGCCGTTTTGGGCAACAGGCCCATGACGGCCAGGGAGGTGATGGACTTCCCGCAGCCGGACTCGCCCACCAGGCCCATGGTCTCGCCCTCGCGGACGCTGAAGGAGACCTTGTCCACGATGGGAGTATCGCCGTAGCGGCCCGGGAAGCGGATGGAGAGGTCTTTCACTTCCAGGACCACGCGGGCATCCGGGCCCACCTGGGGTAGCCGGTCGCTCCGCTGCAGTTCCACGGCCTGGAGCAGCAAAAGCTCCTTGTCCAGGGCGGCAAAGGGGTTTTCGATGACGGCGCGGGCGGCGGCATCGGCCTTGGCGAGCTCGACGGCGGCAGCTGCCGAACCGTCGTCGTCCTTCACAGGGGCAGCCTTGCGCAGGCGGGGATTGACCATTGCGTCGGTGAGGCCCTCAGCCAAGATGTTCAGTGCCAGGACGGTGAGCAGGATGACCAGGCCGGCGAAGGTGGTGGCCCACCAGCCGCCGGACAGGACCAGGTTGCGGCCGTAGGAGATCACGTTGCCCCAGCTGGGCTCCGGATCCTGGATGCCTGCGCCCAGGAAGGATAGGGACGCCTCGAGGATGATGGCGTCGGCCACCATGACTGTGGCAAAGACCAGCACGGGGGCAGCGGTGTTGCGCACAATGTGCTTGACCATGATGTAGGCGCGGCCGGCGCCGATGACGCGTTCGGCACGCACATAGTCTTCGCCGTACTGGGCCAGGACGTTGGCCCGCACCACGCGGGCCAGCTGCGGGGTGTAAATGATGGCGATGGCCACGATGATGGTGGGGACCGAGTTGCCGAAGGAAGTCAGCAGCACGGCGGCCAGGGCGATGCCCGGGAACGCCATCAGCACGTCCATGATGCGCATGATGGTCTCGTTGACGGCCTTCGACGACGTCGCGGCCAGGGAGCCGAGCACGGCACCGACGACGATGGCCAGGGCCACCGAGCCGAGGCCGATCGTCAGCGACGCCTGGGCACCGTAGAGCAGCCGTGAGAAGACGTCGCGGCCGATCCGGTCGGTGCCGAACCAGTTGGTGCCGCTGGGGGCCTGGGCCGGAACTCCGGTGGCCAGGGGGTCGTGCGGGGCGATCACGGGGGCCAGGATGGCAACGACCACGATGAACAGCAGGAAGATGAGGGCCATTTTGGAGCCCAGTGTCAGGGCCTTGAAACGCAGGCCGGGCGCGCTGAGCCGTTCGGCAAGTTTGCTTCGCATGGCTTAGACCGTCCTGATTCGGGGGTTGATGAGCAGGTAGAGAAGGTCGACCAGGATGTTCACGATCACGAACGTCACGGCGATGACGAGGACCACGCCCTGGACCAGGTTGGTGTCCGAGTTGGTGATGCCGTTGAGGATCTGCTGGCCCATGCCCGGCAGGGAGAAGATCATTTCAATCACGACGGCGCCGCCGAGCAGGTAGCCGATGCGCAGGCCCAGCACGGTCACCGGGGTGACAAGGGCGTTGCGCAGGACGTTTCGGGAGACGACGGTGAAGTACGGGACGCCGTTGCCGATCGCGGTGCGGACGTAGTCTCGGTCCAGTTCCTCAACCATGGAGGTGCGGACCACGCGGATCAGCGAGGCGGAGACGGGGACGGCCAGGGCCAGGGCCGGCAGCGCCATGGAGCTGAGCCAGCCGGCGAAGCCCTCGGAAGGGTCGGCCAGGCCGCCGGAGGGGAACCATGAGTTGTCTCCCAGGGCGAACCATTGGATCAACAGGATGCCCAACCAGAAGGAGGGTGTCGCAATGGCGGCGACGGAGAAGACGCGGATCAGCTGGTCAACCCAGGTGTCGCGGTACAGGGCCGCCAGGACACCGAAAACAAGTGAAATGACAACCGCGATGATCACGCCAACAAACGTTAACTGCAACGTGACGGGGAACGCGCTGGCAATGACATCGACGATGGGCTTGGCTGGCGGGAGGGTCGAACCGAAGTCGCCCGTGATGAGCTTGCCCAGGTAGTGGACATACTGGACGATCAGGGGATCGTTGAAGCCGTTGGCCTGGCGGTACTGGGCCAGCGCCTCGGGTGAAGCGCCCTCGCCCAGTGCGGCGACGGCGCGGTCGCCGGGCGCGAACTGCAGCACCACGAAGACGAGCAGGGTGACACCCAGGATCATCAACGGAAGGGCTGCGAGCCGGCGTCCCAGCAGTCGCAAAAAGTTTGCCAATGTACTTGCTCCGGTTCTATTTGCGTCCCGGCGGGCCGCGTCATAGTAAAGAAAAGTGGAAATGCGCAGGGGCCGCGGCCGGAAGGCCGCGGCCCCTGCTGTTG
The DNA here is from genome assembly GCF_011045165.1 of Arthrobacter silviterrae. Lineage (GTDB taxonomy): Bacteria > Actinomycetota > Actinomycetes > Actinomycetales > Micrococcaceae > Specibacter > Specibacter silviterrae. Next base: position 78,034 of record NZ_JAAKZI010000010.1, read on the forward strand.
GAATGCGGGTGCGGAACTACGCGGTCCGGCCCACGCCTACAAACGAAAGGCCCGTGGTGGGCAGCGGTGCGAAGCCCTTGAGCTTCTTGCCGTCCCAGGCGGTGGGCAGCTTGCGGTGGAAGATCGGGTACAGCGGAACGGCGTCGGCAATGATGTCGATGATTTCCTTGTACAGGGCCTTCGCATCAGCATCGGATGCGCCGACTGCTGCGTTGAGCTTGGTCTGGACTTCCTTGTACTCCGGCGTGCCGCTCCAGGCAAAGCGGTTCTTGGCCCAGGTGTTGCCGCGGAAGAACCAGCTCAGGAGGATGTCGGCGTCGTTGCCGAAGACGGACGGGTCGCCGGGGGCGGCTACGACGTCGTAGTTCAGGCCGCCAACCTTGTCGGGGGCGTAGACGGCGGCGGAAGCCAGCGGCTCCAGCGTCGTGGCGACACCAATGGCGTCCCAGTTCTTCTTGATAAGCGGGACCACGTCCTTGACCCAGGCAGTGTCGGTGCTGGTGAGCGTCAGCTTCAGGTTGGTCACGCCGGCGGAGGCCAGCAGGGACTTGGCCTTGGCGGCGTCGAAGCCGTACACCGTGGCTGCCTTCTGGTAATTGGGGCTGCCTTCCTGGAAGTAGGAGGTCGCCGCCGTGCCGTTGCCCAGGAGTGCCGTCTTGATGATGGATTCCTTGTCCAGGGCGTAGTGCAGTGCCTGGCGGACTTCCTTCTTGTCGAACGGCGCGCGGGTCAGGTTGAACATGAGGAACATCAGGCCGAAGGACTGGACGGACTCGACGTCCAGCTTGGCCTTCAGGGCGTCAACGTCCAGGTAGGGGACGTCCTCGATGGCCTCGACGCGGCCGGACTGAGCAGCCGTGACGCGGGCGCTGGCATCGGAAAGCAGGAACCAGGTCATGCCCTTGGCCAGTGCCGGCTTCGGGCCGTTGTAGGCGTCGAAACGTTCGAAGACGATCTTGTCGTCCTTGGCGGCGGAGACGAACTTGTAGGGGCCGGTGCCGATCGGCTTGGCGTCGAAGGCCTTCTGGTCCTTCTCGGCGACGGCCTTCGGAACCACCTTGACCACCGAGATGCGGGGGCCGAAGCCGGCGAACGGGGTGTTGAGCTTGAACTCGACGGTCTTGGCGTCAACCTTCTTCACGGACTCGATGAAGAAGATGAACTGGGCGAACAGGGCCTTGTTGGCCGGGTCCATGACGCGCTCGAACGAGTAGACGACGTCGTCGGTGGTGACGGGGGAGCCGTTGTGGAACGTTGCGCCGTCGCGGATGGTGACCTGGTAGGTCTTGTCGTCAATCTTCTTGGGATCGGAGGCGGCCAGGGCGTTGTAGGGCACGCGCGTTGCCGGGTGCAGTTCCACCAGGCCTTCGAAGATGTGCAGGTTGGCGGCCAGGGGCGTGGCGCCTGAGGAGGACATCGGGTCGAAGCCGGTGGACAGTGAATAGGAGATGCCGGCCTCGATGGTCAGGTCCTTGTTGACTGTTCCGGTGTTGGCTGCGGCGCTGGACTTCGACTTTGACGGTCCTCCGCAGGCGGCGAGGGTGGCCGTGAAGGCCGTTGCCGTCCCAAGGACGCCGGCGGCCTTGAGGAATGTGCGGCGGGATGCCTGGTTGAGGGGCAGGTGCTGAAGAGTGGAGCTCATCTGTGGACTCACCGTTTCGCTTGTTGGTTATCGGATGTAGGACGTCCGATGCTTGATAGAAACTGTAATAGTCGTCACAGGGATTGGTCAAGTGGTGCGACGGTCTCGATTTGGCAACATCAAAACCCTGCACTTCGGCCGCCTGGTGATGTACCCGGGGGCGTGCCCCGGGCGGCGGCTCAAGGGGTGGTGCCAGACCCTCCCTGCGCGGCATGAATGCCATTATGTATGCAAGTGGTGGGACATCCGATATTCTATGTTGTAAATCACGCACGCGGGGGTTCACCATTGAAGTGAATAACCGGCCCCGCAGCATCAATCCAGAGGAGTTCCGTTGGCCACTTCCACCGTAGTCCCCAAGGCTCGCTTTAGTGCCCAGGTCCGCCTGCGCGCCCTCCAGGCCGACATCATGGAACTTATTCTGGACCGTGACCTGGATGCGGGGGATCCCATGCCCACCGAGAGCGAACTCTCCGAGGTGCTGGGCGTGGGGCGCAACACGCTCCGTGAATCCCTCAAGGTGCTCCAGGCCCTGGGGGTCATTGAAATCCGCCATGGCTTCGGCATGTTTGTGGCACCGAGCAGCTTTGACGCCCTGGCGGACGGCCTTACGTTCCGCGGCCGGCTGTCGCTGCGCCATGAAGGGCTCGAGGCCCTGCAGCTGGTGGACATCCGCCAGGCCCTGGAATCCGGGCTGATCGGGGCATCCATCGGGAGCGTGACCGACGCCGAGCTGGTCCGGATCGAGGCCGCCGTCGCCAGGATGGAGGAGCTGGCGCTGCAGGGGGAGACTTTCGCCGAAGCGGACGCTGAATTCCACCGGCTGCTCTTTGAACCGCTGGGCAACGACCTCCTGATGAACTTGATGAGCGTTTTCTGGAAGGTCTACCGCAAGATCCACCTGGAAATTGGCATTGGCGGCACCGACCTGGTGGACACCGCCTCGCAGCACCGCGCCATCTACAACGCCGTGGCTGCCAAGGACGCCGCCTGCGCCTCGGAGCTGCTGAGCCGCCACTTTGACGGCATCCGGGCCAAGATCAAGGAGTTCGTGGACGTCGCCTGAGGCGGCGCTCAGCCATACTGGCACTATGAAAGTGCGGAAAGTGGTTGCCGGCGGGCACGAGGTGGTCTCCACGGACACCGGCCGGGCGGCGGAACGGACGGCGGAACGGACGTTCCTGCTGGTGCACGGCATCGGCATGGGCGCCTCCTACTTTGCCAGCCTGGGCGCGGCACTTGCGGGGTTCGGCCGGGTGGTGGCGGTGGACCTGCCCGGGTTTGGCGATGCGCCGGAGCCGGAAATGTCCCTCACCATGGCGGAGCTGGGCCGGGTGGTCATTGACTTTGTCAGGGTCGAGGGGCTGGTCGGGACCGTGCTGGTGGGTCACTCCATGGGCGCCCAAGTGGTGGCCGAGGCGGCGGCGCAACGCCCCGAAATGTTCCCGGAGGTGGTGCTGATTGCCCCTACGGTCAACGTGCACGAGCACACAGCGCCATGGCAGCTCTGGCGCATGGCGCAGGACCTCTTCGGCGAAAGCCCCCGCGTGATCGGCGTCGGGCTGGTAAATTACGCCAAGGCCGGCCCGCGCTGGATCCTCAAAAAACTGGGCAGCATGCTGGAGCACCCCATGGCGGAAACGCTCCCGCGCATCCGGGCCCACACGCTGGTGGTTCGCGGCAGCCGCGACCGGGTCTGCCCGCGCGGCTGGGTGGAGGAAGCCACCGCCATGATCCCGGGCGCCACCATGGTTGAGGTGGCCGGCCGCGGTCACGAAACCATGGTCAAGGACGGTTCGGCCGTGGCAGGGTACATCGCCGCACATGTGGGCGCTGTTCGCCCGGGCTGAAGGGCTGGGGCCGTCCGCGCCGCTCTACGCTGCTGCCAATGGGTGGCGGCCATTACAACGAAAAGCGGCCCACCTTAGTGGACCGCTTTTCTCGAAGTGCGCGCGAAGGGATTCGAACCCCCAACCTTCTGATCCGTAGTCAGATGCTCTATCCGTTGAGCTACGCACGCATATTCTGTTTCTTTTTTGTTTCCGGCCCTCGGGCCGTGAATAACTCTAACCCTACAATGCCTGTGTGTACAAATCGAACGTACAGTGTTCCCAAGCACTAGACCGGTCTAGGTGATCTACATCACAAAACTTGCCATCAAGTCCGTTCAACTTTCCCTGATTCTAGGCACTTTTGTCCCTCGACTCCGCTGTACATCCCATATCCAACGCCCGAAAACCGGCGGTTCCGGGCCATAACATTTAGAGCACACCAACTGACTGACCCAATGAAGGGATACATGATGGGCCACGCGCCAGTGCAGGATTCTGTTGAGCAGGCAATGACCACCCACGCAGGCCTGGCCGCGTGGGTCGCGGAAATTGCAGGGCTTACCCAGCCGGAGAACATCCACTGGGTTGACGGGTCTGCGGCGGAGTATGCAGCCCTGACGGGTGAACTGGTGGACGCGGGAACCCTGACCAGGCTCAATCCGGAACTGTTCCCCAATTCCTTCGCCGCGTTCTCGGACCCCAAGGACGTGGCCCGCGTTGAGGGCCGCACCTTCATCTGCTCCGAAAAGGAGCGCGACGCCGGCTTCACCAACAACTGGATGGATCCGGCGGAAATGAAGGCGATCCTGAAGGACCGCTTCGCCGGCAGCATGCGCGGCCGGACCATGTACGTCATTCCGTTCGTCATGGGCCCGCTCGACGCCGAGGACCCCAAGTTTGGTGTTGAAATTACCGACTCCGCCTACGTGGTGGCCTCCATGCGCATCATGGCCCGCATTGGCGCCGATGTGCTCCACAAGATTGAGCAGACCAACGCATTCTTTGTCCCCGCCCTCCACTCCGTCGGAGCCCCGTTGGAGCCCGGCCAGGCGGACGTGGCCTGGCCGTGCAGCGATGAGAAGTGGATTGTCCACTTCCCCGAGGAACGCTCCATTTTCTCCTACGGCTCCGGCTACGGCGGAAACGCCCTGCTCGGCAAGAAGTGCTTTGCCCTCCGCATTGCCTCCGTCATGGCCCGCGACGAGGGCTGGCTGGCGGAGCACATGCTCATACTCAAGCTCACCAGCCCCGAAAACAAGAGCTACCACGTGGCAGCCGCTTTCCCCTCGGCCTGCGGCAAGACCAACCTGGCGCTGCTCGATCCCACCGTCCCGGGCTGGAAGGCCGAGACCCTGGGCGATGACATCAACTGGATGCGCTTTGGCAAGGAAGGCGAGCTGCGCGCCGTCAACCCGGAAGCCGGCCTGTTTGGCGTGGCCCCCGGCACCGGCTGGTCCACCAACCCCAATGCCATGGCCGCCATTGCCAAGGGCAATTCCATCTTCACCAACGTTGCCCTGACCGACGACGGCGGTGTGTGGTGGGAGGGCATGACCGACCAGGTCCCCGCCCACCTGACGGACTGGCAGGGCAGCAGCTGGACGCCCGGCTCCGGACGTCCGGCTGCACACCCCAACTCCCGGTTCTGCACGCCCATCGCCCAGGTGGACATGCTTTCGCAGGAGTACTTCTCCCCGGAGGGCGTGGAAATCAACGCCATCCTGTTCGGCGGCCGCCGCAAAACCACCATTCCCCTGGTGACGCAGGCGCGTGACTGGACGCACGGCATCTTCCTGGGCTCCACGCTGTCATCGGAAACCACGGCCGCCGCCACCGGTGCCGTGGGCGTGGTCCGGCGGGACCCCATGGCCATGCTGCCGTTCATTGGCTACGACGCCGGCGACTACCTCAAGCACTGGATCGAACTCTCGGCAGACGCCAATCCGGACCGGCTGCCGAAGATCTTCCTGGTCAACTGGTTCCGCCGCACCTCCTCCGGTGGCTTCGCCTGGCCGGGCTTCGGTGAGAACAGCCGCGTGCTCAAATGGGCCATCGAGCGCATTGAGGGCAAGGCCGGCGCCGTCGAGACCCCCATTGGCTTTGTCCCGGCCGAGGGCTCGTTGGACCTGGACGGCCTGGAGGTGTCGCCGTCGGACCTGGCGGATGCACTCAAGGTCGACGCGGGCGAATGGGACGCCGAACTGGCCGGCATTGACGAGTGGTACGCACGCTTCGGCGACTCGCTCCCGGCCGAAATGGCTGCCGAACTCGAAGGCCTGAAGCAGCGCTTCGCAGCATAACGTCAAAGGGGCCCTGCCAGCGTCGACCACCGGTGGTCGACGCTGGCAGGGCCCCTTTGTGTGCGGCTAGTTTGCCCCGGCCAGCCAGAGATCCGGGCCAAACACCTCGTAGTGGATCTTCGCGGCCGGGATGCCGGCGTCGAGCGCCTGGCTGCGGATGGCCTTCATGAACGGCAGCGGGCCGCACACATACATGGACGCGCCGGCCGGAATGTCCAGGCCGTCCAGCGTCATGAAGCCCTTGTTGAACCCGTCCGCCGGCTCCTCCAGCCAGAGCTGCAGTCGGGCGCCGTCTATCGCGTCAACGTCGCGGGTCATCTGCTCGCGCAGCGCCCATGCCTGGAGGTTTTTCTCGGCATGGAGCACCATGACGTCCCTGTCTGAGCCGGTCGTGGCAAGGAGGCGCAGGGCCGACGCCGAAGGGGTGCAGCCAATCCCGGCCGTTGCAAACACCACCGGGCCGTCGCCGTCGTCCAGGGTCACGTCGCCGTATGGGTTGGAAAGCTCCACTACGTCCCCCACCCGTATGTCCCGGTGCAGCACGGGGGAGACCTCGCCGCCGTCGTCGCGCTTGGTGGTGAACACGCGGCGGGTGGTGGATTCCACATCTGCCGACAGGGAATATTGGCGGCACTGGAGCAGGCCGTCCGGCAGGGCCACCCTGACCGAAACAAATTGGCCGGGGCGGGCCACAGTGACGGGGGTGGGGTCAGCCGGTTCCAGCACGAAGGTCATGCAATCGGTTCCGGCGGGATTCTTTTCCACCACTGTCCAGGGCATCCACAGTTTGTCATTGGCCTGGATGGCGTAGAGGCCCTTTTCAATCTTGATGAGCGCGTTGGCCATGAGCCAGTAAACTTCGGTCCAGGCGTCCGCGATCTCGGCGGTGATGACATCCGCGAGCTCTTCGGAGATGGCCTCGAAGAGGTACTTGTAGACGATCGGGTACTGGTCCTCCGTGATGCCCAGGGAGGTGTGCTTGTGGGCAATTCGGCTGAGCATCTGCTCGGGGATGAGATCCGGATTGGCGACCAGGGCGGAGGCGAACCCGGCGATTGATCCCGCCAGGGCCTTCTGCTGTTCGCCGTTGCTTTGGTTGGCACGGCTGAACAGGCCATCCAAAAGCTCGGGGCGGGCGGCGAACATGCGGCGGTAGAAGTTCGGCGTGATGGCGCCCAGCCGGGCCCCGACCAAGGGAAGGGTGGCTTCGATCAGGGGCCGTGATTTTTGCGAAAGCATCTGTACTCCTTGGGTGGAAGTCGTGGTGACAACCCCAAAGTAGCATTTGAAATGCGACATTTAAGTTAAATAAATCCAACCATTTCTACGAGTCGTAGAAAAGTTCGCGGGATGGCGCGGTTCAACCGTTTTGGCGTGTGTGCAATGTCACGAAGACCGGTCCGGCAGGAGGGGTGGCGGCCAGGCTGGATATCGTCACGTTGTCCAGCGAGGCGTAAAATGCCTCGCGGGCCTGGTTGAGGGCACCGCGCAGCCCGCATCCGTGCGCCAGGGGGCAATCACCTGATGCGGCTTCACAGGCTGCAACATCCGTGTGGTCATCCAGGACCCGCAGCACGCTGCCCACGGTTGCCTGAAGGCCCTTCGCGGAGATGCGCACGCCTCCGCTGCGGCCGCGCATCGCAAGCAGCAGGCCCATCTGCCGCAGCTTCAGCACGGCCTTGCTGACATGGTTGTACGGGGTTCCCACCAGCGTCGCCAGCTCGCGCGTGGTCAGCAGCTCCGTTTGGGTGGACAGCAGCATGAGCACGCGGAGGCTGACGTCGGAGAAGGCACTGATGCGCACCGGCTAGGCCCAGATTTGCCCGTCGCCGGGTTCCAGGAACGGCTCGGCAAACTCCCAGCCGTCCGGTGTCTGGCGGTAGGGGCGCACCGCCGAAACGGCCACGCCGGAGCTGTGCTCGGCCATGACATGGATGGCATCAGTTGCGTCGTCAGGCAGGTGGATGTCGCACACGACGGCGGCCGCCCGGTTCTGGCCCTTTTGCTGGGACAGGGCCTGAAACAAGTCCGCGATCATCGCGTCGGCGTTCAGTTCTTCCTCGCCGTCCCCCTCCACGGAGTTTGGCGCCACGGCCACGAGGCTGATGCTGCCGCCGTTGTCGACCACCAGGCCCACCGGCACGAAGGCCCCGTGGGCTTCGAGCTGGTCGCCGGCCACGCCCAGGGCCGTGCCGATCAGCTTGTTCAGATCCCCCTGGACCAGCGTGTCGTCTGTTTCTGCAGCGTCGTGCACGGTTCTCCTTGGGCGGGTGTTACTGGCGGACCAGGGCCAGGACGTCGTCGCGCACATCGGCCATGGTGGTGGCGTCCACGGCCTCGGCGTTCAGGCGCAGGAAGGGTTCGGTGTTGGAGGCGCGCAGGTTGAACCACCAGCTCCCGTCCGTGGCGGTGAACGTGACGCCGTCGAGCTCGTCAACCGCGACGCCGTCGCGCGTGTAGGCGGCACGGACCCGGGCGACGGCGGCGGGCACGTCCGCCAGCTGTGAGTTGATTTCGCCGCTGGAGACGTAGGGCTCGTACTCGCGGCCCAGCTCGGACAGTGGCCCGTCCTGCTCGCCCAGCGCGGCCAGGACGTGCATGGCGGCCAGCATGCCGGTGTCGGCGTTGAAGAAGTCGCGGAAGTAGTAGTGGGCGGAGTGTTCGCCGCCAAACACGGCACCTTCGGCGGCCATGACGGCCTTGATGAAGGAGTGCCCCACGCGGGTCCGCACGGCCCGGCCGCCGTCGTGGTTGATCAGTTCCGGCACGGCGCGGGAGGTGATGAGGTTGTGGATGACTGCGGGGCGTTCCTCGCCCAGGCCCTTGGCCCGGGCAATCTCCCGGCGGGCCACCAGGGCCGTGACTGCCGACGGCGACACCGGGGCGCCGAGCTCGTCAATGACAAAGCAGCGGTCCGCGTCGCCGTCGAACGCCAGGCCGATGTCAGCGCCGTGCTTGACGACGGCGGCCTGCAGGTCAAGCAGGTTGGCCGGCTCCAGCGGGTTGGCCGGGTGGTTCGGGAATGTGCCGTCCAGCTCAAAGTAGAGGGGCACGATCTCAAAGGGAAGGCCCGGCAGGAGCGTGTCCCCCAGGACGGCGGGGGTGGTCATGCCGGCCATGCCGTTGCCGGCGTCAACCACAATCTTCAGCGGGCGGGAGCCGCTCAGGTCCACGAGGGAGCGCAGGTATTCGGCGTACTTCTTCAGCACGTCGATGTCCGTGACCGTGCCGGCGTCACCGGCGGGGATGCCGTCGGCGAGGTACTGCTGGGCCAGGTCCCGGATGTCCATGAGTCCGGTTTCGGAGGAGACCGGTACAGCCCCGGCCTTGGCCATTTTGATGCCGTTGTAGGTGGCGGGGTTGTGGCTGGCGGTGAACACTGCCCCTGCCGCGTTGAGCGCGCCACAGGCAAAGTAGAGCTCGTCCGTGGAAATCAAGCCCAGCAGCTGCACCTTGGCGCCGCGGCCCGAGGCGCCTTCGGCAAACGCCTGGGAGAATCCGAGGGAGGATGGGCGCATGTCCCCGCCCACCAGCACCGTTTCGCCCTTCAGCCCGAGCACATCGACAAACGCGGCGCCCACGGCCCGGACGGACGCGGCCGTGATGGTCTCGCCCACAATGCCGCGCACGTCATAGGCCTTGAACGACGCGGACAGGTCAACGGGGTTATTCTCTGCAGTAGTCACGTCCCCATGCTACCGGGCGCCGTGCGACAGCGCAGGGCATACGTGCGGGTTTATCCACAGGCGTGCCCTTGTCCACAGATTGCTGCCCAGAGCCCTTGTGGCGGGGTGTCTGTCAGTTCCCACTGGAATACTGGGGTGCATGACACCAGACCAGTTCCCGGGCCAGCCGTCCACCACTTTTGACGGCACTGCTTTTGAGGCCGCCACCTTTGACGGCGCCGCTGCAAGTGATGCCGTTGCGGACGCCGGGTCCACGCGCGCCCAGGCGCTGGTGGTGCTGCGCAAGCTCGTTGGGCGTGCGGATGCCGATTTTCACGACGGCCAGTTTGAGGCCATAGAGGCGCTGGTCGACGGCGGACGCCGGGCTTTGGTGGTCCAGCGCACCGGCTGGGGGAAATCGGCCGTCTACTTTGTTTCCTCCCTGTTGCTGCGTGCCCGCGGTGCCGGACCCACGCTGATTGTCTCGCCGCTGCTGGCATTGATGCGGGACCAGGTCGCCGCCGCCGAACGGGCCGGCGTGCGGGCCATGGCCATCAACTCCGCCAATGCCACCGAATGGGACCTGGTCTCGCGGGCGTTGGCAGCCGACGAAGTGGACGTGCTGCTCGTGTCCCCCGAGCGGCTGACCAACCCGTCCTTTCGCGAAAATCAGCTGCCCACGCTGATCCGGCGGACCGGCCTGCTGGTCATTGACGAGGCCCATTGCATTTCCGACTGGGGGCACGACTTCCGCCCGGACTACCGGCGCATTGCGGACTTGATCGCCCAATTGCCGCCGTCGGTGCCCGTGCTGGCTACAACGGCCACGGCCAATTCGCGGGTGGTGGCTGACATTGAGGAGCAGCTGGGTGCCGGTGTATTTACCATCCGCGGCCCGCTGGCGCGCAAGTCGCTGCGCCTGGGGGTGTTGAGGCTCGCCGACTCCCGCGACCGGCTGGGCTGGCTGCTCACCCATCTGGCGGAGCTTCCCGGAAGCGGCATCATTTACACCTTGACAGTTTCCGCCGCGGAAGACACCGCCCGGTTGCTCGCCGAGGCCGGGCATGAGGTCAAGGCGTACACGGGTCGCACGGACACCATGGAACGGGAGTCCCTTGAGGAGGCCCTGAAAAACAACCAGGTCAAGGCACTCGTGGCCACCAGCGCCCTCGGCATGGGGTTTGACAAGCCGGACCTGGGCTTTGTCATCCACCTGGGGGCACCGTCGTCGCCCGTGGCGTACTACCAGCAGGTGGGGCGTGCCGGTCGTGGCAGCGCCAACGCCGACGTGCTGCTGCTGCCCGGCAGCGAGGATGCGGACATTTGGCAGTACTTTGCCACGGCGTCGATGCCTTCAGCGGAGAAGGCATCGACGGTCCTGGAGACGCTGGGGCAGGCAGGCAAGCCCATGTCCACACCGGCGCTTGAGGCACGGGTTGACCTGCGGCGCACACCCCTGGAACTGCTGCTGAAGGTCCTGGCAGTGGACGGTGCCGTGCGGCGCGTGTCCGGCGGCTGGGAGTCTACGGGAGTGCCGTGGACATATGACTCGCAGCGCTATGAGCGCATTGCGCAGGCCAGGGTGGACGAGCAGCAGTCCATGATCGAGTACGAAAGGATGGCCGGGTGCCGCATGGAGTATCTGGCCGCGGCGCTGGATGATTCAACGGCGGCGCCGTGCGGGCGCTGCGACTCATGCGCCGGGCGTTGGTTTCCCACCGACATTGGCACGGGGGCCGTGGCGGCTGCCAGCGAATCACTCAGCCACGCCGGCCTGCCCATCGACCCTCGCACCCTGTGGCCCACCGGCATGGACAGGCTCGGCGTTCCGGTCAAGGGCAAGATCAAGGCGGAAGAACAGGTGGCGCCCGGGCGCGTGCTGGCCAGGTTGACGGACCTGGGCTGGGGCAACGCCCTGCGCAGCATCTTTGCGGCAGGAGCCGTGGATGGCCCCGTTGACCCTGCCATGGTTCAGGCCGTCGTGGCGGTGCTGCGGGATTGGGGGCAGGCGCGCTGGGCCGGGCAGGGGAGGCCCGTGGCCGTCGTCTCCATGCCCTCCCGGACCAAGCCGGAGCTGGTGCGCTCGCTGGCCCAGGCCATGTGCGGCATTGGGCAGCTGCCGTACCTCGGCGAGCTGTCGCTCGATTTTGGCGGGCCCAGCGGCCAGCGCGGCGGCAACAGCGCCTACCGGCTGGCCGGAGTCTGGGACAGGATCGTCGTGGGTCCCGAGCTGGCGTCTGCCGTTTCCTCTTACGGCCGCGGGCCGGTCCTGCTCATTGACGACCTCGTCGACAGCCGCTGGACGCTGACCGTGGCGGGGCGCGCGTTGCGCCTGGCCGGCGTGGACCAGGTCCTTCCGCTGGTGCTCGCCCAGGCCGGGTAGCGTGGGCCAGCGCCGGCATTTGCCGGGGCTGGTACTTCAGTTGCCTCGGCATGGCCCGCGTTCCAAACACTCGCCGCCACATGTCTCCAGACGCTCCCGCACGAATGGGGGTGTTTTGGCCGACGCTCCCGCACGAACGGGGGTGTTTTGTGTGAGGGGCTCCCTCAGTTACTGCACGTGCGTCGGGCGAAAGTGACCCAATTCTGAGGGAGGGTTACTCGCCGGCGGGGCGGAGGCGGAGGGCTTGCATGCCGCCGTCGACGGCGATAGAGGTGCCGGTGGTGGAGCCGGAGAGGGGGCTGGCGAGGTAGGCGACGGCGCCGGCGACTTCGTCTGGTTGGACGAGGCGGCCGTGGGGTTGGCGGGCGTTGAGTGCGGCGCGTTCGGCGGCGGGGTCGTCGGCGGAGTCGAGCAGGCGGCCCACCCAGGGGGTGTCGGCGGTGCCGGGGTTGACGGCGTTGACGCGGATGCCTTCGCGGAGGTGGTCGGCGGCCATGGCCTGCGTCAGGGAGAGCACGGCGCCTTTGGTGGCGGAGTAGAGGGCGCGTTGGGGGAGGCCGGCGGTGGCGGCGATGGAGCAGGTGTTCACGATCGCGGCGGCGGGGGAGTTGCGCAGGTGTGGCAGGGCGGCCCGGGAGGCCCGGACCATGCCGATGACGTTGATGTCCCAGACGCGGTGCCATTCCTGGTCGTCGTTGGATTCCACGGTGCCCTGGGCGCCGATGCCGGCGTTGTTGATGAGGATGTCCACGCCCCCGAACGCGGCGGCGGTGCCCTCGATCGCGGCGCGGACGGAGGCGTCGTTGGAGACGTCGCAGGTGAAGCCGAGCTGGCCTTCGGGCAGGTTGGCGGGGTTGAGGTCCAGGACGGCGATGTTCGCGCCCATGGCCTGGAGTTTGGCGGCGATGGCGGCGCCGATGCCGGACGCGCCGCCGGTGACGACGGCGGTGAGGTTGCTCAGTTCCTGGCTCATTTATGCCCCTTTCAGGGGTGCGGGTGCGGGGGCGGTGGTTGCGGTGGGGGTTGCGGCGGGGGGTGGTGTCGGGGCGGCCGTGCCAGCCCGGAAGAATTGCTGGCGTTGGCGGCCCAGTCCGGTGATTTCCAGTTCCACGACGTCGCCATCCTGGAGGTAGGGGAAGCGGCCGGAGAGGGCCACGCCCTCGGGGGTGCCGGTGAGGATGACGTCGCCGGGTTCCAGGAGCATGTAGTGGCTGAGGTGGTGGATGAGGGTGGGGACGTCGAAGATGAGGTCGGCGGTGTTGGAGTCCTGGCGGGGTTCGCCGTTGACCCAGCTTTTGAGTTGGAGCGTGTTCGCGTCGACGTCGGAGGCGGGGACCAGCCAGGGGCCCAGGGGGGTGGACTGGGGCAGGGACTTGCCCTTGGTCCACTGGCCGGCGGCGCCGGGGAGCTGGTATTCGCGTTCGGAGAGGTCGTTGGCGATCAGGTACCCGGCCACCACGCTGGCGGCTTCCTCCACGCTGGCCAGGTAGCTGGCCTCGCGCCCGATCACCACGCCCAGTTCCACTTCCCAGTCGTATTTGGCCGAGAGCGGGGGGATGGGTGCGGGGTCAAAGGGCCCGGCGACGGTGTTGTTGGGCTTGAGGAACACCACCGGGATGGTGGGCGGTTCGGCGCCGGACTCCGCGGCGTGCGCGGCGTAGTTCATGCCGATGCAGACCACGTTGTTGGGCCGGGCCAGCGGGGAGGCAACCCGCAGGGCGGCGGCGCCTGCCAGGACGGGGAGTTCGCCGCGCGCGGCGGCGGCGCGGAGCTTGTCGATCCCGCCGCCGGCCAGGAACGCGCCGTCAATGGTGGACGTGACGGCGCGGGCATCGTAGCTGCGCTCCACGCCGTCGGGCCCGGCGGTGATCGCGACGGGAACTTCCAGCCCGGGCTCGCCAAGACGTGCAATCTTCATCGGATACTTTCCTTACAACGGCCCCGGCCTCGGGGCCGGGGATTCTGGGCCAAGGACCAGAGACGGTCCTTAACATCTGAGCTTTTTAGCCACTTTACCCACAAGTTTCAAGTTTTTGCGTACTTGGAACAATCTTGACATGCAAAACATCCGATGTTTAGCTGGTTTCAAGGACCGTCGGTCCGGGAGAACTTTTTGAGGAGCCAATACGTGAGTACAGTCATCGCCGTGGAGACCAGCGACGTCCGGTTTCCGACGTCCCGGGAGCTGGACGGATCGGATGCCATGAACCCGGATCCGGACTACTCCGCAGCCTATGTGCGCGTGGTGACGGACAGCGAAGACGGCCTCGAAGGCCACGGTTTTGTGTTCACCATCGGTCGCGGCAACGATGTGGAAACGGCAGCCATCTCGGCACTGACCCCCTACCTGTTGGGGCGCAATGCAGAGGAATTGCTGGCGGACATGGGCGCCACCTGGAAACTGCTGGCCCACGATTCACAGCTTCGCTGGCTGGGGCCGGAAAAGGGCGTTATGCACATGGCCATTGGGGCCGTCATCAATGCGCTCTGGGATTTGAAGGCGAAACGGGCCCGCTTGCCCCTGTGGCAGCTGCTGGCCACCATGACCCCTGAGGAACTGGTCGAGTTGGTGGACTTCCGGTACCTCACGGACGCGCTCACCCCCGGCGAAGCCCTGGACATCCTGCGTGCGGCGGAGCCCGGCCGGGCCGAACGCACCGCAAGGCTGCTGGCTGAGGGATACCCCGGGTACACCACCACACCCGGCTGGCTGGGCTACTCTGATGAGAAGCTGGCACGCCTGGCCCGCGAAGCGGTCGCCGACGGGTTCAAGCAGATCAAGCTCAAGGTCGGGGCCGACTTGGCGGACGACGTGAGGCGGCTGCAAACGGCCCGCGCCGCCGTCGGGCCCGGCATCAAGATTGCCGTCGACGCCAACCAGCGTTGGGGCGTGGCCGAGGCCATTGAGTGGATAACGCACCTGGCAAGCTTTGACATTGCCTGGGTCGAGGAGCCCACCAGCCCGGACGACATCCTGGGGCACGCGGCGATTGCGCGCGGCGTGGCCCCCATCCCGGTCGCCACGGGCGAACATGTGCAGAACAGGATTGTGTTCAAGCAGATGCTGCAGGCGGATGCCCTGCAGGTGCTCCAGATTGACGCCGCACGTGTGGCCGGGGTCAACGAGAACGTGGCCATCCTGCTGCTTGCTGCCAAGTTCGGGGTGCGCGTGTGCCCGCATGCCGGCGGCGTGGGCCTGTGCGAGGCGGTCCAGCACCTTTCGATGTTCGACTTCGTGGCCGTCTCCGGCACCAAGGAGGGCCGCATGATCGAGTTTGTTGACCACCTGCACGAACACTTCGTGGTACCCATCGACGTCCACGGAGGCTGCTACTGGCCGCCGTCCGCACCGGGTGGTGGCAGTGAAATGCAGGGGGCCTCGATCGCGGAATACACTTTCCCCGACGGGAAATTCTGGCGCGACGACGCCCAAGCGCAGGCGGCCCCCGGGGCCCTGACGGAAGCGGTTTAAGACGGTGCAGCAGCAAGTGCAGATAGACCACGCGCCCTGGTTCACGGAAGCCCGCTTTGGCATGTTTGTGCACTGGGGGCTGTACTCCCTGGCTGCCCGGCATGAATGGGTCATGAACCACGAGCGGATCCCCGCGGCGAAGTACAGGAAGTACTTTGACCACTTTGACCCGGACCTCTACGATCCGCGTGAATGGGCTGCCGCGGCCAAGGCGGCCGGCATGAAATACGTGGTCCTGACCACCAAGCACCACGAGGGGTTCTGCCTGTGGGATACGGCGCTTACGGAGTACAAGGCCCCCAACACGCCCTGTGGACGGGACCTGCTGGGACCCTACGTTGAGGCGCTGAGGGAGGCCGGGCTGAAGGTGGGCTTCTATCACTCGCTCATTGACTGGCACCACCCGGACTTCCCGATTGACGCGTTTCATCCGGACAGGGACCGTCCGGACGCAGGGGAGATCAACAAGACCCGCGACATGGCCAGGTACCGGGCCTACCTGCACGGCCAGGTGCGTGAGCTGTTGAGCAACTACGGCCAGATTGACTACCTCTTTTTCGACTTCTCCTATCCCAACGCCGGCGGCACCGTCCCGGCGGGGGACAAGTTCCCTGGCAAGGGCCGCAAGGACTGGGGTTCCGAGGAGCTCATGGCCATGGTTCGGGAGCTGCAACCGGGAATCATCGTCAACGACCGACTGGACATCCCCGGAGACTTTGTGACGCCCGAGCAGTACCAGCCCGCCGGTGCCATGATGAGCGGCGGCCGGGAAGTGCCCTGGGAGGCTTGCCAGACGCTCAATGGCAGCTGGGGCTACGACCGGGACAACCTCGACTACAAGCCGGCGGACCTGCTGGTGCGAATGCTGGTTGACGGTGTTGCCAAGGGCGGGAACCTGCTGCTCAACGTGGGCCCCACGGCCCGGGGTGAGATTGATGTGCGCGCCCGGGAGACGCTGGCCGGCATGGGCGAGTGGCTGCGCGTCCACGGCCGGTCCATTTACGGCGCCGGGGCATCGGCCCTGGTGCCGCCACAGGACTGCCGGTACACGCGCCGCGGCAACCGCCTGTACGTGCACCTTTTCGCATGGCCCTTTGAGCACCTCCACCTGCCCGGACTGGCAGGAAAGGTGGCCTATGCGCAGTTGTTGGGCGATGCCTCCGAGGTGGCCATGTCGGTGCTGGATGCGGACCAGGAAGCAGGGAACATGACGCCGGCCGGGCAGGCTCCCGGGACCCTAACGCTCAAGCTGCCCATACAGCGTCCCAACGCGGTGGTGCCCGTCATCGAGCTGTTTCTCATCGAAGAAAGTGACATCTAATGCAGAAGATCGCCCTGCACACCCGCCTCAAGGCCGGAAAGGAGGCCGAATACGACGCCGTCCACGCCCGGATCAGTGACGAGCTCGACGCCGCCCTCCGGGCCGCAGGAGTCACCGGCTGGGACATCTGGCGCACCGGCCGCGAGCTCTTCCACGTGGTGGAGGTGGCGGACTACCAGGCCATGCGCCGGGAACTGGCCGCGAACCCCGTGAACATCGCGTGGCAGGCGGTCATGGCGGAACTGCTCGAGGTGGAGGACGACTACTCCGGTGACGACCTGGGCCTGGCCAAGGTCTGGGGCCTCCCATGACCCTGCCGGAGCTGGGCCGGCTGGGTTTTGGCGCCGCCGGCATCGGCAACCTGTACCGCGCCATGGACGACGCCGTTGCTGCCGCCACCTTGGGTGCCGCGTGGGACGCGGGCATCAGGTACTTCGACACCGCCCCACACTACGGCCTGGGCCTGTCCGAGCGCCGCGTGGGTTCATTCCTGGCTACGAAACCACGGAACGAATTTGTCATCTCCACGAAGGTGGGGCGGATCCTGGAAGCCGTGGACAACCCGTCCGGCGCCCGCGACACGCAGGGTTTTGACGTGCCAGCCGACACCGAGCGCCGCTGGGACCCGTCGGAGGCCGGCATCCGACGCAGCATTGAGGATTCCCTGGAGCGCCTGGGCCTGGACCGGATCGACATTGCCTACCTGCACGATCCGGACTTCTACGACCTCCAGGCCGGCATCGCCCAGGCCCTGCCGGCGTTGGAGAAGCTTCGTGGGGAGGGGCTGGTGCGCGCCATCGGGGTGGGTGCCAACTCTTCCGACGCCCTGCGTGATTGCGTCCGGGCTGCAGACCTGGATCTCATCATGCTGGCGGGCAGGTACACGCTGCTGGAACAGCCGGCTGCCGCGGACCTGCTGCCGCTGTGTGCCGAACGCGGCGTGGGCGTGGTCAACGTGGGCGTCTACAATTCCGGCCTGCTGGCACGGCCCGCGGTGCCCTCCAGTGCCATGTATAACTACGCCCCCGCGCCGGCCGGCATTCTGGCCCGTGCAAGGGCGCTGGCCGCCTGCTGCGCCGACTTTGGCGTGGAGCTCCCGGCCGCAGCCCTGCAATTCGCGGCCGGCCACCCGGCGGTTCGCTCCGTGGTGGTGGGGGCCTCCGGCGCAGGCCAGATCACGCAGACGGCGCAGCGCATGGCTGCCGACATTCCCGCCGGGCTGTGGGGCGCCATGGTGGACCGCGGGCTGCTGGCCGCGGAGCTGGTCCGTGCCTAGGCCCGGCCCAACCCCCGCCCTGGCCGGGACCGCACCCAAGGCGGGGGACGGCGTCGTCCGTCTCGATGCGCACCTGCACCTGTGGGAAGTGGGGGAGGGGCGGTATTCCTGGCTGGGGCCGCAGCACGGCAGCTTGAACAGGAGCTACGACGCCGGCGAGGCCCGCCAGGCGCTGGCCTCGGCGGGCGTGCAGCGCGCCATCCTGGTCCAGGCGGACGACACCGCCGCAGACACCGAGGCCATGCTGGAAAACGCGGCCGGGCATGACTGGATTGCCGGGGTGGTCGGCTGGCTGCCGTTGGAGGACCCGGCCGCCGCGGCCGAGCTATTGGAGACGTGGCGGGAACACCCCAAATATTGCGGCGTGCGCACCCTGGTCCATGGCGACCCCCGGCCGGACGTGCTGGAGCTGCCCGCCGTGCGGGAATCCCTGCGAATGCTGGCAGCCGCAGGCATCCCCTTCGATGTACCGGATGCGTTTCCGCGCCATCTGGGCCAGGTTGCTGCTCTCGCCGCCGAAATCCCCGGGCTGACGGTGGTGGTGGACCACCTGGGGAAACCGCCGCGGGCCGGTTCGACGGCGGAGCTGGAGCTTTGGGCGCGGCAGCTGCGGGCGGTTGCCGCGCTGCCAAATACCGTGGCCAAGGTTTCGGGGCTGCATTGCGACGGTGCCCTGTACACGGCCGACGCCCTGCATTACGTCTGGGACATTGCCCTGGAAGCGTTCGGGCCTAGCCGGCTCATGTTCGGCGGCGACTGGCCCGTGAGCCTGCTGGGGGCGCCGTATGCGGAGATGGTGGGTCCTGTTTCGGAACTCGTTGGGACGCTCAGTGCAGGTGAAGCTGCGGCTGTGTGGAATGGAACTGCGGAGCGAGCCTACCTTCAGATGTGAGGGCAATTGCGTGTTACATGGGGCACTTCATGGGGCATTCCGCTTTCCTCCGTGCGTTCGTGAAATGAAATGTGCACTGAGGCATGGGCCTTTTCGCCGTGGTTCATCCGCCGGCTTGAGCCCAGAGGGTC
This sequence comes from Arthrobacter silviterrae, assembly GCF_011045165.1. Taxonomy (GTDB): domain Bacteria; phylum Actinomycetota; class Actinomycetes; order Actinomycetales; family Micrococcaceae; genus Specibacter; species Specibacter silviterrae. The sequence continues at coordinate 96,948 of NZ_JAAKZI010000010.1, forward strand.
AACCAGCAGTCTCAGTTGTCGGTAAGACGCCGGCAGGTAAGCTGTTGTTCGCAACCATCGCACTCCGCACTCCCCGCAGGCGGAAGGTCGGCGTGTCCGGCTCGCCGGCGGGCGGTCCGGACTCGATTCGATTTCGCTCGAATCTCAGCTCAGAAACGCTGCGGGCATCGACAAGTGTCGCCTCATTGGCTTGGAAGACATTTCCCGTGATGTGGATGCTGCCGTGCACCGGTTGCCCTGGATCCAGGATCGCATTGGTCGGTTCGATCAGGATGACAGGGCTTGACGGATCAACGAATTCGTTGCCAGCGATACTGACGTCACGCACCGGACCGGACTCGAACCACTCCTGCGCATCTGCCGAAATGTAGATGCTGGCCATCGATATGCGCTCAAACCGGTTTCGCTCAATGACAACGGGACGACGGGTGGTCACCAAAATCCCCCGGGTCGGAATGTTGGCAAATCGGTTGCCTGAGATCGTCACCTTCGGTGTGTAACTGACATTTTCCGCCACAAGGTGCGACAGCGCCTCTTCGCCTAAATTCGCCACCTCCGGCAGGGGCCGGTCGAAGGCGATTGTCAGTGTGCGCAGATCGTGCTGGTGGTCTCTTCCCGACGGACCGTCAACCGCTACAACGGTCATGCCCTCGGCCACCGGCAGCAGGGTTCGGCTGTCGGCGATCTCAACCTCGTCTCCAGGGAAGAACTGCGGGAACCCAGCCGTTTCATGATGCTCATATCTCAGTGTCAGAGAGTGCGGGCTTGGCAGGCCAACCACGCGCAGATAAGTGCCGTGGATGTTGATCGGATCGTCGTGCGGTCCGTCGAAGACACAGTTCCGCACCACGACCTCCCCGGCGACGCTGGACAGCTGGATGAAATCGGCGAATCCGGCGGTGCTGCGACCGCTTCCTTTGGGAGTTTGAAACGACAGGGCGTCTATGGTGATATTGCGGCTCAGCTGGGCGACGATTCCGAATCCATGCAAAAAGTGCACGCGCATCCGCTCCAACGTGACGTCGGCGCTCTCGAGGATCAGCATGCCGGGATGGTCGCGTGTGATGTTGCGCATTTGATAGACAAGCCCGGTGTCGTCGCTTGGCTGGTCCGTCTCGTAGTCGATGCGAACCCGGTGTCCGCCCAAGCCTGAGATGCGGACGACACCCTCGAACAATGGATTCTGCGGGATGCGATAAGTGCGCTGCGACCTGGGGTCATGCACCTGGGTGTATTCGAGCCCATTTCGACCCGACCAGTATTCCTCTCCCGTCTGCGGGCTGGTGCCGCCATGCCAGACAAGCGAATTGCCATGGATTTGGAACGGGTTCGAGGCGGGAATGGAGAGAATCCGGTAAGCCCGCCCCTCTTGGAGCCCGGTTTCAACGACGGTGGCGTCGACAACGGTCGGGACGGCAAAGTCGATCACCAGGCCCGTCACACTGATGCGTTTCGAGTCGATGACAGCGATGGTGGTCTGCAAGCCGTGAAATATGAGCGTCGATTCATTTCCAACGACGGTGAGGTCCGTGGCATTCTCGATGAGCACTCCGATGGTTTTTACACGATGGCTTTGGTCGTCCCCCACAGTGTTGGAGACGTAGAGTTCGCGTTTTTCGGCGTGCTCAGGCCAGAGCGCATACCGCCCATGCGGGAAATTGACCACGGTGGCGCCGTCAGCCCGGCTGGCGTGTGCGAATGCCGCCCGGATCGCTGGTGCGGAGTCGAGCGTCCCGTCGGGGTCTGCCCCGAAATTTGTAACGTCAATAGTGACGGGCAGCGCGGTCATCGAGCGAAGTCCGAAGGTGTCAGCGTGACTGTCGTGCCCGGCAGGATCTCGACTTGGCAATGGCCCCCGCAGAAGGCCACCTTTACATCATGCCGCCTATCTCCGTCGCGGGAACGCAATTGGGCAGAGACCAGCCTGGGTGTGCCCGACTCGTTGCCCGCCCACTCCAGATCGACGACGATACCCGGCCGTGCGACAAGTCCGCGAACGGACCCCGCCGGCCAATCCTGCGGGAGCGCAGGCAGGAGCTCGATCGCCGCGCCATGGCTCTGCAGGAGAACCTCCGCGATCCCGGCGACGTACCCAAAGTTTCCGTCGATCTGAAACGGCGGATGGGCCGCGAACAAATTCGGATAGAGCCCTCCCTGCTGGCCATCAACGCTGGCGGGTGCCGCCCTTAAGAAGAGCCGCAGCAGGTCAGCTACCTTGTCGGGCTGGCCGAGTCGTGCGCGCATGACCAGCTTCCATGCCAGGGACCAGCCTGTCGAGTCATCGCCGCGATCTTCGAGGCTCCGGATGGCGGCTTTCTGGTTGCCGGCATCTCCGTTTCCAGGGAAAATGTCGATCAAGTGGCTCAAATGGCGGTGTTGTGGCTCAGCCTGCGGATCGTCCGCCGCCCACTCGCGCATGAAGCCATTACGGCCGGGGCCCGGAACGGTGAGACGGCCCCGGATGCTCCGGACCTCCTGCACAACGGCATCAGCTGACAGGTCGAACCGCACCGCGAGATCCTCGAGTGCGTCGAACAAAAGCCTGATGAGCGTCAGGTCGGCGGTCGACGAAGTGCCGAGGGCGGAGGGGACGCCGTCCGCCGTCACGAAGTGGTTTTCGGGCGACGTTGATGGGGCCGTGCCGAGGGTTCCGTCCGGCAATTCGAACAGCCAGTCGAGGTAGAACTCGGATGCCGACCGGATGATGGGAAATGCGGTTGACCGCGCGAAGTCTTCATCGGCACCGAAACGGATGTGTTCCCAAACGTGCAGGCATAGCCAGGCTGATGCCAAAGGCCAAAACGCCCATGCTGGATCTGCACTCCCCATGCCCACGGGGGACGTGTAGGCCCATAGGTCTGAGTTGTGGTGGGCGACCCACCCGCGGGCACCATAGAGCCGTTTTGCAGTGTCGCTGCCAGTTTTGCGAAGTGCTGAGATGAGGTCGAACAAGGGCGGGAGGCATTCGCGGAGGTTGGCGGTCTCGGCGGGCCAGTAATTCATTTCCGTGTTGATATTTAGGGTGTAATTCGAGCTCCACGGAGGCCTGAGCTCCGCATTCCATAGTCCTTGGAGGTTGGCTGGAGCGCCGCCAGCCCGGGACGACGAGATGAGGAGGTATCTGCCGTAGTGGAAGAGGAGACACGTGAGATCGATGGCATGCTGCGACGAGCCAATCAGTGCGGTGGTGGGCCCGGTATGTTTGGCGTGGCTGGCTCCGCCAAGGCTGAGTAACACCCGATCGTACAGGGCTTGGTGATCATTCCGTTGGCGCGCCCGCACAGAATTAGCGCCGCTTTCGAGAGCGCATGTCACCCGCTTCTCCGCCTGCTGCATGGCGGCAGTCCCATCCTGGTCGATCGGATTGCCGAATCCGGTAAAGCCGGTCTCGGTTGCAAGCACGATCGTGCAAGTGGTGACTCCCTTCGCTTCCAAGAGCGGCCCGTCGCATGCCTCGCCGTCGTGGGTCCAGCCAGCGACGACCACGCCATGCATGGCTTCCCCGGTCACATCAGAGTAGCTGACACCCTCCCCGCGTTCGAAGGGCGGGGCGACATCACTGGGCATGAGCATGTCGAGGGATGTGCGCATCGCGGCGCCCGCTTTCGTTACAACCCGAAGCTGAGTTTGGATGTCGATCTGGAGAGTCAGCGGCACCCGGCTGACGATGTTCATCTGCAGAACACCGTCCGGTGCGGAGACGATGGTCGACATGCGCATTTCTCTGCCGTCGATGAGGTATCGGGTCACGTGTTCCCCAGTGCGCAAATCCAGGGTGCGCGAGAACTCGGTGACTTTGGTCTGACACCCTGAATTAGGGGTGGTGTCGCCGGTCACCGAGGAAGTGACGCAGAGGTCAGCGAACGGCAGATAGCTCTGCGAATACCGGCCCTGAAGGCGCTGGACTTCGGTCAGCGCGGCAGCATGGTCACCGGCAAAGAGTGCGCGTCGAGAACGGGAGAGTGCACTGGCGGCAACATCGCGGGGGACGAGTCCGTTTGAGCCTTCGCTGAGGGGGCTTCCTGACCATGCAGTCGAGTCATTGAGTTGAATCAGTTCACGCCACGGGCGGCCATGCACCATCGCGCCGGTGTGACCATTGCCCAGGGGAAGGGCTTCCAGCCACTGTGAAGCCGGTGAGTCGTATCTGAGTGTGTGCGACATGGTGATGACCTAATTCTCTTGGAGTGTTGGCGGCGGGCTACTGGTCCCAAAGTCCGTGTCGGCAGGAAGGAACGGTGTCAGGGCCGGCCCGGTGCCATCTGTCCCTGGCGCTTGCGTGTTCAGATCTGGAGCTGTCTGACGATCGGCTGCTGGCCGGATGGTGCAGCTTGGAGAGTCCGTTGATGCGAAGCGACCGCCAAAGAGCCGATGATTCATCATATGTATTCATGGATATTCGATCAATGTCACTCAGGATATGGCAAAGAGAGGAAAAAATCCAAAGGAAGGGACAGAAATCGTCGGATGTCTATGGTCATTGATCGGGTCTGGCCGCGGAAGCCAAGTTGCCACGTGGCGGAGCGCCTCCGGGTTGTTCCAGCGTGGACGTTCGGGCGGAATTGGCCGGGCCAGGGCGCTGGCCGCGATCTTGGCTGCCGGTGCAGGTTCCGGAAGGACTTGTCCGATCTCGCATAAGATCGGATGAATATCTGGATCAGAGTCTAAATTTGACCAAATCTCACGAAGACAGGTGAAAACATCGGATGTTCATGTTGTTCGGTGTCCATGCATCCCGTAGTCTCGGTTGAAGCCTTTGCAATGGCGCAGAAGCAAGAGGTGATCTTGGTGCCAAACGTGCCCAACTCATCACAACGAGATCATAAGGGGTTCCAAAGTATGACATCCACACTAAGAATGGTCGGTGCGCGCCCGGCCGGCAAGCATCTTGCCGGACAATTTGGCGCATTGGGGGAATGGGGCTGATGATGAAGCCGCCCGCACCGACACCCGCCCAACTCCGCTGGCAAGAACTTGGGCTCGGCATTTTCATCCACTATGGCGTCAACACCTTTGCGGCGCTGGAATGGAGCGACGGAACGTTGCCCGCAGCCAGCTTCAATCCAAGCGGGCTGGACGCCGACAACTGGGTGGCTGCCGCCCAGGCTGCCGGTGCCAAATACCTTATATTGACAGCCAAGCACCACGACGGATTTTGCTTATGGCCCACGTCCACCACCGAGTATTCAGTGGCGTCTTCCCCCTGGAAGGATGGCAGGGGTGACGTTGTCCTGGAGGTGTCGGAGGCATGCGCCCGCGCCGGAATGGGATTTGGGATTTATCTATCCCCATGGGACAGGAACGCACCGAGCTATGGCGATCCGGCAGCTTATGACGATTTCTACGTACGGCAGCTGACCGAACTGTGCACGGACTACGGGCCCCTCATGGAACTCTGGTTTGACGGGGCTGGGTCCGCGGGCCGTAGTTATGACTGGGGCAGGATTACTGCCGTCATTCACGAACACCAGCCGGAGGCCATGATCTTCAACATGGGCCGTCCCACCATACGCTGGGTCGGGAACGAGGACGGCTTGGCCAGCGACCCGGTCAACTATGTGGTCGCAAAAACTGACAACGATCAGTACACAGACTCTGCCACCAAGCTGGATTCGATGGCCTACTTGCCGCCGGAATGTGACGTCTCGATCCGACGGGGCTGGTTTTGGAATTCCGGAGATGAAGCCAAGTCCGTGGAGCACCTGCTCGCCATCTATTACCGTTCCGTCGGCATGGGAGCTAACCTGCTTCTGAACCTTGCCCCGGATCGGCGTGGACGGATCCCGGAAGAGGACCGCAAAACGGTGGACGCCTGGCGAACGGAGCTGGACCGTCGGTTCTCGGGACGAATTGACGCTGTGGTTGACAACGATGGGGATGGCGCCAGCTTAACTTTGCCGCAGCAGACCAAGTTTACTCACATTGAACTCGTGGAGGACCTTGTGAATGGACAGGGACTCAGCCATCACACCATCTCCGTGGACGGCACGGAGTTGGCAGCCGGCCAGACCGTCGGGATACGCAGGATACATCAGGTGGATGCCACCAGCGCCAGTACGCTGCGGGTTAATTTCAACGGGAAAAACGGCAGGCTTGCCTCTGCCTGCGTGTATGTGGGGGACCCGGATGTTGGAATGCCCAGCATTCCGAACGGCTACGCGGCACCGACAACAGAGCCGGAGGGTGTTCGATGAGTGGACAGAAAGATCAGGATCGCGTTCTTCGAGTTGGCCTGGTTGGTGTTGGTGCGCGGGCAACTATCGGTGAATGGGTTTCGGCCGTTGGAAATTGTGCTGAACTTGTTGTCACGGCTGACATCAGTCCAGCAGCAGTGAAGCGCTCGACCGAGCTCTTCGGTACCAGCGTGCCTTTTATCGGCGACTACCGGGATTTTGTGAATCATGGTGTTGACGCGGCGATTGTCACGGTCCCTGACGACCAGCACGCAGACGTGGCTGAACACCTTCTTCGGGCCGGCATCGCTGTCTATCTTGAAAAGCCGATGGCGACGACGGCGGCGGACGCCGACCGGATACTGGCCGCCGCATTTGAATCCGGCAGCCGACTGTACGTTGGACACAACATGCGCCACATGAGCGTGGTTACGATGATGCGCAGCATCATTGAGCGCGGGGAGATTGGCGACGTCAAAGCCGTCTGGTGCAGGCACTTCGTGGGCCACGGTGGAGACTACTATTTCAAGGACTGGCACGCCGACCGGCGCTACAGCAACACGCTGCTGCTGCAAAAGGGTGCACACGACATCGACGTAATCCATTGGCTCGCCGGCGGCTACACAAGAACCGTTTCGGCAATGGGTGATCTCATGATTTATGGAGTCAATCCCTCTCGGGCGGACAACACAGGCCGCCTGATGGGCGAATGGTTTAGCATGGACAACTGGCCGCCGGAATCACAGCGGGACCTAAACCCTGTCGTCGACGTAGAAGACATTTCCATGGTCAACATGCGTCTGGACAACGGTGCCTTGGCATCTTACGAACAATGCCACTTTACGCCCGATTATTGGCGAAACTACACGGTCATTGGCAGCCGTGGGCGCATGGAGAACTTTGGTGACACCGGTGGAGGCGTCATCAAGGTTTGGAAAAAACGTCACGAGTACCAGCCGGATGGTGACGTGGAATATGTCATTGGCGGAGATGAATCAGGCCACGGCGGTGCAGACCAGCGGACGATGGCAGAGTTCATGAGATTTATCCGCCACGGTGGCGCCACCGATACCTCTCCAATCGCGGCGAGGGAGGCCGTGGCGACTGCCGCATCTGCTGCCGAGTCCTTGCGGTCCGGTTCCATGCCGGTTGCCGTCCCTCTGGTCGAGAAGGCGCTTGAAGACTACTTTTCCAGCGGACAATCCAGGCCTTGATGGATGGCCGCCTTGGCATCTGCTAGGTCGTGTGCGAGTCGATGGCGCCTGGGAAGTGGGAAGCGCGGTTGCCGGAAGGTGAGGCGAAGTAGCCCGCGTTGCCGGCGCGCTGCGCATCGTCATACACGTTCTGAAAATGCCGGAGCAACTAAAATTGTCAAAGCCGCCCGACGCGCATTGGCTATCCTCCGCGCACTCAAAACCGATCGGACTAGTACGCCTGAACAGCCTGCGAACGCTTTGTGGAGATTCCATGTCCTATCTATTATCGGTTCCATGTAGGTCAATCGGCGATGGTTCTGGAGCCATTCCAAAACCAGCCTGATCGAGTTCATCGGATGAATTTCGCCCCAAAGGTATTAGTTCAGGGAAGGATGTGCGTTTTTGGGAGTTTGTGTCATGATATTGACAGCAAACATCGGATGGCTGTAGAAATGGTCTAGATCACATACGACCCCTTGAGGGGTCAACTGAACTCGAATGGAGCAAACGTGAGTACGATGCGCGAACGAAGGGCATTGCGCCCTGGACGGCTCCGTCCCGAGCCAACCGGCAGGAAGAGTCATGCGCGGAAGATCAAGGAACCGAAAGGTGACCGTATCCTCAATACGCTGCTCGTAGTGATCATGCTGCTGCTCGGGCTCTCCATTATTTATCCGCTGATTTTCGTTGTGAGCGCATCCTTCTCGGATCCTCTGGCCGTCAATTCAGGCCAGGTGACATTGTGGCCGGTCGGGTTCTCGCTGGACGGGTACAAGGCAATTTTCGAATACCCGTTGATCTTTCGTGGGCTGATCAACTCCGTTTTCTACGGGGCCGCCGTCACCGTTTTCGCAACATTTGCAACTATTGCGGGAGGGTACGCAATTTCCCGGACTGACATGCCGGGCCATCGATTGCTGATGATGGTCTTTGTCTTCACCATGTTCTTTGCAGGCGGCATGATTCCGTCGTATTTGGTGGTCAAAAGTCTGGGCATGCTCAACACGCCCTGGGCCATGATCCTTCCTGGCGCAATGAGCGTCTGGCAGCTGATCATCACCCGAACCTATTTTCAGGTCAATGTTCCCAAAGAACTGCTGGAATGTTCGCGTCTTGACGGAGCGTCCGACTGGGCGTTCTTTATCCGGGTGGTGGTCCCCATTTCCAAGCCCATCATTGCGGTCAACGCGCTGCTATTCGCGGTGGCGTCATGGAATTCCTACTTCAACGGCATCATCTACCTCACCGACGAGAACCTGTACTCGCTGCCGATGGTTATGCGAGACATCCTGCTGCAGAACTCGTTTGATCCGTCGAAGATGTCGGGTGTTGATCCAGCCCAGATTGAAAAGCTCAAACGCATTGCAGACCAGCTGAAATATGCCCTCATTGTTATCGCCAGTGTTCCTCCACTTCTCATCTATCCCTTCGTGCAAAAACACTTTGTCAAGGGCATGATGATCGGATCCCTGAAGGGCTAAGAGAAAATGATGAAAACAACTATTCAAGTCGCAGGTGAATCGGCGACGACGCCGGCGCCCGTCATTGTCAAGGCGCCCGAACCCCGAGCCAACAAGTCAGTTTCGCTGGGCCGGCGGATGCTTCGCGCCTGGCAGTTGTACGCCATGTTGTTGATTCCCCTGGTTTGGGTGGCCATCTTTTGCTACTGGCCGCTCTACGGGATTCAAATCGCCTTCCGAGACTATACGCCGGCGCATGGAATCACCGGTTCGGACTGGGTGGGGCTGAAGTACTTTGTTCGCTTTTTGAGCAGCTACCAGTTCTTTGAGCTAATTAAGAACACAGTGGTGCTTCACATGTACGAACTGTTGGTCGCGTTTCCCGCACCCATTCTCTTGGCGTTGGCCTTGAACACGCTGCGCCAGAAGGTCTTCAGCAGGATAGTCCAGCTGGTTGCCTACGCCCCCAACTTCCTTTCGGCGGTGGTTGTCGTGGGCATCATGACCATGATGCTTTCACCCTCCACAGGCGTGGTAAATCAATTCTTCTCGGCAGTGGGCCTGCCACGCATCGATTTCATGGGGCAATCTGAGTGGTTCCAGTCGTTGTACGTCTTCTCCGGTGTATGGCAGTCTGCAGGGTTTGCCGCCATCATTTATCTGGCCGCATTGGCGGGGGTTCCGCCCGAACTGCACGAAGCGGCCAAAATGGATGGCGCTTCACAGCTTCGCCGAGTCTGGCACATTGATCTGCCAAGCATCATGCCCATTGCAGTGATCATGCTCATTCTGAACATCGGCAGCATCCTCAATGTGGGATTCGAAAAGGTCCTGCTGATGCAGAACCCCCTCAACCTGGACATCTCGCAAGTCATCAACACTTACGTTTACCAAGTAGGGCTGAATTCTGCCGTTCCTCAGTACTCATACGCCACGGCTATCGGCATATTTCAATCCGTGGTCGGCGTGATACTTCTGCTGCTCGCCAATTGGATGGCGCGCCGCATCACCAAATCCGGGCTGCTCTAAGCACCTCGAACAAACCAAGGAGAGTCATGAAGTTTGTATTTGACAGCCAGGAAAAAGTCAGCCTGGTGCAGGGAGTTGCATCCGGGACAGTTGGCAGGCGTCAATTCCTGCGAACGGCAGCCATGCTCGGCATCACTGCGGCAACGGCCGGTGCCGTTCTGACTGCCTGCGACAACGGCACCAAGGGAGGATCGGATAAGAAAACCGCCTATAAAGCTGGATCTGCCACACTGCAGGTCGAATTGGGTGCTGAGGACACCAAAGTCCCTTACGGTGCGGGCTACATTGGACCCAAAGCGCGCGAGTTGAAGAAGTTTGGCGACGGCAAAACGGAATTTTCGGTACTGACGCGAACCTTCGCCGGACAGAACATGAAGACCAATAAGTTTTCCGTGTGGTTGGAAGAGAAGACCGGTGTTAAGGTCAACTACCAAGTTGTACCGATCGGGGAGGAAGGCACTCCCAAAGTCAACAACATCCTGGCCGGCGGCGACTTGCCCGATGCGATGATGCTCGGGCCAGCGTGGATGGGTGGGTTCAGCCGGTCCCAGATATACATTTACGGGCAGCAGGGGCTCTTTGCGCCAGTCGGCAAGCTCATTGACGAATTTGCGCCCGAACTTCTCGAAGTTTTCAAAAACGTTCCCAAGCTCCGTGACGACTTCACTGCCCCGGATGGCGAAATGTACGCCTTTCCCGCCGTCAACCAGTGCTACCACTGCAGATCCTCGGAGGTGCGGATGTGGGTCAACAGTACGTGGCTGAAAAGGGCCGGACTTAAGGCGCCGACCACCCTCGATGAATTTACCGCGATGCTCAGGGCCTTCAAGGAAAAGAATCCGTCAGGACTGGCATCATCCGTCCCCATGTCGGCGAGCAAGGCCGGCGAGGGGAGTTCATTCATTGGCTACATCATGCAGAGCTTCGGATACCTGCCTGCGAGCAACGTGTCCCGCGAAGGGAACAAACTGATTTATGCCCCGACCCAGGACTTCTACAGGGACGGCCTTCGCTACATGGCCGGCCTTGCCAAGGAAGGGTTGCTCGACAAGCGGTCGTTTACTCAGACCGGCGATGAACTCAAGCGTCAGGTCATGAACCCCGCCGGTGCCCTGGTGGGCTTGGTCCAAGGTGGATCCCAGGGCTCGTACGCCGACGTCGAAGCGTCGAATCCGAAGGCCAGGTACAGGGAATACGAGGTCATCGCACCAGTCAAGAATGGGTCAATAGGCGCGGTCTGCCCCTGGGACTATTCGGCAGGTGGAGTCGTTGGTTTGATCATTACCAAGAACTGCAAGGACCCGGAAACCATGATTCGCTGGGCGGACGCACAGATGAATCTGGAAGTTTGCCGAAGCATGCCCAGCGGTCCCCTCGGAGTCGGCTTCGAATGGGCCAAGAAAGGGCAGCTGGGAATCAATGGAAAGCAGGCAACGTTCTCCAGAGTTGCCGCCGGACAGGATGAGAAAAACCTCGGCTGGTACGAATGGGGCCCCTACAACTATCAGAATGACGTCCGGCTCAGTGAATCAGTTGACCCGGCCTCGGGATCAGTCGAGCCCGCACTTTACGAGGCGGGCAAATTGTACGAGCCATTCGCCGTCGCCGAAGAAAAATTCTTCACAGCCCCGTTCTTTGACGAGAGCCAGGCCGCACAGGTCGGCGAGTGGGAAACTAACCTGGGGACCTACCTGAGTCAATCAAACGCCAAGTTCATCCTCGGGGAACTAGACATCAATGATGACAAGGTGTGGGACAACCACAAGAAGAAGTTCCAGCAGCTCGGCCAGGACCAGTACCTTCAGCTGTTGACGGACACATCCGCGAAATAGTCCCAAGCGGTATCGGTGCCCAGCACCTCAACGCCGGTCCCCTGCATGGAAGCCTATATTTGGGCGTCTATGCAGGGGATCTCGTGACTTCCGGTAAAAGCACCGGAAGAAGCCGCGGCATTCGGTTCCGCCCGGGCCGGCTGATTTTTCACACCGCCTGGATCGGTCGCGCGCCTCACAGCGCCTGTCGCAGCCAGTTTTCCACGCCGCTGATGTGGACAGTGACCAGGGCCTTGGCCAGTTCGGCATCCCCGCGTTCCAGCGCATCGATGATCGCGGCGTGTTCGGCCAAGGTCCGGTCCACGGCTTTTTCCTGGGTGAGGCCGCGCCAGATCCGGGCGCGGACCGTTCCGCTGGAAAGCGCGTCCAGGACGCTGGCCAGATAGGAGTTGTTGGCGGCACCCGCAATCAGGCCGTGGAACATCAGGTCATGCTCCACCAGCGATTCCACGCTGGTGGCTTCGCTGATGTCCGCCATGGTGGCACGCAGGGCGGTGATCTCCCCGGCCGATATCCGCCCGGCGGCAATGGCGGCCGCAGCCGGTTCCAGGATGCGGCGGACCTCAAAAATTTCCAGGATCGACTTGTCCTGGTGCAGGTCCACGATGAAGGTCATGGCCTCCGTGAGCAGCTTCGGCTCCAGGCTGGTGACGTACGTCCCGTCCCCGCGCCGAACGTCCAGCACCCGGATGATCTCCAACGCCTTGACGGCCTCCCGGAGGGAACTGCGGGACAGCCCCAGCTTTTCGCTCAATTCCTGTTCAGGCGGCAGCTTGTCGCCCGCGGACAGTTCGCCGGACAGGATCATGTCCTTGATTTTGGTGATTGCTTCGTCAGTGACAGCCATGGGTCAAGTGTATTGGTCTGACGTTTGCGCCGGGGGTCTCGACGCGCTCGCAGGGCTCGCTGCTCGACCACCGGGACGCGCTCGCAGGGCTCGCTGCTCGACCACCGGGCAGCGCTCGCAGGGCTCGCTGCCCGGCCACCGGCCAACAAAAAAGCACCCCTGAACCAGCCAGGGGTGCTTTTCATGTGCGGAGACGGGGAGATTTGAACTCCCGGTGGAGTTGTGCCCCACACTTCATTAGCAGTGAAGCCCATTCGGCCGCTCTGGCACGTCTCCAGCGCTGGCCGGGGTAGAAGCCCCCAACCAGCATCCCAAACTTTACCTAGAGGAAGGGGTGTTAAGCAAAACGGACGGCCTCCGGAACCGGACGCGGTGCGCCGGCGGCGGGAATTACGCCGCGCCCGTCAGCGCGCGCCATAAAAATTCGTGCGAGGCAGTGTGCAGCCGCGCCGCCTGGGCGTTGTTTCCCGCCCCGGCGTGCCCTCCCTCCAGCGCCTCGTGGAACCACACGGGAATCCCCAGAGACTCCATCCGCGCCGCCATCTTCCGTGCCTGCACCGGCCCCACCCTGTCATCCGAGGTGGCCGTCCAAATGAACGTGGCCGGATAGGTAACCCCGGCGCGCAGCAGGTGGTATGGCGAAAACGTCTTGATGAACGCCCACTGCTCCGGCACGTCCGGGTCGCCGTATTCGGCAATCCACGACGCCCCGGCGGACAGTTTCGTGTAGCGGCGCATGTCCAGGAGCGGCACCCCGCAGGACACGGCGCCGAACAGTTCCGGGTATTGCGTGAGCATGTTGCCCACCAACAACCCGCCATTGCTGCCCCCTGCACAGCCCAAGTGGGCCGGCGAGGCCACCCCGCGCGCCGACAAGTCCCGCGCAACGGCCGCAAAATCCTCATACGCCTTGTGCCGATTTTCCTGCAGCGCCGCCGTGTGCCAGGACGGCCCGTACTCGCCGCCGCCGCGAATGTTCGCCACCACGTACACGCCGCCGCGCTCCGCCCCGCCCACCATGGCGCGCCGCTGAAGCCACGTGCGCCCCACGGCACCGCTGTACGCCGGCGTGCGCGACACCTCAAAACCGCCATATCCGCCCAGCAGCGTCGGGTTGCCGCCGTCGAGCCTTAAATCCTTGGGCCCCACCTGGAAATAGGGGATGCGGGTGCCGTCGTCGGAGACGGCAAAGTGCTGCTCCACGCGGTAGTCCGCCTCCTTGAAGAACGACGGCGCCTGCCGGACCGCCGCTGCCGGCCCGGCCGGGGTGGCGGTCCCGGCTGCGGGAATGGTGCCGCGCAACAGCGCGGTGGGCGTGAGGAATCCCGTGGCAACGAGCCAGTATTCGTTCCCGGCATGCGGGGTGTCCGGGTCCTGGTCCTCATCGTCCACGGCATAGGCGTCCACCGAGTGCAGCGGAGGGCAGGCATCCAGTGCCGAAGCCGCCCAGCCGGCGGCGGGGTCCAGGACCAGAATCCTGGAGGAGACATCCTCCAGCAGGTTCAGGAGCAGGAAGTCCCGGGTCCAGCTCCACGACTGCAGGGACTGCGTTGCCGTCGGGGCGTAGATCGTGGACAGGGCGCGGTCCCCGGCCAAATAGGCATCGAGCCCAATGGCCAGCAGGGTCCCGGCAGCGTACGTGGCGGGCGCCTCACCGCCAACCGTCCAGTCCGTGCGCGGCCGCAGCAGCAGCCACTGCTTGTGGAGGGAGACGTTCATGTCGTCCGGGACGTCAATGTGCACCCAGTCGCCGCCCACCAGCAGGTAGGTTCGCGAGTTGAAGAAGTCCAGCACGTCGTACGCCACATCGCGTTCAAAGCCGGGTGTGCTGTCATGGGACACCCCGCCGCTGAGGTGGTCCGGCGGCACCGAGAACAGCGGTTCCCGCGCCGCCAGCTGCGCCATGGACTCGCCTCGGCGCAGCACCCGGGCCGCGGCCGGGTAGGAGGACACCGTCATGGATCCCGGGCCGGTGTCCGTGCCCACGTACAGCGTGTCCGAATCCAACCAGCTCAGGCGCGTCTTCGCCGTCGGCAGTTCAAAGCCGCCCGGCACAAAGGCGCGTGCTTCGACGTCGAACTCGCGGTACGCAACGGCGTCTCCTCCGTCGGGGGAGAGCGCCACCATGGCCCGCCGGTATTCCGTGCCCGGGGCCGGCCGCAGGAATTGCGAGCCGGCCCAGAACCAGTCGGCGCCCTCCTCCCGGCACAGGGCATCGACGTCCAGCAGGACGTCCCAGTCCGGGGAGGGCGTGAGGTAGCTTTCCCACGTGGTGCGCCGCCACAGCCCCCGGGGGTTGGCTTCGTCCCGCCAGAAGTTGTAGTACCAGCTGCCGCGCTTGGACACCATGGCGATGCGGTCGGTGGAGTCCATGACCTCCAGGACGCTCGCCTCCAGGGCCGAGTACTCCGGCGTCACCAAGGCCTTGTCGGTCCGGGCGTTGTGCTCGCGGACCCATGCCAGCGCGTCGTCGCCGTGGATGTCCTCAAGCCACAGGTTCTCGTCGAAGGGTTCGTCCGCGAGGCCCTTTTCGGGAACGGGCGGTGCGGCGGCGGGCTTGGCTGCATCAGTGGTTTGGCTCATGTGCCCATCCTAGGCAGGTCCGCCGTCCGGGCCCGGCGCCATCCGTTAAGCTCAAGGGGTGGAAACATCGGGCGGGCTGGCAGTGGTCATTGTGGGGGCGGGCCCCCGCGGGACCTCCGTCATGGAACGACTGCTGGCCCAGTACGCCGCCCGGCCCGCCCGGCCCGCACGCACTCCCCGGCCCCTGCACATCCACCTGGTGGACCCCTTCCCACCCGGCCCCGGCCACGTGTGGCGCACGGAACAGTCCCGGCTGTACCTGATGAACACACAGTCCTTCTTTCCCACGCTGATTCCCGATCAAGGTGTTGCCGCAGCGCCCCTGGCCGGCTGCAGCTTCAACGACTGGCGCGGCCGGATGCGCCAAACCCCGGACCCCGCACTCAGCGAGGGCGACCGTGCGGAGCTGGCCCAGCTCACCGCCACAGGCTTTCCCAGCCGGGCCCTCTACGGCCGCTACCTTTCGTGGTGCGTGGCACGGCTGCTGGAAAAGCTGCCCGACGGCGCCACCGTCACCCACCACCGTGCCGAGGCCAGGCGGGTGGCGAGGGACCACGAAAACGGCGGCTACGGCGTCGAGCTTCTCAACGGGGAAACGCTGCACGCGGACAAGGTGGTCCTGGCGCTGGGGCACGTGGAGACGCGGCTGAGCCCGGCGCAGCGCGAATTCCGCGACGACGCCCGCGCCAATGGGCTCAGCTACCTGCCCCCTGCCGTGCCGAACGATGTTGACTGGGACCAGCTGCCGGCGGGCGCCACCGTGCTGGTGCGCGGCATGGGGCTGAACTTTTTTGACGTGCTGGGGCAGCTGACCGAGGGCCGCGGCGGCCGCTTTGAAACCACCGCGGCCGACGGCGGCGCGCTCACTTATGTGCCCTCCGGACGGGAGCCGGTGGTGGTGGGGGCGTCGCGGCGCGGCACGCCTTACCGCGCCAAGGCCGCGCTGGAGAGCTACTACCCGGCCGGCGTGGAACTGCGCTTCCTGGGCGAGGACGCCGTCGCCAAGATCCGTGGCATGGGCGCCACGGCCGGCTTTGAGCACGACATCTGGCCGCTGCTCCACCGGGACACACTGTGGGCGTACTACACCACGCTGGGGCGCAGCTCCCCGGATGCCCTTGCCGCGGGATTCCTGCCGGAGCTGGACGCGCTGCTGCATTCCGGGCTCGACGGCGACGGCGTGGACTGGGCTGAGCGGCTGAAGTCCCTGACGGCCCGGCATGTGGCGGAAGGGAGGGCGCTGGACCTGGCCGCGCTGGCCAGGCCGCTGTCCCACCACCCCCTGCGCCCCGGAGGCAAGCACCGTTTCGGCTCGCAGGCCGAATTGGATGCGGCGGTGCTGGCCTACCTGGCCGACGACGCCGCCAGTTCGGCCCGCGGCGAGGAGGACCCTGTCAAGATGGCCATCGGCGCCCTAAATGCTGGGCGGGCCATCATCAAGTCGCTGGTGGCGGACGGCGGCATCACGCAGGAGTCGTGGCTGGGCGAGCTGCGCGGCTGGTTTGAAGGTTTTGTCGAGGGCCTGGCCAGCGGGCCTCCCGCGCTGCGGATGGAGCAGCTGGCGGCATTGGTGCGCGCAGGCGTGGTGCACTTCTCCGGACCTGACCCGGTCTTCCGCATCCAGCACGGGCTCTTCCAGCTGTCCTCGCCCTGGGTTGACGCCGAACCGTGGCATGCCCGGCACCTGGTGGAGGCACTGGCCCCGGCCAACCGCGTGCAGGGCACCGCGTCGCGCCTGTTGAACAACCTGCAGGCGGACGGTCTGGCCCGGCCCCGGGTGATGCTGGCGGCCGACGGCGGCGCCGTCGTCACGAGCGGCCTGGACGTGTCCGCGCCCCCCTACCGTCCACTCGACGGTGCCGGCACGCCGGTGCCCGGGCTGTACGTGCTGGGCCTGCAGCTTTCCTCCGTGCAGTGGGGCACGGCCATCGCCGCCCAGGCCGGCGCCGAATACCGCAGCGGCTACCGCACCGTGCTGGACGCCGACGCCATCGCGGCGGACATCCTGGCCTGAACCCCATCCGCCTTTACGCGGACTTCCCTCTGGGGCAAAACTCGTGGTGGGTTTTGCCCCAGGTGCACCCGGGGCAGAACTCGAGTCGAGTTTTGCCCCGGCGGAAAGTCCCCAAACGACGGCGCACCTCCCCAGTCGCTTTCACGGAACTGAAAGCGGAAGGGAGGTGCGCCGTCGGGGTGCTACGGCCTAGACGCAGGCCTTGCTGCCCGGGTTGCGCTTGCACTGCGCATTCGGGTTGGTGATGGTTACCGGCAGGCTCACCGTGGTGCCGCTGGGTGCGGCACTGACGGTGATGGTGCCTCCCGTGCGGGCGTCGGCCGGCAGCTGGAAGGTGACCTTGGCGGAACCGTTGCTCACGCCCACCGTGTCAACCACGGTCGTCTTGCCCTTGCTGTCGGTGAACTGGACCGTGACGGAGGTGTTCTTCGGGCTGCCGAGGGAGGTCAGGTCCAGCTTGTTGAGCTGGAAGCTGACAGTGCCCTTGGCGTCCACCACGGCCGGATTGCCTTCAACCTCCACGCCGCGGCGTGAGAAGTCGGGGGCGATCGGGGCCTTGGCGGACTGCTCGCCCAGGTACTTGATCCAGGCGTCGCGGTCAATGAGGCCGGAATCCTTGGTGTTGGTGCCCTGGGTGAACACGCGGAAGTTGTCGCCGCCCGTTGCCAGGAAGCTGAACGTGCCCACGCGGTAGTTGCGGGCGGAATCCAGTGCCGCGCCGTTGATGGTGACCGAGGTGATGTGGTCGCCCAGCGCCCGGGTGGCGTCGTAGGTGTAGGACATGTTGGAGGACAGGCCCAGGTTCAGGAACGGGCGGCTGGGGATGCTGCCGTCCGCGTTGGTCTGCCACTGCTGTTCCAGCATGGTCTTCACCTGTGCGCCCGTGAGGGTGGTGGTCCACAGGTTGTTCACGAACGGCAGCACCGCGTTGGCGTTGGCGTAGGTGACCACGCCGTCGGCGAAGCCTGCGTTCTTGTAGAGCAGGTCCGCGCGGAGGCCGCCTGGATTCACGACGCCGATCTCGGCGCCGCCCGTCTGCTCCGACTTCAGCGCATCCAGGAGGGCGTTGCCCACCAGGTTGCCCAGCGTCGATTCGCTGGCACGGTCGTCGCGGCTGACGGTGCCCGTTGCCGGGTCAGTGGTCTGGGCCGTGGTGATGTCGGCGGAAATTTCGCCAACCTTGACGCTGCCGGCAACCTTGGCGTCGGCCAGGGCCTTGTCCGTGATGGTCTTGACGGCGGCAACGCGCGGGTAGCTGGCAACCAGTGTGGCGTCGGCTGTGGTCGAACGGGCCACGTTGCGCTGCGTGTACGACTTCACATGGTGGGTGGTGGCGTCCACAGTCAGCTGGATCTGCCCAATGAACTCGCCGTAGCTGCCCGTCTGGAGGACGGGGCGCGTCTTCAGTGCGGCATCAGCGGCAACACCGGGGATCGGTGCGTCCCACGCATACTGCTTGTGCGTGTGGCCGGTGAAGATGGCGTTGACGGACGGGGAGGTCGTGTCAACGATCTGGGCGAACGCCCCGCCGGCGGCAATCTCCTGGCCCAAGGTGGCGCCGTCGGGCGTTCCCGCCCCGGCACCCTCGTGGTACTCGGCCACGATGACGTCGGCCAGATGGCCGTCAGTGATCTTCTTTGCGACGCGGTTGACTGCTGCCACGGGATCGCCGAAGTCCAGGTTGGCGATCCCCGACGGGGTCACCAGGGTGGGGGTCTCCTGTGTGATGGCACCGATGACGGCCACCTTCACGCCGTTGACATCGATGACCTTGTATTCGTCAAGCACCGGGGTGGTGGTGCCCTTGGCGTATACGTTGGCGCCGAGGTAATCCCACGTGGCGGCGGTGCGGATGCGGCCGTCAAGGTCCGCGTAGCCCTTGTCGAATTCGTGGTTTCCGACGGCGGAGGCCGACAGCCCCAGCGCGTTGAGCACGTCGATGGTGGGCTTGTCATCCTGCGATGCGGAGGCGAACAGGCTGGCGCCGAGGTTGTCGCCCGCGGACAGGAATGCGGTGTTGGCGTCTCCGGAGGCGGCGCGCAGCTGCTCCACCGTGCCGGCAAACTTCACCGTGTTGGAGTCGATGCGGCCGTGGAAGTCATTGATGTTCAGGATGTTGACTTCCTGGGTGCTTCCGGGAGCCGGGGCCATCTTCAGGCCAACAACCACGGGGTCGTGGTCGGAGGCTGCGAACGCCGAGGTGTCATAGAAGTCGGTGACGTTGTTGTTGTACCGGCTGTAGCCCATGGCAATGGACTCGGCGGAGTTGATGTTCCAGATGTCCACGCCCGTGACCATGGCCTCGGCAGCAGGCGAGGCCAGGATGTGGTCCAGGGAACCCACCATGCCGCCGTAGCTGTAGGAGTGCTTGGTGGTCTTGGCGTCCTGGTCCACGTAGCCGGCGCCCGTGAGGACGTTGATCGGATCTTCGTGCAGGTACGCGTTGAAGTCACCGATCAGCAGCACCTTCTGCGTGCCCTGTGCTGCCTGCTGTGCATTCGAGAATGCCAGCAGCGCCTTGGCCTGGGCAGTGCGGGCCAGGTTGGAGTTGCCCTGTCCCTTGTCGGTGTCGCTGCCGATGGCCGAACCCTTCGACTTGAAGTGGTTCACAATCATCAGCACCTTGGAGGCATCCGGTGCGCCCACCATCTTGAATGCCTGGGCCAGCGGCTGGCGGGCAATGCCGGTGAAGGCTGCATCGTCCAGGATCACGGAGCCGCCCACGGGCTCGGCCACGGCCTTTTTGTAGATGAAGGCCGTCCGGATGACGTCCTCGTCGGTCACAGCCGGGCGCGTTGCGGGGGAGCGGACGTAGTCCCAGGTGCCGGGGGCTGCGGTGTTCAGTGCGGCCACCAGGATGGACAGTGCGTTGTCGCGGTCCTTGCCGAACTTGGCGGAGTTTTCAATCTCCTCCAGGGAGAGGACGTCGGCGCCTGAAGCGTTGATGCCGGAGACGATCTTGTCCTGCTGGCGCTTAAGGCTTGCCGCGTTCGCAGCGCCGCGCTGCAGGCAGCCGCCCTTGACGGTGAGGGGGTTGCCGTCCCGGTCCAGGTAGAACTGGCAGGCCGGTTCTTGGTCTCCCGTGGTGGGGAAGTAGTTCTGCACGTTGAAGGAGGCCACCTTGAGGTTGCCGCCCACGTCCTTGGGCTTTGCCTCGCGGTTGTTGCCGAAGGCGATGGGCTGCACGGAGGCAGCGTTGGCCGCCGTCAGCGGCTCCAGGGGCTGGAACTTGTAGGCATTGTTCCGGTTGTCAAAGATGACGTTGGAGCTGAACTCGCCCTGCGAGCCGACCCGCATCGGGGTGCCGGCGCTGAGCCACGGCAGGGGGATGGAGGACCCCGTGGTGGAGTAGTTGGCGCTGGAGCCGTCGTCGAGCTTGATGGCGCGAGCAGCATTCTCGGCCACCTGCGCGGCGTACTCCACGGACCCGTACGGGGCCACCGCGGTGGGTTGGGCCAACGCCGTCGTGCCGGCGGCCAGGCCGATCTCGCCGTAGCTGCTCAGCGAGTAGTTGTCGGTGATGGTGAAGGTGCCCTGCGGCGCCACCAGCATGCCCTCGAGGGTTTCGCGTTCAGCATCGGTGGCCGGGAGGGTCTTCAACACGGTGGCCTTGACCTCTGCGGCGGGGTCCGACAGCACCGTCATGTCGCCGGCGGAAACGTTGACCTCGGTGGTTTTGTTGGCGTCCGCGGCGCCACCAAATTCGGAGACCAGCCCCTTGACCTCGACGTAGTCGCCGATCTTCACGCTGCGGACCGTGGAGGGCGAGTAGACAAATACGCCGTCCGAGGCTTTGTGCGTGGCGAGGTCCAGGTCCCCGCCGGTGCCGGGGGTCTGGATGAAGTAGCCGTTGAAGCCGCCGTCGGGGTAGACGGCCGTGACCTTGCCCTTGGTGGTGACAATGGAACCTTCAAAGGGGCTGGCAATGCCTGTTCCCTGGACTTCGGCGATGCTCATGGCGCCTGCGTCCTCGGGCGGGGGCGGGGGTGTGTCGCCGCCCTGCGTGCCCACGGGTGTCGGGTCTGCCGGTGTGAAGTCGTTCTTGTTGTTGTCCGTGTCGGCGAACCCGGGGCGGTTCAGCGACTTTGACACGCTGCCGGTGGGTCCTGCGGCACCTTCAAAGGTGTTGGACGTGCCGTAACCGAGCAAGTCCACCACGCCGGGCTCGCCCACCACTGATCCGGTGGGCAGGGCCTGGAATTTGGCGGACTGGTTGGACAGGACAATGGTGCCGGTGCTGGCGGCGAAGGCCAAGGAACTGGATTCGACGTCGGCCGCGGGCAAGTCCCTGCCGGCGGGGGTTGCGCCCCCATTGGCCGCCCCCTTGACCAGGTAGTAGCCCTTGGCGGGGATGATGCCGGACAGGCCGTCAAGCGCCGCAGAAATGCTGATGGCGCCGGTATTTCCACCGGGACGGTACTGCAGCGACCAGCCCTTGAGGTTGATGGCCGAATCGGTGGGGTTGTACAGCTCCACGAAGCGGTTCTTGTATGTTGCCCCGGCGCTGCCGCCGTTGAGGTAGGCCTCGTTGATGATCACGTGGGATGCTGCCGTGACGGCGGCCGGAAGGGCACCTGTGGGCGCCAGCGCCGCCGTCGTGGTTGGGCCCGCTGTGGCGGGGCCCTGTTCGGCCTGCGCAGGCGACAACGCCAGCGGGGCCGCGGCGAGTCCAAGGGCCACGATGGCCCCCATTCCCGCCTTCATAAGGGTGTTGGTCTTCATGTTTCCAACTCTCGGATGTGGTTGCACAGTTGTGCTGTGGGTGATGATGAAAGGTGTTTTGTACTGCATTTAGAGAGAAACCCAAAGCAAAAAGGGCCGGGTCCAGCCAGCCCCGCAGGATCGTCTTTGAGCCTCACACATAAAAGTGAATCATCCATGAACGGGAGGGGGCGGTCAAGCAAACGCTTTCCGAGTGCGTGGACGTGAATGAATGTGGCCTTTAACGAGCAAAAAGGACGCGGCCCCGTCACCGGGGCCGCGTCCTTTTTGCCTGTGCGGAAGGTGCGAGATTCGAACTCGCGGTACGGGGTTACCGCACACTGGTTTTCAAGACCAGCTCCATCGGCCGCTCGGACAACCTTCCTTACCCTAGTAGTGTTTCATAAGCAGGGCGGTGCCACCAAAGCGGCCACAGCTGCCCGTGCCAGCCAGTGGAATTGCCCGTGGAAAAGTCAAGTGGAGAGTGTCATGAAGGCAATTGTTGCCCCGCAGCCGGGAGGTCCGGACGTTTTGACCCTGGCGGAGGTCCCCGCACCCGTTCCGGGACCGGGCGAGGTCCTGATCGACGTGGTCGCGGCGGGCATCAACCGGGCGGACGTCCAGCAGCGCCGGGGTTTTTACCCGCCTCCCGCCGGGGCCTCGACCATTTTGGGCCTGGAGGTCTCGGGCCGCATTGCCGGCTTTGGCCCCAACGTTACGCGGCCGTTTTCCCTGGGGGACAAGGTGGTGGCCCTGCTCAGCGGCGGCGGCTATGCGGAGCAGGTGGCGGTTCCGGCCGGCCAGGTGCTGCCCCTGCCCGGCGGCGTGGATGTGGTCACGGCCGCGTCGCTGCCCGAGGTGGCCGCCACGGTCTATTCCAACCTCTTCATGACCGCCCAGCTGCAGCCAGGGGAGACGGTGCTGATCCACGGCGGCACGGGCGGCATTGGCGTCATGGCGGTCCAGCTGGCCAAGGCGGCCGGCGCGCGCGTGATCGCGACGGCCGGCAGCGACGAAAAGGCGGCCATGCTCACCGGCTACCTGGGCGCGGACCTGGCCATCAACTACCGCTCCCAGGACTTTGTGGAACTGGTCCGCGAGCACACCGGCGGCCTGGGCGCGAACGTGATTCTCGACGTCGTCGGCGCCAAGTACCTTGCCCAGAATGTGCAGGCCCTGGCCCTGTACGGCCGCCTGGTGGTGATCGGCCTGCAGGGAGGCACGACGGCGGAGCTCGACCTGGGTGCCCTGCTCGCCAAGCGCGCTGCCGTCATTGGCACCACCCTGCGGGCCCGGCCCGCGGAGGAAAAGGCGACCATCATGGACGGGGTGCGCGGGCACGTGTGGCCGCTGTTGGCGTCGGGGGCCGTCAAAACCCTGGTGGACAAGACATTCCCGCTGTCCCAGGCCGCTGCCGCGCACGAATACTTCGACTCCGGCGCCCACGTGGGCAAAGTCCTGCTGACGCTGTAGCCCGGCCTGCCCCGGTGGTCGAGCAGCGAGCCCTGCGAGCGCGTCGAGGCCCGGGCCCCTCCGAGTACGGGGCCAAGCCGCCACCGCACCGAGAGGACCCCCGTGTCGGCGAGGGTCAACCCCACAGTCGCGACACGAACGCCGCTAAGGGACTGTTTGACCCCGGTTTCGGCGTGCCCATGCCCGGATCCGGCCGAATTCCGGCCCTGCCCCAATCGGTGGTGCAGCACCTGCGGGCTGGTGGATTCGGTGGTGCAGCACCTGCGGGCTGGCCCGTCCATAGCCCACATCAGCTGCTCCATCGATTCTCCGCCGGGCCCGCAGCCCGCATCAGCTGCGCCATCGAATTGCCGCGCCCTTCCCGATGGCGAAACACCCCTTGCGCATTGCATACCCGGTAACTAGTGTTTGCCATACGCGGTATGCATACCGTTGTCGCGGCCGGCCATTGGGGGCGGCCGCGCCGATCTTGGGGAGATTCACATGTCAATCAGGCATTCACTGTTGGCCCTGCTGCAGGAGGGCCCGCGATACGGGTACCAGCTCCGCGGCGAGTTTGAGGAGCGGACGGGCTCCACCTGGCCGCTGAACATTGGCCAGGTCTACACCACGCTGGACCGGCTGGAGCGGGACGGCCTGGTCGAAAAGGAAGGGGACGACGGCGAGGGTCACGTGGTGTACACCATCACTGACGCCGGGCGCACCGAAGTGACGGACTGGTTCGCACAGCCCGTGGCTGCCACAAATCCGCCCCGCAACGAGCTTGCCATCAAACTGGCATTGGCCCTGACCTTGGACGGCGTGGATGTTGCCGCCGTCGTTCAGGCCCAACGCACCGCCTCGATGCGGCAGCTGCAGGACTACACGCGCCAGCGCCGGGCTGCAGCGACCAGTGCTGACGCTGCTCCGGCAGCACAGGGCGGGCCGAAGGCCAACGACGCTGCCTGGCTGCTGGTCCTGGACTCGCTCATCTTCACCGCGGAGGCGGAGGTCAGGTGGCTGGACCATTGCGAGGGCTGGATGGCCCAGCGTGCCGTGCGCGCCGGGAAGCAACGGACAGCGGTGGCCGAACGCCAGGCGGCCGAACACCCGGCGGCCGCAGCGGCCGGGACCCGGGCGGTGTCCAAATGAGCAGCGAGGTCCTGCAGCTCGACGGCGTGAGCCGCACCTATGGCGCGGGAGCCACGGCCGTCGCGGCGCTGCGAAACGTCAATTTGACCATCCATGCGGGGGAGTTTGTGGCCGTCATGGGCCCGTCCGGCTCCGGAAAGTCCTCGCTGCTGACACTGGCCGGCGGCCTGGACAGGGCCACGGGCGGGGAGGTGTTTGTGGAGGGGACTCCGTTGGGCGGGCTGAGCATCAACGAACTGGCCCGGCTGCGGCGCCGGGCCGTGGGCTACGTGTTCCAGGATTTCAACCTGGTGCCCACCCTGACGGCGGCGGAAAACGTGGCACTGCCGCGCGAGCTGGACGGAATCCCGGCCAGGAAGGCCCGCAGGCAGGCGAATGACGCCCTGCGCCTGGTGGGCATCGAGGACCTGGCGGACAGGTTTATGGACCAGATGTCCGGCGGGCAGCAGCAGCGCGTGGCCATTGCCCGGGCCATCGTGGGCAATCGCCGGCTGATTCTGGCGGATGAGCCCACTGGCGCCCTGGACTCGGCCACGGGAGACGGCATCCTGGAGGTGCTGAGGGGTCGCACGGAGGCGGGGGCCGCCGTCGTGCTGGTCACGCATGAGGCCCGGCATGCCGGGTGGGCGGACAGGGTGGTGTTCCTCAAGGACGGGCGCATTGTGGACGAGGCCGCCTCGCAGCATGATCCGTCGGTGCTGCTGACCGGGCGGGCCCACTGAGATGGCCCTGGACCTCACCCCCGTGAAGGGGGGCCGCCGGCCGCGGCTGCGCCTGGCGCTGACCATGGCGTGGCGGGACATCCGCCGCCACAAGGGCCGGTCGGCGCTGATTATGGCGCTGATTGCGCTGCCCATATTTGGCCTGTCGGCAGCGGCCACGGCCGGGCAAAGCATGCTCGCCACGCCCCAGGAAACGGTGCTGCATGAACTGGGCCAGACCCAGGGCAGGCTCGCCCCGCTGGAGGCCATCAACGCCAAAAGCGTGCAGGCCGTGCGCGGCGACCTTGGCTACCCGTCGGGGCAGGGGGAGCCGGACAAGAATTTCACGCCCGCCGCCCCGGCTGACGTGGTGCCGCCCGGCTACCGCGCCATTGCGAGCCAATACCTGCAGGCCACCAGTCCGGTGGGCCAGGCCCAGGTGCCGCTGCAGGCCGTTGTCACGGATGTCCTTGACCCTGCCTTTGCCGGGAAATACAGGCTTTTGGAGGGCGCAGCGCCGTCAGGGGCGGGCCAGGCCGTGGGTTCGCCGGGCCTGTTCAGCCGCTTCGGCCTCCAGCCGGGCGGGACGCTGACGACGTCGGCCGGCACCTTTGAGCTGGTCGGCACCGTCCGCGACGCCGGGGTCGCGGACGGAAACACCGTCCTCTACCTGAAGCGGGACCAGGTGCCCGCTTCCATGGCGGGGTCCCTGTCCCCGGCCGTTGTTTACCTTGCCGGCGACAGGCCGCTCGGCTGGAACGACGCCAAGGCGTTCAACGCCATGGGGGTGCAGCTCACCTCGCGCAGCTTGATCCTTGACCCGCCGTCGCTGGCGGAACGGCCCGTGCAGCCGAATGACGCAGCGTCTGACGGCCGTCTTCAAAATGTCCTGAGCCTGGCGGTTCTCGGGTCCCTCGTAGGCGTGCTGGCGCTGCTGGAAGTGGGGCTGCTGGCCGGGGCTGCTTTTGCCGTGGGCGCCCGGAAGCAACAACGGGATTTGGCACTGCTGGCAGCATCGGGGGCGGAGGCAGGCATGCTGCGTTCCGTGGTGACGGCCAGTGGTGTGTGGCTGGGACTGGCGGGCGGCGCAATAGGGGTTGTTCTGGGAACAGTGGCGGCATCCATCGGGGTTTTGGCAGTCCGGGCGGCGGGGCAGACCATTTTTTCCGGCCTGCACGTCCAGTGGCTGGGCATCGTGTTGCTGGTGGCCGTGGGACTGGTGTCCGGCTGGCTCGCCGCCCTGGTCCCGGCCCGGGCCGTCTCCAAGCAGGCCACGCTGTCCGCGCTCAAGTCCGGACGGACCGCCGATGAGCCCGCCAAGTGGACGGTGCGCATTGGCTTTGGCCTGGCCATTCTGGCCGCGGCGGCCATGGCGGCCGGTGGCATCGTGGCCGTTGCCAAGCGCGGGGACCTGCAAATGTATCGATGGCAGCCGCTGTACCTCGGCTTGATCATTGCGGGCGCCGTCATGCTGGTCTTTGCCCTGATTTGCTTCACGGGGCGCATCGTGGACCTGTTGACGGCCCGGACCGCCTGGCTTCCCATTGCGCTCCGGTTGGCCGCGCGGGATTCCGCGCGGAACCGCGGCCGGACGGTTCCGGCGGTCGCTGCGGTGCTGGCCGCCGCAACGTTGTCCAGTGCGCTCATGGTGGGCACCGCCAGTGCCATGCAGCAGGTCAGCGATACGTACGGATGGCAGGCCAACCTCAACCAGGTGGGCATTCCCCTTCAATATGAGGACTACGACGTTGGGCCGACGAACAGCCATGGCGGCGCTGTGGCCGTGGGCCGGGGCAAAATGGTCACGGTCGACCCTTCCAAAGTCACGGCAGCACTGAAGTCCTCCATAGGCCCGGACGTGGCCACCAACGTACTCCGTGGCGCCGTCTCGACGAATTCCTGCCCGTCCGGCACCGTCGCGGAGAACGGCGACTACATCCAGGCACCCTGCATTGGCTGGGTGCTGGCCGAACCGGCCGCGAACCGCTGCGAACTGGCCAAGGACGCCCAGCCCATTGACTTGGGCGACTGGCGCTGCACCGGGGCCATGAGCACCACGAACTTCGGCACTTTCCTGCCGCCCATTGTGGTGGGAGGCGAAGATGAACTGGCCGCACTCTTGGGGCACCGGCCCAGTGACGCAGCCCGGACGGCACTGAAGTCCGGCGGGATCGTTGTCACCAACACGATATATGTGGACGATTCCGGCAAGGCCGCCGTCATCAGCGTCGACTACCACGCCGAGAGCAGCCAGAGCAACGGGTTTTACGTCTCCGTCGACCCAGGATCACAGCCTGCCGGCCCAACGTACCTGCGCCCGGACTTCGTGCCGCTGAGCACCAAGACGCTGGCCGCCGTCGTCGATGCCCCGGACAGGCCGCTGCACTTTTACGGAGTGGTCTCCGCGGAAACGGCCAAGGCCATGGGCATGCCGGTTGACCCCAGGGCGCTGTTGATCACTGCCGCCGGGCCGTTGAGCCAGGCTGCCGGGGACAAGGTGGCCTCCTCGCTGGCCCCCTTCATGGGCCCGTTTGGAGGGTTCTCGCTGGAACAGGGGCCGCCGACCTTCGTCAACCTCATGCTGTGGCTGATCGTGGTGGGAGGTGCGCTGATCACCCTCAGCGCCGCCGGCATCACCGCCGGGCTGGCGCTCGCCGACGGCCGCAATGACCATGCCACTTTGGCCGGCGTTGGGGCGGACACGCGGCTCAGGAAGGCCCTGGCCGGTTCGCAGATCCTCATGACGGCGCTGCTCGGCACCGTGCTGGGCGTTGTGGCGGGCGCCATTCCGGTGGTCGTGGTGCTGGCCCTGCAGCGTGGCTTCCCGATCGGGCTGCCGTGGCTGCAAATGGCGGCGCTGGTGGTCCTGGTGCCACTCTTCGGAGCAGCCGCGGCGTGGCTGCTGACAAAGGGCAAGCTGCCCATGACAAGGAGGCAGACCCTGGCCTGACCCGCCTCCCTTTCCGACGCTCGGTTGCAAACGGGCCACATTTCCCGGACGCTCGGTTGCAACCGGGGCTCCGCCGCCCCACTTGCAACCGAGGGTTGGCTGAGAGTGCCCCGTTTGCAACCGAGCGTCGATAGGGCGGGCAGGGTGTCCTCTCCCGCCCCGGCCCCCCCCCCCCGTACCCCCCCCC
>NZ_JAAKZI010000100.1 GCF_011045165.1 Arthrobacter silviterrae
GGCCGGCCGGCTGGCGCGGCGCGGGCTTGCTGGCGTCGGGCGGGCGTCGTCTTGCCGCCGTGGATGCTGGCAAGGCTTTTTTCCTCGGGTTCTTTTCGCGTGGCGGCCTGTTTGGCCCGGGGCTGCATGCCTGTACGGGGAGGGCCGGCTTCGCTGTGTTGTGTCCTGGGATGCGTCCTGGAGCGGGCGTCACCATGGCGGGGACGTGAACTGGTGGCCCTGTGTTCCTGTGTCCCTGGCGGCGTGCCGGCGGCGTGCCGGGGGCGTGCCGGGGGCTGGGTCGGGCTGGGGCCTGATGTTCCGGTTGCGGTCCGGGGCGGTGCCGGCGGGACGATGGTGGTGCGCCGGGCAGCAGCTGTGCTGTGGGGGCGTGTTTTCGGTGGTGTGTCGCAGGTCTCATTGGCGGGTTTTTGGGGCTGGAGTTTCCCGCTGTTTCGGGGATGTTGCCGGTGGCGGGGCCTGTTTCGGGGGGCTGTTGGGGGCGGGGAGGGGCTGTGTGGTTTGCGTGTCCGGGAAAAGGTGTGTATTGTTTTTCGAGTTGCCCCGGTTCGCGGGGAAGCGAAAAACCCCCTCTTTGATGCCGGTTTTGCTGGTGTTTTGGCGG
>NZ_JAAKZI010000101.1 GCF_011045165.1 Arthrobacter silviterrae
CGGGCCGGTGGGGGAGCTGCTGGGGTCCCTGGCCGGTGCCGTGGTGGAGGGAATGGTGGACGGGGTGGTGGAGGACCCGGTGGGTGAGTACTTCGCCCAGCTCGAGGCGACCCGGGCCGGGCTCGCCGTGGCCGAACCTCCCCAACCCCTGGCCCAGGTCATCCTCACGGTCCCGGTGCTGGGACTGCTCGGGGCCACGAACGAACCGGCAATCCTGGCCGGGCACGGCCCCATCGACGAGGTGACCGCCCGGAAACTGCTGTGCGGTGCGGGGAGCTTCCTGCGCGTGCTCACCGACCCCGTCACCGCCGAACCCCTCACGGGCGTGCCCCCGGAACGGTACCGGCTCCGGGACGCGGAGAAGGCGCTGCTGCGCGCCCTGGCCGAAACCTGCTCCTTCCCGGGCTGCACCAACCCCGCCATGGACACCGAAACCGACCACCTCACCGCCTACGCCCTGGGCGGGCCCACGACCCCCGCGAACTCCCATGCCCTCTGCAAACGCCACCACGCCTACAAGCACTTCTGGGGTTCCCCGCAAGTAGTGGACACGTGATCTATCTCACGCTGCTTGCGTGAGTGCTTCTT
>NZ_JAAKZI010000102.1 GCF_011045165.1 Arthrobacter silviterrae
ACAACAACCAAGCCCCGCCCCGGACAGGGGTGGCCGTCAAGGGCCGCCACTCCCTGCCACCGCCCGGGCCGGCCAGGACGCCGGGACCGGACGCCGGGACCGGGGAGGAACACCCGCCCCGCCCGAGGCCCGTACGGCCACAGTGCGGCACCCGGAGCAACGCAGCACGCCATGGCTGCAGCGGACATGCGCCCTCAGCCGCTCCTGCCCCAGTTGCCACATTCCCCCGCCAACGAACCCCGCCAACGAACCCCAACCACCGCCATCGGCGCCGCCGGCGCCACACACATTGGGCAAGGCCCCGCCAGGGAACGCGACGCGCAACACCACCCGCCACCAACCGCAGGGCGCAGGGTCCGGCGGCTCCCGCGGCCCCTGGCACGGCAGGCCGCGGGCCTGGCGGCAGGGGACGACAGGGCGCGGGGCTGGCGGCAGGGGACGACAGGGCGCGGGGCTGGTTCCCGCTCCCAGCGGCGGGCCTGAGGACACGGCCGTGCCCGGCGAGGGTGCGCCGCGGCAGGGATGTGCCGCGGGCGGGTGTGCCGCGGTGCGGGTGTGCCGCGGTGCGGGTGTGCCGCGGTGG
>NZ_JAAKZI010000103.1 GCF_011045165.1 Arthrobacter silviterrae
ATTGAGCACAGGTAGATGCCTTCGTCCAGCAGGCGGGCATAGATCTGCACCGGCGGCAGGTCCACGAACTCCCTTGAATTCACGGTCGCCAGGATGTGGGCGCGCTCGGCCGCTGAAAGCTTGTTTGCCGGCGCCGGGGCCGGCGCGGGGTCTTCTCCCGGGGTGCGGGGTTTGCGGGTTGCCGTGGCCCTGGAGACCCCGGCAATCACGGCCGCTTCCCGGGTGGGGAGGCCCGCCACGGTCAGGGCGGTGTAGGCGGCCATCAGGGTTTCTTGTACCAGGGCTGCTGCTCCGCGCTTTCGGAGATATCCTCCAAAAGCAGTCGTGCTTTTTCCATAATCGACAACGCAGCTTCAGTCCGTGCCAGCTTGCGTTCACTCACCTCCAGCTGCCGACGTAGACGCCCGATTTCTGCCTGATCGGCAGTGGGCCTGCCAATCTTTTCCCCGGGCTTCTTGCCCTCAAGGACTCCGGCGTCACGGAGCTTGCGCCACTCGGTGATCTGGGAGGAATACAAGCCCTCACGGCGCAGGAAGGCCCCGCCGCCGGTGCCGTCGTCACAGGCCTGCTG
>NZ_JAAKZI010000104.1 GCF_011045165.1 Arthrobacter silviterrae
GCACCGCGGCACACCCGCACCGCGGCACATCCCTGCCGCGGCGCACCCTCGCCGGGCACGGCCGTGTCCGCAGGCCCGCCGCTGGGAGCGGGAACCAGCCCCGCGCCCTGTCGTCCCCTGCCGCCAGCCCCGCGCCCTGCCGTGCCAGGGGCCGCGGGAGCCGCCGGACCCTGCGCCCTGCGGTTGGTGGCGGGTGGTGTTGCGCGTCGCGTTCCCTGGCGGGCCTTGCCCAATGTGTGTGGCGCCGGCGGCGCCGATGGCGGTGGTTGGGGTTCGTTGGCGGGGTTCGTTGGCGAGGGAATGTGGCAACTGGGGCAGGAGCGGCTGAGGGCGCATGTCCGCTGCAGCCATGGCGTGCTGCGTTGCTCCGGGTGCCGCACGGTGGCCGTACGGGCCTCGGGCGGGGCGGGTGTTCCTCCCCGGTCCCGGCGTCCGGTCCCGGCGTCCTGGCCGGCCCGGGCGGTGGCAGCAAGTGGCGGCCCTTGACGGCCACCCCTGTCCGGGGCGGGGCTTGGTTGTTGTGGCCGGCC
>NZ_JAAKZI010000105.1 GCF_011045165.1 Arthrobacter silviterrae
GTTTTTGCTCGTGCGGCGGCGAGGGTTTTGGTGCGTTCAAGGGCTTTGCCGGCGGCCAGCCCGTAGTGGACGTCTGCCGGGGTGTTGAGTCCGATTCCGGTGTGGCAGTGCCTGTGGTTGTATCCCTCGACGAAGGAGTCCATGAAGGCCCTCGTGTCGGGCAGGGAGCCAAAGCGCTCGGGGAATATGGGGGCGAACTTCAGGGACTTGAACCAGGCCTCGCTGTACGGATTGTCATTGCTGACCCGGGGCCGGGAATGGGACCGGGTGACCTCCAGGTCCGAGAGCAGGGCGGCGACTGTTTTGGATGTCATGGAAGTTCCGCGGTCAGCGTGGACGATTTGTGGGATGCCGTGGATGCCGAAGATTTCCTTCATCATTTCCACGGCCAGTTCCCCGGACTCGTGGGCATGGACGTACGCGCCGACGATGTAGCGCGAATAGATGTCGATCATCACGTAGCAGTCGTAGTATTTGCCCTTGACCGGGCCGGCCAATTTTGTAATG
>NZ_JAAKZI010000106.1 GCF_011045165.1 Arthrobacter silviterrae
CGGCACCTGGGCGCGGCCGCCGTGGAGGCCGCGGCCCTGGCCCTGGACCGGTGGCAGGGCGGGATCGCCGAATCCGCGGCCGTGGCCGAGATCGGGGCGAGCCTGCACATTCCCGAATCCAGTGCGCGGATGCTCGCGAACCAGGCCGCGGAGCTGGCCGCCCACCGCCGGGACACCCTGGATGCCCTGACCGCCGGGGAGCTGTCCTGGCGCCACGCCTGCACCATCGTGGCCGAAACCGGCACCCTGGCCGAAACCCCCGGCACCACCCCGGCGGACACCGCCGCGTTTGAGGCGCGGCTGCTGGCCGCCGCGCCCGGGACGACCCCGGGCCGCTTCGCCTCCGCCGCCCGGAGGATGCGCGAGGGCACCCACCCGGAAACCCTGCCCACCCGCACCCGGGAGGCCATCGGCAAACGCGCCATGGCCGTGGAACCGGGCACGGACGGCATGGCCTGGCTGTCCCTGCACCTGCCCGCCCCCGCCGCGAACGGCGCCCTGG
>NZ_JAAKZI010000011.1 GCF_011045165.1 Arthrobacter silviterrae
ATGGCAGTTTCGGGGACAGTGGCGGTGTCAGGTACGGGGGTGGAGACGCCGGTGCCGCCACCGGCGGGGCTGGCGGCTTCCGCCCCACCACCGGCCGGGACAGGGGCGCCGCCATGGAAGGAGATGTTCGGATTGGTCGCGAGGGCGGCAAGCTCGGCCGCGGTCGCCTCCCGGACCCGGCACGAACCCCCGGAACCCCCACCGACGGGAGCGCCACCCCCGGAAGCGCGGTAGTCCCGGCCGTCGTCCAGCGGCCAGTCGGCAAAATCGGGGGCGGAGGCGATCAGCCGGTCAATGTCCGCATCCGTGGGCCAGCGCCCGTCCGTATCCTCCCACGGGCCGGGGTCCTCCGCCGGCCAGGTGCCGGGGCGGGGATCCAGATTCGACGGACCGGAAGGGCTGGAATCCCCTTCATCACCGGGCCGATCTGCAACAGCCATGCCCCCATTCTACCGCGCATGTTCTAGTAAATGAAGGCATTATAGAACATGTGTACAAACCCGTGGCCAGGTCCCCCTGTGGAGGGAGCAACACCCTGGGTCTCGACGCGTTCGCAGAGCTCACTGCTCGACCACCGGGAGCGGGTTCCGGGGTCTCGACGCGTTCGCAGAGCTCACTGCTCGACCACCGGCACTGCCCGACCACCGTTGACGCGAACTACCCCCTGAGCGCGGGAAAGAATTCGGCCACGGCCTCCGCGGCGCTGATGTCCTGGGTGGTCCTGCCCAGGAGCTTGATGGGGCTGCGGCGCCGGTTGGGGACCACGTGGCCGCCGCCCTCCACAGTGTAAAGCGTCACGGGCGCCCTGCCCTCCTGCCGGTACCGGGCCGCACGCACCAGTGTCCTGCCGCTTTGGGGAAGGTGGGGCAGCAGCTCTTCGTCCGGCGCCGAGGTGATGCCGTTGCGCCGGGCAAAATAGCGCGCGGTCTCGGGCGCGGACGGCCCGCGGTTGCGCGCCCACAGGCCAAAAAACCCGCCCTCCCCGCGGTACGGGACCACCAGGTCGCGGGTGCCATGGATGAGCAACACAGGCAGCGGCAGCATCTTGTCATCGAAGGCGAGCCCGCCGGGGCGCGGCAACGTGGCACTGACGATCGCGGCGCCGTCGAGCCTGTCAGCCAGCTCATGGATCAGCCGGATCACCAGCTGACCGCCGTTGGAATAGCCGGCCACAACAACCGGGATGGGCCCGTAATTGTCGTGGAAGTGGTCCACCAGGGCGCCCATGAAGGCGACGTCGTCAACAGTCTGCGCGTCACTGCTGGCGTGGTTCCAGAGCTTTTTCAGCCCGTCCGGGTACACCACTGCCACACGGCCGCCCGCGGCAAGCGTGTCAAAGCTGTTGCCGGCAAACGACCGCACCGACTTGCCGCTTTGGCTGGAGCCGTGCAGCACCATCAGCACGGCCTGGGGAGTTCCCGCATCCTTGGTTTCCCCGTGTCCGGCCGTGACCACCAGGAAGGTGCGCTCCCGCCCGTCCAGCCAGATCCGTCCCTGCGACGCGGCCACCCTCCCCATGCTCAGCACACCCGGGCGGCGGTTGCGGCGGGAAGCACGACGGCGGCGTACCCGACGGCGCGAACGCCTCCGGCAGGGCGGTTTGCAACGACGCGGATCGGGCTCTTTTCCATGGAATCCAGCGTACGCCGCCGCCAAGCCTAACCGTCGCTGAGGCGGCGGAGGCTGGGAGCCGGATCCACGCCGTCGTCCGCGGCAAGAAGCTGCACCAGGGACCGGGCCTCCTCGCCGCAGGCCGAACAGCCAATCAGGTGGGCGCGAAGGGCAGGCATGCCGATGAAGCCGCCGGAAACAACACGTTCGGCGAAAAAGTCGATCTGGTCAAAGCAGTCGTCGCAGGACAGCCACGGCTCCGCCTCCAGGGTCAGGCGGTGCGCTTGGTCGGGGCTGAGCTTGCGCTGTGGGGAATTCATGGGATCACCCCCTTTGCGGTCTCGTCAAGGTAGCCGGTGTCCTGAAGGTGGCGCCTGAGCCGGCCGCGGGCGTCATGGAGGGTCTTGTAGAGGGCGTTGCGGTTGGTGCCGAGCCGGTCCGCGAGGACGTCGATGGGAACCTCGTCGACCACCAGCGCCATCACCACCTGCCGCTGGTGCGCCGTCAGTTCCACGGCGATGGCGTTGCTGACTGCTTCGGAAAAGTCCGCCGCCTCCGCCAGCTGCTCCGGTGAATGCCCGACGGCGGCGGGCTCGGGCAGGAGCTCCAGCGCCACTTCCCGGTTCCGCCACAGGCTGCGCCGGACCTCCACGGCGGCATGCAGGATGCCGAACTTGTAGGCCCAGGTGGTGAAGCGGCTGCGGCCCTCAAAGCTGGCGAGCTTGCCAAGGACGGCCACCATGGCCTCGTCGGCGGCCTGGCCGATCAGTTCCTGGCGGCGGACCTCGCCAATGCCGGCCGTTTGGGCGGACATGACGGAAACCTGGTGCCGGGCGGCTCGCAACAGCAGCTGGTGCAGCCCGGCCAGGGCCTCCGCGTGTCCGGGACCCGGGGAGCTGAGCAGGGAAATCCATTCGTCATTGGCTGGCGCGGATGGTCCTGCAGACGTGGCGGGCGCTGCGTGGGCGCCTGTGTGGGCGCCTGTGCGGTGGCCGGATCCGGGCCATTCGCGGGAAATAGCTTCGCGGGAAATTGCTTCGCGGGAAATAGCTTCGCGGGAAACGGGGTGGGCGTCAGCCAGTTCGGGTCCGTCCAGGATGGTCATGGTCACTCCCAACCCGTGGCTTCGGGAACCAGGATGCGTGCGGCGAGCCCGGGAGGGCAGCCCCTGTCCACCAGGTTCAGGAGCTGGTGCACATCAATGCCCGGCGTCCCCGCGAGCTGATGCGCCAGCCTATCAGGGAAGCCGGCGGACAGTAAGAGGTGCTCGCGCCAGGGCGCCACACCGGACGCCACACCCGGCGGCGGATCGGCGACACTGGCGGACGGCAGGCCCTGATGGGTTCTCATGCCTGTTTAGTGTCAGGCGTGCCTGCCCGTCTTACCCCTGGGCGAAGCATTTTTCTTTTCTTTAATTAGCTGCATTTGCCGGTAAGAGGTCCGGGAACCGGGCCACTAACTAGCCATGGACGAATCATCGCCCATCCCGGGGCCCTTGGGTGCAGCGCGTTGACACGGCTGGGCACATGCGCCGGACAAGCAGCGTTTGTTGGATTGATAAGGAAACATCGCCATGAACATGTTTGCAGCACACAGCCAGGGCCGCCGTAGCCGCGCGGCCTGGGCAGCCATCGCCTCGCTGGCCCTGGCGGGCGGCGTGTTGACCGCCTGCGCACCCGCGTCCACCGCCGGAGCGGGCAGCGGCCCGGCCGCCGTCGAAGCCGTCCCCGCCATGGCCCCCATGCCGGGAATGGCCCAGCAGGGGAATGCCGGCAACGGCTCAAACTACGGCTCGGTGACCGCCAGCCAGCTCGCCTTCGCGCAGCAGATGCGGCTCCTGTGGGGCCAGCACATGGAGTGGACCAGGCTGGCGGTGGTGGACTTTGCATCCGGCTCCGCCGGCTTCCCCACCACGGCGGCCCGGCTCCTGAAGAACCAGGAGGACATCGGCAATGCCATCATGCCGTTCTACGGTGAGGCTGCTGGTGCGCAGCTGACCACCTTGCTCAAGGCCCACATCACCGACTTTGTGGCCCTCTTCCAGGCGGCCAAGGCCGGCGACGCAACGGCACTGACGGCGGCTGAGGCCACTGTGTACGCCAATGCCCAGCAGATTGCCGACTTCCTGGCAGCCGCCAACCCGAAGTACTGGCCCCAGGCCGACATGCGGGCCATGATGAAGGACCACATCACCCTGACCATCACCTACGGCAGCGACGAGCTCACAGGACAATACGCGGCCGGCATCACGGTCTTCGACACGGCAGAAGCCCACATGATGGCCATGGCCGACCAGCTCAGCACGGGCATCATCGGAGCCTTCCCGAAGGTGTTCCGCTAACGCAGCCGGGATCCCATCCCCTGGAGCGCCTCCGCCAGTGCGGCCCGGAGGCGCTCCAGCTCCGGGAGCCCGGCCAATCCGTTGGCGGTCTGGTAGACGCGGCAGGAAACGGCAGGCTCGCCCACGGAGGGAAACAGGTCGGCCCCGTCCACCATGAAGCTGGGCGAGCCATGAAAGCCTGCGTCAACGGCCTGCTGCTCTGTTTCAATGATCGAGACCTTGATGGCGGCAGGGTCCAGGCCTTCCAGTTCCAGGGCGCGTCCCAGCAGTTCCTGCGCTCCGGCGGAGTTGGGGCATTCGTTAATAATGGCAAGCTCGATCATGTCAGTTCTTTCGCATCAAAGTCCGGCCGCGCCCGCCCGGCGCAGCCTCCACTAGCGGGAACGCCAGGGTGCGGCGAAAGATTCCGCCCCCACCAGGGACCGCCCCGCCCCCACCACCCGGCCCCCGCCCTGTGGCCTGCACAGCCGATGCGTTAGGGTGGGCGCATGCGACGGCTTCTGGATGAGGCGGGCGGGCACCTGGTGCACCACCCTCTCCGGGGTTACCCCGGGGGACGAAGACTGGCCTCCAGCATGCGCCTCGGGCGCCTGTCTGCGCTCCGCGCAGCTCAGCGCCCGAACAGACTGACAGGTCATCCATGAAGCCGTCGCAGCCCACCGCAGCGGCGTCCGTGCTGGTCCGCATCCCGCACCCGTCCGCCAACACCGTGGCCACGGCCCTGGCCCACGCCTTCCTGGCAGCTGGGGACTGGTCCAAGCCCGCACTCACAGCCGCCGGCGCCGATATTTTGGGCGCACGACGGCGCTGGCTGGGTCCGCTGGCAAGTCACGTTCTCAGGAACTACCACCGCCCGCCGGCAGACGCCCCGCGGGAGCTGGCCGCCGTCGTGCTTGGATGCCCGGCGTTCGGCGAGGCCCTGGCCAAGGCCGCCACGCAGCGCAGGCCCATCAAGCTGGCGCACCTGGCGGTGGCCCCGGCCGTGGCCCAGGCGGCCAGGGTCCCGCGGCTGGATACCGTGGCAGACCTGGCCGGCATGTTGGCGCTCACCCCTGGAGAACTCGAGTGGTTTGCGGACCCCCGCCACTGGAACCGCACGGCTGGCCCGCGGCTGCAGCACTACTGCTACCAGTGGCGGAGCCGGCCGGGGAGGGTGCCCCGCCTGCTGGAAATCCCGCAGCCGCGCCTGCGCACCCTCCAACGCACCATTCTGCGCGAATTGCTGGCGCCCATCCCCCTCCATGACGCGGCCCACGGCTTCGTGCCGGGGCGAAGCGCCGTCAGCGGGGCGGCCATGCACACCGGGGCGGACGTGGTGGTCAGCCTTGACCTGGCCGCGTTTTTTGCCCACGTCAGCCCCGGCAAGGTGTTTGGCGTGCTGCGCCAGGCCGGCTTCACCGAGGCCGTGGCGCACCGCCTGACC
Organism: Arthrobacter silviterrae; assembly: GCF_011045165.1. Lineage (GTDB taxonomy): Bacteria > Actinomycetota > Actinomycetes > Actinomycetales > Micrococcaceae > Specibacter > Specibacter silviterrae. The sequence goes on from NZ_JAAKZI010000011.1 coordinate 5,376, forward strand.
GGGCTGTGCACGCACGCGGTGCCCGTGGGGGTACTCGCCGAAATGCCTCCCGGCGGCGACCCCGCCAGCCGCTTTGCCCTGCGCCAGGCGCTGGCCGTGGCGCACCTGCCGCAGGGCGCGCCCACCTCCCCCATGCTGGCAAACCTGGCGCTGCGCCGCCTCGATTCCCGGCTTTCCGGCTGGGCCGGCGCGTTCGACGCCGTTTACTCCCGGTACGCGGACGACCTCGCCTTCAGCGGGGGTGCAGAACTGGCCCGCCGGGCCGACGCTTTCATCCGGGGCGCGGGGCGAATCGTGGCGGACGAGGGCCACTCGCTGAACGGCCTCAAGACTAGGGTCCACAAGGCCGGTGTGCGGCAAACCGTGACGGGCGTGGTGGTCAACGAACGCACCAACATTGCGCGTGCTGAGTTCGACCAGCTCAAGGCGGTGGTGCACAACTGTGCCGCCCACGGGCCGGAGGGCCAGAACCGTGGCGGGCACCCCGACTTCCGGGCCCACCTGCTGGGGCGGATCGCGTGGGTGTCAAGCGTCCACCCCGCCCGCGGGGCCCGGCTGCGTGCCGCTTTTGATGAGATCAGCTGGTGACAGGCGCTCAAGAGCCTTCCACGCAGCGGAGGGCAAGGGCCGCCAGCGCGGCCAGGCTTTCATTGCCGTGGGCGCCGCCCACATAGCCCTGGGCGAGCGCATCCAGGGTGCGGCCCCTGGATGCGAGCTTCCCGGGCGCGTAGTAGCTTTCGTAGGGTGCGCCCTGAAGCTCGCGTTCGCGTTCGGCGGCCTGTCCGGCAAACAGCTCCCCCGGTTCAAGGGGACCCTGGCCGGCCTGCATGGCCCTCAGGCGCTTTTGGATCTGCATGCCGATGAACCCTGTGGCTTCCGCGCCCAGGGCTCCGAGGGGCTCAACCTGCACCACCGCCAGCCCGGCGCAACTGCCAATCACCTCAAGCGGCACCGAGCCCAGCTCCCCGGCCCCGTTGGTGGCCTCCGGCACTGTGGCTAAGTCCAGCGACGCGGACGCCGCCGGCTCCTTGATCTCGGCGCCAAATTTCCTCACTTGTTCAAACATGGCCAGCCATTCCACGAAAGGAAGGCCTGCCGGGCGGCGCGGCCATGGCAGCAGTTCTGCCCTTCCGCCGGTCCCCGCGTAAAGGGGCGCGCTCAGTAACAGGGCCCGCTCAGTCCACCACGATGCCGCGGCCGCGCCCGCGCTGCAGCAGAACCGGACGAATCTCGCCAAAGCCGCGGACCTGCTCCATGGGGAGTTCGGTCAGGATGAACCTGTCGTCGTCGGCCAGCGCCGTGGCCGTGACGGAGTCAATGAGCACGGTTCCGGGCTGGGCCAGGGACGTCAGGCGCGCGGCCAGGTTGACGGTGGGCCCGTAAATGTCGCCCAGCCGGGAAAGGATGCGGCCCCACACCATGGCAACCCGCGCCTCGGGGAGGAAGTCGTCCGCAGCCATCGCCTCGGCCAGGGCCAGCGAAATTTCAGCCCCGGCAATGGGCGTTTCACAGTTGAAGAGGACTTCGTCGCCAATGGTCTTCACCAGGCGTCCGCCGCCCACGCTGATGATCTCGGCACAGAGGTTTTCAAAGCGCTGCACCAGCTTGGCCAGCGTCTTTTCATTCATGCGCCGCGACAGCGAGGTATAGCTGACCAGGTCGGCAAAACCCACGGCGCGGGCCAGCGGGAGCGGGGTGTCGTCCTCGTCGCCTTCACGGCCCTGGGCGCTGGCTGCCAGGCCTTCCTGCGCGCGGACGGCCAGGCGCTGGATGCCGGCATTGAGCTGGCGCCGGTAGGAGTAGATCAGCAGCTCTTCCAGCGGCTCGATCAGGTTGGGCAGCTCGGAGACCACAGCGCGGCGGGCCTCGGCGTCGCTGACACCGTGCTCGGCCACCAGGTCCTCCACCAGTGCCTCGATCTGCCATACGGCCATGCGATCGGTCATCTGGCCGATGGAGCGGGTCACCGAAATGGCCGTTTCCTCGGTCAGCAGCCCTTCGCGGACCATGGTGACCACCGTGCTCAGGGCGTCCTGGTCGCGCTGGGTGAAGGCGACGTCGTCGTCCCCCAGGTTGGGGAAGCCCATGGCGCGCCAAATTTTGCGTGCGGAGAGGAGGGAGACGCCTGCGCCGGCGGCCACGTCACGCCTCTTGAGCGTGCGTTCCCCGCCCAACAGCTGGGTTTCAAGGGCCTTGGTCTGGTTTCGGGAGGCAGGCTGGAGCAGCGGCACGGGGGGATCAATGGTCTCTTCCAAGCTTGCGCAACTCCTTTCCGCTCAAGTGCCTGCCCGCGTCGTCGTGGTGGCCGTCATTGTGGCTGGTGGCCAAATGGCCGTGACCAACGTCAACAGCGTAGTACCCCGGACCGGGAGCTTGCTGAAAGGACGCTCGGAACAATGCCATCCATGCCTTGTGGGTTTCTGTGCGGAACTGGACAATGTGCGGGACGTTGTGGACGGTGTTGACCTTGCCCGTGACCATGTGGAAGTCCAGCTCGCCGGCGCCTGCCAGCCTCTGCAAGGGCTTTTGGCGCATGTCGATGCCCTGCACGCCGGCCAGGGCGTAGTCGGCCTGCCGCCGGCCCAAGCCGCCCTCCTTGACCACCATGCGCTGGCTGGTCAGCACGTACCTGGTGCCGGCCCAGCGCACCACACGCCGCAGCGGGTACGCCACCTGAACCAGCAGCACCGCCGTGCACAGGAGCACAATGGCCGGCTCACGCAGTGCGGGCGCCGCAGACGCCCACTGTTCGTATTGTGCGGGCTGCAGCTTGGCCAAGGCAGCCGACGCCGCCATCACCAGCAGCAGCCCCACGCCAACGGGCCACACCAGGACGCGGGCGTGGGGGCGGACCAACAACAGCACCTGCTCATCCTCGGCCAGCCACCTAGACATACCCCACACCGCCGCCGTCGAGGGTGCGCCGCAGGTGGACCACGTCCCCGGCGCTGACCACGTGCAGCGCACCGTCGCCGTCACGGAGCTCCAGCTCGCCGCCGCTGCGCAGGCGCACGGCTGTGCCATGAAGCATCTGCCCGCCGGGCAGTTCGGCGCGGACTTCGGTGCCCAGGGTGCTCATCAGCCTCGACGCCAGGTCATGGACGGACGCACCTTCCGGCAGCGGCCGCAGGGCGTCCCCACCCACGGACACAAAGCCCTCGTACAGGCGGGCAAAGCGGTTCAGGTAGGCCGGCAGCAGCACATTGCGGTCCAGCGCCGCGGCGCCGGCCCCACCGGCCGCCGCGTCCAGCCCGGCCCCGCCGTCCTGCCCGCCGTCCAATTCCAGCGCAAGCGAGGTGGCGCGGTCCACGGGCAGCTGCTCCCGTCCCTGCCCCACGTTCAGGCCCGCCCCGACGACGACGGCGGGACCCGGCCCTGCGCTGCCTTCAGCGGACCGGCGCGTCCCCGGCTGGGAGGCGGGCGACCCCGGCGCAGGCAGTGACCCGTCCGCGGGATGGCGGGTGGCCGGCGCGGGCACCAGCTGGGCCAGGATTCCGGCCAGCTTACGGCCGTTGGCGACCACGTCGTTGGGCCACTTCAGCACGGCGGGCACCCCGGCAACGGAGCGCACGGCCTCGCAGAGCGCCACGCCGGCAAGGATGGAAAGCCAGCCGTAGCCGGCCGGATCAAAAGCGGGCGCGCCGGCGTGTGCGTCAGGATCGCCCGGGCGGAAAAGGACGCTGGAAATCATGGCGGAACCGGCGGGAACCTCCCACACCCGGTCCAGGCGGCCCTTGCCGGCGATTTGGGAATCGGCAATGAGCACGCTCAAATCCGGCCATTGGGCGGGGCGGGCTGCGGCGCCGGCGGCAAGGTCGGCATTGGAGGAGCCCAATTGCGCCACCACGTCCACGCGCCGGAACGCCCCCGCGGGATGGGTCAATGCCTGGAGAAGGGAGCGCTCATCCAGTGCGGGAAGTGTGCGGCTCATGGAATCAATCCTATCTGCCCGCCGGGATGCCCCGTGGCACGCGGGCGGCAGGGGCGCCCCGGAATCACTCCCGTGGGGAGCTGCGAAAAGTTCCCGGTGGTCTTTGTAGGGTTTCTACACAGTCGGGTGGCAATACCGTCATTAGACTGTCAGTAGTGTTTGCCCTTTTGTGCAGTTTCCACTTAAGGAACAGCTTGTTGCCACCTACCGAGCCGGAGTACCTATGAGCCACGACCTTTCGACAACTGCAGGCAAAATTGCCGATTTCCGGGACCGGCTGGCACAGGCCGCGGTGCCGTCCGGTGAAGCCGCCGTCGAAAAGCAGCACGCAAAGGGCAAGCACACGGCCCGCGAGCGCATCGACCTGCTGGTGGATCCGGACTCGTTCGTGGAATTTGACGCACTCGCCGTGCACCGTTCGCACGCCTTCGGCATGGAAAAGAAGAAGCCGCTGGGCGACGGCGTGGTCTCCGGCTACGGCACCGTGGACGGGCGCCTGGTGGCCGTGTACAGCCAGGACTTCAGCGTTTACGGCGGCTCGCTGAGCCAGGTCAACGGCGAAAAGATCGTCAAGGTCCAGGAATTTGCGCTGCGCAACGGCTGCCCGGTAGTCGGCATCAACGACGGCGGCGGGGCCCGCATCCAGGAGGGCGTGGCCTCGCTGGCCATGTTCGCTGACATCTTCCGCAACAACGTCCATGCCTCCGGGGTGGTCCCGCAGATCTCCCTCATCATGGGCCCGTGTGCCGGCGGCGCCGCGTACTCCCCCGCGCTGACCGACTACGTGGTCATGGTGGACAAGACCAGCCACATGTTCATCACCGGCCCCGACGTGATCAAGACCGTCACGGGCGAGGACGTGGACATGGAAACCCTGGGTGGCGCCCGCCAGCACAACACCACCACCGGCACTTCCACCTACCTCGCCACGGATGAGGCCGACGCCATTGAGTTTGTGCGCGAACTCCTGGACTTTTTGCCCTCCAACAACCTGGCCGAGGCGCCGGTCGCCGAGCATGAGCAGGAGCTGGAGCACGACGACGGCGACCTGGCCCTGGATGCCCTCATCCCGGACTCCGCCAACCACCCCTACGACATGCGCGCCGTGATCGAACAGGTCCTCGACGACTCCCACTTCCTGGAAATGCAGTCCCTGTACGCCCCGAACGTGATCATCGGCTACGGGCGGATCGAGGGCCACACGGTGGGCATTGTGGCCAACCAGCCCATGCAGTTTGCCGGCACGCTGGACATTGCGGCGTCTGAGAAGGCAGCCCGCTTCGTGCGCAATTGCGACGCCTTCAACATCCCCATCATTACCCTGGTGGACGTCCCCGGCTTCCTGCCCGGCAAGGACCAGGAATTCCAGGGCATCATCCGCCGCGGCGCCAAACTGCTCTATGCCTACGCCGAGGCCACCGTGCCGAAGCTGACGGTCATCACGCGCAAGGCCTACGGCGGAGCATACATCGTGATGGGGTCCAAGAAGCTCGGCGCGGACCTGAACCTGGCCTGGCCCACCGCCCAGATCGGCGTCATGGGCGCCCAGGGCGCCGTGAACATCCTCTACCGCCGCGACCTCGCCGCAGTGCAGGCCGACGGCGGCGACGTCGAGGCCCGCCGCGCGGAGATCGTGCGCAGCTACGAGGATGAACTGCTCAACCCCTACCAGGCCGCCGAACTGGGTTACGTGGACGCCGTCATTGCCCCCTCCGATACCCGCATCCAGCTCATCAAGGGCCTGCGCGCCGTCCGCGACAAGCGGGCCAGCCTGCCCGCCAAGAAGCACGGGAACATCCCGCTGTGAGCCGCGAACAAGACCCGGTGGTCGAGCAGCAAGCCCTGCGAGCGCGTCGAGACCCCGCCGACGGATTTCGACAGGCTCAATCACCGCTGGCCCAGGCTCAATCACCGGCCGCCGCCAACCCCCAGCCGGAGCCTTTGCTCTCGGTGACCCACGGAAACCCGACGGCCGAGGAGCTTGCTGCCGTGACCGCCGTCGTGCTGGCCCTGCAGGGCGGGCAGGAAACGGCGCCGAAGCGGCCTGCGGCACAGGCCTGGGCACGCCGGGCGCAGCTACACCTCCCGCCCCGGCCGGGCGCCGGGGCCTGGCGGCGGTCCGGGCGCTAAGCCTTCCCGACAGCCTTCGGGCGGGCGCCGCGCTCCCGCAGCAGGTGGGTGATGGTGTCGAGCGAGTTGGCGATCCTGTCGGCGGCATCCAGGACGGCCAGCTGAACGGTTTCGGCCTGCGCAGGGTCGCGCTCCATGGTGTCCTTGAGCGCCAGGTAGGAAGCGCGCAGCGCCACGGCGGCCCGCGGCGGCGTCCCCGCAGCCACTGCGGTTTCACAGGCCTTCAGGGTGGCCTCGCAGTCGGCCATGAACGGCGCCAGCTGGTGCATGAGCCCCTCCACGGGCTGCTGCCCGGCCCGCAGTGACAGCCTTGCGGCGTCCACCACCATGGCGGCCTGGATCAGCAGGTGGCTCTGCACCAGCACCCCTTCACCGGTGAAAAGCGTGGTGTGGCCCGCCACAGGTTCGGCCCGGGTCCGCTCCACGGATGCCTGGGCGTTGGAGCGGGCCAACCGGGCCCGGATGCGGGCGGAGTCGATCCTCTCCTTGTTCGGTGCGGGATCGGTGATGGCCACCAGGTAGTGCCGGTAGGCGCCCAGGAGCTCGGCAATGCGGGCCGGCAGGAAAGTCCGTTCCCAGGCGGGCCACGCCACCGTGGCGGCAACGGCCAGGATGCCCGCCACCACGGTGTCAAGGAGGCGGGGCAGGGCCACGGCCCCGGCAGGAATCCCGGCCAGGTCCAGGAGGGACACCAGGTACGCCGCCGTCCAGATGCCCATGAAGAACGCATTGGGCGCCCCGGAAAGCCGCACGCCGAAGACAAACACCACAATGAGCACCACGTTCCCCAGCGGGTTCCCGGATCCCAGCAGGAACGTGGCGGCCGTGCCAATGCCCAGCCCCACCAGCGTTCCGGCCAGCCGCGCGCTGGTGCGGTGCAGGGTGGCGGCAAAGTCGGGCCGCAGGAGCAGCAGGACCATGAGCGGGATCCAGTAGCCCCTGTCGCTGCCGGGCAGCAGCCGGGCCAGCCAGTCCGTGGCCGCCACCAGCACGGTGAGCCGGATCGCGTGCCGCGCCACGGCCGAGTCCAGCCGCAGGTTGGCGCGCAGGATGCCCAGCGGCGCCTGGAGCGAAACCCGCACCCCGCCCACCCTGGCCGGGGTCTCCGCCACGCGGCCCTCCACGGCGCCCGGGGTCACCATGCGGGCGCTGGCGCGCAGTTGCCCGGCCAGGGCCCTGGCGTGCAGGGAGGCAAAGCGGCCGGTGGGCGAATCCGGGTGGCGGCCCATGACCTCACCCAGCCGGGCCGCCGCCTCGGCGACCGGCGCCAGGACAGCGTCGTCAAAAACCGTACCCTTGCGCAGCGAAGCGGAAACCGCGTCCAGCGCAAGGCCTGCCTCACGCAAAAGCCGGCGGACGGCGTCGTGCTGGTCCTGTGCCGCGGCCCGCTCAAACCGTTCCAGGCAGTAGCCCAAGGCCATGACTTCCAGCCGGATCCTTTCGGCCTCGTCCATGAGTCCCCGATAGGAGCGCATGCTGGGACCCTGACCGTGGCCGAAGCCGGTGATGGTGGCCCGGGCCGTGTCAAGCAGCACGCCGGCACCGGGCGCAGTCATCTTGGGCTGTTCGGAACGGGTCCGTCCGGCCAGCCCTTCGTAGAGGTCCGCGAGGACGGCGCGTTCAGGCGCGTGGCGGTGCAGCGGCCAGCCGGCAATGGCCAGCAGGCTCTGCAGCAGCCCGGCGGCGGTGATGACGGCGGCAATCTGCAGGGCTGCCGACGGCGGCATGGGAAAGCGGTTGAGCACAATGGCCACTGCGGTGGCGGCCGTGCCCACCTGCGCGACATTCGGCCCCAGTGAGAGCAGCATGCCCGTGGCGAACGCAAACGCGGCCACGAGCAGCACGGAGAGCGCCGGCGAATTCCCGCACAGCACGGACAGCCCGCCGCCCAGCCCGGCTGCCAGCGACGTCATGCCCATCCGGGCCAGCCGCAGCCGGTAGCTGCCGGGCCTGTCGGCAAACGCGGCAAACAGCGCGCCCACGGCCCCGAACACGGCGATCGGGGCCTGGCCCAGCACCACGCCCAGGACCAGCGGAATGCCCACCCCCACGGCGTTGCGCGCCGCAACCACGGGGTCCGACTGGGAAAAATCGAGCCGCAGCGACTTCTTCAGCGTCGCTGCCACGGCCTGAACGGTGGACACGAAATCCAGTATGCCAGCCGGGTGCAGCGGCGGCCGCTAGGCTCGGTTCCATGACTGTTGACGAAACGCCCCTGACCCGCACGCCCAGCGCCATTGACGCCGCTGCCAACGCCTACACGGCCCGGCTGTTGGAACTTGATCCCGGCTTCGCCACCGAGCTGGGGCTGCCCGGCCACGAAACCGAGTACCGCGATTTTTCCCCCTCCGGGCTGGCCGCCGCCGCCGACGCCGCCCGCCAGGCCCTCGACGCGCTGGCCGGCCTGGAAGCCGTGGACAGTGTTGACACCGTCACGCTGCACGCCATGCGCGAACGGCTGGGACTGTCCCTGGAGCTGGACGCCACGGGCTGGCCGCTGGCTGACCTGAACAACATTGCCTCCCCCGCCCAGGAAATCCGGGCCATCTTTGACCTGATGCCCACCGCCACCGCGGCCGACTGGGAGCACATTTCCGGGCGGCTGGCCAACGTGCCGGCCGCGGTTTCCGGGTACATTTCCTCCCTGCGGGCCGGAGCTGCGCGCGGCCTGGTTGCCGCGCGCCGCCAGGTTTCCACCGTGATTGGGCAGTGCGAGCGCCACGCCGCCGCGGACGGCTTCTTTGCGGCCCTGGCGGCCGGGGCCGAGGTTGCTTCTCCTGCTTCTGCTGCTGGCACTTCCGCTTCCGCTTCCACTTCCGCGGACGACGCCGGCACCCCCCTCCCGGCCGATCTCGCCACTGCGCTGGCCGGGAACGCGGAGCTGGCCCGCGCAGCGTACGGCACGCTGGAGACGTACTTGCGGGACGAGCTGCTGCCCGCGGCCCCCGCCTAGGACGCCGTGGGACGGGAACGCTACGCGCTGGCGTCGCGGGAATTCCTGGGCTCCGCCGTCGACCTGGAAGAAACGTACGCCTGGGGCGTGGCCGAGCTGGACCGGATCATTGCCGAACAGGAGGCGGTGGCGGACCTCATCAAGCCCGGCGCCACGGTTGAGGAGGCCAAGGCGGTGCTCAATGCGGACCCCGCCCGGGCGCTGCACGGCACCGATGAGCTGGTCGCCTGGATGCAAAAACTCTCCAACGCCGCGGTGGCCGATTTGGCCGGCTCCCAGTTCGACATCCCGGAGATCATGCGCACCCTGGAGTGCAAAATTGCGCCCACGCAGGACGGCGGCATCTATTACACGGGGCCCTCGGACGACTTCTCCCGGCCCGGCCGCATGTGGTGGTCGGTGCCCGAGGGCGAGGATTCCTTCACCACCTGGGCTGAAACCACCACGGTCTACCACGAGGGCGTCCCCGGCCACCACCTGCAGGTGGCCACCGCCACGTACCAGCGCGGGCTGCTGAACAATTGGCGCCGCAACGCCTGCTGGGTTTCCGGGCACGGCGAGGGCTGGGCGCTCTACGCCGAACGGCTCATGGATCAGCTGGGCTACCTGTCCGATCCGGGCGACAAGATGGGCATGCTGGACGGCCAGCGCATGCGCGCGGCCCGCGTGGTGTTTGACATCGGCGTGCACCTGGAACTTCCCGTCCCCGCCCGTTGGGGCTCAGGGACGTGGACGGCGGAGGCCGGTTTGGAGTTCCTGCGCGCCAACCTGGACATCTCCGCCGGACAGCTGGACTTTGAGTTCCACCGCTACCTCGGGTGGCCGGGCCAGGCGCCGTCGTACAAGGTCGGCCAGCGCCTGTGGGAGGAAATCCGCGACGCCCGTGCACTGCGCGACGGTGCCGCATTTTCGCTGCGCGATTTCCACACACAGGCGCTGAACCTGGGCTCCGTGGGCCTGGACACCCTGAAAGCGGCGCTGCTGGGCTCGTAGCTGGGGCGGTCACTTCCGGCCGGGGCAAAACTCACTCCGAGTTTTGCCCCGGGTGTAGCGGGGGCCGAACTGGGCCCGAGTTTGACCCCAGCGGAAAGTGCAGCGGTGGTCAACCCTTGCGGACGGGGTTCACGGCGAAGGCGGGCACCCCCGCCAGCCGGCCGCCGTCGACCACCAACACAGCGCCGGTGACGAAACTGGACTGCTCCGTGCACAGCCACACGGCGGCCTCTGCCACATCCTCCACCCGGCCCACGCGTCCCAGCGGAACGGCGGCGGCCGCCATCTGCTGGGCCCGGGGCCCGGCCGCGGCGAGGTGGTCGGTGAGGATGGGGCCGGGCGCGATGGCGTTGACCCGGATTCCGGCCGCTGCGTAGTCCAGCGCGGCCACCCGCGTCAGCCCGCCCACCCCGAATTTTGAGGCCACGTAGCCGGCCAGCCCGCTGACGCCCTGTTCGCCGGCGGTGGAGGACATGTTGACGATTGCGCCGCCGTCGGGGTTTAGCTGCATGAGGCGGAGCTCGTATTTCAAGGCAAGGAACACACCGCGCAGGTCCACGGCCAGGGCGCTGTCGAACTCGGCCGAGTCCCAATCCGCCAGGGGTGCCGGGGGCCTGCCGCCGCCGGCAAAGTTGTTGACGGCGGCGTCAAGGCGGCCGTAGCGGTTCCGCACTTGGTCCAAAAGTCCGACGACGGCGGCCTCGTCACGGACGTCCACGGGCAGGGCCAGGGCCTTCCCGCCGGCCGCCTCAATCTCAGCAACGCGCAGGGCAAGCGCCGCCTGGTCCCGTGCGGCGAGCACCACTGCGGCGCCAGCCTCCGCGCCAGCCTCCGCGAAGGCCGCAGCGATGGCGGCCCCGATTCCTCGGCTGGCACCCACCACCAGCGCAATCTTGCCGGCCAGCGCCTGGGAATTGATGCGGTTCATGACTGTGTCCTCCGTGCCGCGGCCGTCCTGGTTGGGGCCCCGCCCGGATCCACACTGCCCGGGATCCGGTTCGCTGCGGCCCGGTTCACCGGCAGCAGGAAGCCGACGGCGACAAGCCACAGCATGCCGGCGAAACGGCCGATCGGCAGGAGGAATTGCAGCGGCTCCAGTCCGAGCGAGAGGAAGCTGAGCTCGGACAGGGCGGCGACCACCAGCCCGGCCCAGGCAAGCCAGCGCGGGACGAACTTGAGTATCAGCGCGGGCACGGCCAATCCGGCCACAAGCAGTCCGAGTCCCACCACAAATCCGACTCCGCCGGTGGCGAAGGCCAGGAACGCGAGCGCCTGGGTCAGCGTGATGTCCGTGGTGATTTCCGGGCGGCTCAACAGCCAGGTCAGCAGCCCCGAGAACATCAGGAAAATGGCTGCCGTGATGCCGCCAAAGTAGCCGATGGCGGGGCCGGGAACCTTGATGCCGAGCCGGAGTTGCCGCGCGTAAACGGTGGCTGCGAAAATCCCCAGGGGCACCGCGGAGCCAAAGAGCAACAGGCCCTGCACGCGGGCAGCTGCGACGTTGTCGCGGTAGAACTGGGCCACGTCCGCGGCTGGTGCAAACGGCGACACAAACGTGCGTCCGCCGGAGAGCACTCCGGCCAGGATCAGCGAAAGCAGGAAAATGCCCAGGCTCACGGCGGCAAGTATGCCCGGGTGCGGCCCGCCCTGCCGCTTCCGCCCACTTGTTGACCTTGTTAAGGGCGCTGCCCCCGGTCCGGCCGTGGTCTCTTCCGTCATGGCTGAAATCATCCTCCTTGAATTAATGCGATAATAAAATGATTCATCTATTGAATCATTCTGTCAAGCATGTATTCTGGAGGCATGGCACCCTCACCCCACGGCAGGCCCCGGCGCACGGCCTTCCTGCTGTCACAGCTCGGCTCACTGTCCGCGTCCCGCTTTGCCGAGCGGACCAGAGAGCTGGGCCTGACCCCGAGCGACGCCGGCACGCTCCGGTGGATTGGCCGCAACCCGGGCCTGAGCCAGCGCGTCCTGGCGGACAGGCTGGGTGCCGTCCCCAGCCGGGTGGTGCCCCTGCTGGACTCGCTGGAAACCCGGGGCCTGGTTGAACGGGTGCGCAGCAGCACCGACCGCCGCAACTACGAGCTTCACCTGACGGGCGCCGGCCAGGCCCTGCTGGGCAGGCTGCGCGACGTCGCCCAGGAACACGAAGGCGAACTCCTGGCGCCCCTCACCCCGGAGGAGTCCGATGAGCTGGCACGGCTGCTGGCCCGGCTGGCCGAAGGGCACGGTGTGGACGTGGAGGCACACCGGGACACGGGACGCTGAGCCCACAACGGCAGGCCGCACACCAGCCGTAACACAGGGAATTAGCATCCGTAACAGGGGGAAACACTAATTTTTGGGTGCTATTCTGCGCCGCCTACGGTTGTCCCATGACTTCCTCCGCATCCACCACCAAGGCCCCGCGCCTGCCCCGCTGGGCCGGCAACTTCGGCGTCCAAATCATCGCCGGCCTCATTGCCGGCCTGGTCCTGGGCCTGCTTGCCCGGAACTTGGGCGGTGATCCCTTGAAGGACCCCAACGCCCTCACCTCCACGCTGACCATCATCGGCTCCAGCTACGTTTCACTGCTCAAGGCAGCCGTGGTGCCCCTGGTTTTCACCGCCGTCGTCTCCTCAATTGCCAATCTCCGCCAGGTGACCAACGCCGCCCGCCTGGCCTGGAACACGCTCCTCTGGTTCGCCATCACCTCCCTCATCGCCGTGACGGTGGGCATCGTGCTCGGGCTGGTGTTCCAACCAGGTGCCGGCACCGGCCAGGCCCCGCCCAAGGACTACTCCGGCAAGACGGGCGACTGGTGGGCCTTCCTTACCGGCCTGTTCCCCTTCAATTTCCTGGGCCTCGAGGCATCCACCAAGGCGGGCGACACCGGCGCCCTCGCCACCAGCGTCAACTTCAACGTCCTGCAGGTGCTGGTGATCGCCATCGCGATCGGCATCGCCGCCCTGAAGGTGGGCAAGGCCGCCGACCCGTTCCTGAAGCTGAACGGCTCCGCCCTGGCCGTGATCCAAAAGGTGCTGTGGTGGATCATCCGACTGGCCCCCATCGGCACCGTGGGCCTGATCGGCAAGGCTGTTTCCACCTACGGCTGGACCACCATGGGCGCGCTAGGCAAGTTCTCCATTGCCATCTACCTGGGCCTGGTCATCGTCCTGTTCGTGGTCTACCCGGTCCTGATCAAGTCACATGGCCTCTCAGTCAAGCAGTACTTTTCCGGCGTGTGGCCGGCCGTCCAGCTGGGCTTCGTTTCCCGCTCCTCCATCGGCACCCTGCCCCTGACCGAGCGCGTCACCGAACGCAACCTGGGCGTGCCCCGCGCCTACGCCTCCTTTGCCGTGCCGCTGGGCGCCACCACCAAGATGGACGGCTGCGCTGCGATCTACCCGGCCGTTGCCGCCATTTTCGTGGCACAGTTCTTCGGCATCCACCTGGACCTGGGCCAGTACCTGCTGATCGTGCTCGTGTCGGTGCTGGGCTCCGCGGCAACCGCCGGAACCACGGGCGCCGTCGTAATGCTCACGCTCACGCTCTCCACGCTGGGACTGCCGCTGGCCGGCGTCGGACTTTTGCTGGCCGTGGACCCCATCCTGGACATGGGCCGCACCGCCATCAACGTCGCGGGCCAAGCGCTGGTGCCCACCATCGTGGCCAAGCGCCAGGGCATCCTCAATGAGGAGCTGTACAACGCGCCGCGCAACGGCAACCCCTTCGCCGACGACAGCACGGTGCCTGCTGAGGACTTCGCCACCGGGAAGAACGACGCCGGCCGGCCGGGTTCCCGGGAGGAACTCGCCAACGCCTGACCCGGCCTGGGCACGGCCCCGGCGGTCCCGTAGGATTTTTCCAGATCACACTGGCGACGGCCGCGGCTTGGGCCGGACATCGAAAGGCAGCTGCATGATTATCGTTACCACCAACGACCTCCCCGGCTACAAGATTGACGCCATCTTTGGCGAGGTCATGGGCCTGACGGTGCGCTCGCGCCACATCGGCGCCCAGTTCACGGCGAGCTTCCGCTCCATCGGCGGCGGCGAGCTCCCCGAAATGACCAAGGCCCTGTACGAAAGCCGGCAGGAAGTGGTGGCCCGCATGGTCACCGAGGCACAGGCCAAGGGAGCCAACGCCATTGTCGCAACACGCTTTGACACCTCGGAAATGGGCCAGACCTGGACTGAGGTGTGCGTCTACGGCACGGCCGTCTTTGCCATTCCGCTGGCCGAGGGCCAGCCCGGATCCACCGGCCAGTCCGCCTACCTGGCAGCCAACCCGCAGCTGCAGTAGCCTGCGCCGGCGGCCGGGCGCGTTTCGGCCGCCCGTTCCGGCGGTTTTTGGGTGGGTTTGCAGCATTAAAGCACACCCACCTTTTGATTTGCATGGAGTGCAAACTTGCACTTAGTGTAGTTATGTGACAACTTCCACCGACTCCCCCTCCCGCCGCGAACTCAACAAGGCTGCCACCCGCGAAGCCATTGCCGGAGCCGCCCTGGACTTCCTGCGCACCCGGGCGCTCAATGAGTTCACGGTCGACGACGTCGCCGCCGCAGCGGGTGTCTCCCGCCGCACCTTCTTCAACTACTTCTCCTCCGTCGAGGCAGCCGTGGCCAGCTTCACGCAGCGCTATCTCGACACGGTCATTGCCGAGCTTGAGGCCCGGCCGGCCGAGGAGCCGATCCTGGAATCCGCGCTCTACGCGCTGTCCGCCGTCGGAAGTCCCCGCGACCTGGCCATATTGGCCGAAACCTTCGCCCTGACCCAGGACCCGGCCCTGGGCCGCTTCCAGTTGCAGGCCTGGGATGAATGCAGCGTCAAGATCGCCGGCGTGGCCCGGCACAGGCTGCCCCCCGGCACCGACGAACTCTACATCAACGCACTGGTGGGGGCCGTCGTCGGCAGTTGCCGTTCCGCCTTTGCCGTGTGGTTCAGCCGGCGGGGGCCGGACACCTCCCAGGAGTCGCTCGCTTACCTGCGTGAGCTGCTCGCCACCACCATTTCCCTCATCCGCAGCGGCTTCACGGCCTGATTTCCCCCTTCCCCGCCCCTCCCCGGCACCCATCAATAAGGACTCATCATGGCTCTTTGGCTTTACCGACTTGGCCGTTTCTCGGCCCACCGCGCGTGGCTGGTGATTTCCGCATGGGTGCTCATCCTGGGCATGGTGGGCGGTGCGGCGGCGCTGTTCATGGGCACCATGTCCAACAACTTCCAGATCCCCGGCACTGAAACGCAGCAGATGGCGGACAAGCTCAAGGCCGACCTTCCCGAGGCGTCCGGCGGCTCCGGCGCGGTGGTGTTCACCACCACCAACGGCCAAAAGTTCACGCCCAGCCAGGAAAAGGCCGTGTCGGCAGCGCTGCAAACCGTGACGACCGTGCCCACCGTCAAGGGCGTCATTGACCCGTTCACCACGGCCGCAACCCTGGCCGATGCCAAGGCCAAGCTCACGGACGGCTCCAAGCAGCTCAGCGCCGGCGAGGCCCAGCTGGCCGATGGCAAAAAGACCCTTGACGCCACTAGCGCCCAGTTGGCCGGCGGCCAGGCCAAGCTCGACGCCGGCCAGGCCCAGCTGGATGCCAAAAAGTCACAGCTTGCCGCACTGCCGGCCGGATCGCCTCAGGCCGCCGCAGCATCCGCCCAGCTCAGCGCCGGGCAGGCACAGCTGGATGCGCAAAAGGCCCAGCTCAGCGCCGGCCAGGCACAGCTTGCCGCCGGACAGGCCAATTACGAAGCCTCCGTCAAGGAACTGTCGGCCAAGAAGTCCGAGCTCGCCACGGGGATCCGCTCCGCTGACGCTGCAGCCGGGCTGAAGTTCGTTTCCGACAACGGCAAGGCCGCCATCGGGCAAATCCAGTTCACCGAATCCATGAACGGCGTCACCCCGGCCAACCGCCAGCTGGTCCAGGACCGGCTGAACACGCTGGACTCCAGCGGGATCACCGTCTCCTACAGCAAGGAAATCACCGAGGACGTCTCGGCCCTGTTCGGTGCAGCGGAAGCCATCGGCATCGCCGTCGCCGCAGCCGTGCTGATCATCATGCTCGGCACCCTGATCGCCGCGGGCCTGCCGCTGGTCATGGCCATAGTGGGTGTGGCGATTGGCGTGGGCGGCACCATGGCCCTGACGGGCGTGATCGAAATGTCCTCCATTTCCCCCATGCTTGCCCTGATGCTTGGCCTCGCAGTGGGCATCGACTACTCGCTGTTCATTGTCAACCGGCACCGCCAGCAGCTCTTCGAGGGCATGGCAATGCGTGAATCCATTGCCAAGGCCACCGGCACCTCCGGCAACGCCGTGCTCTTTGCCGGGCTGACCGTGGTGATCGCTCTGGCCGCCCTGTCCGTGACAGGGCTGCCGTTCCTGTCCGTGCTGGGCCTGGCCGCGGCCGCCACGGTTGCGGTGGCCGTGCTGATTGCGCTGACATTGACCCCTGCCATCCTTTCCCTCATGGGCCGCCGGGTGATTTCCAAGCGTTCGTGGGCCGAGCATGAAAAGGTTCGCCAGGCGCACGACGCTGCCGCGGCCTCGCTCTCCGCCAGCGAGACGGCCCGCCACGACGACGCAGCGAACATCCGCAAGAGCGCCCGCGGTTGGGGCGGGCTCGTCACCAAGCACCCTGTCATTTCGCTCGTGACGGCCGTCCTGGCCCTGGCTGTCATCGCCATCCCGGCTGCCGGACTCCGGCTGGCACTGCCCGACGGCGGCTCCGAACCGGTGGATTCCAGCGCGTACCATGCGTACACCATTACTGGCGCCAACTTTGGTGAGGGCATGAACGGGCCCATCATTGTGGTGGGCTCCCTGCCGGCCGGGCTCGACCAGGCCCAGGCCACCGCACTGAATCTGGACGTGGCCGACCAGCTCCGAAAGGTGCCCAACGTCAAGGCAGCCATCCCGGTTTCGGTCAGCAAGAACTTCCAGACGGCCGTCTACCAGGTGATCCCCGCCGAAGGCCCCGCCAGCGCCAGCACCGTGCAGGTGGTTCACGACCTCCGGGCCGAAGGGGCCGCCATCAAGGCAGACCACAACGTCACCATTGGCCTGACCGGGCAGACAGCCGCCAACGTCGATGTCTCAGCCAAGCTGGGAGCGGCGCTGCCGCCCTACCTGGCCATCGTCGTCGGGCTGTCCCTGATTCTGCTCATCCTCGTATTCCGCTCCATCCTTGTTCCCGTCCTGGCAACCGCCGGATTCCTGCTGTCCCTGGTCGCCGCGTTTGGCGGCGTGGTGGCCGTGTACCAGTGGGGCTGGCTGGGAGGCATCTTCGACGTGGCCAATCCCAGCGCGGTGCTCAGCTTCCTGCCGATCATCCTGATTGGCGTGCTGTTCGGGCTGGCCATGGACTACCAGGTGTTCATTGCCTCCGGCATGCGCGAGGCCTTTGTCCACGGGCAGGACGCCAAGCAGGCCGTCCGGACCGGCTTCCAGCACGCGGCACCCGTGGTCACGGCCGCGGCGATCATCATGACCAGCGTGTTCTCCGGGTTCATCTTCTCCCATCTGACCATGGTGCGCCCGCTTGGATTTGCCTTGGCATTCGGCGTTTTGATCGACGCGTTTGTGGTCCGTATGACAATCATCCCCGCCGCCATGCACCTCTTGGGCAAATCCGCGTGGTGGATCCCGAAATGGTTGAATAAAGTGCTCCCGGATGTGGATGTGGAGGGAGCAAAGCTGGTGGCGCTGACGGACTCGGCCCCTTCGCACGGCAGGCATTTGGAGCCGGCTGCGGAACCGGAGAACGTCCCGGCAGGCTGACCCGCCCCGCCTCTCCCGCCGCCACCCTCCCACCGCCACCCACCGCCGAACAGGCACTTAACGTGGATGTTTCGCCAAAACATCCACGTTAAATGCCCGTTCGGGCTTCCGCAGGGTGGGATAAACTAGTGAGCCACGGCACAGCCTCCACCCCATGGCCGGCCGAAGTCAACCTGCAATGATGTGTTCTTGGAGAGCCGATGCCCCCGACGCACCCCCTGCTTGGCCGAGGAAGTCCCGTGCGCCCGCTGGTCCGCGAGTCGTGGCAGCGCTCCCTGGGCGCGCTTCCCTCCCCGGAAGCGGCCAACTCGCCGGTGGTTTGGGAGAGCCGGGAACTGCAGGAATTCCGCCGCAACCACCCGCTGGCCGCCGTCATGCCCGTCATCCAGCAGCTGCTGGTGGTCCCCAGCCAGGACACCGGCCTGCTGGTTGCCGTGGGTGACGAGCACGGGCGCCTGCTCTGGGTGGAGGGCGATTCCGCCGCCCGCCGCCACGGCGAAAACATCAACTTTGCCCAGGGCGCCGACTGGTCGGAGCTGGTGGCCGGCACCAGCGCCCCCGGCACCGCGCTGGTCCTGGGCCGCGGCGTCCAGATCTCCGGCGAGGAACATTTCAACCCTGCCGTCCACTCGTGGAGCTGCACCGCCGTCCCCGTCCACGACCCGGATTCCGGCGGCATTTTGGGAATCGTGGACATTACCGGCGGCCCGGACGCCGTCGGCGCCAACACGCTTTCCCTGGTGCAAGCCACGGTGGCCGCCGCCGAGGCGCAGCTGCGCATCCAGCGCCTGGAACGCGGGCCCGCCCCGCGCCGTCGCAGCCCCAAGCCTGCTTCACCGTCGGCCGCCACGGCGAAGCCCCTCTACTGCGACTCCCTCCAGATTCTGGGCCGCGACCAGGGCGTGCTCCACATTGGCGGCCAGGCACTCACGCTCAGCGAACGGCACACGGAAATCCTGGCCATGCTGGCGCTACACCCCGCGGGCCTCACGGCCGAGGAACTGTCCGACATGGTGTACCCCGAAGGCACCTCGCTGACCAGCATCCGCGCCGAAATGGTGCGCCTTCGCAAGCTCCTGCACAGGCACGGCCCGTCGCTGGTGCCGGAATCGCGACCCTACCGGCTCCCCCGCGCGCTGGTGGTGGACGCCGACCAGGTGCTCAGCTACCTCAACCGCGGCGCCCACCGGCTGGCCCTGAACATTTACAAGGGCGCCGTGCTGCCGCGCTCCGAGGCGCCCGCACTGGCGAGCCTGCGCACCCGCGTCGGCCTGCTCCTGCGCGAAGCCATCCTCACCGACGCCAGCCCCGACGTGCTTTTGGCCTACCTCCAGCTTCCCGAGGCCGCGGACGACGTCGATGCCTGGCACAGTGCCCTGCGCCTCCTTCCGCCCCGCTCACCCAGGCGGGCCGCCGTCGTCGCGCACCTGGAGTCGCTCGAAGCGTAGCCCGGCCCTCCCCTCTCTCGCGAGTCGGCACTTAACGTGGATGTTCCAGCGCAACATCCACGTTAAGTGCCCGTTCGGCCGGGGGTGGGGCGGCGTTCGGCCGAGGTGTGATCCAGCTCATGCAACGTGGCTGCAACGTTGCCGTGCGTACGCTTCTGGGCAAGGACATCGAGGTCCCCCACCGCAGAAGGAGTTTAGGCAAATGACTGTTTATGCACAGCCCGGCACCCAGGGTTCACCGATTACGTTCAAGGACCGCTACGAGAACTGGATCGGCGGCGAATGGGTGGCCCCCGTGAAGGGCGAATATTTCGAGAACATCACCCCCGTCACAGGCCGCGTCTTCTGCGAGGTGGCCCGCGGCACGGCGGAGGACATCGAGCTGGCCCTGGACGCCGCGCACAAGGTGGCCCCGAGCTGGGGACAAACCTCCGCCACGGAGCGCGCCGCAGTCCTGAACAGGATCGCGGACAGGATCGACGAGAACGTGGAGCTCCTGGCCGTGGCCGAAACCTGGGACAACGGCAAGGCTGTCCGTGAAACCCTCAACGCCGACATCCCCCTCGCGGCGGACCACTTCCGCTACTTCGCCTCCGTGGTCCGTGCCCAGGAGGGCCGCCTGACCCAGCTGGACGACAACACCACGGCCTACCACTACCACGAGCCGCTCGGCGTGGTCGGCCAGATCATCCCCTGGAACTTCCCCATCTTGATGGCCGTGTGGAAGCTGGCGCCGGCACTCGCGGCGGGAAACGCCGTCGTGCTTAAACCGGCGGAACAGACCCCCGCCTCCATCCTGGTGCTCATGGAACTCATCGGCGACCTCCTGCCGGCCGGCGTGGTCAACGTGGTGAACGGCTTCGGCGTGGAGGCCGGCAAGCCGCTGGCCTCCTCCAAGCGCATCCGCAAGATCGCTTTCACCGGCGAAACCACCACGGGCCGGCTCATCAGCCAGTACGCGTCCCAGAACCTGATCCCGGTCACGCTGGAGCTTGGCGGCAAGAGCCCCAACATCTTCTTCAGCGATGTCGCCGACAAGAACGATTCCTTCTACGACAAGGCACTGGAGGGCTTCACGCTCTACGCCTTCAACCAGGGCGAAGTCTGCACGTGCCCGTCGCGCGCCCTCGTCCAGGAATCCATTTACGAATCCTTCATGGCCGACGCCGTGGCCCGCACCGAGGCGATCATCCAGGGCAACCCGCTGGACACGGACACCCAGATCGGCGCGCAGGCTTCCAACGACCAGCTGGAGAAGATCCTCTCCTACATGGACATTGGCCGGCAGGAGGGGGCCAAGGTCCTCACGGGCGGCGAGCGCAACATCCTCCCCGGGGACCTGGCCGGCGGCTATTACGTCAAGCCCACCATTTTCGAGGGCACCAACGACATGCGCATCTTCCAGGAGGAGATCTTCGGCCCCGTCCTGGCGGTGACGCGCTTTGGCGACTACGCGGACGCCATGCACATCGCCAACGACACCCTCTACGGCCTCGGCGCCGGCGTCTGGTCCCGCAACGGCAACACGGCCTACCGTGCCGGCCGCGAAATCCAGGCCGGCCGCGTGTGGGTCAACAACTACCACGCCTACCCCGCGGGCGCAGCGTTTGGCGGGTACAAGTCCTCCGGCATCGGGCGCGAAAACCACGCCATGATGCTGGACCACTACCAGCAGACCAAGAACCTGCTGGTCAGCTACAGCGAAGACAAGCTCGGCTTCTTCTAAACGCGGCAGGCCCAGCGCCCAGACCGCAGGCACGACGCCGGGCACCCGCCTTGGGTGCCCGGCCCACCCCCGCATGCACGCACGCCGGACCCTTCCTCACTTTCCGCGGTATTTCGGCGGACCCTCCCTCATCAAAAAAACTGACAGCACAACCTTCACGAAGGAGCATTCCCATGGCAACAATGCAAGCAGCAGTTGTAAACCATTTCGGCACGGCCCTCAGCGTTGAGGAGTACCCGCTGCCCACCCCCGGCCCCGGCCAGGCCCTGGTCAAGCTCATTTCCACCGGTGTCTGCCACACGGACCTCCACGCGGCAGAGGGCGACTGGCCGCTCAAGCCCAGCCCGCCCTTTGTCCCCGGCCACGAAGGCGTGGGCGAAGTGGTGGCACTTGGCGAGGGCGTCACGTCCTTGGCAGTCGGCGACAGAGTGGGCAACGCCTGGCTCTGGACGGCGTGCGGCGACTGCCAGTACTGCCGCACCGGCTGGGAAACCCTGTGCGAGGCGCAGGAGTGCGGCGGCTACACCGTGGACGGCTCCTTTGGCGAATACATGCTGGTGGACGCCGACTTTGCCCCGCGCATCCCGGAGGGCGCAGATCCCGTCGAGGTGGCACCCGTGCTGTGCGCCGGCGTCACCGTTTACAAGGGCCTGAAGATGACGGAAGCCCGCCCTGGCCAGTGGGTCGCCATCTCCGGAATCGGCGGGCTGGGGCACATCGCCGTCCAGTACGCCGTGGCCCTGGGCCTGCGCGTGGCCGCCGTGGACATTGCCGACGACAAGCTGGCCCTGGCCCGCAAGCACGGTGCCGAAATCACGGTCAACGCGCTGAATGAGGATCCGGTGGAGGCCATCCAGCGCCAGACCGGAGGCGTCCACGGCGTGCTGGTCACGGCCGTGCACCCTGCGGCGTTCGGCCAGGCGATCGGCATGACGCGCCGCGGCGGAACCATCGTGTTCAACGGGCTTCCCCCGGGCGACTTCCCTGCTCCCATTTTTGATGTGGTGCTCAAGGGCCTGACCATCAGGGGCTCAATCGTGGGCACCCGGCAAGACATGAAGGAGGCCCTGGACTTTTACGCCCGCGGTCTGATCCACCCCACGGTGACCACCCGCAGCCTCCACGAGATCAACGACGTGCTGGACGAGATGCGGGCGGGCAAAATCGACGGCCGCGTGGTGATCAAGTACTGAGACACACCAACAGCCCGGGATGCCGACTCGGACATATGAGGCCAATATATCGGGATCCCCAGTCCGTTTCGGCATCCGCGTGGGAGAACTGTCGGCTCAACCACCGCATGACAATCCCAAGCGACAAGGAGCAGTTCAATGGCAAACCCCACGGAAGTCCTGGATTCAGCAGCCACCATTCCGGGCGAAACATTGTCCCGCGTGGCCTTGAGCCCGCAGGCCGTTGCCCTGCTGCAAAAACTGTGGGGCCGGCACGGGGCGCTGATGTTCCACCAGTCGGGCGGCTGCTGCGACGGCTCGTCACCCATGTGCTATCCGCAGGGGGAGTTCATCACCGCCGAGGCGGACGTGCTGCTGGGATTGTTTGACCTCCCCGGCTGCGGCCCCTTGGAGTTCTGGATGTCACGGGAGCAGTTCAACTACTGGTCACACACGCACCTGACCGTTGACGTGGTCCAGGGACGCGGCAGCGGATTTTCCGTCGAGGCCCCGGAGGGCGTGCGCTTCCTGATCCGCTCCCGGCTGGTGGAGGGCTTCAGGCCCGTCGGCGGCTGAGTCGGGGACCGCTGTGGTCCAGGAGAACATCAGCCAGCCACCCGGGGCCGGGAGATGGACAGGACCAGGAGGCGCCCGCCGTCGTGCTTGTACACAATCCGGTAGCCTTCCCCGCGGACCCGGAGCAGCTCGGGGCGGCCAGGCAGCGGGAGGGCAAGCAGGGGGCGGGTGGACTGGGACATCAGCTTCAGCACCAGTTGGACCACGGGACGCGCGGAGCCGTCCAGGGCCGCAAGCTGGGCGCCCGCCACCGGCACCAGCTCCACAGGGATCCCAACCGCCGCACAAAAGGGATCCCAGCCCCGACACCCCCGCCGCCCTGCCAGGCCACGGCGTCCGAGGTGTCCGCAAGGGCGGCATCGGCGGCGGCCAGGTCCTCAACCGCCTCCAGTGCCTCCAAGGCCCGCTTGGCGAGCTGGGGATCCATCAGCACCGCCACGTTGCGCCCGTAACTGGTGATGGTGACGGGCGCGTTGTGGGCTGCCCCGAGCACCTCGCCCCAGTTGTTGCGGGCGTCGTTGGAGGAAACGCCATGAGTGATCCGGCCGTCCATGCTTCAAGCATATTCACTGCCACGCCGCCGGGAGCCCCCTGTCCAACCACGGGGCGGCAAACTGTGGACAACCCCCGCCGCGGGAACCGTCAGCCCACAGCGGGATCGTCGATGATTCCCTGGACCAGCGCACCGTATTGCTGGATGAGTTCCTCGTCCGCCATCTCGTCCGGTCCCAGCAGCCCAAGGATGCGCATCCCGGCGCCGAGCCCCATGACCACGCACACCACCAGCTGGGATTTCTTCCGCGACGGCGATTCGTCGCCAATCTGCCCGGCAATCCACGCGACGTACCGCTCGCGCAGCTCCCCGCGCGCCGCGTCCCTGTCCGGGGCGTCCTGCACCAGCAGCGCCACCATGGACCACGGCTCCGAGTCGCCGCTTTGCCGCCGCCGCAGGATTCGCCGGACCAGGGCAAAACCGATCGGCTCATCCTGCTCCAGCAGCACGTCGGCGCTGGGCACGTCGGGGGCCGCAGCCGCGTAAAGCTTGGCCTTGCTGCCCATGACCTTCATGACCATGGCCGGTGAATAACCGGCCAGCACGGCCACGTCCTTGACCGTCACGGCCGTGTAGCCGCGCTCGCCAAAAAGCTGGCGGGCCGCCTCAATGACCGCGTCACGGGTGCTGGTGCGGCCCATCAGGCATGCACCTGGGCGGCGCCGGCAAGTTCAAGGTCGACGACGGCGGTTCGCGCCGCCAGCACCACCTGCACCGATTCGCTGTTCAGCCCCGCCGGGTCCAGGGCCGTGAGGATGTAGCGCCCGGCCGGCGGCAGCGGCACCTCGTACCGGCCGGACTGGTCGCTGAAGGTGGAAATGACAAATTCTCCGGTTGTCTTTGTCAAGGTGACAAGGGCGCCGTCCAGGGTGCGGCCGCCGTCGTCAATCCTGCCGGAGAGGGTGAGCCGCAGGACCAGCCGCAGGTCCTGGGTGCTGGAGGAATTGGAAAAGTTCAGCACCTGGGAGCTCGGCGCCCACCCGTCGGCGCTGGAAATGATGAGGTAGCTGCCCGATTCCGGCAGGACCAGCGAGTACCGGCCGTAGTTGTCGGCACGGCTCCAGTCCGCCGGTTCGCCGGTGGTGTGGAGGGCATTGACCACGGCCTGGCGGATGGGCTTGCCGCTGTCGCCCACCACCGAGCCACTGACCACAATCTCGTCCTTGGTGTCCGCCGGCGCCCGGTCCGCGGCATGCTCGGACGCGGTGAGCCGGCTCGCTGTGAGCCGGTTCGCGGTGACGAGAGGCAGGGCGCCCGTCCGGGAGTCGGCGTCGTGCACTCCGCTGCTGGCACCGCCCGAAAGGCCCGGGGCGGCCAGCACCCGCGGGATGAAAACGCTGACGCCGATGGACAGCAGCGCCGCAATGGCCGCGTACCAGAACACTTCCTTGAAGGCGTCCTCCGTGGGCAGCGCGAGGGGGCCGACATGGACCACGGCCGAGGTCAGCACGGCACCGACGACGGCGGACATCGTGGAGGTGCCCACGGCGCGCAGCAGCGAGTTGAGCCCGTTGGCGGACGCGGTTTCCGTGATCGGCACGGAGCGCATGATCAGGGTGGGCATCGCGGCGTAAGCAATGGCCGTGCCCATGCTGACCACCGTGGCGCCCAGGATCACCATCCAGACCTCTCCCGTGAGGAAGACGCGCGCCACGTAGGAGACGGCTAGCACCAGCGAGCCGGCAATGAGCGTGATCTTTGCCCCATACCGCTTGGTGATGGCCGCCGAAACCGGAGCCAGCGCCACCATGGCCAGGCCGGAAGGGATCATGCACAGCCCGGCCACCACCACGCTGAGCCCAAAGCCGTAGCCGCCCACGCTGGGAAGCTGCAGCTGCTGGGTCGTGCTGAGCATGTTCGCGTACATGGAAAAGCCCACCAGAATGGAGGCAATGTTGGTCAACAGCACCGGCTTCCTCGCCGAGGTCCGCAGGTCCACCATGGGCTGGCTGACACGCAGCTCCCAGGGGAACCAGACTGCCAGGAACACCACTGTGCCGATGAAGAGCAGGATCACCGGCTCGCTGGTCCAGCCCCATTCCCCGCCCTTGGATATGGCGAGCAGCAGCGACGTCAGTGCCGCGGACAGCAGGACCGCGCCGACGCCGTCGAACTTGCCCTTGGTGCGCACGGCGGATTCGGGCACAATCGCCAGCACCGCGATGATGAGCAGCACGCCAATTGCGGCGGAGATCCAGAAGATGGCCTGCCAGCCCAGGGACTCGTAGATCAGGCCGGAGAGCGGCAGGCCCAGCGCGCTGCCGATGCCGAGGGTTGCGCTCATCAGGGCGACGGCGGAGACCACCTTTTCGCGGGGCAGCTCATCGCGCATGATGCTGATGCCGACGGGGATGAGGGACGCCGCGAGCCCCTGGAAGCCGCGGCCAATCAGCAGCATGAGGAAGGTGCCGCCCACCGCTGCGATGACGGAGCCGATGACCATGGTGACCATCGCCACCACCATCATGCGCCGCTTGCCGAACATGTCCGCCATGCGGGAGACGATGGGGGTGGCGACCGCGCTGGTCAGCAGCGTTACGGTCACCAGCCAGGCGGCGTTGTCGGCCGAAGTGTTGAGGATCTTGGGAAAGTCGGGCAGCAGCGGGACCACCATGGTCTGCTGCAGAGCCACCACGGTCCCGGCCAGGCACAGGATGGTGACCACCAGCGAAGTGCGCTTGGGGGCGGCCTTCCCTGACTCGGGCAGCTGGGCGGCGTTGGACTTTTTCGAGCTTCCGGAGCTTCCGGAGTTTCCGGAGTTTCTGGAGCCCTTCGGGGCCTTGGGGGCAACTGCTGAGGCCAAATGCGAGGGCAAGTGCTTCCTTTGCTCGGGGTGCGGCCGGGTGGGCGGCCCAAAAAGCGGTGAACGGTCATTCACCCTTTAAGTGAACCATCGTTCACCCATCTGCGTCAACGTGAAAACGCGTGATGACGCGCACTGCCGTCTACGCTGGATCCATGACCCCTTCCCTCATCCTGGCCTCCGCCTCCCCCGCCCGCACCAAGCTGCTCACCGACGCCGGAATTGCCCACCGAGTCCTGGTGTCCGACGTCGACGAAGACGCCGCAACCGCCGCGGCCGGGCAGCCCTCCCCGGCGGAAACCGCACTGCTGCTGGCCCGGGCGAAGGCCGAATCCGTGGCCGCTTTGGGGGCGGGCTTGGGAGCTGGCGGCTCGGGAGCAGACGGAGCTGGCGGCTTGGTACTGGGCTGCGATTCGGTCTTTGAACTGGCAGGGGTACCGTACGGCAAGCCGTGGGAGCCGGAGGTGGCACGGGCCAGATGGCGGCAGATGCGGGGCCAGTCAGGCATTTTGCACACTGGCCACTGGCTCGTTTCCGCTTCAGGCGCCTCAGTCGGGGCGGTTACCAGCGCCGTCGTCCACTTTGAGGATGTGACGGACGCGGAGATCGATGCATATGTTGCCACGGGCGAGCCCCTGCAGGTTGCCGGCGCCTTCACCATTGACGGTTTGGCGGGCGCCTTCATTTCGGGCATTGAGGGCGACCCTCACACCGTGGTGGGCCTGTCCATTTCCACGCTGCGCCGCCTTTTGGCCCAGGCTGGTGTGGTCATCACGGACTTGTGGGAATAGCACCATGAAGTGGAGCCTGGCCGGCCCCCAATAGTGCGCCACTTCTCAAGTGGAGCACCGCCGGGGCCGCATGGGGCTCAGGCTCAATTTTGGTCAAGCGCCGAAGCCACAGTAATTTAGGCCAGCGAGGCAGCCACGGCGGCCTCGGCGTGCAGCCGGGTGGTCGCGAATAGTGGCAAGGCGGAGTCGGCCTCACCAACTAGCAACTCAATCTCCGTGCACCCCAGGATGACCCCCTGCGCACCGCGCGCCCCGAGTTCCCCGATGATGCGGCGGTATTCGGCACGGGACTCCTCGCGGACCTCCCCGAGCACCAGTTCTTCATAGATGACGCGATTGACTATTACACGGTCTTCAGGGGACGGGATGACGACCCGGAGACCATGGGACTGGAGACGCTTAACGTAGAAGTCTTCCTCCATGGTGAAGCGCGTGCCGAGCAGGCCCACGGAGCTGATTCCCGCTTTGGCCACGGCATCAGCCGTGACGTCGGCCAGGTGCAGGAAGGGAACAGTGGTGGCGGCCTCTATTGCATCGGCCACCTTGTGCATGGTGTTGGTGCACAGCACAATGAGATCTGCACCGGAGGCCTGGAGAAGACGGCCCTCATTGGCCAGCAGTTCTGCCGCTTTTCCCCATTCACCGGCCATTTGCAGCTGTTCAATTTCGTCAAAGTCCACCGATGCCAGCACGCAGCGGGCGGAGTGGAATCCGCCCAAGTGTTCCTTGGTCAGTTCATTGATGAGGCGATAGTAAAGTGCCGAGCTTTCCCAGCTCATCCCGCCGATCAAGCCAATCTTTTTCATCCGCCCTCTCCCAACTGCCCTGGATTTCACCTTACGGCACACACAATCCACTACGCCTCCACGGCAATTTGTTCGCCACCTTTCATCAGCTGTCGCACCTGGAGAATGCCGGATTTGTCAACGTCAGCAAGCCGTTCGTGGTCAAGTTTCCCCGCACTTCCGCCAAGCTCACGCCGGCAGGCCACGCGGCAAAATTGTAGGAAGTCCACAAAAACGCCCGGCCTCACACGCGGAACCACCATGATGTGTGGGCGAAACCCTCCCAAGGGCGCTAGGCTCATGCGAAGAATAGAAGGAGTCCCGCGTGCCCAAGCCAGCGCCACTGAACAAAGTCCTGATCGCCAACCGCGGCGAAATCGCCGTCCGCATCATCAGGGCCGCCCGCGACGAAGGCATCGCCTCCGTCGCCGTGTACGCCGAGCCGGACAGGGAAGCGCTGCACGTGCGCATGGCCGACGAGGCCTTTGCCCTCGGCGGCGCCACTGCCGCGGACTCCTACCTGGACATGGACAAAGTCCTGGCGGCGGCCGCCAAGTCCGGCGCAGACTCCGTGCACCCCGGCTACGGTTTCCTGGCCGAAAACGCCGAGTTCGCCCAAAAAGTGATCGACGCCGGCCTGATCTGGATCGGGCCCTCCCCCGCGGCCATCGCGGCGCTGGGCGACAAGGTCCAGGCGCGCCACATCGCCGAAAAGGTGGGTGCACCGCTGGTCCCCGGCACCAAGGACCCGGTGGAATCCACCCAGGAGGTCCTCGACTTTGCCGACGCGTACGGCCTGCCCCTGGCCATCAAGGCGGCCTACGGCGGCGGCGGGCGCGGCATCAAAGTGGCCCGCAACCGCGAGGAAATCCCGGAACTCTACGAATCCGCCGTCCGGGAGGCCGTCGCCGCCTTCGGCCGCGGAGAGTGCTTTGTGGAACGCTTCCTCGACTCCCCGCGCCACGTGGAAACCCAGTGCCTTTCGGATGCGGCCGGGAACGTCGTCGTCGTCTCCACCAGGGACTGCTCGCTGCAGCGCCGCAACCAAAAGCTCGTCGAGGAAGCCCCCGCGCCGTTCCTGTCGGAGGACCAGGTATCCCGCCTTTATGAAGCCTCCAAGGCCATCATGAAGGAGGCCAACTACGTGGGCGCCGGGACCTGCGAATTCCTGGTCGGCACCGACGGCACCATCTCCTTCCTGGAGGTCAACACGCGCCTGCAGGTGGAGCACACCATCTCCGAAGAGGTCACCGGGATCGACCTGGTCCGCGAGCAGTTCCGCATTGCCCGCGGCGAGGAACTGGGCTACGGCGACCCGGAAATCCGCGGCCACTCCTTCGAATTCCGCATCAACGGCGAGGACCCGGGCCGCGGCTTCATGCCGGCGCCGGGCACGGTCACCACGCTGACGCTGCCCACCGGCCCGGGCGTCCGCGTCGACTCCGGCATCACGGCGGGCGAGGTGATCGGCGGCAACTTCGACTCCATGCTCGCCAAGCTCATCGTCACCGGCGCCACCCGCGAGCAGGCACTCCAGCGTTCCAGCCGGGCGCTTGCCGAAATGCAGATCGGCGGCCTGCCCACCGTCCTGCCCTTCCACCGCGCCGTGGTGGTGGACCCCGCGTTCGCCCCTGCCAACGGAGCCCCGTTCAGCACGCACACCCGCTGGATCGAGACCGAGTTCACCAACAACATCCCCGCCTTCGACCTCGCCTCCGCTGATGGTTCAGCGGACGACGCCGGCACCCGGCAGAGCGTCACCGTCGAGGTGGGTGGCAAACGGCTTGAGGTGACGCTGCCGTCGTCGTTCTCGGTGGGAACGGGCTCGGCCCACGCCGGCGTCAAGAAGGCGAAAAAGGCCGGGCGCAACCGCAGCGCCGGCCCCGCCGCGGCGAACGGCAATGCGCTGACTTCCCCCATGCAGGGCACCATTGTGAAGGTGGCCGTGGCCGACGGCGACGTGGTGGCGGAAGGCGACCTGATTGTGGTCCTGGAAGCCATGAAAATGGAGCAGCCGCTAACCGCGCACCGGGCCGGCACCGTGACGGGACTCAGCGCCGCCGCCGGTGACACGGTCTCAGCGGGCGCCGTCCTCGCCACGATCGAGGACTGACCCCAAGCGACGCTCCCTCAGCAAATGCGCTGTTTCGGCCAACGCTCCCTCAGCAAACGAGCCAATACGGCCAACGCTCCCTCTCTTGGAGAGGGAGCGTTGGCGCTTAAGGCACGAATGCTGAGGGAGCGTCGGCGTTTAAGGCCCGAAAGCTGAGGGAGCGTCGGCGTTTAAGGCCCGAAAGCTGAGGGAGCGTCGGTACGGGCATGGCGGAATGACGCCTCACCGCGCCGCCGCCGGGCCCGTGAGGGAAATGTCACGGGGCGTTCACACCGCAGGACTTCACCGGAAATGGCGGCCGCATAGCGTCGAGAGCACCAACATTTCTCAACGCTGGAGGTCACTGTGAACAGCGACGCAACAACGGACATGGCCCTGGAAACCACCCCGCTGAAAACCACCACGGGCCGCTGGATCCACCACTGGAACGCCGAGGACCAGCAGCAGTGGGAGAACTCCGGACGGGCCATCGCGAAAAGGAACCTTGCCTGGTCCATCGCCTGCGAATTCCTTGGTTTTGTGGTGTGGCAGCTGTGGTCGATTGTGGTGGTCTACCTTCCGGCGGCCGGCTTCCACTTCAGCTCCTCCGAACTCTTCTGGCTCATTTCCATGCCGTCCCTGGTGGGGGCCACCCTGCGACTCCCGTATACCTTCATGGTGGCCCGCTTCGGCGGACGGAACTGGACCATCGTCTCGGCGCTGCTGCTCCTGCTGCCCACCCTCGGACTGGCAGCGTGCGTGGCCAACCCCGGCACCCCGTTCGGCACCATGCTGGCCGTCGCCGCCCTCGCCGGGCTGGGTGGCGGCAACTTCGCCAGCTCCATGGCCAACATCACCTACTTCTTCCCCGCCAGGGAAAAGGGTTGGGCGCTGGGACTGAACGCCGCCGGCGGAAACCTGGGCGCCGCCGTCGCCCAGCTCATGGTTCCGGTGGCCGTCACAGTCTTCGCGGCAGGCACATTGAACCTAAAACTGGCCGGGCTCCTCTGGGTCCCGCTGATCCTGCTGGCCGCCTGGGGCGCCTGGAAATACATGGACAACCTCGCCAGCGCGCGCTCCGACATTGCCGGCTCGCTCGCCTGCCTGAAGGAACCGCACCTGTGGGTCCTGGCGCTGCTCTACGTGGGCACCTTCGGCTCGTTCATCGGCTTTTCCGCGGTGTTCCCGAAGCTGATTGTGGACACCTTCGGCCCGCACGTGGGGTTCAGCCTGGGCGCGGCCACCATCTCGCTCGCCTTCCTCGGCGCCCTGGTCGGCTCGCTGGCCCGGCCCTACGGCGGCAGGCTGGCCGACCGTTGGGGCGGCGCGCGCGTCACCGTGGCCTGCTTCGCCGTGCTGGCACTCGCCGCGCTGGCCCAAATGTGGACGCTCCCAATGCACAGCTTCCCCCTGTTCATCTCCCTGTTCCTGGTGCTGTTCGCGGCCGCCGGCGCAGGAAACGGCTCCACCTATCGGATGATCCCGGTGGTCTTCGCGATCCGCGCACACAGCCAGGGCGGAGTCAGCGCGGCCCGGCAAGCATCGGCTGCGCTCGGCATCATCTCCGCGCTCGGGGCGTACGGCGGCTTCCTGGTCCCCCAGGTCCTCAACGCCTCACGCCTGGCCACGGGCGGCTACGGGGGCGCCTTCACCGGCTTCGTGGGCGCCTACCTGCTGCTCATGGCCGTCACCTGGTTCGCCTACCTGCGCCCGTCCACCATGGGCACGGTGTGACGCCGGTGCCAGGCACGACGCCGGTCCCCCGCCTCCCGCTGCCGCCTCCCTCCGGGCGCGGGGCCGGTTTGGAGGCCGGAGCCGGTTTGAGGGCCGGGGCCGGTTTGGGGGCCGGGGATCCGACCGGGATGCCAGGGGCTGGGGCCCGAACCGACACCCACTGCCCCTACTGCGCCCTGCAATGCGCCATGACGCTGACGGTTGGAACGGGTCCAGCCACCTCGGGCGCAGCCCCCGGCCCGTCCACCTCGAATGTATCCCCCGGCCCGGCCACCCACGCCGCAGCTACTCACGCCGCAACTACTCACGCCGCAACCCCGGAGATTGCCAGCCGGGATTTCCCCACAAACCGCGGCGGGCTGTGCCGCAAGGGCTGGACGTCGGCGGCCCTGTTGGGCCATCCGGAACGGCTCACCTCCCCGTTAATAAGGAACGAAAACGGCGAGCTGTCCCCGGCCAGCTGGGACACTGCCCTGGACCTGGTGGCCGCCCGCCTCAAGGCCACCCGGGAGCAGCACGGGCCGGACGCCGTCGGCGTGTTTGGCGGCGGCGGGCTCACGAATGAGAAGGCATACCAGCTGGGCAAGTTTGCGCGGGTGGCGCTGGGGACGTCGCGGATCGACTACAACGGCAGGTTTTGCATGGCCTCGGCGGCCGCTGCGGGCAACCGGGCCTTTGGCGTGGACCGCGGGCTGCCGTTCCCCATGGAGGACCTGGATTCCGCGCACACCATCCTGCTGCTGGGGTCCAACGTGGCTGAAACCATGCCGCCGTTTGTCCAGCACCTGCAGGGCGCCCGCAACTCCGGCGGCCTGGTGGTGGTGGATCCGCGGCGCACCGCAACGGCAGACTTCACGGCCGACGGTGCGGGCCTGCACCTCCAGCCCGTCCCCGCCACGGACCTCCCGCTGCTGCTGGGCCTGGCGCACATTGTGATCCACGAGGGGCTGGCGGACAAGGAGTATCTCGCGTCGCGGACCAGCGGATATGCCGGCGTCGTGCGCAGTGTGGCACCCTGGTGGCCCGAGCACACCAGCCGCATCACCGGCGTTCCCGTCACGCTGCTGCGCGAGACCGCCCGGCTGCTGGCCGCCGGCACCCGCAACGGCGGCACTTACATCCTCAGCGGCCGGGGTGTGGAGCAGCACGTGGACGGCACCGACACCGCCACGGCGGCCATCAACCTCGCGCTCCTGCTCGGGCTGCCTGGTTCCGCGCACAGCGGCTACGGCACCCTGACCGGCCAGGGCAACGGCCAGGGCGGGCGCGAACACGGCCAAAAGGCGGACCAGCTGCCCGGCTACCGCAAGATCACCGACCCGGCCGCCCGCGCCCATGTTGCCCGCGTCTGGGGAATTCCGGAGGCGGCGATTCCCGGGCCGGGGCTGCCCGCCGTCGAACTTCTTGCCTCGCTAGGGCAGCCGGGCGGGGTGCGGGCGTTCCTGGTGCACGGCGCCAACCCCGCCGTGTCCGCGCCGGATTCCGCCCGGGTGGCGGCCGGGCTGCGCGCCCTTGACCTGCTGGTGGTGTGCGACTTTTTCCTGTCCGAGACGGCGGCCCTGGCGGACGTGGTGCTGCCGGTGCTGCAGTGGGCCGAGGAGGACGGCACCGTGACCAACCTGGAGGGGCGGGTGCTGCGGCGCCGGGCCGCGGTGTCGCCGCCGTCCGGAGCCCGCTCGGAGCTGTGGATCATGGCCGAACTGGCGCGCCGGCTGGGGTCGCCGGGCACGTTCAGCCCGGATCCGGAGCAGGTGTTCACCGAGCTGCGGGCGGCATCCGCCGGCGGCCTGGCCGACTATTCCGGCATCGACTACCCGCTCCTGGACTCCGGCGAGGCGGCGTAC
Source organism: Arthrobacter silviterrae (assembly GCF_011045165.1). Taxonomy (GTDB): domain Bacteria; phylum Actinomycetota; class Actinomycetes; order Actinomycetales; family Micrococcaceae; genus Specibacter; species Specibacter silviterrae. The sequence continues at coordinate 38,666 of NZ_JAAKZI010000011.1, forward strand.
TGGCCCTTCCCGGCCGGCAGCACGGGCACGCCGCGGCTGTTCCGCGAACGGTTTGCCCACCCCGACGGCCGGGCCGTGCTGGTGCCCGTTTCGCCCGCCAGCGCTGGTTCCGGCCCCGGCTCCGGCTTGTTGGGGCACGACGCCGGCACCCGGGACCCGCTGTTTGCCGGCGCCACGCTGGCCCTGGCCACGGGTCGGTTGCTGGAGCACTACCAGACCGGCGCCCAGACCCGCCGGGTGCCGGAGCTCGCGGCGGCCCGGCCCAACGCCCGGCTGCTCATCCACCCGGCCACCGCAGCAGCCCGCGGCATTGCCGACGGCGGGCCCGTCGCGGTGGCGAACATGCGCGGCGAAGTCCGCTGCACCGCGGAATTCAGCACCGCCATGCGCCTGGACACGGTGTTTTTGCCCTTCCATTTTCCGGGGCTGCAAAGCGCCAACCTGGTGACATCCTCCGCCACGGACCCCGTGTCCGGCATGCCCGAATTCAAGACCAGCGCCGTCACGGTGGCGCCGGTTTCCGCTCCCACCCCGGCAGGAGGGCCCCGCCATGGCGCCGACTGATTCCGAGAACTCCCCCATTGTGGTCATCGGCTTCGGCCCGGTCGCCGCGCGGCTGGTGGACAGTCTCCTCCCGGCGGTCCGCTCGGGGGCCCTGTCCCTGACCGTGATTGGCGACGAACCCCACCCCGCCTACAACCGCGTGCTGGTGGCCGACCTCGGCGTGGGCCGGACCACCGCCGCGGACATTGCGCTGGCGGACAGGGACGAATTGGAGGCGGCAGGCGTGGTGCTCCGTCTGGGCGTGTGCGTGCGCCGGGTGGACCGGGCCCGGCAGCTGGTGCACCTTTCGGACGGCTCCGCGGTGCAATACGGGCGGCTGGTTTTCGCCACCGGAGCGCGCCCCGTGGTGCCAAACCTTGCCAGGCTCAACCCGGACCCGCAGCTGCCCATCCGGCTCCCCGCCGGCGTCATCACGCTGCGGAACCTCGACGACGCCGCAACCCTCCACCGCGCCGTGCAGGGGCGGCGCCGCGTGGTCATTCTGGGCGGCGGCATCCTCGGGCTCGAAGCCGCCCTCGCCGCGGCCGACGAAGGCGCCCGCGTCACCGTGGTCCACCACGGCCCACACACCCTGGGCCGCAGCATTGACGCCAATGCGGGCAAGGTGCTGGCCGCCGCCCTGCGGGCGCGGGGCATCCGCGTGGCCGCCAACTCCCGCTCCACCGGTGTGCTGCTTGGCCAGCACGACGGCGGCGCCCCCGCCAGCGGTGCCGGGCCTGACGGCGCTGCTGTACCGAACAGCGGGACGGGGCTGGACGGCGGGACGGGGCTGGACGGCGGTGCTGGGTCGGGCAGCGGTACTGGGCCGGACAGCGCTATTCTGCCCGACGGCGGGACGGGACCTGACGGCGGGACCGGTGTACCGGCGTCGTTCTCTGCCTTGGAATTGGACGACGGCACCACGATTGACGGGGACCTGCTGGTGCTGTCGTGCGGGGTGCGGGCGCGGACGGAGGTTGCTGCTGGCGCCGGGTTGGCCACGGGGCGCGGCATCCTGGTGGACCACGGGCTGCAGGCGCACCACGACCCGCAGGTGTTTGCCATGGGCGACTGCGCCGAGGTCCGCTGCCTGGACGAGCAGTGCGCGGATTGCCGCGGCAGCACCGGCCCGTCGGGGCTGATCGGGCCCGGCTGGCGGCAGGCCGAATGGCTCGCCCGGGTGCTGCTTGCCGGCGTGCTGCCGCCCGGCGCGCAGCCGTCCGGCGCGCAGCCGTCCGGCGCGCAGCCAGCCGGTCCCCCCGCGGCGCTGGCGCCCGAACAGCCGCCCGTCATCGTGCTCAAGGCGCGCGGGGTGGATGTGGCGGCCGCGGGAAATGTCGCTGCGGAGCCTTTCGACGAGCCCGCCGAAGGCGCCGATCCAGGCCATACTGCGGGCACGCTTCAGGCCGCCCCTCCCCTGAACGTGAGCACCTGGGCGGACCCGGAGCACGGTCAATACCTGAAAATGGCCACCCGCGCGGGCGTGCTGGAAGGGTTTGTCAGTGTGGGGATGCCGCGGGCCGGCGCGGAGCTGGTGCTGTTGTTTGAACGCGGCTCGGAGCTTCCCGCGGACCGGTCGGAGCTGCTGCGGCTGGACGCGGCCGGGATGCCTGCCGCGGCTGGCGGGGCCCCGGACGGTACTGTGTGCCGCTGCGCCGGGGTGGACCGGCAGACCATAGCGGCCGCCGTCGTTGGTGGTTGCGGAACGGTGGCGGAAGTGTCGGCGGCAACCCGTGCCGGCACGGGCTGCGGCGGCTGCCACGGCGAGGTGCGGGCCCTGATCGAGCAGCACTTCCAGCCCGCCCCGGCCTGACTCCCCCGCCCACCCCAACTGTGCGTCAGAAAGTGCACGTTTTTACCCATTTTTTGGGTGATTTCATGCAGTATCTGACACACAGTTGGGCGGGGGCTACATGTGGACGTGCAAGCGCCGGGCGGCCTCGGAGATGGATCCGGAGAGCGAAGGGTAAACGGTGAACGTGTTGGCGACGTCGTCCACGTGCAGCTTCTGGGTCACGGCCAGGGCGATGGGGAAGATCAGCTCGCACGCGCCGGCGCCCACCACCACGCCGCCGATGACGGTGCCGGAACCCTTGCGCGCAATGATCTTGACGAAGCCGTCGTTGACGCCGCGCATTTTCGCCCGCGCGTTGGTCTGCAGGGACAGCTTCACCACGTCGCCCTGGTATTTTCCGGAGGCCAGGTCCGCCTCGGACACGCCCACGGACGCGATCTCGGGGGATGTGAAGATGTTGGAGGAAACCTGCGTCAGCTTCAGGGGGCGAACGCCGTCGCCGCCCAGGTGGGCCACGGCGATGCGGCCCTGCATCGCGGCCACGGAGGCCAGGGCAAGCACACCCGTGCAGTCGCCCGCCGCGTAGACGTTGGGGGCGCTGGTGCGGGAGACGCCGTCGACCTTGATGTGGCCGCTGGGGGTCAGCTCGACGCCGGCCGCCTCCAGCCCGATTCCCGTGGTGTTGGGGATGGAGCCCACACAGACCAGGCAGTGCGTGCCGGTGACCTTGGAACCGTCGCCGAGGGTCACCACCACGCCGTTCTCTGTGCGTTCCACGGCCTCGGCGCGGGAGCGCGACAGTACGCGCAGCCCGCGGCGCTCAAAAACATCCTCCAGGACGGCGGCGGCATCGGAATCCTCGCCGGGGAGCACCTGGTCGCGGCTGGAAATGAGCGTGACGTTGGAGCCCAGGCCGTTGAAGGCGGAGGCAAATTCGGCGCCGGTCACCCCGGAACCGACCACAATGAGCTCCTCCGGCAGTTCCTCAAGGTTGTAAATCTGCGTCCAGTTCAGGATGCGTTCGCCGTCGGGCTTGGCCGTGGCCAGCTCGCGCGGGTGCGCACCGACCGAGACCAGCACGGCGTCGGCCTTGATGATTTCCTTGGATTCGCCGCGGTCCACCTCGATGGTGCGCCCGTCCAGCAGGCGGCCGGTGCCGATCACCACGCGCACGCCCACCGCCTCCAGTCCGCGGCGGATGTCGGTTGACTGCTCCTTGGCGAGCTTCATGACGCGCTGGTTGATCTGCTGCAAGTCCGCGCGGAGGGCCGTCTTGGCGTCGCCGTCGTCCGCATTAAAGCTGACACCCAGCTTGGTGGAGTCGATGCTGCGGTTCATGGACTCGGCCGTGGCGATCAGCGTCTTCGACGGGACCACATCGGTGAGCACGGCGGAGCCGCCCAGCCCGGCACGCTCCACGATGGTCACCTGCGAGCCCATGGAGGCCGCCACCATGGCCGCTTCGTAGCCGCCGGGGCCACCGCCAAGGATCGCAAGGCTGGGCACGGCAAAGGGCTTGAATGCATCTTGTTCGCTCATCACAATTGATCATTCTCGCCTATCCCTGCACAGTCACCAAGTTCTACAGGCCGCCGAAACGGGGCACTCGCGCGCGTGGCGCCGGCCCGCGGCTTGCCGGTATGTTTGTCTCGTGAACACCCAAGAGACTTTCCAGGAAACCGACCCGACGGAGCTGGCGCGCCAGGCTGCCGCCTACATTGCCACGGCCACCGGCGTGGAACAGCACGATCTTGCCCTTGTCCTGGGCTCCGGCTGGGGTGAGGCGGCCGGGCTCATCGGCGAGGTGACCGCCACCGTCAGTGCCACGGATGTCCCCGGATTCACGGCCCCCGCCGTGGTGGGCCATGTGGGCACTCTCACCTCGATCCGCACCCCGGACGGGAAGAATGTGCTGGTTCTCGGCGCCCGGACGCACTTTTACGAGGGCAAGGGCGTGCGGGCCGTGGTCCATGGCGTGCGCACCGCCGCGGCCACCGGCGCCAAGGCCATTGTGCTGACGAACGGCTGCGGCGGGCTCAACGAGGCTTGGACGCCGGGCACCCCCGTGCTCATCAGCGACCACATCAACCTGACTGCCACCTCGCCGTTGGAAGGGGCCACCTTCGTTGACCTGACCGACCTCTATTCCCCCCGGCTGCGCGCCGTGGCCCGCGAGGTTGACCCCACGCTGGATGAGGGCGTCTACGCGCAATTCACCGGGCCCCACTACGAAACCCCCGCCGAGGTCCAATACGCCAAGCGCATCGGGGCCGACCTCGTGGGCATGTCCACGGCGCTGGAAGCGATTGCCGCACGCGCCGCCGGCATGGAAGTCTTCGGGATCTCGCTGGTGACCAACCTCGCCGCCGGCATCAGCCCCGTCCCGCTCAGCCACGCCGAGGTAATCGAGGCCGGCCAGGCCGCCGGCCCGCGCATCTCCCGGCTCCTGGCGGACATCATCGCCAAAATGTAGCGCTTGGGTCGCACCCGTTACGAGGCCTATTCCGTAGCTTTTCGGGTGCACCTCTTTTTAAGCACGACGCCGGCTCCCGCCTCCCAGCGCCGCCGCACCTGGCGCTGTGGGGCCGCGTCGGTTCCTGAAACCGGGGCCAGCCCGCGGCAAATGGGCCCCGTTCACCCAAACCGGGGCCAACCCGCCCGTGTGGTGTATCTTGTCGGGCCGGTCGCGGGGCGGCCCCGCAGTCGTGGAATCACCTGCGTGGACCCACCGCCCTAGCGGCTTGGCCCCGCCCTCGCCTGTCCCCGCCCGGGCAGGGGGGCACCACCCTCGCTTGGCCCCCGACCTGGCTCGTCCCGCTCTCCACACGCTGCCAGGCCGCCGCGCCCGTCAAAATTCCGCCGACTGTACATATCCGGTGGCTGTTCCCACGGCGAGGCCGCCCGAACCGTACACTCGGCGAACCCGCGGGCGCGCCAGCCCACCAGAACTGTACACTCGGCGCATCCGCGGGCGCGCCAGCCCACCAGAACTGTACACTCGGCGAACCAGCGGCGCGCGAGGCCGTCCGTGAGCGTACCGAGAATGGGGCCAAGCCGCATCGCTTCGTGAAACGTGGTTGCGGACTTTTCTGTGGGGCCAAACTCGAGTCGAGTTGCGCCCCGGGTGCACCGGGGGCACAACTCAGCTTGGGTTCCGCCCCAGCGGGAAGTGATGGACGGCCGGAACGCCCAGCAGCACGGTGCGCGGCACAGGACCACCCCGGGCGCAGCAGATTCCCGGCATGTGCCGTGTGCCGCTACATTGGTCTGGTGACCCATTCTCAAGATTCCAGTTCCGAGTCCGCCGCCGCACTCGAAACAGCAGCCCTTCTTGCCGCCGCAACCCAGTGGGCCCGCCACGATCCCGACCCGGCAACGGCCGCAGACCTGAACCGGCTGGCCGAACGGGCCGCACAGGATCCGGACGCCGCCGCGGAACTCGCCGACAGCTTTGACGGCAACCTCCAGTTCGGCACCGCCGGGCTCCGCGCCGTGATGGGCCCAGGCCCCAACCGGATGAACCGCACCGTGGTCCGCCGGGCAGCAGCGGGGGTGGCCGCGCACCTCCTCGAGCTTGCCAAGGGGTCCCTGAACGCGCCCGACACCGGCACCTCCTCCCAGCCCGCGTCCGGCTCCCCCGACGCGCCCAACGCCGGCCCCTCCCCGCAATCCGTTCAGCAATCCGCCCCGCAACAAGCCCCCTACACCCCCCGCGCGGTGGTCGGCTACGACGCCCGCCACCACTCGGAGGCGTTTGCCGAGGACACGGCCGCCATCTTCACGGCGGCCGGAATCGAGACGTTCCTGCTCCCCGCACCCCTCCCCACCCCCGTGCTGGCATTCGCCGTAAGGCACCTCAACTGCGAAGCCGGCGTCATGGTCACGGCCAGCCACAACCCGGCCCGCGACAACGGCTACAAGGTCTACCTGGGCGGGCGCGCCGTGGCCCCGGAGGCCCGCGGCGTGCAGATCGTGGCACCCCACGACGCCCGGATTGCCGCCCACATCGCGGCAGTTTCCGACACCAAGGAGGCCGGCGACACCTCCAACATCCCCCTCGCCGCGGACGGTTGGACAGCGCTGGACGGCTCCCTCCTGGACAGCTACAAGTCGGCCGTCGGCGCCTTGGCCGACCCCGCCGGCTACCCCGCACGCACGCTCCGCATAGTCCATACGTCCATGCACGGCGTGGGCCATGACACCGCGCTGGCGGTGCTGCACAACGCGGGCTTCACGGACATCCATGCGGTGCCCGAGCAGTCCGCGGCAGACCCGGATTTCCCCACGGTAGCCTTTCCCAACCCGGAGGAGCCCGGCGCGCTGGACCTGGCCTTCGCCCTCGCCGAAAAGGTCGGGGCGGACGTGGTGCTCGCCAACGATCCCGACGCCGACCGCGCCGCCGTCGGCCTTCCCGACCCGGCCACCGGCCAGTGGCACAAGCTCCACGGCGACGAGGTGGGTGCCCTGCTGGGCGCGCACATCGCCGCGCGGGGGGGCCGCGTCGGCGCAGGCCCCGAAGCCGGCCCCGGAACGGGCACGACGCCGGGCACCTCCCAGGTGCCCGTGTTCGCCAATTCGATTGTCTCCAGCAGGCTGCTGGAGCGCATCGCGACGGCGGCCGGCTACCGGCACGCGCAGACGCTGACCGGATTCAAGTGGATTTCCCGGGTGCCCGGCCTGGCGTTTGGCTACGAAGAGGCCCTCGGTTACTGCGTGGCGCCGGAGGTGGTGCGGGACAAGGACGGCATGTCCGCCGGGCTGCTCATCGCCGAAATGGCGGCGGGCCTTAAAGCCGTGGGACGCACACTTCATGACGTCCTGGACGACCTCGCCCTGGCCCACGGACTGCACGCCAGCAGCCAGCTGAGCATCCGCGTGGACGATCTCACCAAGCTGAAAACCATGATGGCGGCCCTGCGCGCGCAGCCCCCGGCCAGCCTTGGCGGATCGCCCGTCACCTCGTCCACCGACCTCGCCGAGGGCTCCCCGGAGCTGCCGGCCACGGACGGCCTGCTCTACCTCAGCGCGGACAACACCCGCGTGATCGTGCGCCCCAGCGGCACCGAGCCCAAGCTGAAGTGCTACCTGGAGGTCATCGTCCCCGTGTCGGACCGGGACGCCCTCGGTGCGGCGCGGACGGAGGCTGCGCGTGCCCTTGAAGCTGTGTCGGCAGACATCAAGGCCGCCCTGGGCCAGTAGCGCCGCTCCCGGCCGGGGTGCCGGCAGGGCACGACGGCGGCACGGTCCGGTGTCGTGCCTTGCCGCCAGGCACGACGGCGGCAACGCCCGCCTGCCGCCGTTGACCGCGGCGGGAACCACTGCCTACGGTTGAAGAAGGCAGTTCGCCGGTTGCGGCCGGTGAAGGACATTTGGGAACGGAGCGCCCCGATGGCACGCGGCAACAAGCACCAAAATTCCGGCGACCACGCCCTGGAGGCGGCCAGGTACCGGGACGCGCGGGCCGCTGCGGATACGCCCGTCCCGGTGGATGAATACGCCCAAGCCGCCGGCCGGACGCTCGGAGGCAACGGCGTCGTGCGGGAAACGGCACCGCACGTCTTTCACGAATCGGACGATGTCTGGGAAGTTGCGGACAATGCCATTGACGCTGCCATGGCCCGCGGGGAGTTCGACAACCTGGCCTACGCCGGCAAGCCCATCCCCGGCCTGGGCGGCGCCGACGACCCCGACTGGTGGATCAAGGGGCTGCTGCGGCGCGAAAACGTCAGCGGGCTCGGGCCCCCGGCGCTGATGCTGCGCACGGAGGATGCGCAACTCGAGGCAACGCTTGATGCCGAGGGCTCCGAGGCCCGGGTGCGGGCAGTCCTGGAGGACTTCAACGCACGGATCATCGAGGCCCGCCGACAGCTGATGGGCGGGCCGCCCGTGGTCACGCCGCTGCGGGACATCGACGCCGAGCTCGGCGCGTGGCGGTCCCGGGCCGAGTCCCGGCGGGCCGAAGCCCAGCCCGGCTCCGAGCAGGCCGACTCCGAACCACCCGAACCTGGGGCTGCCAAACGCGGCCGTGTCGCGCGGCTTTTCCGGCGGCGATAGGGGCACGCGCTAGGGTAAAGCCAGGTCCACAGCCCCCCACGGAACGGACGGATGGATGAGCCCGATCGCCTTTTTGAACGGCACCCGGAAGGACGTCGAGCAGGACACTGCCCTGGACAAGGTCGCCGCGCCGGCGCCGGAGGATCCGCGCAAGCCCCGCGGGCTGACCCGGCTGCCGGCTCGGTCCTGGAAATACATTTTCCGGCGCGCGGCGGGGAAATTCGGCCAGGACGGCTGCGCCGACATCGCGGCGGGCCTGACGTATTACGGCGTTTTCTCCCTGTTTCCGGCGCTACTGGCGCTGGTTTCCATCCTGGGCCTGCTGGGGCAGGCCGAACAGACCACCAAGGTGATGCTGGCCCTCGCGGGGCGGCTGAGCGACCAAAAGGTGGTGGATGTCATCAAGGGTCCGGTGGAGCAGCTGGCGTCCTCGCCGGCGGCCGGGTGGACGTTTGCGCTGGGGCTGGTGGCAGCCCTCTGGACGGCGTCGGGCTACGTGGGCGCGTTCAGCCGGGCCATGAACCGCATCTACGGCACGGATGAGGGCCGGCCGTTTTGGAAGCTGCGCCCCACGCTGTTGCTCGTCACGCTGGCGGCGGTGCTCATGGCGGCGGCCATTGCCCTCATGCTGGTGGTCTCCGGGCCCATCGCCCTGGCCGTGGGGGACGCCCTGGGTGTCGGCAACGCTGCCGTGCGGGCCTGGAACATGGCCAAATGGCCCGTGGTTGCCGTCCTGGCCGTGGCGCTCATTGCCGTCCTGTACTACTTCACGCCGAATGTCAGGCAGCCGCGGTTCCGCTGGATCAGCTTTGGCGCGGCCGTGGCGCTGTTCGCCATGCTGGCGGCGTCCGCCGGCTTCGGCTTCTACATCAGCAACTTCGACAAGTACAACAAGACCTACGGCACCCTGGCCGGCATGATCATCCTGCTGCTGTGGCTGTGGATCCTGAACCTGATGCTGCTGCTCGGCGCCGAACTGGATGTGGAGCTGGAGCGCGGGCGCCAGCTGATGGCCGGCATCAAGGCCGAATCGGAGCTGCAGCTCCCGCCCCGGGACACGGCCGCGAGCGCCAAAAAGCGTGACAGGGAGCAGCTGTTGGTGGCCGAGGGCCGGTCCCTGCGGCGGGAGGCCGCTCCCGATGCCGGACCGGCCGCCACCCCGGAACGCCGCGCGCTGTGGTGGACGGCGGGACTCGGCGCCGCCGTGGTGATTGCCGCGGTGGTCCGACGACGGCGGCAGGAGGCTCCGGCGTCGAGCCTCACCCCAGGCGGCAGCTGAGGCCCGGGCGGCAGCCGGGCGGCCGACGGCGGCCGGGCAGCCCAGTGCACAGTTGTGGCGGCCGCGGGCGCTGAAGGCCGCCAGTGCTGTGCAGTCGGGAGCGCTAGACAGCCACCTCGACGGCGTCGCCCACCACGCGCACCGGGTAGGTGCCCAGGCGCAGCCCCGGATTTCCGAAGCATTCGCCCGTGGACAGGCTGTAAACCTCCTTGTGGAGGGGGGAGGCGATGGTGTGGATGCTGCCCCGCGAACCCACAATCCCGCGCGCCATGACATTGGCCCGGGTGGCCGGATCCGCGTGGTTGACGGCGAATACGTGCCGCTCCCCCACCCGGAACAGTGCCACCTGGCGGCCCTCAACCAGCGCCGCCTCGCCCCACGAATCATCCAGCTCGCCAAGCCGGCAGACCCGGTGCCACGCAGCGCCGCTGTGCAGCGTGGCGGAGGATTCCAGGCGGGCTTCCATTGACGTTTCCTGCAAAGTTTCCATGGGATTCCTTTTCTGCGTAGAAGCCAAAACCACTGTAAAAAAAACACTATTCACGCCGTGTTTCCCGCAGCCGCCCCGCACATGACAAACAGGTAAACCTTCCTTAACCGCCGGCGCCCCATTCGGCGTGAGGTGAAAGTTAACGCGCCGAAACATAAGCGAAACGACGGGGCAACCCCGGTTCCCTAGCCTTGAATCACACCTTATGGAAAGGGCTGGCCCATGAACCTGCAACCCGAAAACGGACGCCAATCCCGCCGCGTGGTGGTGGTCGGCGGAGGCCCCGCGGCCCACCGCTTCGCCGAGGCCATGCACGCCCGCGGCCTGGACGGCTGGACCCTGACGGTCCTGGCCGAGGAGCTCCACGCCCCCTACGACCGCGTTGCACTCAGCCGTGCACTGACCGAAACGGACGCGGACCTGACGCTCGGAAGCCCCGCATTGTGGGACGGCGTGGAGCTGGTCAGCGGCGCCCGCGCCGTCAAAATCAACCCCGCCGCGCGGACAGTCACCACCACCTCCGCCCAGGGCGACTGCACCCTCACGTACGACGAACTGGTCCTCGCCACGGGTTCCGACGCGGCCCGCCCGCCCATCCCCGGCAGCGAAAACAGCCACGTCTACCGCACCCTGGAGGACATCCGGATCCTCAAAAGCGAGGTGGCCCGCCTTGCCGCAGCCCTCGGAAGGCCCGTCAAAACTGCAGTCATCGGCGGCGGCCTGCTGGGCCTGGAGGCCGCCGCCGGGCTCATGAAGCTCGGCGCGGACGCCACCGTCATCAACGGCAGCGGCTGGCTCATGAACGCCCAGCTGGACGAGGGCTCCGGGCAGGCGCTGGGCCGCCTGGCCGCTGCCAAGGGCATCCGCGCCACCACCGGCAGCTACCCCGAGGCGATAGAGATGGACGACGCCGGCCAGGTCACCGGGGTGCGCCTGGCCAGTGGCGCCGTGGTCGCCGCCGAGCTGGTGGTGTCCGCCGTGGGCGTGCGGCCCCGCGACGAACTGGCCCGGGACGCACGCGGGAATGCCGCCCACGGCCTCACCCTGGGCCCGCGCGGCGGCGTGGAAATTGACGCGGCCTGCGCCACCGGCGTCCCCGGCATCTGGGCCATCGGCGAGGTGGCCAGCTTCGGCGGCGCCTGCATGGGACTGGTGGCCCCCGCCAACACCATGGCGGAAATCGTGGCGGACCGGCTACACGGCGGCACCGCAACGTTTCCCGGCTTTGACACCGCCACCAAGCTCAAGCTCTCCGGCGTGGACGTGGCCAGCTTTGGCGACGCGTTCGCGCAAACGCAGGACAGCCTGGAAGTGGTCTATGCGGACCCCGCCCGCGGCGTCTACCAAAAAATCGTCACAAGCCCGGATGCGAAAACCCTGCTGGGCGGCATCTTCGTGGGCGACGCAACGCCCTACACCAGCCTGCGCCCGTTGCTGGGCCGGGAGCTGCCTGCCGAGCCGGGGGCGTTCCTGTCGGCGGCCGGCGGGGGCGAGGCGCCCGGCGTCGAACTTCCCGACGACGCCATCCTGTGCTCCTGCAACAACGTCTCCGCCGGCAGCATCCGGGACGCCGTCAACGGCTGCGGCAGCTGCGACGGGGCCGAACCGGTCCGGGACCTGCCCGGGCTGAAGGCCTGCACGCGCGCCGGCACCCAGTGCGGCTCCTGCGTGCCGCTGCTGAAAAAGCTCATGGAGGCCGAACTCGCCAAGTCCGGGATCGCCGTCTCCAAGGCCCTGTGCGAGCACTTCGCGATGACCCGGGCGGAACTTTTCGAGGCCGTGGGCGCGCTGGAACTGCGTAGCTTCCCGGCCATCCTGGCCCGGTTTGGCGCCGACGAGACCGCCAGGACGGGCCGCGGCTGCGATATCTGCAAGCCCACCGTGGCCTCGATCCTGGCCAGCCAGCACAGCGAATACGTGCTCGACGCCGGCCGTGGCACCCTGCAGGACACCAACGACCGCGCGCTGGCCAACATGCAAAAGGACGGCAGCTACTCCGTGGTCCCGCGCATTCCGGGCGGCGAAATCACGCCGGAGAAACTGGCCGTGATTGCCGCCGTCGCCCAGCAGTACGGCCTCTACACGAAGATCACCGGTGGGCAGCGGATCGACCTGTTCGGCGCCCGGCTGGAACAGCTGCCGGCCATCTGGAAGGTCCTGATCGACGCCGGCATGGAGTCCGGGCAGGCCTACGGGAAGTCGCTGCGCACCGTGAAATCGTGCGTGGGCTCCACCTGGTGCCGCTTCGGCGTGCAGGACTCGGTGGGCATGGCCATCGCGCTGGAACTGCGCTACCGGGGCCTGCGCAGCCCGCACAAGATCAAGCTGGGCGTCTCCGGCTGCGCCCGCGAATGCGCCGAGGCCCGCGGCAAGGACGTGGGCGTGATCGCCACCGCTGACGGCTGGAACCTGTACGTGGGCGGCAACGGCGGCGCCACCCCGGCCCACGCGCAGCTGCTCGCCAAGGACCTCGACGATGCCACGCTCATCAGCTACATCGACCGCTATCTCATGTACTACATCCGCACCGCCGACAGGCTCCAGCGCACCGCCCGCTGGCAGGAAGAGCTCGACGGCGGCCTGGCGCACGTGGTGGACGTGGTGGTGAACGACTCCCTGGGCATCGCCGCGGACCTCGAGGCGGCCATGGCGCTGCACGTGGAGAACTATGAGGACGAATGGGCCGCCACCCTGGCCGACCCCGAACGGCTCCGGCGGTTCCGGCCCTTCATCAACGCCCCCGATGCGGCCGACGACGGCATCACGTTTGTGCCCGAACGCGGCCAGATCCGCCCCGCAACCGAGCAGGAAAAGGCAGGAACACCATGATGACGCGCACCCGCACCCGCCGCGCCGGCCGCATCACCCTGGTGGGCGGCGGTCCCGGCCCGGCGGACCTGCTCACGGTCCGGGCCGTGCGCGCCCTGACCACGGCCGACGTGGTCTATTTTGACCGGTTGGGACCCACCCGGGACCTGGCGGAGCTGGCACCGCACGCGACTTTTGTGGACGTGGGCAAGACGCCGGGGCACCACCGGGTCCCGCAGCAGGAAATCCAGGAGCGCATGATCGACGGCGCCCGGGCGGGGCTGCATGTGGTCCGGCTCAAGGGCGGGGACCCGTTCGTGTTTGGCCGCGGAGGGGAGGAACTGGCCGCGGCAGTGGCGGCCGGCATCCCGGTCACGGTGGTGCCGGGCGTCTCCAGCGCCATCTCGGTGCCGGGCGCCGCGGGAATCCCCGTGACGCACCGCAATGTCAGCCACCTGTTCACGGTGGTGTCCGGCCACGCACCCCTGGAACCGCACGAATACCGGCACCTGGCCGGGCTGGGCGGGACCATCGTGGTGCTCATGGGCATCGGCACGCTGCCTTCCCTGGTGGCCGGGTTGCGCCTGGCGGGACTGTCGAATGTTACGCCGGTGGCCGTCGTCGAACGCGGTTTCAGTAACACGCAGCGCACCACCACGGCCACGCTGGGTAGCATTGTCAGCGCGTCGTCGGTCTGCCGCAATCCCGCGGTGATTGTCATTGGGGACGTGGTGGCCCTGGCGCACAGCGGCGGCCTGCCGGTGGCGGACTTTCTGCCGGCCGGCGTGCACGAAAACCTGAAGCGCGCTTGAAGGAGCCCATGAACCGTTCGCCAGCCACAGCCCTGCCGCTGCAGGGATACCGGATCGGGGTGACCGCACACCGGCGCGCCGGGGACCTCATCGAGGCCCTGGAACGGCGCGGCGCCCGGGTTTTGCATGCGCCGGCGCTGCGGATCGCCCCCGTGGCGGACGATGAGGTGCTGCTCGCTGAGATTGCCGCCGTCATCGAGGCTGCGCCAGACATCGTGCTGGTCACCACGGCGTATGGGATGCGGCGCTGGTGCGAAGCTGCGGACGCCGCCGGGCGCGGGGAGGAACTGCTGGCCGTGCTGGCCCGGGCGGACATCTACGTGCGCGGGCCCAAGGCGCGCGGTGCCGTGCGTGCCGCCGGGCTGGACGACGCCGGCATCAGTGCGGATGAGACCACGGCGGCACTGACCGACATGGTGGTGGCCGCCGGGGTGCGCGGCAAGACGGTGGCCGTCCAGGTCCACGGTTTCACGGACGTTGCCGCCCTGGCCCGGCTGCGCGACGCCGGCGCAGACCTGCTGACGGTGACGCCGTACCGCTGGGTCAATGCCGAATCCGGGGACAGGCTGTCCCAGTTGATCGACGCCGTTGCCGACCGTGAGCTGGACGTCATCACGTTCACCAGCGCACCCGCCGCCGACGCCGTGCTGAGTGCGGCCGCCGAGTCCGGCCGGGGTGCTGAATTTCTGGCCGCGCTGCGGGGGTCGGAGCTGGGAGCCCCGCCAGGGCCAGGCGCGCTGCGGGGGGCGGCGCCGGGCGCCCCTGCCAACCCGGCCACCGCGATTGGCGGGCAGGCCGCGGTGGTAAGCGCCGCCGTCGGGCCCGTCACGGCCGCACCGCTGCTGGCGGCGGGGATCACGCCCCTGGTGCCGGAGCGGTTCCGGATGGGCGCGCTGATCCGGCTGGTGTGCGAGCACCTTGAGGCGGCCGGTTCGCTGCGCGTGGAAACCGGCGGCGGGCTGTTGGAGGTGCGTGGCAGCGTGCTGCTGGCCGGCGGCATCCCGGTGCCGCTGGCGCCTGCGCCGCTCCACCTGCTGCGGGCCCTGATGGCGGCGGGAGGTGCGGTGCGGTCGCACGCCGAACTGGCTGCCGAGCTGGGCCCGGGTGAATCCGACAACGCCCTGCACATGGCCGTCAGCCGCCTGCGCGCCGCGCTCCCCGACCCCACCGTGGTGGAGACGGTGGTCAAGCGCGGCTACCGGCTCCGGGTGTAGCCCGACCCGGCGAGCGCCACCAGTTCGCCGGCGGGCCCGGCCAGCACGCGCGGCCCCTTCCAGACGGCCCGGATGCGCCGGTCCAGCTTGACGCCGGCCACCGGCACTTCCACCAGTTCACCGCGTTCGACGCCGGCGCGCACGGCAAAGTCGCTCAGCACGGCCGCCCCGGCGCCCGCCGTAACGGCGATCAGCACGGCCGGGTTGCTGCGAAGTTCCAGGGCGGGGGCCAGCTGGGCATGCCCGCGCAGGGCCCCCTCCAATGCCGTCCGGGTCCCCGAGCCGGCTTCCCTGACCACCAGTTCTGCCGCCGCCAGCTCGTGCGCCGAAAGCGGGGTTCCGCGCCGGGCCCAGGGATGGTCGGGGGCCACCACCACCACCAGCCGGTCGGCGGCCACCACCATGCGGCGGAGCCCGGAGGGGATGGTGGGGGACTCGACAAAGCCGACGTCTGCGCTCCCCTGGGCAACCTGTTCAAAGATGTGGCGTGAGTTTTCCACATCCAGTTCCACCAGCGTTTCGGGGTGGCTGCGCCTGAAGGCCGTGAGCCAGCCCGGCATCAGGTATTCGGCCACCGTCAGGCTGGCCCCCACATGCAGGTGGCTGTTTTTCGCCGCGCCGAGCAGTCCGGCCGAATGCAGCAGCCCGCGGATGCCCGCCACCACGGCCCGGGCCTCCGGCAGCAGCGCCCGGCCGGCGTCAGTCAGCCGCGACCCCGAGGCGGACCGGTCCAGCAGCGCCACGCCCAGTTCATGTTCCAGCCTGGCCATGGCACGGCTGGCGTTGGGCTGGGCCATGGCAACGCTCCGTGCGGCGGCACTGAGGCTTCCCTGCTCGGCGACGGCGACCAGCAGTTCCAGGGCGGCGGGATCGGGCCAGCGTGTGCTCATATCAAAACGATATACCTCCATCCCGTTTTGGCGGCTATCGCGACGGCGGCTTCCGGGAAACCATGGATACATGACCACCCAGGAACTTAAACACATTGATGCCGCCCTGCCCTCACCTCTGGAGCGGATCGTCTCCCGGTTCGGCACCTTCCTCCGCTCATGGGGGCCGGCACGCTGGAAGTCCCTGGCGCCCGGGCTGGCCGTTGCCGCCACGGCCGCCGCGGCAGCCCTGACCATCGCCTCCCTGTGGCCCGGTGCCAGCACCCTCCTGATCGCCATCATCATCGGGGTCCTGCTGCGCAACTTCGTCCCCCTCCCGGCGGTGCTGACGCCCGGCCTCAACTACGCCGCGAAAACCCTGCTGCGCGCCGGCGTCGTGCTGCTTGGCTACCAGCTGCTGGTGTCCGATGTGCTCTCCCTGGGCCCCGGCATGATCCTGGTGGTGGTGTGCATTGTTGGCCTGGGCATCACGGGTACCCTGCTGGTGGGAAAGTGGCTGGGGATCGGCCCCACCCAGCGGCTGCTGATTGCCTGCGGCTTCTCCATTTGCGGCGCGGCCGCGGTGGCCGCCGTCGACGGTGTCATTGAAACGAAGGAACGCCGTGAGGTGATGACCGCCGTCGCGCTGGTGGTGATCTTTGGGACGCTCATGATCCCCGTGGTGCCCGCTGCCGCGGCCCTGCTGGGACTGGGCAACTACGACGCCGGCCTGTGGGCTGGCGGTTCCATCCATGAAGTGGCCCAGGTGGTGGCGGCCGGCGGGACCATCGGCGGCGCGGCCCTCGGCATCGCCGTGATAGTCAAGCTGGCCCGCGTCCTCATGCTGGCCCCCGTCATGGCAGTCATCAGCGTCCAGCGGCGCCGGTCCATGGGAGCGTCGGACACTGCGCGCAAGCCTCCCATCATGCCTCTTTTTGTGCTGTGCTTCATCCTCATGATGGCCCTGCGTGCCAGCGGCTGGCTGCCCCCCGTGGCGCTGGACTGGTCCAAGACGGGGCAGAACTTCCTGCTGGCCGCGGCCATGTTCGCCCTTGGCACCGGCGTTCACGTGAAGTCGCTGCTGGCCGTGGGCTTCCGGCCGTTTGTGCTGGCGGCCATCTCCACCGTGTGGGTTGCCGGGCTGGCGCTGGGAGGCGTGCTGATTTTCGGCCGCCCGGTGTGACACCATTGATGCAACTGACCACCCACAGGAAGGGCACACCAATGACGCCGCACGCCTCATCCACACCCCAGGATGCCAGCACCGGGCTCGCCGCCTACATCGACCACACGCTCCTCAAGCCCGAAGCGTCGGAGGCGGACATCCTCCAGCTCTGCAAGGAAGCCGCCGAACACCACTTCAAGTCGGTCTGCGTCAACCCGCTCTGGGTGGAAACCGCCAAGCGTGCCCTGCGCGGGACAGGTGTGCTCACCTGCGCCGTGGTCGGCTTCCCCCTCGGCGCGAACAACACGGACGTGAAGGTGTTCGAGGCCCGCGGAGCCACCATGGACGGTGCCGACGAGGTGGACATGGTCATCAACATTGCCGCCGCCCGCGCCCTCGACAAGGAGACCCTGGTGAACGACATCTCCGCCGTCGCCGAGGTGGTCCACGGCGAGGAATCCCTGCTGAAGGTCATCATTGAAACCTCGCTGCTCAGCGACGCGGAGAAGGTGCTGGCGTGCCAGGCCGCCGTCGAGGCCGGGGCGGACTACGTCAAGACCTCCACGGGCTTCAACGGCGGCGGCGCCACGGCCCAGGACGTGGCCCTGATGCGCCAGACCGTGGGCCCGGACATCGGCGTCAAGGCCTCCGGCGGAGTCCGCAGCCGCGAAAAGGCCGAGGAAATGATCGCCGCCGGCGCCACCCGCATCGGCACCAGCTCCGGGATCGCCATTGTCACCGGCGCGCAGGGCACGGGCTCCTACTAAAACGTACTAAGATCGGTGGTAGATCAGAGTGCCGGACGTCCGGTGCACCCACCAGGATCCCCGTTTTTGGGGTTAGGAGGAACCGTGTCCAACGGCAGCTACCGTCGCGAGAACAACCTTGCGCAGTCCGTCATCATGTTTGTTATTTTCTTTGGCCTGTTCGTTGGCGGCATTTTCGCCATGTCGTTCTGGAGCCTGGAAACCCCCGAGCACGCGTTCATCCCCGGCATCATCGCGTTTGCCTGCGTGTTCCTTGCCCTGGTCATCCCGCTGACGTGGATCGGCCGCTCGGACTCTGCCGGAGAGTAACCCCTTCTCCCCAACTGTGCGTCAGAAAGTGCACCGTTTCGGCTGGTTTTCCGCCGAATCGCTGCAGTTTCTGACGCACAGTTTTTTTAATGCGCGACGGCGGCACCCGCCGGCCCCGCCACAGCCCTACGGCGCCGGCGCAGGGACCACCTCAAAAATCGCCTCCAGCACGCCCTCCGCCCACGAAAGCACCTCGGCGTCGGCCAGGTCGCGGCCGCCAACCCGGGCCGTCTTCGGCTTGGGGATCAGGATCGCATTCAGCGCGGGCTTCACCATGGACCCCGGGTACATGCGGTTCAGGCGCATCTGCTTGGACTCAGGCAGGTCCGCCGGCGCAAACTTGATGAAGTTGCCCTGCAGCGCCACATCGGACAGGCCCGCGGCGCGTGCGTGGACCTTGAACCGGGCCACGGCAATCAGGTTCACGGCGGCCGGGGGCAGCTCGCCGTAGCGGTCCACCAACTCGGCCACGACGTCGTCGATCTCCACCAGCGACACCGCGGCCGCCAGCTTCCTATACGCCTCCAGGCGCAGGCGCTCCCCCGGCACGTAGTCGTGCGGGAGATGCGCGTTGACGGGCAGCTCAATCTTCATCTCCGCCACCCGGTCCTCGCCCTCACCCCGGAACGAAGCCACGGCCTCGCCCACCAGGCGGATGTACAGGTCAAAACCCACGCCCTGGATGTGGCCGGACTGCTCCCCGCCCAGCAGGTTGCCGGCGCCGCGGATCTCCAGGTCCTTCATGGCCAGCGCCATGCCCGCCCCGAGCTCGTTGTGGGCCGCCACGGCCTTGAGCCGCTCCAGCGCCACCTCACCCAGCGGCTTGTCCGCCGGGTAGAGGAAGTAGGCATACGCCCGTTCGCGGCCGCGGCCCACACGCCCGCGCAGCTGGTGCAGCTGGGACAGGCCGTAGTTGTTGGCCTGCTCCACGATCAGGGTGTTGGCGTTGGAGATGTCCAGGCCGGTCTCGATGATGGTGGTGCACACCAGCACGTCAAAGCGCTTCTCCCAGAAGTCCACGATGATCTGCTCCAGCCGGGACTCGGACATCTGCCCGTGCGCCACGGCAATCCGGGCGTCCGGCACCAGCTGCTGGATGTGCGCGGCGGTGCGGTCAATGGATTTAACCCGGTTGTGCACATAAAAAACCTGGCCTTCGCGCATCAGTTCGCGCCGGATCGCGGCGGCCACCTGCTTGTCCGTGTACCCGCCGACGTACGTCAGGACGGGGTGCCGCTCCTCCGGCGGGGTGGCCAGCGTGGACGTTTCGCGAATGCCCGTCATGGACATTTCCAGCGTGCGCGGGATGGGCGTGGCGCTCATGGCCAGCACATCCACATTGGTGCGCATCTTCTTCAGCGCCTCCTTGTGCTCCACGCCGAAGCGCTGTTCCTCGTCCACAATCACCAGGCCCAGGTCCTTGAAGCCAAAGTCCTTGGACAGCAGCCGGTGCGTGCCGATCACCACGTCCACGGCGCCGGAGCGCACGCCGTCCATGATTTCCTTGGATTCCTTGCCCGTCTGGAACCGCGAAAGCGGCCGCACCCGGATGGGGAAGCCGGAAAAGCGCTCGTTGAACGTCTCATAGTGCTGCTGCGCCAGCAGCGTGGTGGGCACCAGCACAGCCACCTGCTTGCCGTCCTGCACGGCCTTGAACGCGGCGCGGACGGCGATTTCGGTCTTGCCGTAGCCCACGTCGCCGGAAATCAGGCGGTCCATGGGCACTTCCTTCTCCATGTCCGCCTTGACCTCGTTGATGGCGATGAGCTGGTCCGGCGTCTCCACGTACGGGAACGCCTCCTCCAGCTCGGCCTGCCAGGGCGTGTCCGGCCCGAACGCGTGCCCCTTGGACGCCATGCGCGCCGAGTACAGCCGGATCAGGTCGGCCGCAATTTCCTTCACCGCCTTGCGCGCCTTGGACTTGGTCGCCGCCCAGTCCGATCCGCCCATCTTGGACAACGACGGCGCGTCCCCGCCCACGTAGGCCGTCACCTGGTCCAGCTGGTCGGTGGGCACAAACAGCCTGTCCCCCGGCGCCCCGCGCTTTGACGGCGCGTATTCGAGGACCAGGTATTCGCGCAGCCCCACCCCGCCGGCGGTTGAGCCTGTCGAAACCCCGGCCACCTTCCGCTGGATCAGCTCCACAAACTTGCCCACGCCGTGCTGTTCATGCACCACGAAGTCGCCGGCGTGCAGCTGCAGCGGGTCCACCACGTTGCGCCGCTTCGAAGGCAGCTTGCGCATGTCCTTGGTGGAGACCGCGGAGGCCCGCCCCAGCAGGTCGGCCTCGGTCAACAGGCCCAGCTTGAGCGAGTCAAGCACAAAGCCGCGGCCCACGTCCGCCGTCGTCACCTCAATGATGCCCGGCTGCGGGCGGTCGGTCAGCGATTCCACGCGCGACGCCGGGATGTTGGCTTCGTGGAACAGCTCGGCCAGGCGCTGGGCGGGTCCGGGGCCCTCGGTGGCCACCACCACGCGCCACTGGTCCTTCACGCGGGAGCCGATGAACTCCATCATTTCGGCCACATCCCCGCGGTAGCCGCGCGGTTCCCGGGCGTGGAGGTTGACGGAGTCAACGTCCAGCACCAGTTCGTCGTCCTGGGCCAGGGACGTGATGGACCACCACCCCACGCCGTGCTCCAGGGCGGCGGAGCGGGTCTCGGCCAGGGACTTAAAGGAGGCGGCGTCCAGGTTGATGCCCTGGGCGGCAAGCCCCTGGGCTGCGAGGTCCAGGGGTGCCGTGCCGCCGTCGGACGCGGTGGACCAGGCGGCCTCCAGAAATTCCTCATTGGTGGACTCGAGGTCGTGCGCGCGGGCCCGGACCTTTTCCGGCTCCAGCAGCACGGCGAGGGACCCGGCCGGGAACAGCGAGGCCAGCGGCACCATGCCGTCCACCAGCGCCGGAGCCAGCGATTCCATGCCCTCCACGGCAATGCCGCCGGCAATTTTTTCCAGCATTGCGACCGCCGCGGGCATGCTGTTCTTCAGTTTCGCGGCCCGGCCCATGACGGTGGGCGTGATGAGAATTTCACGGCACGGCGGCGCGTAGAGCTCGGTGGGCTGGGCCACCTCGCCCTTGACCGAGTGCAGCGAGCGCTGGTCGGCAATGGAGAACCAGCGCATGGCCTCCACCTCATCGCCGAAAAATTCGATCCGGATGGGGTGGTTTTCGGTGGGCGGGAACACGTCCAAAATGCCGCCGCGCACGGCAAATTCGCCGCGGTGCGTGACCATGTCCACGCGCGCGTAGGCGGCGTCGGCCAGCCGTTGGACCAGCTCCGTGAACGGGACCTCCTCGCCCACCTTGACGCGGACCGGCACCAGCTCGCCCAGGCCGGCCACAATCGGCTGGACCACCGCACGGATAGGTGCCACAACAACGCGAAGGTGGGTGCCGGCGTCGTACTCGGGATGGGCCAGGCGGCGCAGCACGGCCAGGCGGCGGCCCACGGTGTCGGAGCGCGGTGAGAGGCGTTCATGCGGGAGGGTTTCCCAGCTGGGGAACTCGGCCACGGCGGCCTCGGGCAGGAAGGAGCGGAGGGCGGCCACGGTGTCCTCGGCCTCGCGGCCCGTGGCGGTCACGGCCAGCACGACGCCGGGTCCCCCACCGTGTGCCCCGGCTTCAGCGAGCCCGTCGGCCAGTTCGGCGAGCAGCACCGGGCGCATGCCGGAGGGCGCGCTGAAGGACAGGTCGGTGCTGCGCTGTGCGGGATCGGCGGAGGCATAGGTGCGGACCCGGGCAAAAATGGGGTCCTCGGCCAGGGCAAGGCGCAGGCCTGCAAGACTCATGGGCTGAAATTCTCCTTGAAACGGCGGCGCCGCGGGGGCTGGCGAATGGCACGTGAACAGCACGAAAACCCGGAATTCACAATGAATGCCGGGACGTCCCCAGCTTACTCCGGGCACGGCGCGTCAGGGTATTCTAAGAGCTGCTCCCCGCCCCAAACCCCTTCGGAGGAACCATGGCACTCGCCGCTTCGACCACCCTTTCCGCCCCGGCCCAGCGCGTCACGGACGTCTTCACGAACGAAGAATTCATCAAGCACGTCAGCTTCACGGTGGGCGGCGAGCTGAAGTCCTACGAGATCAGCGGCCCCACCACCGGCGCGTTCACCACCAAGACCGTGCGCACCCTGCCCACCACGCGCATGCCCGACATTGCCCGCAAGGTGGTGGGCGACACCCTGACCGTCACGCAGCTGGAGGAATGGGACGCCCCGGCCGCCGACGGTTCACGCAGCAACCGCATCACGCTCACCGTGGCCAAGGCTCCGCTGGACGTCACGGCCGTGCAGAAGCTCTCCGTCTCCGGGGAGTCCACGCTGGTGGAGCTCACGGGCGAGGTGAAGTCGTCCATTCCGTTCCTGGGCGCGAAGATTGCCGGCGCGGCCGAGCCCGTCATCGGCAAGGCGCTGAACCTGCAGGCCACCCTGGCCCAGGAATGGTTGAACGAACACCCCTGACCCGTTCGGCTGGCCGTGAGTCCGGCCTATTCGGCCCACGTTCGCCCCGAGTCCGCACAGGTCCGCCCAGGTTTGCCGAGTGTACATATACGGCGACAGGGCGGGTCCCCGGATCGCCAGAGATGTACTCTCGAATCCCACGGCTCGTCCACGGCACTGACCCGACAGGCCCACCTTCCGCCGAGTGTACATATACGGCGACAGGGCCGGCCCCTGGATCGCCAGAAATGTACAGTCGAATCCCACAGCTCTTCCACGGCGGTCAGTTCGCAGCGATGGCGACTTAGACCTGGGCTAAGTCGCCATCCCTGCTGACTCGCGTGGTGGGGGGCCGTCAGAGTGCACAAATTGGGTCCATGACAACCGGCGGTGCAGCTCCTGCGACCATTCCGGCGCCCAACCCGCAAGAGCTGCACCACCAAACCCCGACACGGCCCCCAACCCGCAGGAGCTGCACCACCGAATCCATAATGACGAGGTGGAGGCACTGACCCGGCGGTCAGTTCGCAGCGATGGCGACGTAGACCTGGGCTAAGTCGCCATCCCTGCTGACTCGACGCGCGCGGGGCCGTCGGGGTGCACAAATTGGGTCCATGACAATCGGTGGTGCAGCTCCTGCGACCATTTCGGCGCCCAACCCGCAGGAGCTGCACC
The DNA here is from genome assembly GCF_011045165.1 of Arthrobacter silviterrae. GTDB lineage: Bacteria > Actinomycetota > Actinomycetes > Actinomycetales > Micrococcaceae > Specibacter > Specibacter silviterrae. The sequence goes on from NZ_JAAKZI010000011.1 coordinate 61,888, forward strand.
ACCAAACCCCGACACAGCCCCCCAACCCGCAAGAGCTGCACCACCAAACCAACAATGGCGAGGTGGAGGCACTGACCCGGCGGTCAGTTCGCAGCGATGGCGACTTAGCCCGGGTGTAAGTCGCCATCGCTGCTGACTCACGTGCCGGGGGCCATCACCGCCACGACCCAGACCCCCGACACGCCGTGCACCGTTACCGTTTTGTTATCTGGGCCTCCCTTCGGGTAACGTGTTTATCGGTCTCCCAAGAGCGTCCGGCACAGTCCGGGCACCTGCACTTGCGTCGGCGGCCGCGTTCGCCGAGAGCCTGGGGGTTCTCCAGTTCGGACGCATTGCTGCCGCACCGAAGCACGCCCCCAGCACGCCGCTACAAGACAGCTGCGTCCCAACCCGGGAGATCCATGCCCTTTAAGCACATCCCTGCCCACCGCAACGACGCGCCGACAAGCACAAACGCCCGCAAGGCACCAGGCCGCAAAACACTCATGATCCTGACCGTCGGCGCCCTGGCCCTGACCGGTTGCGGCATCGCCACCACCGCCTCACTGGCAAGCGCCCCCTCCGCCGAGCTCGCCTCGGTACACTCATCAGTGCACAAGTCGACCCACAAGTCAGACGACCGCACGGAAGGACGGGATCGCACGGAAAAGCACACAGCCAAGCCCACGGCAAAGCCCAGCCCCTCCGCCACGCCGTCGCCCACGCCAAGCACGACGCCGCAGCCCACTACCAGCCCCACGGCGGCTCCCAGCCCCTCACCGAGCACAGCGCCGGCTCCGAGCCCCACCTCAAGTCCCAGCCCGAGCACGGCCCCGATCACCAACCCCATCACCCTGCCTGCCCCTGCACCGTCGGGTGACGGAACCACGGCCGCCGCCAAATTCGGCTGGGGCTCCGTTGTGGCCGGCGACGAGTTCAACTACACAGGCGCCCCCGACTCCACCAGGTGGAGCGTGTACAACAGCGCCGGCCACGCGGGCAACGGCACGCGCACGCCGTCGGCCTGGTCCGTAGCCAACGGAGTGGCAACGGTCAAGGGCGACTCAGCCGGGAACACCGGAGGCATGTCGGCCAAGTTTGCCCAGCAAAAGTACGGGCGCTGGGAAACCCGGATGCGCACCAACGCCCGGGACCCGCAGTACCACCCCGTGCTGATCCTGTGGCCCAACAACAACACCACGAACAAGTGCGCGGAGATCGACTACGCCGAGGGCAATGAAGAGACCACGAAGATGAAGTTCTTCCTGCACTACGCGTGTGGCGGCTCCAACTTCCAGACCACCACCGCCACCACGGTTGACACCACCCAGTGGCACAACTACGCCGTGGAGTGGACCCCCACCTCCATCACCGGCTACATTGACGGCGTCAAGACGTTCACCGACACCGATCCGTCCCACCAGCCCGACAACGGCATGCACCAGACGCTGCAGCTGGACTGGTTCCCCAGCGGCGCGGCCACGGCCCCGTCGCAGATGCAGGTGGACTGGGTCCGCGTGTACAAGTAGCACCACCTGCCACCCACGTAAAACAAGCAAAAAAACAAGTAGCGCTGCGGCCAAGTCAAGTAGGCCGCAGCGCTTCTTGCTGTCCGGCCGCGGCGTAATCTAGGCCTAGCCGCTGAAGAAAACGCCAGTGAAACAAAGGGAAAACACTGGAAGAACGCTCTTCAGTTCGGTGTCAGCAAGGTCTCTCCAAGGTCTTCGTTTCTTAATATCATTGCCGCCGGCCGCCACTGGGATGCAGCCCCCGGCAAGGGACACGCAGCCCCATCCGGGACCGCAGTGTCCTTCCGCTTAACGTGGAGGAAGCAATGACATATTTGGGGCCAACACCAGCCGCCAAAACCGTGCCCAGCCATGGGCACCCGGACCAGGGCCATCAGGACCATGCCAACCAGGACCAGTGGGATGATGCCCGCTGGGAGCACAACGAGTGGCGCCAAGACCTGGCCGCCGCCCACACCACCGGACGACATCCATCCGTCAGCCTGGTGATCCCCACCCTCAATGAGGCCCGCAACCTGCCATGGGTGCTGCGCCGCATCCCGGATTTCGTGGACCAGGTGCTCATTGTGGACGGCCGCTCCGTTGATGACACCATTGAGGTGGCCCGCGCCGTGCGCCCCAGCGTAGAGATCGTCCTTGAACCCGAGAAGGGCAAGGGGGCCGCCATCCGCGCCGGCTTTGCCGCCAGCACCGGGGATCTCATAGTGATGATCGACGGCGACGGCAGCATGGACCCGGGCGAAATCGGCTGGTATACAGCGCTACTGAGCAGCGGTTTCGACTTCGTCAAGGGCTCCCGCTACCTGACCGGCGGCACCTCGGATGACCTCACATGGCTCCGCGGGCAGGGCAACCGGGCGCTCACGGGCCTGGCCAACGCCGCCTGCCACCGCCACTTCTCCGATCTTTGCTACGGCTACGTGGGTCTGCGCCGCCAATGCCTGCCCCTCCTGGAACTCTCCTCCAGCGGCTTTGAAATCGAGACCGAACTGGCAGTCCGGGCATCGCTGGCTGGCCTGCGCATAGCCGAAGTCCCCACGCACGAATGGAACCGGCTCTCCGGAAACTCCAACCTGCGCACCTTCCGGGACGGCTGGCGCGTGCTCCACACATTGGTGCGGGAGTGGTCGGCCTGGGATTCGCCCACGGCGGGGGCCATGGCGGAGTCCATGCAGCGGATCCACTACCAGGAACTGCCGGTGGACATCAGCCGGTCCCCCTCGGATCCTGCTGAACTGCTCCACCCCGCCCCATTGCTCCGCCCGGCGATGGGGGCCTGACATGGATGCCGAAATGATGCCCCAAACACCGGCTCAAAGGCCCGCCCAAACACCGGTCCAAACGCCGGCCCAAGCCACCGCCCAAACGCCCGCCGGCAAGAAGGCGCCGCTCCCCACGGCCACCGTGGTGATTTGCGCCTACACGGAGGAGCGCTGGGACTGGCTGCAGGAGGCCGTCGCCTCCGTCCAGTCCCAAAGTGTTGCCCCGCATGAGCTCATCATCGTGGTGGACCACAACCTGACGCTGCAAAAGCGCCTCCTGCACCAGGTCACGGGTGCCTACACACTGGAAAACAATGGCGCCAAGGGCCTTTCCGGGGCCAGGAACACAGGTGTGCTGGCGGCCACGGGAGAGATTGTGGCCTTCCTGGACGACGACGCCGTGGCGCACCCTGACTGGCTCCGCCGCCAGCTGGAGCTGTACGACGATCCAGCGGTGTACGCCGTCGGCGGGCAAATCGACCCGCTCTGGGAAAACGGCCGCCCCGCCCACTTCCCGCACGAACTCGACTGGATCGTGGGCTGTTCCTACCGCGGCCTGCCGAGGGTTGCCGCGCAGGTCCGCAATGTCATTGGCGCCAGCATGTCCTTCCGCCGCTCGGTCTTTGAGGACGCCGGCCTGTTCGATGAACGCATGGGCCGCACGTCTTCCCCGCGCGGCTGCGAGGAGACGGAGCTGTGCATCCGCACGGCGGCCCTTCGCCCGGGCGGCCGGGTGGTCTACGAGCCGGCTTCGCTGGTGCAGCACCACGTCACGGCGGCCCGCACCACCATGGGCTACATGCTGGCGAGGTCGTGGGGCGAGGGCATCTCGAAGGCGCAAATCTCCGCGCTGCCGGGGGCACCGCGGCGGCTGGCGCCGGAACGCCGCTACGTTTCCGAGGTGCTGCCCAAGGCAGTGATCCGCAGCCTGGCCGACGGCGGCACTGCCGGCCTGGCGCGCAGCGGAGCCATTCTTTCCGTGCTGGCTGCAACCGCGGCCGGCTACTTGGTGGAGCGGGCACGGCGCCCGCTGGCCTCGGCGCACGCCCCGCGGCGCGGCGCCGGCAAGATGGAGGAAGCGTCATGAGCGGCAAAAGAACACAGAAAAGAAGGACATTCCGCAACATCGTGATGGCGGCGGCGCTGACGCTTGCCTCCGCCACGGCTGCCGCGGCAGCCACCCCGCCGCCCACCGGCTCGCCCACCGCCACGGCTCCGCAGGCAACCACGGCCAGCCCGACGGCGGCCAGCCCGACGACGGCGGCTACGACGGCGGCGCCCAAGACGACCACGGCGGCACCCGCCGTGACAGCGCCAAGCAAGCTGACCGGCGTCGCTCTTAAGGCAAAACCATCGCCCAAGCCCTCGCCAAGCTCGACGGCAACTCAGACACCCACACCCACACCCACCCCCAGCCCGACCCCAACACCAACGCCAACCCCCACACCCTCACCCACACCAACACCAACACCCACACTTCCGGCGGCCCCCACGTGCCAGCCCCTGACGGCGCCGCCCACCAACAACTTCCCCGGCAGCACAGTGGTGGCGGACAACCTGGAATCCGGGTCGCTCGCAAATTGGTCGGTCCAGACCAACGGCAGCGGCACGGCCAGCGTGGTGGGCAGCCCCGTGTTCACGGGCGGCTGTGCCGGCTACCTGCACACCACCTCAACGAAGGGGTCGCTGGCCAACGCGTCCGTGGCCATCCCGGCGGGCACGGCGGAAGTGTATGCGGACGGCTACTTTGACCTCGCCACGGCCGGCACCGGCACGGGGGCCTCGAACCCGTTCTTCCGCTTCTTCAACGGCAGCACGAGGATCGCCACTGTGTACCGCTACGCCAGCAACGGCCAGCTGTGGCTGGAAACGCTCTCGCCAACGGCCGGCTGGGTGCGCACCCGGCTGACCACCCAGGCACTCTCCCTCAGCGCGTGGCACCATGTGGAGGCCGCGCTGCTGCCCAATGGGACAGCGACAACCGTGGAGGTGTGGCTGGATGATTCCCTGGTGTACTCCAGCACCGGCGTGAACGGACCCACCGTCCCGGTCACGTCCGTGATGATGGGCAGTGAAAGCACCAACCAGCAGGGCGATTTGTACTTTGACAACGTGCTGATCAAGGCCGCCACTGCCGTCCAGAACAACTGCGACGCCGCCGTGCCCAGCAACACCATGCCGGGGCAAACGGTGGTCACGGACGGATTTGAGTGCGGCAACCTGTCGAAGTGGACAGTGCACATGGGAGGCGACGGCACGGCCAGCACCCAGACGGGCACCGTGTTCGACGGCACCACGGCGGCCAGCCTGGTCACCAGCTACAACTCCGGCTCCCTGGCGAACATCTCCCACGAGTTGCCGGCCGGATCCGTCCAGTCGGACGTGGACGGGTGGTTCAACATCACCGCGGAGGGGCCAACGGGCAATGACGTCCCGTACTTCCGCTTCTTCACCGGAGCCACGCGTTTCGCGGACATCTACCGGTACAACGTCACGGGCCAAATGTGGCTGCGGGTGCTGACTCCGGCCGGCACGTTCTCCTATGTACGGCTGACAAGTTACGCAATTCCGCTGGACACATGGCAGCACGTGCAAATGGAAGTCATTCCCAACGGCGCCGCCACGAGCATCAGCATCTGGCTCAACGACGCCCTGCTGTACTCATCCACCGCCGTGAGCACCTCGGCCACCAACGCCACCACGGTGATGTTGGGTTCCGAGCATGCCCCGCAACCGGCATCCATCAACATTGACGACGTTATCGTCAAGGCGGAGTAGTCCCGTGACACAGAGCCAGCTTGCAGCACCATCACCGGTGTCCACCGGCGCCCACTTCGACGTCCACGGACTGGTGGGGATCGAAGTGGTGCCCGGCACGCCCGGCGCGCCCCAGCTGGTGGACATGCTGGGGCCGTTCCACACGGCCCGCCGGGCGGAGGAGGACACCCGGATCCTGGTCACCGGAACCACTCTCCCCCTGATCAACCCCTCGCATGCCGAGGACGCCTACCGCTACTCCGACGACACACTGTTCCTCCCGAGGGACCGGGTCACGGTGACGGCAACGGACGCCGGCTTCACTGTTGCCGGACGCGGCGAACTGCTCACGGCGGTGATTCCGCTGCTGGACCGGCTGTGCGTGGCGAACGGCGCGGCCATGGTGCATGCGGCCATCGTGAACTACAGGGGCGCCGGCGTGCTCATGCCGGCGTGGGGCGGCGTTGGCAAGACCAGCACCGTGGCCAAGCTGGTGCGGATTGAGGGCGTGCAGTTCATGGCGGACGACTGGGCGTTCCTTCGCTCCGACGGCACCGTCCTGGGATACGCCAAGCCCATGTTCATCAAGGCCCACCACCAGCCCATCTACCCGCAGCTTTTCGAGGGCGCGCACAAGCCGCTGGTCCCGAAGGCGTTGACCAAGCCGCTGGAGAGGGTTTCCACCATTGTCCACCCTGTGATCGTCCGCTATCCCCGCACGGCCGCGTTCACCAGGCACTGGTCCCCGGAGCACCGCATGGTCACCCCGGAAGAGGCGTTTGGTGCCGAAAACATTGCCACCGAGGCACCAACCCGGGTGGCCCTGTTCCTGGAACGGCACTCAGGTTTCGATGCCGTGCTGGAGCCGCGCAGCGCCGACTGGCTGACCACCCGCATCGTGGGCAACTTCCACACCGAGCTGCCCGGCGTGTCCCGGAGCCTGATCGAGGCCCTGGGCGCCACCGGCCTGGTCCCGCTGGAGCGCTACTTCTCCGACAAGGCCAAGGTGGTGCGCCGGGGGCTGGGCGGCATCCCGTGCCACGTGCTGAAAATCCCGGTGGACTGGTCCGCCGACCGCGCCAGCGACCACGTCACCGCCACCGTCCAGGCGCTGCTCAATGAATGGGCTTAGCTCGGTGCGCGGCCTGGCTGACTGTGTGGCCCCGGTCCGGCTTTCGGCCGGGACGACGGCGGCCGCCGGGGTTTGGGCGGCTGTCTCGGCTTCCGCAGCCCGGACGACGGCGACTCCCGGGGTTAGGTTGGCGGCCTCGGCTTCCGCAGCCCGGACGACGGTGAACCCCACAGCGGCGGCTGCCACGACGGCGGGCCGCACAGCGGCGGCCGGCAGCCGCCGTCGAACAATTCTTTATCTGCTGGCGGCACCCGTCGCCGGTCAATCGGCGAAGCGGGCAATGCACCCGCTGGCTGCGGCGTGCGCCCAAGGGGACGGCGTCGGCTATATGGAGGTGGCATTGTGAACAGGCCAAAAGCAGGCATCCGAACCATGATGATGACGGCGGTGCTTGCCTTGACGGCGGGCCTGGCGGCAACAGCCGCCACGCCGCCCCCCGGCAGCTCGCCCGGCGCCAGCCCGACAGCAACGGTAGCCACACAGCCGCCCCCGGCCACGACTCCTGCCACCACGGCGCCAATTGCTTCCAGCCCGGCCAGCGCAACACCGACCACGCCTCCGGCAACTACCAATGCCACCACCGCGCCGGCCAGCACTACGTCGCCACCGGCACCCGAGCCAACACCCACGCCAACTCCCACATCAGCGCCCAAAACAAGCGTGAAGGCTGGCGCCACATCCGCGCAGGCCACACTCGCCCCTGCGTGCCTGCCCGCCACGGCGCAGCCCACCAACGGCTTCCCCGGAACCACCGTGCTGGCCGACAACTTTGAATCCGGCACCCTCTCCCAGTGGAAGGTCTGGGCCGCCGGAACCGGCACGGCCGCCGTTGTCACCAACGCCCATGTCACAGGAGCCTGCTCCGCCCGCCTGCACGAAGATGCACTGGCCGGATCGCTCTCCAACCTGACCAAGGCCATCCCCGCCGGGCTCGGCGATGTCTACGCAGACGGCTACTTCGACGTCGCCACAGCAGGCGTGACCGGAGCCGCAAACTCCTACCTCCGCTTCTACATCGGCACCACCCGGGTGGCCAGCGTCTACCGCAACGTCAACGACGGCAGCCTCTACCTGGAAACCCTCTCCTCCGCCGGCACGTGGACACGCACCAGGCTCACCAGCACGGCCGTCAGCATGTGGCGCTGGCACCACATCCAAATGCACGTGCTGCCCAACGGCGCCGCAACCACCGTCCAAGTCTGGCTGGACGGAACCAGCGTCTACTCCAACAGCCACGTCAACGGCCGCACCGGCAACATCTCCTCGGTGTCCACCGGAAACGAATTCACCATCCAGCGCGGGGACCTCTACCTCGACAACCTCATCATCAAGGCCCAGGCCCTGGTCGCTCCCGCCCCTGCATGCCTGCCCGCCACGGCGCAGCCCACCAACAGCTTCCCCGGAACCACGGTGCTGGCTGACAACTTTGAATCCGGCACCCTCTCCCAGTGGAAGGTCTGGGCCGCCGGAACCGGCACGGCAGCCGTTGTCACCAACGCCCATGTCACAGGAGCCTGCTCCGCCCGCCTGCACGAAGATGCACTGGCCGGATCGCTCTCCAACCTGACCAAGGCCATCCCCGCCGGGCTCGGCGATGTCTACGCAGACGGCTACTTCGACGTCGCCACAGCAGGCGTGACCGGAGCCGCAAACTCCTACCTCCGCTTCTACATCGGCACCACCCGGGTGGCCAGCGTCTACCGCAACGTCAACGACGGCAGCCTCTACCTGGAAACCCTCTCCTCCGCCGGCACGTGGACACGCACCAGGCTCACCAGCACGGCCGTCAGCATGTGGCGCTGGCACCACATCCAAATGCACGTGCTGCCCAACGGCGCCGCAACCACCGTCCAAGTCTGGCTGGACGGAACCAGCGTCTACTCCAACAGCCACGTCAACGGCCGCACCGGCAACATCTCCTCGGTGTCCACCGGAAACGAATTCACCATCCAGCGCGGGGACCTCTACCTCGACAACCTCATCATCAAGGCCCAGCCCACCCCCCCACCAACCTGCCAGCCCCTTACGGCGGCTCCCAGCACCACCTTCCCCGGAACCACCGTGGTTGCCGACAACTTTGAATCCGGAGTCCTCAGCAACTGGGCCGTCAACACCGGCGGTGACGGAACAGCCGCCGTCGTCAACACCGCAGCCGTCACCGGCGCCTGCTCCACGCACCTGCACGCAAGCACGGCGGCCGGCTCCATCGCGACCCTGACCAAAACCATTCCGGCCGGCCTCGGGGACGTCTACGCAGACGGCTCCCTTGACGTCGCGGGACTGTCGACGCAAGGAGGCGCAAATTCGTACTTCCGCTTCTATAGCGGCACCACCCGTGTTGCCGCCATCTACCGCAACGTTGCCGACGGCAGCCTGTGGCTTGAAACGCTTTCGCCCACCAACGTCTGGACACGCACCAAGCTGACCGGCACCCCCGTCAGCCTGTGGCGCTGGCACCACCTCCAGATGCACGTGCTGCCCAACGGGGCGGCAACCACCGTGCAGGTCTGGCTGGACGGAACCAGTGTATTCTCCAGCAGCACCGTCAACGGCCGCATCGGCGACATCACCTCTGTGGCAACGGGCAATGAATTTGCCGGCCAGCAGGGTGACCTCTACCTGGACAACGTGATCATCAAGGCCCAGCCCGTTGCCAACTGCGCTGCGGCAGTCCTGCCCACCAATTCATTCCCCGGAACTACGGTGGTGGCAGACAACTTTGAGTGTGGAAACCTCAACAAGTGGACGCTCCAATTGGGAGGCGACGCAACAGCCACCGTCCAGCAAACAACCGTCCATACGGGACTGAGCGCGGCCAGCCTGGTCACCACCACGAACAACCTGTCGCGGGCGAACCTGTCCCACGCCATCCCCGCCGCGTCCACGGACGTATACGCGGACGGCTGGTTCAACATCACGGCCATTGGGCCGGTGGGCAATGACGTGCCGTACTTCCGCTTCTGGACCGGTTCCACCCGGTTTGCGGACATCTACCGGTACAACTCCACCGGGCAGCTGTGGCTGCGGGTCCTGTCACCTGCGGGCACGGACATCTACGCACAGCTGACCACGTCGTCCATTTCGCTCAGTGCCTGGCACCACGTGCAAATGCGTGTTGCAGCTGCGGGCCCAACCACCACCATCCAGGTGTGGCTGGACGGCGTGCAGGTCTACAACTCGGCTGCGGTCAACACCTCAGCCACCAGCACAACCTCGGTGATGATGGGCTCGGAGCACTACCCGCAGCCGGCGTCCATCAACATCGACGACGTGATTATCAAGGCAGTGCCGTGACAACCAGCGAGACCCCGCAGGGCACCACCGCGGCAGACGGGGCACTCCCCGTCTCCGTGGTGGTCCCTGCCCGCAATGCCGCGCGCTGGCTGGCCGAGTGCCTGGCCAGCGTCGCGGCGCAGCACCCCGCGGAGATCATCGTGGTGGACGGCTGCTCCACGGACAACACCGTGGAGCTGGCCACCAACGCCGGGGCGCATGTGATTTCCGACGGCGGACGCGGCCTCCCAGCCGCCCGCATGATGGGTGCCCGCGCAGCCACGCAGGACACGCTGGCCCTCATTGATGCTGACGTCCTCCTCCCCGAGGGCGCCCTGAAAGCCCTCCTGGACGAGTTCACCGCAGGCCACTACGACGGCCTGCAGTTTGGCCTCGCCAGCCGCCCCGACGAGGAGGAATACTGGGCCCAGGCACTTGCCTGGCACCACAACCACAGCCGCGTGCGTGAATGGTTCTGCGTGTGCGCCACACTGATGCGCCGCGACGTGCTGCTCCAGCTGGGCTTTGACGAATCGTTCCGTTCCGGCGAGGACGTGGAGCTGCGCATTCGGCTGCAGCAGGCGGGCGCCCGGCTTGGCGTCTCCCGCAAGACCATCGTGGGGCACCGTTTCAGCGGCGGCTTCGACACGGCCCGCGACCAGTGGGAGCAGGACGGAGCGGGCCTGGCCCGGACGGCCGCCAAGCATCCCTCACGCGCCGGCTGGATGGTGGCGCTGCCGCTGCTGGCCACCATCCGCGGGGCGGGCCTGTCCCTGGTCCTGGCCCCGCGCTACCTTCCGTACTGGGCGGGATTCCTGGGCTACAACTACCGGTCGATGGTCTCGGAATGGATGCACGGCACCCGGGCCCACCCATGACTGGCCGCGAGCTGCTGGACCGGCTCCACCCCGGCCAGGTCCAGAGCAAGTCCATGGGGGCCAACACGCTTTCGCTGGCAGCCGCCCGAGTGGCGCCCATGGTGGTGGGCTTCGTCTTCTGGGCGCTGGCGGCCCTGTCGCTCTCCCCCGCACGGCTGGGGCTCGGTTCGGCGCTGGTTTCCGCAGTGCTGCTGTCCGTCCAGCTGGCCCTGCTCGGCGTGGGCCCGGCCACTGTCTCCCTCCTACCCAGCCAGCACGACGCCGGCCGCCGCCTTCTCAGCGCCTCGCTGGCTGCCGTGGTGGTCACCTCCGTCGTGGTGGGCGTGGCGGTGGTCCTGGTCACGCGGGCCCTGGGCGGGGTGACCGGCGCCGCGTGGGACAATCCCGCCGTGGTGGCCGCCTTCCTGGTGGCCGCCGTGCTGGCCACAGTGGCCTACCAGCTGGACCACATCGCGGTGGCGCAGTCCAGCTCCCACCATGCGCTCTCCCGCAGCCTGGTGCAGGGCCTGGTCCAGCTTGGCGCGCTGGGCCTGGGCCTGCTGGCGAAGAACGACGGCGTGCTGACGCTCCTTACTTCCGTGGCCGCGGGAGCGCTGGCCAGCGTGGTGCTGGGCCTGGTCCAGCAGTGGCGCCGCGGCTTGCGGCCCACGCGTTTTGGCGCGCCCGAGGCGAAGCTACTGCTGCGGCACGGCCTGCCCAACCACGCCCTGATGCTTTCGGACAGGGCACCGGGCTACCTGCTGCCGCTGGTGGTCACGGCCGCAGTTTCAGCCACGGCCACGGCTTCCTGGTACATGGTCTGGATGCTGTCTACGGCAGTGTTTTTTGTGCCCCAGTCGGCCGGCTATTCACTTCAAGCCAAGCTTGCCGGGCAGGGGGTGTCGCAACAGGGGGTGTCGCAACAGGGCGTGTCGCGGCCGGGAATTCCACGGCAAGGTGTGTCGGTACAGGACTTCTCGCGGCAGGGGATTTCGAGGCAGAACGTCTCTCGTCAGGGCATTTCGCGGCACGACGCTTCGCTGCAGGGCATTTCGCAGCCAGCCCCCGGCGGGCCCGGCCCGGTGGCCTGGCCCGCCCCGGCCGGCTGGGCGAATCCGGTGCGGGCGCTGGTGCGCAAGGCACTGATGCTGAGTGTGGTGCTGACGGCGGGCGCCGCCGTGGTGCTGGTCGTGGCGGGGCCCGTCCTGCTGAAGCTGCTGGGCCCGGTGTACGCGCAGGGGTGGCCCCTGCTGCTGATCATGGCCCCGGCGCTGCTGGTGGGCTGCGTGACGCAGGTGTATTACGGCCTGTGCCGGGCGCGGAACCGGCTGGCCGAGGCCACGGCCGTGGCCGTGGTGGCTGCGTTGATTGCCGTGGTTCCGGCCGCGGCGCTGGCCTCGCAGCGCGGGCTGGAGGGGGTTTCGCTTGTATGGCTGGCCGGCCAGGTGGTCGCGGCGGGGCTGGCGGCGTGGCGGCTGAGCGTGCTGACCTCCAAGGCCCAGGCACCCCAGTCCCCCGGGTCCAAAGCCTCCGCGTCCAAAGCCCCCACGTCCAGGAAGCTGACATCCAGGAACCTGACATTCCAGGACCAGGCGTCCCAGGCCCCCGCATCCAAGAACCAGGCGTCCCAGATCCTTCCCTCACCTGGGCGGAACGTCCACCCCAAGCTGCAGGGCGACCGCCCGGGCGATCTCCGGCGCGCCCTCCGCCTGGACCATCGGGACGCCCTTGCGCAGGAACAGCTGCTGCGCCACAGCGACCAGCGCCACACGTACACCTCTGACCATGACACGGAGCTGCCCAAGGTGCCCGGACTGCGCGCCGCCTGGCGCCGGCAGTATTCCCATTATGTGGACACCCGCGTCCGCCTGACGGACGCATTGGACCGGGTGGAGAGCAGGATGCGCCCCAGGATGGTGCACGGCGAGGGTGCGGCGTCGTCGTCCCTGGCCTTGCTGGCGGCAGCGGCACTGGGCCTGGGCGTGTGGGGCGCGCTGCACGCCGACGTCGGCAAAATCGGCTCCCTGGGCGTAATCACGGCCGTGCCCCCTGAGTACTTCCCCGCCCTGGCTGCGGCCGTGGCCGGCGTGGCGCTGTCACTGGCCCGGCGCCGGCAGCACGTGTGGGTGCTGGTGGTGCAGCTGGTGGTGTTGATCTTCCTGCTGCATGGCCTGGACCCGATGATCCACGGAACCCCCCGGCTGGAGGCCAGCTACCGGCACCTTGGGATCACCGCCTACATCGGCGCCGACGGCCAGCTGGACACCAAACTGGATGCCTACTTTTCCTGGCCGGGGTTCTTTGCCCTGCTGGCCATGTTTTCAAAAGCCACGGGACTCCCGTCGCTGATGCCGCTGGCCACGTGGGCGCCCCCGGTCGTCAACCTGCTCCTGCTGCCGGTGCTGCTGGCCATCGCCCGGCGCGTGACCGGGCACTGGCGCGCCACGTGGGCGGGGGTTTGGCTGTTTTACCTGACCAGCTGGGTGGGACAGGACTACCTCGCCCCGCAGGCGTACGCATACATCGTGGGGCTGACGGTGCTCGCGGCGGTCCTGGCCGCCTACGGTGGGCGGGCCTGGAAGGGGACGGCAAGCAAGTGGCGCCGCGTGGTGGACTGGATGGATCCGAAGGTGTATCCGGCACCAGGCCTTTCCCGGCCCGTTTCGGCCATGCTCATTTCCTGCTGCATTGTGATGCTGGTGGCCATGACAGCGGCCCACCAGCTGACGCCCTTTGCCGTGGCGGCGGTGCTGCTGGGGCTCGTGGCAATTGGCCAGCTGCGGCTGCGCCTGGTGTCGGCGCTGGCCATTGCAATCCCTGTTGTATGGCTGGTTTTTGTTGCCACCCCCTACCTGGTGGGCCACATGGACACCTTGTTCGGATCCGTGGGCAACGTAAGCCAGACCATAGCCGTGACGAAGCGCGTTTCAGGCGACCCTGGACACCTCTTTGTTGTCGCGTCCCGCATTGCAGAGTCGGCGTTCATGTGGCTGGCGGCTGGCACCGGAGCATGGCTGCTGGCCCACCGGCACCGCCCCTGGCTGGCCGCCTCGGCAGCGGTCGGCATACCCCTGCTGCTTCTGCCACTGCAGCCGTACGGCGGTGAACTGCTGATGAGGGTGTACCTGTACAGCCTGCCGTTTTCCGCCCCCCTGCTGGCCACCCTGCTGCTGCCAGCAGGAGGGCGCAGGCCCAGGGTGTGGCGCACGGTGCTGGTCGCCGTCGTCGGGCTGGCGCTGGCGGGGACAACCATGGTGACCCGGTATGGCAATGACGCCCTGGAGACCTTCTCGCAGGGCGAATTGGCGCTGGTCAGCCAGCTTGACCATGCGGCCCCCAACGGCGCCGTGGTGATTGAAGCCGTCCACGACACCCCGTGGCGCAGCGTCAAGTACGCCACCTACAAGTACCGCACTCTGCTGCCCGGCAAGCCACAGGCCGACGCCCCGGAGCTGGCCTGTTCCTTTGTGGAAGAGCTGGCGGCAAAGTCCGGGGCCTACCTGCTGGTCACGCAAAGCCAAATCGACTCCGCAGAGATGCTGGGAATCGGCCCGCCCGGCGCCGTCCAGCACTTTGTTGACACCTGCCAGCTGCGCGACGGTTGGCGTGTCCTGGCGCACAACACTTCCGGAATCCTCATCCACATCAACGGAGCAACCAATGCGAATCCCCAAGAATCTCCCGGATCTGGCCCTAGCCGTGTTGGCTATCGCTTCACTTCCCCTGGCCCTGGCGGGACCGCCAGCCCTGCGGGCGGCAGTGGTGGGGGCGTTGCTGTTGACTGGCCCGGGCGGGGCGGCGGCACTGTGGTTCTGGCGGGCTAGCCCCAGCCGCCGGTCCAGGCTGGCCCTCGGTGCGGCCTTTTACGTTGCCCTGGCCATCGGCCTGAGCCTCGGCACATCGCTGCTGGTGGCCACCGGCATGGTCTATGGACACCTTTGGAATCCGTCCGCAGGCGTGTGGGCGGTGGCAGGGCTGACCCTGGTGCTGCTCGGACTGCCGCGGCTGCCCCACATCACCTGGCAGCAGTTCCTCTACGGACAGAACGCGGAGAAATACGGGCACGGCGCAGCGTCCCGGGGGCACGGAACGGCGTCCAGCGGGCACGGCTCAGCGTCCAGCGGGCACGTCACGCCAAAATCCTGGACCAGCACAGTCAAATTTTGGCGCAGCGTTGGAAAGACTTGGCACAGCACAGGAAGGGTGGCCCGCCATGTTGCCAGCTAATCTCCCGGCCCGCAGAGACCGGCGGTCCGGGGCTCAGCAGTCCCAATCGCCCGTGGCCAAGCCGTGGTGGACCAAGCGGCACCAGTCCCAATCGCCCGTGGCCAAGCCGTGGTGGACCAAGCGCCACCAGTCCAAATCACCCGTGGCCAAGCCGTGGTGGACCAAGCGCCACCAGTCCAAATCACCCGTGGCCAAGCCGTGGTGGACCAGGTCACCGTGGTCCAGGGCACGGTGGACCAAGTCGCCCTGGTCCAAGGCTGCTGCCATCGCTGCAGTGCTGTCCACCGTGTTCCTCGGGGCCTGCTCTTCTGGTCAGGCGGGCTCGCCCGGCGCCACCACCCACATTCCAGACCCCACCCCGCCGTCGGCCGTCAGCCATGTTTTCGTCATCATGCTGGAAAACGTGTCCTACGACAGCGCGTACGGTCCCAAGCCCATCTACCCCTACCTGGCCAACACCCTGCGTCCCGAGGGCGTGCTCCTAAACCAGTTCTACGGGGTGGCCCACTGGAGCCTGGGCAACTACCTGGCCATTCTGGGCGGCACCTCACCCACCAAGGACATCCAGGGCGACTGCACCAAATACACGGACATGACGGAGGCCCAGCCGGCTGCGGACGGCCAGGTCACGTCAAAGCACGGCTGCGTCTTCCCGAAGTCCGTCCCCACCCTCGCCAACCAGCTCACGGACAACAACCTGACGTGGAAGGGCTACATGCAGGACATGGGCGCGGCACCCTACCGTGAACAAGCCAGCTGCGGCATTCCCAGCCTTGGCCCGGACAAGTCGGACCTGACCCAAAACTCCGTGCCCTGGGACAACTACGCAGCCCGCCACAATCCTTTCATCTACTTCTCGGCGGTGCGCGACACACCGGCCTGCGCCGCCAATGTCAAGCCGCTCGACCAGCTCACCACTGACCTGAAGACTGCCGCGACCACACCAAACTTCGCCTTCATTTCTCCCAGCCTGTGCGACGACGGCCACAATGAATGCCCCGCCCCCCGGACCCCCGACAGCTGGCTGTCCACCTGGATCCCCCTGATCCAGGCATCGCCCGCATACAAGAACAGCATGATCATCATCCTGGCGGACGAGGCGAAGAACGATTCCCGCGCCTGCTGCCAGGAGCCTTCCGGCCCCAACGTGCCGCACCCGGGCGGGCCGAATTCCGCACTGCTCCAGGCTCAAGGAAATGGTGCCGGCGGTGGCCGCATTGGCGCGCTGGTGCTCTCACCTTTCGTGAAGGCAGGATCCACCAGCACCATCCCGTACAACGACTACTCGCTGCTGCGGTCCATTGAAAACCTGTTCAGCCTGCCGCACCTGGGGTACGCCGCGCAGCCCGGGCTGGTGCCGTTCGGCCCCGATGTCTGGACCTCCAAAGCCCAGACATCGTCCGCTTCGGCCGTCCCCACGCCGACCAACTAAGGCGCATCTCTCAACGATCACATCTGGCCGACAAGTAGCGAATCCACTACTTGGAGTGGTGGCGTACCAAAGACGAGTGGCGGCCACCCTATTGATCCCTTGATGGCCCACCGTAGGCTCAGTTCTGAAGACGATGACCGAAAGAGGGGTAGGCCGTCATATGAGCACCAGGTATGCAAGGAACAGGTTCGAACAGCGCAGCTACACGTGGAGGTCCGTGTCGCTGGGCGTTCTCTCCGCCATCGTTGCGTTAGTGATAATTTTCGTCTGGCTGCATTAGCCCTGACCAATAGTTAAGGAAGGCCACGCGGGTGGCCTTCCTTTGCCATGCCCAAAACCAATTAGCAATTCATGAAAGCATTCTCCTCAAAAAGCGAGTGATGAATTCTGGAAGTCGAGTGTTGACGACGCGTTAATCGAGTGACCGGGACGCCGAAATCAAGTGACATTGCCAATGAAGACGGGTGGTTTCCACCCTTGTTTTAAAAATCTTCCGATCATAGTCTTTTATTGCCGCACCTAGCGACGGCTCTACATTGTTGCGGGCATTTATAAGGCGAGCCAAAGAATTTGGACATCGCTTCATTCAACGCTGCCCAAGATTAATATTTCGCCAGGCATTCCCATGCCATAAAGAGCATAATTCTGACGGCCGGGGGAATTCATTTGTTGAATTACCTGGCCACTGAAGCATCACCTGAAAATACTTTGGAAAGTTGGGGAACTAATGCATTACAAGCCAGAGCACATTCAAAGCAATGCGGGGAAGTCATCACCTCCGCGCAAACTCCGGTCGACCCTCCTGTCGTCGGCCGCTGTCCTTGCCCTTGGCTTTGCCAGCCTTGGCGCCCTGGCCGCTGCACCCGCAAATGCCACGCCGGGCTCGGACTACGAAGTCACCATTTGCCACGCCACGTCGGCGGAGAACAACCCATACGGGCCCAAGCCAATCACTGTGGACGTTGCCTCGATACTCAACGAGCCTGGCCATTCTGGGCACACCGGCCCGGTGTTCGCCGCCGGCATGACCTCGGGCTGGGGCGACATTATCCCGCCCATTGGCAATAACGGCGACCAGTACGCCGGGATGAACTGGACCGCTGAAGGCCAGCTATTTACAACAACGGCTGCCGGATTCCTGACACAACAGACATTTCGCTCGCCGCGCCGGCAGTTGTTCAGGCCGTCTGCACCGACGGCGTGCTCTCCACCCCGTCAGTTACCCCGGTTGCCATTGACGGCCTCACGTACAAGGTGGCCGGTGACGTCGCCAACGGCGGCACCGCCGTCGTTACGGCCACCGCCTCAGCCGACAACACCCAACTGGTGGCAGCCGATGGCTGGAACTTGAATGAAGACGGAACGGCCACCTTTACCGTTACCTTCGACAAGGTGGCCTGCCCGGCTGTCGTGGTGACCACACCTCCGGCCACCACCACCACGCCGGCTGCGCCCGCAACAACTGACCCGGCAGTCACCACCGCAGCCGTTCAGCCCGCGGGCCTGGCTGAGACAGGTGCCAACTCAGGATTCTTCCTGGCCCTGGGCGCCTTGCTCCTGGGTCTTGGTGGAGTCGCCGTGTGGCGCACCCGCCGGACGGCCGGCAAGCACTAACGGCACCAACTGCTGGAAAGTGAGCGGATCACAAAGGTCCGCCACGGACTGATATTGCACAAATGTGGCCCGGACATTCCCCTTCAAGGGAATGTCCGGGCCACTTTGTTTTGCCTAACATCTTTGGTCCGAAGCCGCCATGAACAAGGGACTGATCCAAGTAGGGAAATACACTACCCGAGTGTTTCCTGGGAAAACACGAGTGACCATCACGCTAGCAGTGATTAATATCACGAACCTAGCCTTGCAGTACTGATCTGAGGCTGGGGCGGAGAAGCAATTGTTACTCGTACCAAGAATGTGGAATTGGCTAGCTGGAGCAATGCTCGCCAGCCGTTCACAATGCGCCCCCATCACCGTGGAATTCCATCGATTATGCACGTGATGAAGAGGCGCTCTTTCACATTAACCATGGCTCGCAAAAAACATGGAATCAACGGTCTCGTTGGCAAAGATAACGAAGCAGAAACAAGAAATGGGGAATCATGTTAGGGAAATCCAGAAAGTCATTGCACCGGTTGGGGGGTGGTGTTCCGGGGCGGAAGTGGCTGTCCCAGTTCTTGGCTGTCATGGCTGCCCTAGCCATGACGTTTGCAGGTCTCGTTGGTCTGGCAGTCGGCCCGGCCGCGGCGGCACCAGCCAGCACACAAGTGGCTGCAGCACCCGCGGCGACCTCCGCGGACGGCACTGTCGTTTACTGTCACAGGGCAGCCGCATTGACCAAGCCATACAACTGGGGCATGGCCAGTTCCGTGTCCGCTTTCATCGAGCAGGGCCATGCTTCACACACCGGGCCAATGTTCCCTCTCGTTGGCACGGACGGCAAGTGGGGGGACATTTATCCGCCCATCCCCGGAGTTAGCGACACCGGACAGAACTGGGGACCCGATGGTCAGGCCATCTACAACAACCAGTGCAATACCGATGTTCCCGTGGCTCCCATGGATCCAATTGTGGAGCTGGCTGTTTGCACTGGCCCCGGCTCGGCAACAGTTCCAACCGTCACCCTCGCCGTAACAAACGGCATCACCTACCAGATTCAAGGGACGGTGGCCTCCGGCAACACAGTAACCATCATCGCGGTCCCTTCTCAGCCGCTAATTTACAAACTGACCGCTGCTCCCGGGTGGACGCTGAACGCGGATGGCTCCGCAAGTTTCACGGTGGTGCTGACAATTCCGAATTGCACCGCCGATGTTGCGCCGGTCGCCCCAACAGTTGCCCAGGCACAATGTACAGGGCCGGGCACTTCAAGTGCACCGTCACTGACCCTGCCGAGCACCGAAGGCATTGACTACGTGCAAACCGGCACCGTGGCCCTGGGAAACACCGTCACCGTGACGGCCACCGCGAAGTCCAGCTACAAGCTGAAGGCAGCTGACGGCTGGGCGCCCAATGCGAACGGCACGGCAACATTCACCGTCACCTTCACCACCCCGGACTGCATCATCCCGGCAACCCCGGTTGCCCCGACAGTGGTCCAAGCAGTGTGCACCGGCCCCGGAACGGCAACCACCCCCACCATTGACCCGGCCACCACCACCGGCATTAACTACGTGGTAACCGGCACCATCGCCCAGGGCCAGACCGTGACCGTCACGGCAACCCCAAAGACCGGCTACAAGCTCACCACAGCTCCCGGCTGGACACCGCAAACCGACGGCGCAGCAAGCTACACCTTCACCGTCGAATTCACCACCCCGGACTGCATCATCCCGGCAACCCCGGTTGCCCCGACAGTGGTCCAGGCAGTGTGCACCGGCCCGGGAACGGCAACCACCCCCACCCTGAAGGCGGCGACCACCACCGGGATTGACTACGTGGTAACCGGCACCATCGCCCAGGGCCAGACCGTGACCGTCACGGCAACACCCAAGCCCGGATACAAGCTGACCACAGCTCCCGGCTGGACACCGCAAACCGACGGCGCAGCAAGTTACACCTTCACCGTCGAATTCACCACCCCGGACTGCATCGTCGGGGCCAGCCCGTTGCCGCCAACTGTCACCCAGGCAGTCTGCACCGGCCCCGGAACGGCCAGCACGCCCACCATCGAGTGGACCGCGGTCAAGGGCATCAGCTA
Source organism: Arthrobacter silviterrae (assembly GCF_011045165.1). GTDB lineage: Bacteria > Actinomycetota > Actinomycetes > Actinomycetales > Micrococcaceae > Specibacter > Specibacter silviterrae. Next base: position 82,033 of record NZ_JAAKZI010000011.1, read on the forward strand.
CTCCAACACGGGAGTGGTGGCCGCCGGCAACACAGTCACAGTGACTGCCACGCCGGCGTTCGGTTACAAGCTGAACGCCTCAGACGGCTGGACGCTGAACAACGACGGGACAGCGACCTTCACGGTCAGCCTGGCAGCCGCACCTGACTGCATCGTCCTGGCCACCCCGGGAACGCCGACAGTCACCCAGGCTGTCTGCACCGGTCCTGGAACGTCCACCACGCCAACGCTGGGTGTGCCGACCAACACCGACGCCATCACCTACAGTGCCAACGGGACAGCAGCACAAGGTGCCACCGTGCTTATCACGGCCACACCCACCTTCGGGCACAGCATCACGCCCGGCAACGGATGGCTGCTTAACAAGGACGGCACAGCCACCTTCACGGCGATCTTCGGCACCCCTGACTGCATCGTCCCGGCCACCCCGGGAACGCCGACGGTCACCCAGGCTCAGTGCACGGGGCCGGGGACGGCCACCACACCAACGCTGGGCCTGCCGGCCAACACCGCCGCCATCACCTATAGCGCTGACGGAGCAGCAGCACAGGGCGCCACGGTCCATGTCACCGCCACACCGACCTTTGGCCACAGCATCACCGCCGGCAACGGCTGGATGCTCAACGAAGACGGCACGGCAACGTTCACGGTGAACTTCAATACGCTGGACTGCATTGAGGGTGCCACACCGGCTCCACCTGTGATCACCCAGGCAGTTTGTGCGGGCCCCGGAGTGACAACCCCGGCATCGCTTACGTACGCGGAAACCAACGGGATCATGTACTCCCAGAACGTTGCCACGGCCGCAGGCGCCACGGTGGTGGTCACGGCCACCCCGACCTTTGGCCACAAGCTGAACTCCGCAAACGGCTGGACCATGCAGGCAGACGGAACGGCCACCTTCGTGGTCACTTTCGACGCAGCACCTGACTGCATCGTCCCGGCAACTCCTGGCACGCCGACCGTCACCCAGGCGGTTTGCACCGGACCGGGAACGGCAAGCACACCAGCGTTGAAGGTGCCGGGCAACAGCGACAGCATCACCTACACCACTGACGGCACCGTCGCAGCAGGCAACACCGTCCACGTCATCGCGACACCGACCTTCGGCCACAGCATCACAGCCGGCAACGGATGGATGCTCAACGAAGACGGCACCGCCACCTACACGGCCACCTTCGGCACCCCAGACTGCATCGTGGGGGCAACCCCCGCTGCGCCAACCGTCACCCAGGCGGTTTGCACCGGGCCGGGAATGGCCAGCACGCCCACCATCACCTGGACAGCAGTCAAGGGAATCAGCTACTCCAACACCGGAGTGGTCGGGGCAGGCAACACCGTCACGGTGACTGCCACCCCGGACTCCGGATACAAGCTGAACTCCGCTGACGGCTGGACACTCAACCAGGACGGCACAGCAAGTTTCACAATAAAGTTCAGCGCCGCACCTGACTGCATCATCCCCGCCACCCCGGGCACACCAACCGCCACCCAGGCGGTCTGCACGGGCCCCGGAGCGGCATCCACGCCAACACTGACAGTGCCGGCCAACACCGACACCATCACCTACAGCACCAATGGCACCGTAGCCGAAGGCAACACCGTCCACGTCATCGCCACCCCGGCGTTTGGCTACAGCATCACCGCCGGCAACGGCTGGATGCTCAATGAGGACGGCACGGCCAGCTACACGTTCACCTTCAAGACGCTGGACTGCATTGTCGGAGCAACCCCGGCCGCACCGGCCGCCACCCAGGCGGTATGTGCCGGACCCGGAGTGACAACCCCGCCGACGCTCACCCCCGCCACAACGGATGGGATCATGTACTCCCAGAATGTTGCGACGGCGGCAGGCGCCACCGTGGTCGTCACGGCGACCCCCACGTTTGGCCACAAGCTGAACGCGTCCGACGGCTGGACTGTGCAGGAAAACGGCACAGCCACCTACACCGTCACCTTCGCTGCAGCACCTGATTGCATCGTCCCGGGCACCCCGGGCACGCCAACCGCCGCCCAGGCGGTTTGCACGGGGCCGGGCATGGCAAGCGCAGCCGAATTGACAGTGCCTGCCAACACCGACGGCATCACATACACCACCTCGGGACCTGCAACCGCAGGCACCACGGTCACTGTCACCGCCACGCCGGAGTTTGGTTACAGCATCAGCGCAAGCGACGGCTGGACCCTCCATGAGGACGGCACGGCCAGCTACCAGGTGGAGTTCAGCACCCCGGACTGCATCGTCCCGGCAACGCCCAAGGCGCCAACCGTCACCCAGACGGTGTGCACCGGGCCCGGAACGGCAAGCACCCCGGAGCTGGCCTTCGCGGAAACGGAAGGGATCACCTACTCCCAGGACGTTGACACTGCAACAGGCGCTGTCGTCGCCGTGACGGCCACCCCGAACGACGGCTACAAGCTGGCCGCCGCCGAAGGATGGACGGCCCAGGAAAACGGCAGTGCAACGTACCAGGTGGAGTTCAGCACCCCGGACTGCATCGTCCCGGGAACACCGGAGGCACCAACGGCAAACCAGGCAGTCTGCACCGGCCCCGGAACAGCAACCACCCCGGAGCTGACCGTGCCGGCCAATTCGGACGGCATCACCTACAGCACCGAGGGAACGGCAGCCCAGGGCGAGACCGTCAGGGTCACGGCCACGCCGGCGGAAGGCTACAGCCTCACTGAAGGAAACGGCTGGATGCTGAACGAGGACGGAACGGCCAGCTACGAGATCCACTTCGACACAGTGGATTGCGTAGTCGCGGCAACACCGTCCGCGCCAACCGTCACCCAGGCAGTGTGCACCAACGGCACGGTGAGCACGCCAACCCTGGCGCTGGCCACCACCAAGGGCATCACGTACACCACAGCGGGGACGCCGGCCACCGGCAAGTCCGCCACGGTTACGGCGGTCCCGGCTGACGGCTACAAGCTCGCAGCCACCGCTGGATGGACCGCCCAGGCCAACGGAACCGCCACCTTCCTGGCAACCTTCAACAAGGTCGCCTGCCCCGTGGCAGTGGATCCACCGGCACCGCCTGCACCTCCCGCACCCCTGGCCTCCACGGGCTTCGACTCGGGCTGGAGCATCTCGCTGGCAATCATGTTCCTGGTGGTCGGTGCGGGAGCCGTATGGCGCAACCGCCGGCCCGCAGCCCACTAGGGCATGAACTGCACGGTCGCATGAAATAGCAGGAAAGGAACCCCGGCGCCACACAGGTGCCGGGGTTCCTTGCGTCCCATGGATTCCAGCCAAGCACGACGCCGGTCCCCTCGGTCCCGCTTGTCCCCGGCGGTCGGGCGCGCCGAGACTGACAAGACCGACAAGACTCCCCGCGGTCGAGCCGGTCGGGTCGGTCGAGCCGGTCGTGTCGTTCGAGCCGGTCAAGGCCGTCGAGACCCACGGGCCTTCAGGATTCGGGCATGAGGGTGTCATGAAGTCTGACTTCGCGTGTCGGGGAGGCCGTGGTGGTAGTTGTTGCGGAGTTTGGTCCTGGTTGGATCGAGTTTGTAGCTGGGCGTGTACCAGGGCGTGCCGAGTATCATTTCGACGCTCCAGTGCCCTTGGTGGACGGCATGGTGGTGCTCGACGCAGAGCAGGCATCCGACATCGACATTGGTCTCGCCGCCGTCCACCCAGGGATTTACATGGTGCGCGTCGCACCAATAGGCGGGGCGGGTGCAGTGGGGAAAGGAACAGCCTTTGTCGCGGGCGATGAGGATTTTGCGTTGGGCCTTGGTGAAGAAGCGTTGGGTGCGGCCGACGTTGAGGATCTCCTGACCATTGCCCAGGAGCAAGGTGGTCACGTCGGCGTCGCAGAGTTCGGTGCTGAACAGGCCGAGGGGCTGGGGTCCGCTGTAGGGAAGGAAGGCGATTCCACCCGGACGTCCGTCCTTGGTTTTTCGCTGGAGGTCTTCTTCGGTGGTTGTGATGAACAGTTGGGGTTTCAGCCCGCCATTCGCGGGCAGCTTGCTGGTGCGGGCGGCCAGGCGGATGCAGTCGATCATGCCGTCCAGGAGGCGTTGGGCACGGGTGCGCCGATCCGCCACCACAGGATTGGTGTTGGCGGGGTCGATCGGGTTCAGGCAAGGCAGTTCCTCCCCCGAGCCGGGCCCGGGCACGCGCACCCCGTCAATCACGTGCGGCCAGGGTTCCTCCGACACCGGACCGTCTGGGTTTCCGGCACTTCCGGAGCCGTCCTGCTGCGCAAGAGTGGTCGGTGTGGCCGATTCTGCGAGGTCCAGGAGCTCGCCGAGGCTGGTTTGTCCGGGGAGAACACCGTCCAGGACGCCACCGTTCCCGCCGGTGCCGAGGCCGGCCTTGGCTCGCTTGTCGGCGCCGAGGCCGCCGGCTGCACCATTTGTGGCTTCGATGTCATTGACGTCGGTGTGGGGGCGGGGGTTCATGGTGGAGTCGATGGCGACCATCATGACTTCGTACTTGGGCACCGTGGTCCAGCCCTCGAAGTGGATCAATCCCCGCCGGGCCTGGCGGAAGACGACGCCCTCCTTGGCGATCAGTTCTCCTTCGGTGGGCTGGTGCCCGTCAGGGTCCAGGACGTTGACGATCCGCACCCCCACATGGGTGAGGGACTCCGGGTCCATGGTCCGCGCATGGTCTGTCAGGGTGGCCTCCACGGCGAGCGCTTCGTCCGCGGTTATCCGTCCGCCGTCCGCCAGGTGGCGGGCCTCCTCGATAAAGCGGGAGGCGGTCAGGGCCTGTTCGGCGGAGAGTTCCCCCGCGAAGAAGGCGGCCGCGGTGGTCGCCTGGGCCGGGGGTGTGGTGACGAGTGTTAGGTCGTTGCGCACGGGCAGGAATTGGTCTGCCAGGCGCAGGCGCCGGCCCGCCTCGCCCCGGCTGACCCGCAGCGAGGTGCTCAGCAGGTTCATGGGGGCCTTGACACCGTCGAAGCGCCCGGCTCGCACCCGTCCGGCCAGGTTTCCGGCCACCTGGACCTGCAGGGCGGACAGGAAGGAGCCTAGGTGTTCCAGTTCCTGGGCCCAGGACACGGCTTCCGCGTCACTGAGGGAATCCACGTCCATCCCGAGCGGGGCGACCGGGCCGGCATTCCGCGCGTCCGGGCCCGCATCCTGATCGGCCCGACTTGACGGACCGGATTCGCCAGCGACGCGGGTGCCATCAGTCGCATCGAACCCGCCGGACCCGGCGTTGGCCGTGGCGGCACGGGTCAGGGCTTCGGCAAGGGCAATCAGTTGGCGGACATGCCCGCCAACGCCCCCGCCTGTCCGTGTGGATCCGGGATTCCCCGGCGTCCGTGTCGCCGCTTCCATGTCACCAACATTACGGGTCACCACCGACAAAAACAGGCCATATTTCGAATATGTGTACTACCTTCCCGCTAGGTCTGCCTGTGGAGGGAGCAACGCAAAAATAAGTTTGAACACGGCCGAATCCCGGGATCTCGACAGGCTCGACCGACGGGATCTGAACCTAGCCGAATCCCGGGGATCTCGACAGGCTCGATCAACGGGATCTCGAAAACTGAAGTTACCGGCAAGGAAAACCCGTCGGTAGCGTATGCACCCAACATCGACGAATCTACCATTGATTTCGTTATATGTTTTGCGCGCGGGCAAGGCCTCCGGGGGAGATACGGGGCCTCGATGGGGCGGTGCTGGGCCGGCCCTACCCACCAATTCTCCATTTTGGAACCACGCAGGCATGCGGCCTGCCACGGGAGCCTGCTAGGGGAACTTCCCACGGGAATTTCCCACAGGGGCCTGCCACGCCGGCAGGCCACAGACGCCTGCCACGCCGGCAGGCCACGGCACAGGCAGCGGCAAACCCCGGCGGTCCGCATGGGCATAGGAGCGCATCACCATGGCAACTTTGGACATCCATGACCTAACAGCATCCCTCACCGAAGCAAAGGCTCGCTGGAGCCCGCGCATCACGCCCCAGTCGCTGCTGGGCGACGAGGGCAAGAAGGCCCTTCTGGGCGTCATCTTCTCCCCCGCGGACGTGGCCCTGCGCGAGGCAGGACCGCAGGCCGCAGCACCGCCACCCGCCGGAGCCTTCTCGCCAGAGGTTGACTGGCGGAACAAGAACGGCAACCACGTGACCCCCGTCGAGGACCAGAAGTATTGCGGTTCGTGCGTGTCATTTGCGTGCACAGGCGTGGTGGAGTCCATGGCCTCGATCGAACTGGGCCAGCTCTTCGACCTTTCCGAGGCCGACTCTCACTTCAATTCAAACCACGGCCCGTCGTGCGCCGGCTGGAACTCGGACGCCTGCATGGCACAGCTGCAGGCCCGCGGCCAGGTCACCGACGCCGCGCTCACCTACATGAGCGCCTTCGACAACCCTCCCGTGATCGATCCGGCCACCTCGTTGTGGAAGCCATACGTTCGCCCCACACCCAACCGGCCCGCCAGCCAAGTCACCATCTCCCGCCACGGCTTGATCGGTGACATCAACGCCCGCAAGACCTACCTGGACACCACTGGTCCCTGCGCGGCATCCTTTGACGTGTACGACGATTTCTACAGCTACTCCACCGGCGTCTACCACCACGTGAGCGGGAACGCGGTGGGCGGCCACTGCGTGGAAGTCATCGGCTATTCGGAGTCGGAACAGTGCTGGATCGCCAAGAACTCCTGGGGCGCCGGCTGGGGCATGGCCGGCTTCTTCAAGATCGCCTACGGCCAGTGCAACTTTGACGTGTACGCCTTCTCCACCGCCGGCGGCGTCACCGTTCCCGCCACCCACGGCTGGAGCGGTTGGGAGTCCCTGGGCGGGATCATCACCTCCAAGCCCAGCGCGGTCTCCTGGGGCGCCAACAGGATCGACGCCGTGGCCCGCGGCACCGATTCCGCCGTCTGGCACCGCTGGTGGGACGGAGCCGCGTGGAACGGCTGGGAGTCCCTGGGCGGAGACTGCCAGAGCGGACCGGCCATCTGTTCCTGGGCCGCCGGGCGGCTGGACATGTTTGTGGTCGGCACAGACCACCAGCTGTACCACAAGTGGTTCGACGGCGGCTGGTCCGGTTGGGAGGCCCTGGGCGGCATGTTGTCCTCCGACCCGACAGCCGTGTCCTGGGGCCCCAACCGGATTGACGTCTTTGCCCGCGGCATGGATTCGGCCATGTGGCACCTGTGGTGGGACGGCAGCCACTGGGGCGGGTGGGAGTCCCTGGGCGGGGTCTGCGATTCGGCCCCGGCCGTGGCGTCGTGGGGCGCCAACCGGCTCGACACCTTTGTCAAGGGCACCGACAGCCAGCTGTACCACCAGTACTGGGCCGGCGCCGGCTGGTCCGGCTGGGAGGCACTGGGCGGCTACGTAGGCGGGGACCTGTCCGCCGTCTCCTGGGGGGCGAACAGGATCGACATGTTCTACCCCGGTGCCGGATTCGCCATGATGCACCGGTGGTGGGACGGGGCTTGGAGCGGGGAGGAAAACCTGGGCGGGCTGCTGTCCTCCGGCACGGGCGCCTCCTCCTGGGCATCCGGCCGCCTCGACTGCTTCGTCGAGGGCACTGACTCGGCCATGTACCACAAGTGGTACGCATGAACGCAGGTGCGCAGTGATCGAAGTCAACGCCGGTGACATGTTCACCGTGGACTTCCAGGCCACGCCGGCCACAGGCTACCAATGGTCCGTGGCCGGCGTGCCCGCCGGCGTGGAATTCCTCAGCGATTCCTTCACCCCGGAGGGCAATGCCGCCGCAGTGCCGGCCACCGGAACGCACACCTTCCACTTCCTGGCCGCACGGCGCGGAACGGTGGAACTGCGCTTTGTCCTCAAGCGGTCCTGGGAAGCCACTTCGCTGGATGAGCGGGCCATTCAGGTGAACGTCACGGGGTGAACCGGCGTTTCGGTGTCAGGCGTTGAACCACCAGCATGGCGCCCTGATGCCTTTGAGTGGCATGGAGACGACGAGCATCGTTATCCAGCAACGGCTGACAGGTCATTGAGTGCCTCCAGCCGATCGACGGCCAAGGACGCACCGCCCTCCGCCGCCATCCTTGAGGCCAGCGCCGCAGCTGCCGCCTTCAGCGTTATGGCATGGACGACGGCGGCACGCAGCCGGTCTGGCGAGAGCCGCTTCGGGGAGAGCATCAGGCCAGCACCGCTGGCCTCGACCCTGCGCCCCACCTCGGCTTGGTCCCGGCCAAAGGGCACGACGACGACGGGCACTCCGGCGGCGAGCGCCTTTTGGGTGACCCCGAAACCGCCGTGGGTCACCGCAACAACTGCTCGTGGCAACAGCAGGGAGTGAGGTGCGAACTCGACGAGGTGGGCATTGTCCGGCACGTTGAAGTCCTCGAGGCCAGCAGGCATCGTGGCGACCACATCGAGGTCTTCCCCGGCCAACCCTTCGAGAGCATTTCTGACCAGCACGCCGTCGTCCTGAAATTCCGAAGATGTGGTGACCAGCACCACCGGCCGGGTCAGGCGGTCGAGCCAGGTTGGCGCCTCGCGGGCCGGATCCCAGCACAGCGGGCCGGTGAAGAAGAACGATTCCGGCCATTGGGTGCGGGGATATTCCAGCGCCCGGGACGTGAAGTAAAGAGTCAGCGGCGGGCGGGTAAACATGTCAACGGCATCCCGCAGGGGTGTTGCCCCGGCTCTGGCCCGAAGCACGTTCGTGCCGGGCAGGGCGACACGCTCGAGCATGCCCAAAGTCAAGGGCATGAGCAATCGGTTGCGAAGCCTGCCAAGCGGTCCCGCCATCGGCCGCAGGCCCGGCCCGAACGGGGGTATCTCGGGAGCCGGCAGAGGGGTGGGTGAGTGCTGGATTGATGCCCAAGGCAGGCCGGAAGTTTCAGCGACCGCGGCCGCGCCCCAGCAGAGCACGTCCACGATCAGCAAGTCAGGCCGCTCTGCCCCAATGGCGCGCTGCAGCTCGGGCACTTGGAGCTCCCCGCGGGCTATGAAGTTGGCAACACCGGCCTTCAATGAAGCCAGCGGGTTGTGTTCCTTGTAGTCCGCCATCTGTATGGTGTCGATGGCCGGATCCACAGGGTCGGCCTTGAATCCGAGTGCGCGCAGCCCGGCCACCTCGGCCGCAATGGTTCGGATGACCACCTCATGGCCTCGCCGCTGCAGCTCCAGCAGTACCGGAATGGTGGGGAACAGGTGGCCGCGTGAGGGGGCGGTGTATACGAGGACCTTCATGAGAGCGCTCCTTCCAAGAGCTCCATGAGTGCCAGTTTGGTCTGGCGCTGGGAGAGGCGCTGCTGGCGACGCAGCAGATGCCATGTGTAGAGGTCGCAGATCGCAACGAGCTGTGCGGCCAGGCGTTTGCGGGCCACCCCCGAGCGCGCTTCGAGGCCGGACGCAAACACGCGGGCGCACCACTCGACATGGACTTTCCGCCCGTGCTCTGCAATTTCGGCGAAGGCGCGGACCCGGCTCTCTTGCCGGAGCAGGTGCATCATCAGATCCCCCTCCGCCTCGTAGAACTCGATCAAGTTTGCCACCGCACCGGCCAGGTTGCCCACCGGCGCATCCCGGCGATGCGCGTCTACCTGGGCTTCCCGGATCCGGGTGAGTTCAGCCACGATCCCCGCCTTGGAGCCAAAGCGCCGGATGACAGTCTGGACGGTCACCTCCGCGTCCGCTGCGATTTGGTCAAGCGTGACCTCATCAAACAATGCCACCTTGAAGCGGGCGTAGGCCGCCGCCAAGATTCGCTCCCCCGTCTGCCTGAATGCGTCGGCGCGGACCGACATCACGTAACGCTGTTTCATGTTAGTAATACTAATTCTAAATATTGTCCGGGTCCATGCTTGCGCCACCGGGACCAGGCGGTCCGGCGTAAATCGGATCAGCGCTTTCCATTCACCGAATCGTGAAATAATTTCCCCATACAGTCCCTTTCGAGCCTGGAGCACCATGCGCCGCCGTACACCTTCAGCCTCGGGATCCCTGCGGCGCGCCTGCGCCCTGGCGGCAGCCGCAGCAGTGGCCCTCTCCATGGCCGCCTGCTCCCCTTCCACCACCCCGGAAACCACCAAAGCACAGCTGGCCGCGCCCGGCTCCTGGCTGGTGCCGATGCAGGGCGAACGGGACGTGTCCGCCGTCGCCGGAGCCTATCCCATGAAACTGCAATCGCCGACGGCGGGGGGGACGTGGGCCTACCTGGACGGGGCAACAAGCTTCAACGCCGACGTCGACCGCCAGCTGCTGGCCGCCCTGGACAAGCACACCGGCGCCCGCTACCAACCCGCCGTGGAAACCGCCCGCCAGGACAAGGTAAAACTGACCGTCCAGGGGACCATCGTGCACACGGGCGGGCACTACCTGATCGGGCGCATCCGGATTACCCCGCACGGCCCCGGGACCACCGCCGAAACAACAATGGTCTATGACTCCGGCACGGGCACCACTGTCCCCTCGGAAGTGCTCGTGGCGCCGGCGCACCGCGGCGAGCTCGCCGCCCTGATCCGGTCCCTGCGCGGTGCGGACGCCACCGCCCCCGTGCCATTGACGGACCTGGCCTTTGACGCGGCAGGAAATCTGACCATGCCTGCAGGCTCCGCGAACCGCGCCATGGGCACCCTGAGAATCCCCGCGGCCGCGGTCCGGCCCTGGCTCTCCACCCTGGGCCGCCACGCCCAGGATGAAGCGGACGAGCCCTGGAAACCGCCGGCCCCGGCCCCGAAGCAACTCCGCCACATCAATTGCGACATCGTCCCGTGCGCTGCCCTGACGTACGACGACGGCCCCTCCCAGGCCACCACGCCCCGCCTTTTGAAGATGCTTGAGCAGGCAGGGGCGGGTGCCACGTTCTTCGCCGTCGGCGGCGCCGTGAGCTACAGCCCGCTGATCGCCAGGGCCGAGCACGACGCCGGCTTCACCGTGGGCAACCACAGCTGGAACCATCCGGACCTGCGCAGGCTCAGCCCGGCCGCCGTCGCCACCCAAATGCAGTGGACCAACAGCGCCATCAAGGCTGCCACGGGAGCAGCGCCCATGCTGATGCGGGCGCCGTACGGCGGAGTGGACGCGATGGTCCAGCAGAACGTGGGGCTGCCCATCATCCTGTGGTCGGTCGATTCCCTCGACTGGCTCTCCCGCGACCCCGCCAAATACATCCCGACCATCATGCGCCTGGTCTCCCCTGGGGCCGTCATCCTGGAACACGACATCCACGCCACCACGGTGGACCACCAGGGCGAGGTGATCTCGAGGCTGCAAAACGCCGGCTACTACCTGGTGACCGTGCCCCAGCTCTTCGCCGGCATCCCGCTGCAGGCCGGGCAGGTCTACCGCTGCCGCGGCCATGGCCGCCAATGCACGCCCTCCCCGGGCCGGTAACGGCTAAACAACCAGCTTGTAACCCACCCCGCGCACGGTCTTGATCCAACGCGGCGAGCGCGGGTCGTCGCCCAGCTTCCGCCGCAGGTTGGCCATGTGGACCTCAATGGTCCGCTCGTCGGAATCGTTCACGTACGCGCCGCCGTGGTAGCCGTCCCCGCGCAGCCGGCGCACCAGCTCGGCCTTGGTGCGCACCAGGCTGCCGCTCTCCAGCATGGCCGCCAGCAGGTCAAATTCGGTCCGGGTGAGCTCCAGCTCCGCACCGTCCAGCTCGGCCGTGCGCGCGGCGCCGTCGAGCACCAGCCCGCTGTGCCCCAGGCTGCCGGGGCGGTCACCTTTCCCTTCAACGTCCGACGGCGGCACCCGGCGAGTAGCGCTGTCAACGTCCCCCGACGACGGCGGCACGCGGTGGGTGGCGCTGTCGACGTCCCCAGACGCCCCCGAACCCCGTTGATTGAGCCTGTCGAAATCCTCCGCCGTCGAACCCGCCGAACCAGCCGAACCCCCGGCACCCACCCGCGGCCGGCGCAGCATGGCCCCCACGCGGGCCCGCAGTTCGCGGGGCCGGAAGGGTTTCGTCAGATAGTCGTCGGCCCCGGTTTCCAGGCCCAGCAGGGTGTCCAGCTCGTCGCCGCGGGCGGTGAGCATGATGATGTAGCAGTCGCTGAAGAGCCGTATCCGGCGGGCCACCTCGAAGCCGTCAATGTCGGGCAGGCCCAAATCGAGGGTGACCACGGCGGGGTTGTGCCGCCGCACGGCTTCCACCCCGTCCACGCCGCTGTCCACGGCGTGGACGTCGAAGCCGGACTGGTTCAGGACCACGTTGATCAGCTCCCGGATGTCCTGGTCGTCCTCAATGACCACCGCTCCCCGTGGACTATCCATTACTCCCCCGCCAAACTCGAGACCGACAAAACCCGCAACATAGCAGCACTACCTTAGAAATTTGAGCCGGCAGCCAGCCACCCCCAGGCAACTGGCCGCCGGACGCACGCTCGCGCGGGCGTATCCACAGTATGACATCATCAATACCGTTGACCCAGTGCCTAACACCAATGGACATTAAGTGACCCGAACCGCCGACACCTTGATCCGCCGCCATTTCTACGACAGGTCGCTGCGCACCCGCGTGGTCCTCACCCAGGCACCGCTCACCCTGACCGTGGCGTTGATGCTGGCCCATGCGGCGATGCTATACCCGCAGGCGTACGGCAACCTGGCGTTCACCATTGGCATGTGGCTGCATGCTGCCATCTTCGTGGTGTGCCTGGCAGTGCCGTGGGACAGGCTTCCGCCGGCCGCGTTCCTCACCATCCCGTACCTGGATTTTGTGGCGATCGGCTTCTCACGGGAGGGCGGCCTGCAGTACGCCACCTCGGCCGGGCTGCTGGTGCTCTTCCCGGTGTTCTGGATTTCCGCGGCGGGCCTGGCCCGGCGCACGGCCATTGCCGGCAGCACCGTGGCCACCCTCCTGATGGTCTGGACGCCCGTGTTCCTGGCCGGCACAGAGGCCACGCCGGACCAGCTGGGCAAGCCGTTGCTGTTCCCCTTCATGATGGCCGGGTTTTCCGCCACCGTGGTGATCATCACCGCCAACATGGACCGCCAGCGCGTGGCCCTGCAGGAGAAGGACTTCCAGCTGCGGGAGGCCCTGGAGCAGAGCCGGCACCGCGAGCAGCTGCTGGCCGCGGTGGTGGACACCGTGGCCGTGGGACTGGTGGTGGTGGACGGGGACGGCCATGACCAGCTCATCAACTCCACGCAGGAAACCTTGCACGCCCTGGCCGTGCCGCGGGGCATGGCGGACCCGCCGGAGAAGGACCTGCTGGTTTTCGCGCCCGACGCCGTAACTCCCCTGAGTGCCGAGGCCCGCCCCGTGCGCCGGGCCGTCCAGGGTGAGTCCTTCACCAATTACCAGGTGTGGATTGGCCAGGGCGATTCGGCCCGGGCGGTCTCCACCACGGCCCGGCAAATTTCCACCAACGACGGCGGCAATGCCGGTGCCGTCATCGCGTTCCATGACGTGACGGAAATGGTGGCGGCACTCGCGGCCAAGGACGACTTCGTGGCCAATGTGTCGCACGAATTCCGCACCCCGTTGACCTCCATCCAGGGCTACCTGGGCCTGGCCCTGGATGAAGGGGAGCTGCTGCCGGCACACGTGGTGAAGTACCTGGGCGTGGCGGAACGCAATGCCGAACGCCTCAACGCCCTGGTGGCGGACCTGCTCTCCAGCGACCACATGACCATCTCCCCCGCCGTGGCGGATGTGGCCGGGATCGTGGCGGACAGCGTGGCGTCGGCGCGGCCGGCCGCTGACAAGAACGGCGTAGTGCTCACGGTGGAATCGCCGGCTTCTCTCCCCGCCCTGGTGGACGCCGGCCGCTTCGGCCAGGCGCTGGACAACCTGGTTTCGAACGCGGTCAAGTACTCGCCCGACGGCGGCACCGTCACGGTGCGTGCCTGGGCCGGCGACGGCGGCAGCACAGGCAGCGCCGCCGCAGCCGCCGCAGCCGGCGCCGGCAGCGCCGGCAGCGACCTATTCTGCGAAGTTCAGGACACCGGGATCGGCATGAGCAGTGCCGAGCAGGCAGATGCCTTCACCAAGTTCTTCCGCGCAGAACAGGCACTCAAGCGCTCCATCCCCGGCCTGGGCCTGGGACTGCAAATCACCCGGACCATCGTCACCAAGCACGGCGGCACGATTACCATTGAAAGCGCACGTGGCAAGGGCACCACCATGCGGATGGTGCTGCCCGGCTGCGTCCAGGATTCGGCATAATTCCACGGGCGCCAACAGCGCGGGCCAGATGCCCACCGCCGTCGCTCCCCGGTACAAGGTGGGCAGCCATTCCGCCCGCAACTCCCCCTGCGCGCAGTAATGTTCCCCCGGACCAGCAGCCATCGCAAATTTCCTCACGAGAAAGTCGCGCCCCCAGCAGGCACTAAGTGCTGCCCCCAGCAAGCACTTAACACCATTGAACCAAATAAGCAGAGCGTTGTGGCGACTTTGGTGGTCCGTGTCACATTTTTAAATCTGGAATATTCCATGCAAAACCGGTCCGCGCCCCAAAAGCCGCCGTCCGGGAGAGTCAGGAATCGGCCACGGTGCAGGAGGGGAAGTAGTATCTCACCACCTTGTACACGGGATCCCCGGCCTGGGTGCCGTTCATGGGCTGGATGCGCAGCGTGTAGTCCGCGTAGTACGGTGCCAGCAGGTCCAGCGGATTGACGGGGTTCCCGGCCGCATCGGTGGCGGCCTGCGGGAACACCAGCGTTGCCGCCAGGCCCGTGGCCGTGAACTCCACCCCGTAGCTGGAGGTCCGCGACTTCAGGCTCACCACATAGCTGGTGGCCCCGGGCGCCGCCGTCCAGGACAGGGGCAGGGCGGAGGTGGTGGCGGAGCGCACCACGGACTGGGAGGAGACGGTGAAGGGGCCCAGCGGGGACTGGCCCGCGGGGTCGGCGTAGGAGCAGTTGGTGGAATCGCTCGCGGAATACAGGTAGCTGCGGTACGCGGCATCGCCGGGGGTGGCGCCGTTGACGGGCAGGATCCGCAGCACGTAGCTGCCGTACGAGGCCGCAGTGCGGTCCAGGGTGAACACCGCGGACGCCCCTGTCACGGACGTGGTGGTGTTGTAGCTGTAGCCGGTGCCGGTGAACGTCAGCGTCACCGTGTACGCCGTGGCATTGGGCACGCCCAGCCAGGAAAACCTGATGTCCGCGGAGGTCTTGGTCTTCAGCGACGATTGCGGCTGCACCGAGGCGCACGTGACCAGGGCAGGGTTGACCGCCCCGGGGCGCACGGCCATGACGGGTGCGCTCACCACGGTGGCGTACTGCACGGGCGGTCCCCAGCTCCCGGCCGTGACGGCCATGGTGGCCGTGGCCTGCTGCTGCCACTTGGCTGCCGCCGCCGCGGTCCCACCGCCCACCAGCACTGTCACCAGGAAGAGCACGACGGCGGCGCGCCGGGTGGCCTTCGAGCCGGCCAGGCCCCTCACGCTGGCACCTACGCGTCCACCGAATCCGGGGACTGCCGGCGCGCAGCCGAAACCGCCTTGGACCGCCGCTTCGCCCGGCCCCGCACGCCCTGCACCAGGTTGAGCAGGCCAAAGCCGATCAGCCCGGCCGCCAGCACGGGCACCAATGCGCCCCGGTTGGTTTGGCCCAGGAGGTTGGCGGCAAAGCCCACATAGGGGACGGCGTAAAGCAGTTTGCCGCGGAGCTGCGGGGCGTGGACCGGGGAAGGATCGGCAAGGGCGTTGTTGTCGCCCTTCGTGGTGAGCACCCGCTCCCCCGCCTGCGTGGTGCCCACGGCGATGATGCGGTGGCTGATCACGGCGGGCTTGCCGGACTCCAGCTGGTAGGTGACGATGTCCCCCACCTTGAGTTCGTTGAACGGCGTGGGCTTGACCACCAGAAAGGTGCCCGGCGCGTACTTTGGCGCCATGGAGTTGGTGAGCACGGTGTACGTCTGCGAGCCCGTCGCAGCGGGCCCCACCACCAGCACCAGTGCGGCCAGGGCGGCAACGATGAATAGCAGGAATCCTGCAATGCGTCCGGTGGTCATGGTCTGGTCCTTTCAGGAAATTCGATGGCTGGGGTTGGCTGCGTGCTACAGCTGGGTCACGGAGAGCGGAATGCTGATGCCGGCGGTGGTGCCGGACAGGCTGGCGGGGGTAGCAGCGTCCAGTGACGCCTGGAAGCAAAACACCCCCGTGGCTCCCTTGGCGATGGTGGTGGCGGGCAGGTCAGTGGGAAGAACTGAGGTGTACAGGGAGGCGTCGGAGCACTGTGCCGCGGAAGTGGCGGCCACGGACTTGACCGTCAGGTAGCCGGCCAGGCCGCTCCCGCCGTCCGTCGCCGTCGGGCTGGAGGCAACGGCGGCCCGGAGCGTAAAGGCCCCGCCCGCATTCGTCACGTTGCCCAACTGGACCCCGGCGTAAACCGGCCGCCCCGGCACCAGGGTGCCGGCCGGCGTCGTGCTTAAGGAAAGGCTGGCGGCGGTGCCGTTGGGGAGGGTCATGTCCGTGACGGTGCCGGAGGGGGCGTCGCCGAGGGTGACGCGGAAGTCGGCGGCGGTGACTGTGCCCATGCCGGCGCCGGCCGCGGTGTTCCAGAGGGCTTAGCTGCCTTGCACGGCCAGCAGTCCCAGGATCACCGCAACCAGCATCAGTCCTGCCGCCTTCATGGCGTTCCCCCTGCCCGTGGTGTGAATTGGGTGGCAGGTGGCCCTGCCGCTGGGAACAACTATGCCCGGCGGACCTCAAGACGGGGGCGCAAAAATCCGGAAGATCTGCCGAAGATTGGCGCAGGATTTGAACCGGTCCCCAAGGCTGAATTTTGGCTCAAGACGGGCCAGGAATCTGGGCAGGACGTGGCAGGGCCGTGTGTAACCGGTTCGAATTCGACACCGCTCCCGAGACGATGTCAGCTGTTCAGGGTTTATGCCTTATTGAACGTCCCTGGCCGCGGTGGACTGCCCGGTAGTGGGAGCTTTGGCATGTGGCAATCCATCAGGCGTACGTAGTAGGCTACAGGAGCACTACGGGATCGGTCCTCTGTTCAATGGTTCACCATTCGAATAGGCAGCGTGGTGCATAGAAAGCATTGAAGGGCCCACCGCGGTGAGCCCTCTCTTTCGTTAACGCTGTTATTTGCGACGCAGACCAAGGGATATAGCACCTTGTAGCTCTTGAGAGTGGTGCCCGCCCGCGAGTCTGCCGAGGACATCAACTCATACCTCAACGGGGCAAGACCGTCGAACGGTTTGTGCGAAGTTAAAAGTGCTCTAGTGCCGCCATAAGAAGGGTGGAGGCCGACTCATGACTTTGCATCTACCGCCCTTGATATCTCACGCGCACTTTAAGATGTATTTTTGGGTGCATTTCTGCTATCGATTTACTGTTCCATCTGACATACAATCGAATTATGACAACCGTGATGAAGTCCGATCAACGACCAGGCCTGCGGGCCTATGACGACTCGGTCCGGCTCGCATTCCCCGAGCTGGTTTCGCAACTGCGCGAGATCCTTGGAGTGCGTCTCGTCGCGTACATCGGTGGTGTGAAGTCCGCACGATCGGTGTCCAGTTGGGCAGAAGGCACAGGGTCGCCCGGCGAGGTCGACCAAGAGCGCCTGCGCCATGCCTTCCACGTCGCTGGTTTGCTGAGAGAAAAGTACGACGCCGCTACGGTGCAGTCGTGGTTCAAGGGAATGAACCCTGCGCTGAATGACGACGCGCCGGCACACGTCCTGCGCGAGGTCGATCCAATGAAAGGCGCCCGCGACTTGATCGCCGCGGCAAAAGCGTTCGCCTACATCGGATGAGCAGCCCGGATCTCGAGATCGAGGGCTCCGAAGAGCCCAGCCAGGTCTGGCGTGTCGGCTTTGCGCCGGACGCCTGGGCATGGACACCGTGGACCTACGCCGACGATGAAGGTTTGTTCGGTGGTCGCTGGGACGACCAGCAGTACGGATCAGCGCACCAGAGTGGCCGATACTGCTTCGTTACGCATTCGCGTAGCATCGCAGCGCTGACTACCCACTACCCGTTCAACGAACATGGGCTTGCCGCCGGAGACGTCGACGCAGCCCTTCTGAAGGATGCCCGCGACCGAATTCTCACCCGCTCAATCGCCAGGTGGTTGTATGACCTCCATGACGAAGGGAACGTCGTCGATGGTGTGAGGTTCAATTCCCGTCACGGGGACGAGATCCGTGTCTGGGCCGTGTTCGAGCGTCCCGGTGACCCGGCACGAAGCCCACGCATCCAGCCTTCGGACGAGCCAGCCAAGGTGCATCCGGACCACCCTGAACTGCAGGAGGCATTCGCCCGATTTGACCTGCATTGGCACGAAGACTGAACCTTTAGGCACAGCCGAGGCCCGTCAGAGGTTTCGCGCTGCGCTGCCTGACTTGATCTGGAATGCCGCCGCGCTGGAGGGCAACACGAGGTCGCTTCCGGAGGTGCCGGCTCTCCTTGACTGGTCCACGGTCCAGGGCCAGAGAGCCGACGAGGAGCAGCAGATCCTGGCCCCCAGCGTGGGCTACACCTGGTCGACGAACTTGCCGGAGCAGGCGCCTTCTAGCTCGACAAAACAACCTCAGACCGAATCCATAAAAATGTGGCCCGGCACGAGGCCATCGAGTCGGGCCGTTTTCGCGGCGAACGCACTGTGCAGGGCGGCGGCACTCTGCGCCTGATGAGCGGCGGCTACGTCGACGGCGTCCCACAAGCAGAGCGTTCCGGACGCTGGCAGCGGCTCATGATGGCTGGCGAGCTCATGGCCCTCGGCTTCGATGCAGTGAACATCCCCTACGCGCGACGGCGGGTGGTTTGGGGCCTGCGCCTGGTGGCATTCTGGAGCTGGGCTTAGACTACGCCGGCGCCGGCGGCGGTGCTCCCGAGGGCGTAGCTGCCGTGCACGGCCAGCAGTCCCAGGATCACCGCCACCAGAATCAGTCCCGCCGCCTTCATGACGGAATTAGGACTTGTTGGCGGAGGCGGGAGCCTGCTGCACCAGCGAATAGCCCACGCCGCTGAAGTCGTAGTTGGCACCCACGTCGCTCCGGCCCGCGGTGGAGGTGTTGAAGGTGAAGGTGGTGGAGGCCTGGACGGTGCCCGAATCGGCCGGAAGCAGCACCGTGCCGGGCAGAATCTGGGTGCCCTTGGTCAGCGTGGTGGCGGAGACGGAGACCGTGGCGGGGTCAAAGCCGTTGTTGATGCCGGCGCCAGTGACGGCCAGCTTGGCGGCCATGAGATCGCCGGAGATGGTCAGGTTGAGGTCCTGCGTGTAGATCAGGACGTCGCCGGGAACCACCTTGTAGCTGGCGATGTCGATCTTGGTACCGGCCGCGTTGGTCCACTGGCCCTGGCCGGCGGTGGTGGTGCTGGGGACCAGGTTGAGATCGCCCGTGACCACCTTGCCCATGGAGGCGTTTTGCGCCAGGTTCCAGGTGGCGAGTGTTCCGCCGCCGCCTACCAGAAGGATGACTCCCAAGCCGGTTGCGATTGCGCCTTTGGCCATCTTGTTCATGACGTTCCCCTTTGTGATGTGGTGCTGTTTGCGTGGGTGGCAGGTGGTCCTGCCGTTGGGAACAACTGTGCTGGATGGACCTCAAGAAGGGGGTACAAAATTGCGGAAGATCCGCCGAAGATTGGCGCAGAATTTCCACCGGTCCTCAAGGCTGAACTTTGGCTCAAGATTGGCTGAGGATCCGCGCAGGATATGGCCGGAAGGCACTAATTCCATACCCTGACGGGCCGGGCGAACCTACTGTTGAAGGTAGTTGATTCGGCAAACGAGGGGTGGAGGAAAACACGCCATGTCACACAGTCAGCGCTACCTGGTGAGCCTGGCACAGTTGCACCGCCTGGAGGCCTCCCTCGGTGGTGATGCCGCAGCCTGCCGCGGAGTGGTCAGCATTTATGTCAACATGTGGGGCCCCCGGTTCCGGAGGCTCTCAAGCACCATTTTGGCGGACGATCTGGAGGGCGCCATGGACTCGGCCCTGAGTGTTTTTACCTCCAGCCACATGGTGGGTGCCGAGAGGCTGGAAGACCATGCCGAACACCTTGTCGAAGCCTTGCGGCACAAAGACCTGAACCAGGCAGCACGGGAGCTGCCCGCCCTGGGAGACTGCGGGGACCTGACCGTGGCCGATCTGAGGGTGGGCTACCTGGCGGGCCGGCCCTCACTTCATGAAAGCGGCTCCCCCGCAGCCACCCACTCGAGAAAGGAATAACGCCATGTTCAAGAACCACCACAGCCGCTACGACGAGCAGTCGCAGGTGTGGAAATACGTCATGTTCGCATTGCTGGCCGTGGCCGTGATCTTCCTCGCCATAGTGGCGCTAAACAGCTAGTTCGCCGCGGGCACACCTGCCACCGCCAGCTTTTTCCCAGCCAAACGCCATAGTGTTTGGCGTGGCTGGGAGGCCAATCTCAACAGAGGGACAGGGAATGAATTTCAGGCGCAAGGACCGTTTTGACGAGGGCACCCAGCTGTGGAAGTACGTGGGCATAGGAGTGCTGGCCGCAGCTGTCATTGTGGTGGCCCTGCTGGTCTTTATGCACTGACGTTCAGTGGGCCGCGCCGCCCCACCCCCCCTACTGGAAACGGGGTATAAACGAGTCTCCGGCAACGTTGAGGGTATCGGCCGTGGTCTGGTTGCACATGGCCGTTCCCGCGTATAGGCGAGTCTTGAAATTGACCGTGAATGACTGGTTGGCAACCAAGGGAACATTCAGCGTAAATTCGTAGACCATCCACTGGAAACCTTTGGCATCTACCCCGCCGTCAGTGATGGACGGGCCGGAAAACAGAATCGTTCCGTCGGCAGTGGTTACCGTCAGGCTGGTCCACATCTGTCCCACAGCAACCCCGTGGGTGGATGCAACCGACTCCACCGGCATCCAATCCTGGAACTTGCCGCCCACCGGCATGGTTGCCGGGCCGTTATTGGTAAATGTGATGGGGTGCCCGGGAATGGAGTTCTTCTAGATCTTCCATATGCCGAGGCCCGCAGTGCTTCTGGGACAAGGCACGACGCCGGCAGGCAAGTACCGCCGTCAGGCTCAGAGGTCCCGGGGCTGGCTTGGGGAGCCACCGGACGGGTGCGACATTCGGCCCATGAGCCTCAGGACTGGGCGGCCCGCCCCAAAGCCACGCCGCTCTGGGCAACGGCCATCGCGGCCATCAAGGCAGGCGTAACCTCGGAATCCCTCACTGCATGGCCGTAGAAGCTGTCGCACTTGGTGCAGGTGTAATCGATGTCCCAGAACTCGGCGCCGCCGCGCCGCCGCCAGCGGGCACGCTCAATGAAGATGTGCTCATCGGTGCCGCACACCTCACACCAAATCCGGCCGGCCGGGTCTTCCTCGACGGCTGCCAGGACCTGTTCATTCACCTTTGAATTGCCCCGGTTGTGCATGTCAACTCACCCCTTCGGCGAATCCGTCCGAGACCCGGATCCAAATTGATGCCACCAACTATGAGACCGGCCATTAGCGGCTGTCCCGGACAAGATTATCGAGGTCACGCTAGTTGTATTGGTCGTGTGATCGGACCGAATAGAGTTGGCGGACAATGGCGCGGCGTTTTACCCAATGCGCCGCAGACAGATCGGCCAGCTGGTATCTATGCGTCCTCGCTCCAGGTCGAGGCGATCACCAACATGCCATAGATACCGACCACCCCGGGAAATAACAAACGCGTCCAACAGCCCCTGTTCCTGCGACAAGTAGCCGCTGTGTCGCAACCCACAAGGAGCTCCAGCCCCAAGTCGACCATTCGACATGATCTACAACCGCGAGCCCCCGCACCAGAGACCACTGGAAGGCACGACCATGGAGCAGTCGCAGGACGCTACCTCTGTCGCCGAAGCAGCCAAGCCAGAAATAGTTCGCGATGTCGCATCGCCATCATCCGAACACCGGCCCCGGCCGATTCCACGATGCCGCCCCGGTGTCTCCTTCCGTGTATTTACTAACCGTCGCCCGATCCGCCTCCGGTGCCCGCTCCGGAGGCAGAAATACACCCGTCGCCGGTCCGACGATTGAAGTTGGCGACCGGGGACGGTACGGCGTCGAAGGTCCGCGGCAGTTTAGCGCTCTCGTCGGCTACGGGCGTCCAGACATCGCAGGACTATCCCGACGGTGTGGTCAGAATTGGCCGGATCCATTTCTCCCAGACCAAGCAAGTGACTTTGAGTGAACTCTGAAACATCTGCCGAATGTCACCAAATTGTTGGGACGGAACTATCGCCGAGATCCTGCTACATGACAGCATCAATCATCTCCATGCTAATTAAGCATCGGACGCATGATTTTCACTAAGAATCGTATTTGCAGACCGAACTCCGCGCTTGCTGAAACCAGAAATAAACTTCCTACCGGGCTCTTCCACCAACTTGTAAACTACAACAGCAGTGGCCAGCGAGGTGACGTAATATGTCAACAGAATAATTAGACGAATTATCCAATTGCTTGATACGAAATGAGTCCATGGGAGAATCTTTCCACCAACCATGAGTACCAAGAAATGGACCATGTAAAGACTGTACGATATACGACCACCAAAGTCCATGAACCGACTGGATAGGAAGACCCTAACCGGACCTACCGCTCCTGCGCAACCCAAAATGACGATTCCAATGAAAGGTAGAACTAGGAAATTTCGCGCGCCGACTCCATTGGACCACAGGATGATAGCCACTATTCCTACCAACCCAGTCAGTGCTAGCAAATCGTAGCGCTTGCTTGGTTTGCAACCTAATTTCCAGAATCGCCAGAGAAAACATCCGGCGGTGAATTCACCGAAAATGCGGAGCCAAATGCCCAAATAACCCGTGGGGCTAAATTCGTACTTAATTTCAAGATATTGCATGCCGACCACCACCAGCATCATCGCAGCACCACTGAGCCCTAGGAGCCAGGACTTGGATTTCACACGCATAACTGCAACTATGAACAGAGGAAATAGAATGTACGCACCAAATTCTGCGCTGATCGACCATGCAGGATTATTCCATGCTTGGGCGGGTGGGATGCTTTGCATCATAAAAATATTCATAATGAAGCTTCTCGTATCGTATTTTTCGCTTGAATTAAGGTCAATATGAAGAACTGAAGCGCCTAAGACAAAAGCCCCAGCGGCGCCCAGAGTCAGTATGTGTACGGGATACAGCCTAGCGATTCGCTTCTGAATAAATTCCTTGTATCCGGCAAAACTAAGGTTTTGAAATCGTTCGGCATAGTTGTGACTGATGATAAACCCGCTGAGTATGAAGAATACCTCGACGCCCAAATAGCCGGAATTGATCATCACGCTTGCCCGATCCGCACCCGGAAACAGCCCCATCAATACGCTGCCGAAGTGTTCCGCCACAACCCATAATGCAGCTAGAATTCGGATGCCGGTCAGCGCTTGAATCGTCGAGACGCGAGATTGCGTCATACTACCCCTAAGAAAGTCTTGATTTGAACCAATCGTACCGAAGTTTGCAGGCAACCCTGAACGGTAGATATGACGTGCCATGAAGTTGGTTGCTTAACGTCTTCATCCAACCTGGCTGCCCCAAGCCTCAACCGCCGCGCTATTCCCGATCGTACCAATGGACACCGGGTGGGACATTTTCCCGGCATTTCCTACGTCCTGATCACAGTCCAGTCCATGAATCCGCCATTGACAGCGCGTGAGCCTGCCACCTCAGCATTGGGAAGCTAAACTGGATGTTAGGTGCGCCGGGAAGTCTGGTCGGCAACGTCATAGCCGCACCCAAAAGTTCCTCCAGAAACTGGTCGAACCTTGGCCCAATGAGAGGGCGTACCAGCCCATGAGTTTCACTTCCCCACGGCGCATATTCACGCGCAGCAGCTACCGCGAGTCCCTGCACATTGGCCGGATTCTGCGCTCAGAAACTGTCGGCGGTGCCCTGCTGCTGGCCGCCACCGTGATCGCCCTCATCTGGGCCAACTCCCCCGCGGAGGACGGCTACTTTGCACTTCGCGACTTCAAGCTCGGCCCGGAAGCGTTGCACCTGAATCTCAGCCTGGGCGGCTGGGCCTCGGACGGGCTGCTGGCCATCTTCTTCTTTGTGGCCGGCCTGGAGCTCAAGCGCGAATTCGTCGCGGGCGACCTTCGAAACCCGGCCAAGGCCGCCGTGCCTATCGCGGCAGCATTCGGCGGAGTCATCATCCCGGCCGTTTTGTTCACGGTGGTCAACTTGTCGGCAGGTCCTGCCGTGTTGAAAGGGTGGGCCATCCCCACCGCAACGGACATCGCCTTTGCCTTGGCAGTGCTGGCCGTCATCAGCACCCACCTGCCCACGGCGCTGCGAACATTTCTGTTGACGCTTGCCGTGGTGGACGACCTCATTGCCATCGCCATCATCGCGGTCTTCTATCCCGGTGAATTGCACCTTCAGTACCTGGCCCTTGCGCTGCTCCCACTGCTCGCATTCACCTGGCTGGTTCAAAAGCGCATCACCGCCTGGTATTTCTTGGTCCCCCTGGCCCTTGTCACGTGGGTCTTGGTCCATTCCTCAGGGATCCACGCCACCGTTGCCGGCGTGCTGCTGGGCTTCGCCGTCCCCGTGACCCGCTCCGCCAAGCGCGGCGGACCCTCCGCCGGCCCCGGACTCGCCGAGCACTTTGAGCACCTTGTCCGGCCCGTCTCCGCGGGAGTGGCCGTGCCGCTATTTGCATTCTTCTCCGCCGGCGTTGCCCTGGGCGGCGCCTCAGGGCTGAAGGACGCCCTTACGGACTCCGTGGCCGTCGGCATTGTTGTGGCCCTGGTGGCAGGCAAGTTCCTGGGCGTCTTCGGCACCACCTGGCTCGTAACCAAAACCACCAAGGCCAAGCTCGACGACGGCCTGGCCTGGATTGATGTTGCCGGCCTGGCGCTGTTGGCAGGCGTGGGCTTCACAGTGTCGCTATTGATCAGCGAACTCAGCTACGGGGATGCCAGCCCGCATTACAGCCACGCGAAGGTCGCGATCCTGGCAGGGTCAGTCTTGGCCGCCCTGCTTGCAGCCGTGGTATTGCGCAGCCGCAACCGCTGCTACCGTAAACTGGCGGTGAGCGAGAGCCGCGATGATGACGGCGACGGCATCCCGGACATCTACCAAAAAGACTGAGCTACATGATCAAGCCCCTTCACCGAATTGCCTTGGCGGCTGCCGCCATTTACCTTGTCGGCGTGGCCATGGTGGTATTTTGGCCAACGCCAGTTGACCGGCCAGCCAGCGGTGAGCTGCACCTCGTCATTGACTGGCTGCATGTCCATGGCCTGCCGAAGTTCATTGGCTACAACCAGGTTGAGTTCACTGCGAACATCGCCATGTTCCTACCGATGGGACTGATTCTCTCCATTTGGTTTAAGAACGGTTGGGTAGGCCTTGTCGTTGGTTCCTTGGCGTCATGCTTCATTGAGCTCAGCCAGTACCTCTTCCTGCCCCACAGATATGCTTCGGGGTTAGACGTTCTGGCGAACACAATGGGCGCCGCCATAGGAGCCGCACTCTATATCGCCGGCCACCGACGCCATGGGTTGAGTTTGTCGTTGCCGGTGGTTGAGCTTGTCGAAACCCATGGTTGAGCCTGTCGAAACCCGGCTCCTCCACCACAAACTACCGAATCAATGCACCAACCCGTGAACATCAAGGTAGGAAGCCAGCTGGTCGTCCTTCATGGCTTCGGCAATTTCCTTTACGGTCTTCGCGTCGTTAATGACGATCGACTGACCGTCTGCGGAAGTTCCAGTGCCTAGGTTGGGCAACGTGAACGTCTTGAAATTGGCAGGTCGGATGTCTTTCAATTCAACAGCCAGCCCGGCAATAGCAGCTGCGTTGAACCCCTTGTCAACGCTGACGAATGGCGAGAACTTCCCCACCAAGTTGGAGACCGTCACCGGGTTGGTCAGGGTGGATGGCGTCAGGACTTTGGCCAGCACCGCCTTGAGGAACAGCTGCTGGTTCTTGACCCGTTGGTAGTCACCATCTGCGAATGCATACCGCTCTCGAACAAACGCCAATGCCTGTTCTCCCGACAGTGTTTGAAGCCCACGCTCGAAAGTGTGGCCTTTCAAGAAGCTGCTTTGAAATGTGGCCGGATTATTGACCTGCACCCCCCCGACTGCGTCGGTGATCGACTTGAATCCCTCAAAGTCAACGATCATCACATGGTCGATTCGAGTGTCAAACATGCCTTCAAGTGTTTGAACCACCAAAGGCACCCCGCCAAAGGCCATAGCCGCATTGATCTTGGCCTCGCCGTGGCCGGGGATGGAAACCCAGGTATCCCGCATGATGGACATAGCGTAGACATTTTTGTGGTCAGCGGGAACGTGGACCATCATCATGGTGTCGGATCGTTGGTCCGATGCGCCGCCCTGCTCAGCCGTGTTCAGACTGGCACCGCGGCTGTCACTGCCAAGTACGAGAATGTTAGTCGCATTCGCGCCGGCGCCAGTTGTCGGCTTTGTGGGCCGCAAGGACTCCGCCGGAAACGCCTGGTCGATCTTCTGAGACTTGCTGTCAAAGGAGTGTGCCAGGTTGAACACAAAAAAGCCGGCCACAACAGCCGCTACAACGAATAAAGCAAGGAAACCCAGCAGCACATTTCGTGTAGTTCGGCGCTGGCGAGGGGCCTCTTCCGAGGGCAGGACGGGATCGTCTTGTGTGTTTTGGAGCGAACTTTCCACGAATGAGTCCCTCAGGTAGGCAGGTGGGCTATCACCACCCATTGTGTCACCTGCATGCCGCTACCAAGCGGTAGAGGGTTCATGACGACCCTAACCTCCTCAGCGAGGGGCTATCCTCCTGTATGATTCTGAATGAATGCTGGCAACTGCTGATTCATTATTGGTACGGCCCGCGCGTCTCAACCTTCGCACCTTCATTTTTGCGCGGGCAAGATCGTCGAGCTATATGGCTGAAGTGCGGAGTTTAATTGGGGCAGACGTCTATAGGTAGTGACGAGTTCACCGGCGCGCATGGCCACGTCGGCAAACCGTTCGCACGTCGATCAGGTCCAGGCAATTGGCGGCAGGCATACATCCACCGTCTACGCTGGGTCGATGCAACGATTATTTTCGTTGCCCTCTTGGCAGCCCAATTGGCCCGCTTCGGTATCGACAGGACCGATCTGAAAATCGGGCCAGTAACGGTTCCCTACTGGTCCTGCGGAATCATGCTTGGGCTGGCTTGGTACGTCATGCTCGGCGCGTGGGATAGTCGCAAAATTCGAATCGTCGGTTTGGGAACGGAAGAGTTCAAGCTCGTTCTGACAGCCACTACATGGCTGTTCGGAACTGTCGCAATAGTTTCCTACGCATTTGGTTTGCAAACGGCACGGGGCTACATCCTCCTAGCCCTTCCGCTAGGTAGCCTCGGGATCATCCTTTCTCGCTGGATTCAAAGGCAGCTTCTTCACCGGAAACGTCGCTACGGGCATTCCTCCGCCAGGGTTCTGGTAGTTGCGGGACCTTACTCGGCAGCCCACCTCACTAAGTCACTGGCCCGCCAGCCGTCCGCGGGGTTTATACCCGTAGCCGCTCATATCCCAGGTTTGGACCCCGAGTTTGAGCTCAACGAGGGGGTTCTTGGAACTCGACTCGCAGGCACTGGAGAATCCGTCGAGTCAATTCTAGAGTCGATTTACTTGCACAACGCGGACACAGTGGCGTTGTCCTCGGGGCTGGCAATGCCGCCCCATAAGATTCGAGACCTAGGATGGGCGCTGGCGGACCGTCGCATCAGACTCATCATGGCACCGGCCCTCACCGATATAGCCGGCCCCCGAGTGCACGTCCAGCCAGTTTCGGGACTTCCATTAGTTCATGTTTCGACACCGCAATTTAGTTCAGGTGCCCGTTTCGCGAAGCGCATTTTCGATATCCTCGCATCTTCGCTATTGGTCGTGGTTCTATCGCCTGTCATTTTGACGGTGGCGTTGGTGGTAAGGTTCGGCGGCGGGCCAATCCTATTCAAACAATCAAGAGTGGGATTGCAAGGACAGGTATTTGAAATGCTTAAGTTTCGCTCCATGGCAGTTGGCGCGGAACAACAAGTTGAGGAACTTATCGATAGATCCGAAGGCAACGGCGTCATGTTCAAGATGAAAAACGACCCCCGCGTAACGTCCGCAGGTAAATGGATGCGGCGTTTCAGCCTTGACGAACTTCCACAGCTCCTTAATGTCCTAATCGGAAATATGAGTCTGGTCGGCCCCCGCCCTCCACTTGAGAGCGAAGCCGCCGTCTACGAGAAACATGTACACAGACGTTTCATGGTCAAACCGGGCATTACTGGTCTTTGGCAAGTTAGCGGCCGGTCCGATCTGTCCTGGCAGGACACAGTACGGTTGGATCTTTACTACGTAGAAAATTGGTCGTTCGCTGGCGACATTATTATCTTACTAAAAACTCTTAAAGCTGTACTGCGACGAGAAGGAGCTTACTGACGATGATGGCCAACGTCAATGAGGCCAACCAGGTATGGACAATCAACTCCGACATCGCCCACATAGAACAAGACAGTCTAAATCGCGTGGCCATCCTAAATTTGAAAATAAACCAGCCAGTTATACTAAGCCGAACGGCGGCGGAACTATGGCATCTAATTATTTCGGGTTCGACTAGGCACGAACTAGTAAAGTTCATTTTTGAAAAATACGAAATCTCTTCGAATGAAGCCAATATTCACGTCAAAAAATTCATCGACTCATTGATAATGGCCAAAATTATCTTATCTCGATCCACTTCAAATCAGGGCATTCCGGCAAATCATGGATAATATGGCATATAATCGAAATCTGAATTCAACGGATAATACCATTGGCACGGGATTAGGAAAGAATCAAATCCAGAAAAGGGATATTTACACGCAGGAACTCGTAGATCTGGCCATGTATGTCTAGGCGAAGGACAATAGGCCCGACAATCTGGTGGGTATTCTATGGAGTCATTGCCTGCGTCGTGGCTATCATTAATCCGCTAATCGGAATTTCGATTGGCGCAGCGCCAGTAATTATTTGGTCGCTTACCCGAAAATCGTGGATCCGAATGAGTGTGGTGTTAGGAGGGGGGTTCTACACCTTAGGTTCCAGCTCTGACGTGGGACCACTAAAGATCGTCTACATGGCATTGTTGATATTTTGCTCGCTCGTTTCAAGTTACCGCCTGATAATAAATCCTCCCCCTTGGATTCGTCCGTTCAAAAAGACAATTGTTTGGGGAATCGCGTTCTTGCTGTGCATGATCATTGGAACCATGTTTCTTCCAACCTTTGATCTACTTACTACGATTCGACAGAGCGTATTCTATTTACTCGTAATTTTATCGCCCATAATCGGACTAGATGCCGGCCGGGATATGCGACCACGGTTCGTACTCAATATGATAGGAATAATCGGAACGATATCCGCGGCCGGATTCGCTGCCGATTGGCTTGAAAGACGCAACATATCGAGCGTCGAGATAGGTCGTTTCATGCTTTCAAGCCTCGTAGTACCATCGTTAACTTTTGCCCTTGCGCTCGTCTGCGTGTGCTACGCAAAGGGATTGTTGCGTATATTGTGGTTCATTCCCATCATTGTTATTCCTGCCGCCATGCTGGTTACGGGCACTCGGACTAATCTGATCATCTACGTCGCAATATTGGGCGTTATCGGTAATCGGAAATATATGAGGGTTCCACTTAATAGAGTTCTAATTATTACCGCTAGTGCCTGTGCTGGAACATTGGCCTTAATACCCCTACTGGCCTCAAGCCTGCTTCGAGATCCAGGATTTTTGATGACGCGTTTGCAAGCCCTGCTCACAGTAGTCGGTGGAGATGGGCAAGCCGATGAATCTTTCCGCCTAAGAACCGAACAATATGAGTACGCCTGGAGTCGGATTCACGAGAGTCCATTCTTCGGGTTTGGGCCAGGGTTCACGGCAGATATCCCCATGGATACTCCGTTGGTGACCATAGTGAAATTTGGTTTTGTCGGGTCTAGTATCCTAATTATCTTCCTATTCGTCGCCCTTACAGCTATAAGACACACGGCCAGAAAGTATGGATACGGCGCAATTCACGCATCACTTCGAGGATTCATATTAGTATTTTTGGCCCTTATTCCGTTCGGAACCCCATTCGAAGATCGAGGATTCGGCTTCTTACTGATGCTTATTTTTATGGGAGTAAGTTCGTTCGCGCAAAATGAGTACAATAGATTGTCAAAAACAGCGAATAGCGGCCGAATCGTCCCAAAGTTGTTGGACATACATCCACGTAAATTGCCGCTAACGACGATAGATTTGCGGCTAAGGCGCTAACGTTTTGCGACACCGTACCGCTGACACTTCAACAAATGAATTTATAAATTAGATTCTTGGACACATTTACTACAATCGGTATTGCGAGCTTAATAGAGTTCACCTAGAATCATTATTATTTATGCATACAACCCAACGACAATCGAATAATATCTGAGACTAGAGCACAATATTAGCTTTACATTTCTGCCATCGTCAAAGAAGGATGCGACAATGACTATCCAAGCTGTAATTCTAGCCGCTGGAATGGGAACTCGGTTGGCAAGACCACACCCCAAGCCTCTTACCAGATTAATTGATGGAAGTTCAATAATGCATCAGCAGTTGGCGAACCTGCAGTCAGCTTTTGGGAAGAAATTCAACCTCAGCATCGTTGTGGGCTATAAGATGGAACAAATTATGGAGCATGTTCCCGATGCGTCATTCGTATACAATGAAAATTTTGATCAGACGAACACCTCAAAAAGTCTGCTAAAGGCCCTTTCGAATTCCGCCAGCGGAGGTGTGCTTTGGATGAATGGTGATGTAGTTTTTGATTCCAAAATTCTAGATTATGTTAAACCTTTTATTCAGAATGAGCAATCCTTTGTAACTGTTAATGTATCCTCCGTTTCTGATGAAGAGGTGAAATATACTATTGACAACAACGGATTCATTGATCTTCTATCCAAAAGCGTGCCTCACGACTTGGCAGGCGGAGAGGCCGTTGGAATTAATTACGTTTCAAAATATGACAAGAAAAAGTTCATTTAAGTCGCTAATTGAAGTGGATGAACAAGATTATTTTGAAGGCGCAATAGAATTGACAATAAAGGAATTGGGTGTTAAGTGGCTTCCGATTGATATTTCCAATTACTATGCCGTTGAAGTGGACTTCCCCGATGATCTTGTTCGGGCAAATGAGCGGATTTGATTTGCATGTGAGGTATCCCGGGTAAGATACCGCCTTCTTGTGAGAGAAAGATAGGGATTAGCCTCGATTTTTCATGACTCGGGGATTTTCGTGGATCAGGGCTTACCGGCTGCCTGATGGTTCTGATTTTGGCATGTGGGTGTGACAACGTGGCCGCTGCCGTGGCGGTTGGTGGTGG
>NZ_JAAKZI010000012.1 GCF_011045165.1 Arthrobacter silviterrae
AACACCGGCTGCGTGGCCCCGCCCGTGCCCGCCGTTTCGGCGCCGTTGATGAAATGCTTGATGGTGGCCAGTGTTGCTGTTTCAGTCATGTCAGTCTCTTCTTTCCAAAGGGGCGGGGTGGGTCAGCCGAGCAGCGTGCGCTGGCGGTCCTTGTGCTGTGTATAAGTGGTGTAGGCGTGCTGCGTGGATTCCAGCTCGGAGACTGCCGAGACCGGCACGTCCCACCAGGATTCGGAGCTGGGCGCGTCCAGGAGCGGGTCCGATTCGACGTGGATCAGTACCGGTCCGCCGTCTTCCGGGGCCGCCTTGGCCGCGCGGACGGCGGCCTCAAGGTCGGCGATGACGGTCTCACCCGGCGCCACGCGGATCACCTTCACGCCCAGGCTTTCGGCGTTCAGGGCCAGGTCGATCGGCAGCTTTTCGCCGTCGTCGAAGGTGTGGTGTTCGGCGTCCAGCGTGCGGTACTTGGTGCCGAAGCGCTGGGAGCCAAGCTGCTCGGACAGCGCCCCTATGGAGGCGTAGCCGTGGTTTTGGATCAGCACCACAATGAGCTTGATTTTCTCGGCGACGGCGGTGACCAGTTCGGTGTGCATCATCAGGTAGGAGCCGTCCCCCACCATGACGACGACGTCGCGCCGGGTGCCGCCGCCGGCCGCTTCCGCGATGGCGGCCCGCTTGACGCCGAGCCCGCCGGGAATTTCGTAGCCCATGCAGGAGTACGCGTATTCCACGTGGTAGCCGAAGGCGTCGCGGATGCGCCACATTTTGTGCAGGTCCCCCGGCAGGGAGCCGGCGGCGCACACCACCACGTCGGCCGGGTCCATGGCCCGGTTCGTGGCGCCGATGATCTCGTTTTGCGAGGGCAGAGGCGTGTAGCGGGTGTCGAAGGCTTCATCGACAATGGCGTCCCAGCGCTGCTTTTGCGCGGCCACCTGGTTTTCAAGGTCGGCCCCGACGCGGTAGCCGCCCAGGGCCGCGTTCAGTTTCACGAGGGCCTTGCGGGCGTCAGCCACGATGGGCAGTGAGGTGCCGTGCTTGTAGGCGTCCAGCGGGGTGACGTTGATGTTGATGAACGTCACATCGGGGTTTTGGAAGGCCGTGCGGGAGGCTGTGGTGAAGTCTTCGTAGCGGGTGCCGATGCCAATGACCAGGTCCGCGCGGGCAGCAATGGCATTCGCCGCCGTCGTGCCGGTGGAGCCGATGGCGCCCACTGACTGCGGGTGGTTCCAGGGCAGCACGCCCACTCCCGCCTGGGTGTTGCCGACGGGGATGCCCGTGGCTTCGGCCACCTTGGCCAGCTCGCCCTCGGCGTAGGCGTAGAGCACGCCGCCGCCGGCCAGGATCAGCGGGTTCTTCGCATTCCTGATGGCTTCGGCGGCGCGGCGGATGTCGCCGTCGTCGGCCTCGGGGCGGCGGATCCGCCACTCGCGCTCGGCCAGGAATTCCTCCGGCACGGCCAGGGACTCGGCCTGGACGTCCTGCGGCAGGGAGATGGTGACGGCGCCGGTGTCGGCCGGGTCTGTGAGCACGCGCAGGCCGTTCAGCAGTGCGGAAAAGAGCTGTTCCGGGCGGGAGACCCGGTCAAAGTAGCGTGAAAGCGGGCGGAAGGCGTCATTGACGGTGATGTCATAGGCGTCGGGGCGCTCCAGCTGCTGGAGCACTGGGTCCGCCGCGCGGGTGGCGAAAACGTCGCTGGGCAGCAGCAGCACGGGCAGCCGGTTGGTGGTGGCCAGTGCGGCGCCGGTGAGCAGGTTCGTGGAGCCGGGTCCCACGGAGGTGCTGACGGCGAAGGTGGCGCGGCGGCGGGTGTGCCGGGCGTAGCCCACCGACTGGTGCGACTGTGCCTGCTCGTTGCGGCCCTGGTAGTACGGCATGAGGGCGGGGTCGCTGACCTGGTACTGCTTGAGCGCCTGCCCCACGCCGGCCACGTTGCCGTGCCCGAAGATGCCAAACATGCCAGGGATCAGCCGCCCGCGGTACTCCTGCGCGCCCACGGTGTCCACGGTGTACTGCCGGCCCAAAAATTCGACGACGGCCTGGGCCACCGTCATGGTGCGAGTTGACATGTCTTATTCCTGTCCTTCAGCGGTGCGGTTCAACTCAGTGCGGTTCAGCAGCGAGGCGGCGGTGGCCACGGCCCCGGCCACGTCGCCGTCCTGGGGGTAGAGCAGGGTGCGGCCCACGGTCAGGCCCTGCACGCCGGGCAGGGCCAGTGCTGCGCCCCAGCTGGCAAAGACCTCATCGGGTCCGGCGTCCGGGTCCCCGCCCAGCAACACAGTGGGCATGGTGGTGGCAGCCATGACGCGCTCCATGTCGGCCACCACGGGCAGCTTCATCCAGGTGTAGGCGCTGGTGGAGCCCAGGCCCGAGGCGATGGCCACCGACTTGATGACGGCGTCGGTGGAAAGGTCGTTGCGGACCTTTCCGTTCTCGCGCACGGATAGAAACGGCTCCACCATGGCGATCAGGCGGCGTTCCGCCAGCGAGTCGATGGTCTTCGCCGTGGCCTCGAGGGTGCTGACGGTGTCCGGGTCGCCCAGACAGATGCGGGTGAGCATCTTGCCGCCGTCCGCGCCGAGCGCCGACAGGGCGGCGGCGGTGTGGCCGGTGAAGCGGTCATCCATCTCGTTGACCAGCCCTGCCAGGCCGCCGCGGTTCATGGAGCCAAAGACAAGCTTGCCCTCCAGGGCGCCGAGCAGCAGGAGGTCGTCCATGATGTCCGGGGAGGCGAGGACGCCGTCCACGGCCGGGTTGGCCAGGGCAAGCTGCAGGCGGTCCAGCAGGTCCCTCCGGTCCGCCATGGCGGTGGGGTCGGCCCCCACGGAGACGGCGCCGCGGGCCGGGTGGTCCGCGGCCACAATGAAGTTTTGCGTGCCGGCTTTCAAGCCAGGATGCCGGCGCCGGGCCTTGGCAGCCCGGGCCACCGCGTCCGGATCCTCCAGGCGCAGCGCGGTCAGGTGGGCGTAACGGCGGGGATCGGCGTCCGTGCCGGCGGGGGCGGCGCCTGTGGTTGGGGCGCTCATTTCAGCACCCCGGCCTCAGACGGCGCAGCCGGGGACGGCACGGTTTGTTCAGGCACCAGGCGGCCGCGTTCGGACAGCAGCGAGGTGACCTCCTCCGGCGTCGGCATGGCGTCGGCGCAGGAAAGCCGGGAGGCCACAATGGCACCGGAGGCGTTGGCGTAGTCCAGCACCTGGGCCAGCGGCCAGCCAGCCAGCAGGCCGTGGACAAAGGCGCCGCCGAAGGAATCGCCGGCGCCGAGTCCGTTGACGGTTTCCACGGGAACGGGGGCGGATACCACACGCTCCGTGGCCGTCTTGGCCATGACGCCCTCATGCCCCAGCTTGACCACGGCGATCTCGACCCCGGCAGCCAGGAGGCGGTCCGCTTGTTCGTCGGGCGTGCCTTCCCCCACGGCAACGGCGCATTCCTTGTCATTGCCGATGGCGACGGTGACGTGCGGGAGGATCTTGGCAACCTGCTCGCGGGCATCCGCTTCGGAATCCCAGAACATGGGCCGGTAGTCCAGGTCAAGGATGGTGAACTGGCCTTCCCGCAGCTCAGCCCGGGGGCGGGCCAGGTGGGCGGCCAGGTGGGCTCCGCGGCTGGGCTCCTGGCACAGCCCGGTCACGGTGGACCAGAAAATGCGGGCATCCTTGATGGCCGCAGTGTCCAGCTCGTCGGCGGCAATCTGCCAGTCGGGAGCGGTGGGGAGCCGGCCGTAGAAGTACAGCGGGAAGTCCTCCGGCGGCTTGATGGCGCAGAAGGTGACAGGCGTGGGCAGTTGCGCAACGGGGCGGACAAACTGGTCGTCCACCTTGAACTTCTTCAGTTCCCGGTGCAGGTAGCGGCCAAAGGGGTCATCCCCAGTGCGGGTGATGACGGCCGCCTTGCGGCCGTGCCGGGCTGCTGCCACGGCTACGTTGGTGGCGGAACCGCCCAGGTATTTTCCGAAGGACGTCACGTCTTCCAGGTCCACGCCAATGTCATTGGGGTAGATGTCGACGCTGATGCGTCCGATGGTCAGCAAATCGTGGCTCACGGTGGATCAAGGACCTTTCACTGGAGAACGCGCCTGAGAACTGGGGGTGCGGAAATGTTTCCCTGCGCTGCGCCGGCCGAGTGATGGCTGACACATGTACTACTTTGCATGAAAATTCATGTCCTGTCAAAGGTTTGTTCTGACATAAGAACATTAAGATTTATGGTGGCGCTGCCACAGGGGCCGCCGGAGCGGAGTTACGCGGCGGCGCGGGCGGGGACGGCAAGTTCGCCGGTGACATATTGGGCCCTGCCAAAGCCGAAGGACCAGTCACCTGCAGTGTTCTCCACATACCCAATGAACACATCCTCCCCGGCCACCCCCACCGCGGCAAGGCCTTCGGCGATCGCTGCAAAAAGTGCCGCCTTGGCCTCCTGCGAGCGCCCCTCCTGGGTGAATATCTGGATCATGACCACGCCGCCGCTGCGCTCAAACCCGAGCCCGGCATCCTGGGCCACGAGCTGCCCGGCCGGGTGTTCGGTCAGGATGTGAAAGTAATCGCGCGGCGGGATGCCGTATTCGGCCAGGACGGCCCCGTGGACACCGCGGCTGATGGCCTGGAGTTCTTCCGGAGTGCGGCCTGCGTTGACATCGATGCGAATCAGCGGCATTCAAAGCTCCTTTGATAGTTTGTCCTGTCATACTATCAAAGTGTTCGAATCCTGTCACACCTTCCCCTCCCATGGTTCCCTGCCCGTTGAAGTTCGAGATAACCACGTGGTTATCTCGAACTTCAACGGGGCGGGGGGTGGTTATCTCGAACTTCGACGGGGCAAGGAAAGGTCCCCGGAAGCTGCTGCCTCCGGGGACCTTTCCCTGTATTCTCCGCCCTTTATTTACCCGGCAGCCCATGCGGCCATGCCGTCAATGGCACCGGCCGAACGCAGTTCCACGGCACGCTGCGGGGTGGCCAGCAACGTTTCACCGCCTGTCGAGACAATTTCACGCCCTCCCAGAAATGCCACGTCGGCCAAAATCTGGTCCCAGTGCCGGTACTGCACGTCATGCCCCTCACCGCTGTAGATTCGCTCAAGCACCACGTTGCGCAGCTGCGAACCCCACCTGAGCCTGTGCTCAGCCGGCACCAGGGAGTCAGCTGTGCCCCAGTAAAGGAATGACGGCGCAACCACCGCGGACAGCTCCGGCAGCGGCGTGTTGCGGGAGAGTTCAAAAGCCTGCCGGAGGCCGTCCGGAGGCGTGTCACGGCCCCGGGCGAAGGATCCCCGCAGGGCCTCCTCGATTGCCGAATCGGCGAAGCCGGGAATCCGGTGGACGGAACTGTTCGGCGGAAACGTCCACCAGGCCACGGGGTTAGCCGCGATTTCGCCGATGTCGAACGACGGCGATGTCCCGGCCAGCGTATCGGAGAAGGCACAGGCCAGGTGCAGGGAGCGGACCCGCCCCGGTTGGGCCGCTGCCAGCCGCGCCGCATAAGGCCCGCCGCCGGAAATGGCAATGATGGACGCCTCCCGGATGCCCAGGGAATCCAGCACGCTCCACACGTCGTCGGCATATTCGCCAAATCCCACGGCAGGGTCAAATGCCGTCCCGCCCAGTCCGTTGCGTTCCACCGATATCACCCGCACGCGCAGTTCCTCGCGCAGCGTGCGGGCAAACTCCAGCAACCCGAAGGCCCTCACGGTGGTTCCGGCACCGCCCAGGAACACCAACGGAGTCCAGTCCGGCTGCCCCTCGTCAATGTAGTTGGCAGTTCGGCC
The DNA here is from genome assembly GCF_011045165.1 of Arthrobacter silviterrae. GTDB lineage: Bacteria > Actinomycetota > Actinomycetes > Actinomycetales > Micrococcaceae > Specibacter > Specibacter silviterrae. Next base: position 5,761 of record NZ_JAAKZI010000012.1, read on the forward strand.
GGAGGCCACGCGAATGCTGCGCAGCCGCGGGCCCAGCGGGTCGAAGTCATTTTGCATCAGCCGCGTTGCATCCATTGCCACATCTTCCTGTCTCGACGTCATGGATAGTTGTAAAAGCCGAGGCCGCTTTTGCGGCCCAGCAACCCGCTTTCCACCATGCGCATCAGCAGGGCCGGCGGTGCCAGGTGCGGTTCCTTGAACTCCGCATACAAGGAATTGGCCACGTGCAAGGTGGTGTCAAGCCCCACCAGGTCGGTGAGGCGCAGCGGCCCCATGGGGTGGGCGCACCCCTCCACCATTCCGGTGTCGATGTCCTCAGCCGTGGCAAAGCCGGCTTCCAGCATGCGGATGGCGCTGAGCATGTACGGCACCAGCAGGGCGTTGACCACAAACCCGGCCCTGTCGGGTGCCGTGATGACCTTTTTGCCAAGGGCCGCCGTGGCATAGTCCCGGATGCGCTCAACAGCCTGGGCCGATGTGCGCAGCGACGGCACCAGCTCCACGAGCTTGAGCACGGGCACCGGGTTGAAGAAATGCATGCCCAGCACATGTTCCGGCCGGGATGTGGCCGAGGCGATCCGGCTGATGGGGATGGAGGAGGTGTTGGAGGCAAGGATCGCTTCGGGGTCCCTGACAGCGGCGTCAATCCGGCGGAAGGCCTCATCCTTGAGCCCGGGCACCTCGGGCACGGCCTCAATGACCAGCTGCCTGTCGGCGAAGGCCTCAAATTCCGTGCCCATGCGGATCCGGGCCAGCGCGGCTGCGCGGTCCCCGGCGTCAAGCTTTCCGGAGTTCACCGCCCGCTCCAGGGACGCGGTGATCCGCGCCAGGCCCGCAGCAGCGGCGTCCGGGTTCATTTCAACCACGACGACGTCGCTGCCGGCGCGGGCGCACACCTCGGCAATTCCTGAGCCCATGAGGCCCGCACCAAGGACGCCGACCCGTTCGATGGACGTCATTGTTTTTGTCCTTCCGTCCGGTTCAAGGCCGCGTAGGCCAACTGTTCAATCAGGAGCGAGGATGCCGCGGAGGATTCCGCCGCCGCGTCGATGGCGGCCTTGGTCCAGGCCACCGCCATTGCCGGCTGCGTGGCCAGGAAGGCCGCCCGCTCGAGGGCCACGGCCAGCATCCGGGCCTGAGGAATCACTTCGCGCACCAGGCCGAGCCGGTGGGCCTCCGAGGCAGGGAACCGTTCGCCGAACAAGATGATCTCCCGGGCCAGCGCCGGCCCCACGGCGCGGACCAGCCGGGTCAACCCTCCGGAGCTGGGCAGGATGCCCAGCCCCACCTCGGGCAGCCCAAACTGGGCAGTATCGGCAGCCACCCGGATGTCGCAGGCCAGGGCCAGCTCGAAGCCGGCGCCCAGGCAGTAGCCCGACACGGCGGCGATGGTGGGCTGCGGAAGCCGGGACACGACGTCGTACACGGAACCGCTGCCCCGGTAGTAGGCGGCAATCCTGTCGGGGGTCATCTCTGGCAGCTCGGAGGTGTCCGCGCCGGCGGAGAAGGCCCGCTCGGACCCGGTGAAGACGATGGCGCGGGCAGCCTGGACCTGGGGAGTGTGGAGGGCGTCCAGCAGGGCCTGTTCCAGCCCTGTGGACAGCGCGTTCAGCTTGGCCGGGCGGTTGAGCTGCAGGACCACGGACGTGCCGTGCTCCTGCAACCCAACCAGCGGCGCGGGGTCAGGTGAGGTCACTGCGCGACGGCCCCGGCGTACCCGAGCAGGCCCTCGGCGCCGCGCTTGCTGATCTCATTGCCAATGATGACCGTCTGGATCTCCGAGGTGCCCTCCCAAATGCGGTCCACGCGCAGTTCGCGCCACAGCCGCTCCACGGGGTTTTCGCGCATGTAGCCGCGGCCGCCAAAGATTTGCAGGGCATTGTCCACACAGCGGTTGGACGCCTCGGACGCACCAAGCTTGATGACAGCCGCCTTGGCGTTGAGCAGCTTTCGGTCCATGCCCTGATCCGCTTCCCAGGCCACCTGGTAGGTCAGGACGCGGTTGGTCATGATGTCCACAGTGTTTTGGGCCAGCATGCGCTGGATCAGCTGGAAGTCCAGGATGGGCTTGCCGAACTGCACGCGCTCCTTTGCGTAGTCGGCGGCCAGCAGGGTGGCGCGCTCGGCGGCACCGATGGTGCGTGCGGCGATCATGAGCCGCTCCTCGACAAACCAGTCACGGGTGAGTTCGTAGCCTTGGCCAATCTCGCCCAGGATCTTGTCCGCACCGACCCGCACATCCTCAAAGAGGAATTCTGGGTGCTCGTATACAAAGGTGTGGGTGTAGCGCGGGGTGCGCTTGACCGAAACACCGGGGAGGTCCTTGTCGACCAGGAACATGGTGGGCGCACCGTCCACGCTGGCCAGCAGCAGGATGAAGTCGGCGGCATCGCCCACGGTGACGAAGAGTTTCTCGCCATTGATGATGTAGGAGTCACCGTCCCTGACCGCGGTGGTCTGGATGTTCTGCGGATCCGAACCTGCCTCCGGCTCCGTGATGGCGACAGCATCGCGCCGTTCACCATTGATCTCCGGTATCAGGAATTCCTCGCGCTGGGCCGGGGTGCAGGCCTTGAGGGCGTTGGCGGGGCGCCACATGGTGTCCCACAGGGCGCCGGTCAGCTTGCCCACTTCTTCCGAGACAATGGCATGTTCCAGGGTGTTGAGCCCTGCGCCGCCCCATTCAGCGGGCATGTTGATGGCGGCCAGTCCGTGGTTCTTGATGAGCTGCTTGACTTTTTCGTGCTGTTCGGCGGAAAGGCCGTTGTTCATTTCGCAGTCAAGCTCGTACTGCTTCATTTCCTCGGTCCAGGCGATGGCGCGCTGCTTGAGTTCGATCTGGCGGGGTGTGAACCGGAAGTCCATGGTGGTCTGCTTTCTTGGGGTTTGGGGAAACGGTTGAGTGGGGAAGGCGTTAGTCGAGGACGATTCGGGCGTCCAGGGCAATGGCCCGCCCGGGCAGTGCGGCAACGGGGTTGCATTCGATTTCACTGATTTCGGGGTGTTCAGCGGCCAGCACAGACAGCCTGGCAACAATCTCGGCCGCCGCATCGAGGTCGACAGGCGCCCTGCCGCGTGCACCGGTCAGCAGGGCTGCGCCGCGCAGCGAAAGCAGCAGCCGGCGCGCCTCCTCAGGGGTGACAGGGCCCAGGGCACACCGCACATCGCGGAGGACTTCGGCAAACACGCCGCCCAGGCCCACCAGCACAATCGGTCCAAAGCGGGGGTCGCGGCGCACCCCGACAAGGAGTTCCACGGCTCCGGACAGCTGGGCCATTTCCTCCAGCGAGCACGACGGCGGCGCCAGCCGGGCCTGAACATCGTCCCAGGCAGCTTCCAGGGCCGACGCGTCTGCGATGCCCAGCACCACGCCGCCGCGGTCGCTCTTGTGCTCATCGCCGAGCGCCTTGAGCACCAGCGGGTAGTTCAGCCCGCGGGCCGCCGACAGGAGTTCGTCCCGCGTTGCCACTTCGGCGGCCGCGACGAAGGGGATTCCAGCGCCGGCCAGCAGCCGGCGTGAAGGGTAGTAGCCGGCATCGGTGACGGGCTCGGCGGGTGCGGGGAGCACTGGCACGCCGGTGGCCGGCTCCGCATGGCGCCGGGCCAGCCGGCCCAGCGCCCAGGCGGCTTCCTCGATGCCGCGGTAGACGGGAACGCCGCCGCCTCGCAAAGCGTCCGCCGCGGCCGACTCCCAGTTCATGGTCTGCACCACCACGGTGCCACCGCGTGCTGCCGTCGAGGCGGCCATGGCGTGGGCCGCCTCGATCTCCTTTTGGGCCAGCTCGGGCCCGTAGGAGCCGTAGCCGCCAAAGTAGCCGCTCATCAAGGTGGCATCCACGGCGTTACTGGCCGTAAGGCGGTCCAGGACCCGGGCGAAGCACATGATGTCCTGCTCACCGCCGCCGGCCACGTCCACCGGGTTGCTGACTGCGGCGGTGGGTGGCAGTTCGGCAGCCACGGCGGCCTGCAGTTCCGCGGGAAATTCCATGACGTCCAGCCCCTGCGCCGCGGCACTGTCGCTGGCCACCGAGGCCTGTCCGCCGCCGTCGGCGAACACCGCGGTCCGGGAGCCGGCCGGCACCCTGCTGCGCACCAGGGCCTGCAGCAGGTGGGCCATCTGGGCCGGTGAGGCGACCTGTTCGATCCCCGCGGCCCGGCAGGCAGCATCCACAACGATGCCGGAGGACACCATGGCACCAGTGTGGGACTTGGCGTTGCGCACCGAGGCGTCCGTGGCGCCCACAGTCAGCAGGACCACCGGCTTCCCCGCGGCGGCTGCCTTGGCCGCGGCGCGGGCAAAGCGGCGGCCGTCCCGGAAGTCCTCGCAGTAGACGGCGATGGCGGCCGTGCCGGCGTGTCCGGCATAGGCCTCGATCAGGTCGGCGGCGTCCAGGTCGGCCTGGTTGCCCAGGCTGGCAAAGCGCGACACGCCCAGGCCGTGGTCCACCAAGAGGGTGCACAGCTCCAGGGCAAGGTTTCCGCTTTGGGAAATGACGCCAATGTTGCCCACCGGGAATTCGTTGGAGGCCAGCGTCAACCCCGAGGTGTGGTCCAGCACGCCGAGGCAGTTGGGGCCCAGCATGCGTGCGCCGGCGGCCTGCACCTTGGCGGCGACCCGGCGCTCCAGTTCCAGCCCCTCGCCTCCGGCTTCGCCCAGGCCGGCGCTAATGCCGACAATTGCCTTGGCCCCGGCCGCGAGCGCATCGTCCACCGCGGCCTCAAACCCTGCCGCGGGAACCGCGATGACGGCCAGTTCCACGGGACTACCGACGGCGGTCACGCTGGGCACAGTGGGCAGCCCCAGCACGGTGCTGCGGGTCCTGTTGACCAGGTGGACGGGGCGGGTGCCCTTCAGTGCCTGCACGGCAATCCAGTTGCCGTATTTTCGGGTGTCGTCACTGGCACCCACAATGGCCACGGCGTTCGGTGAAAACAGCGCATCCAGGCCGGATGCCGGGTGGTTGCCGTCCGTTCCGGTGCGGGCCGGGGCTGCGTTGTCAATGATGCTCGTCATCAGGGCTCCTTCGTGGGAACGGGACGGCCGGAGCCCCAAGCGTTGGCTCCGCCGTCAATGTCAATGGTGGTTCCGGTGATGTACCGGGCCGCGTCCGTGGCCAGGAAGGCAATGACACCGGAAACGTCCTCGGGGCGGCCCAGGCGGCCCAACGGCACTCCCTGCTCCCACCCCCGCCGGGCTTCTTCCGTGTACTGGTCCAGGCCTTCGCTTTCGATGCTGCCCGGTGCCACGGCAACGGAGCGGATGCCGTAACGGCTCCACTCCAGGGCCAGCCCGGAGGCCAGGTTTTCGACGGCGGCGCGGGCCGCCGTGGCATGCACCATGCCCGGAATGCCGCGGTGAGGAGAGAATGCCATGAAGACCAGCAGTCCGGAGCGGTTGGGGATCATGCTGCGCACGGCCACCTCGCGGGTAAGATTCCAGACGGCCTCCACGGAAAGCCGGTGGACGGCGCGCCAACCGTTGAGGCTGATGTCTTCCGCCGGAGCCTGGAACTGGCCGCCGGCGTTGTTGACAAGCACGTCGACGCGCCCGAACTCCGACACCGCACGGTCCACCAGTTCCACCACATGGTCAGCGTCCCGGATGTCCCCGGCAACCGTGATGGCTTCAGAGCCTGCCGCCCGGACCAGTTCGGCCGTTTCCTGGAGCAGTTCCGCCCGGCGGCCGGCGAGGACCAGCCTTGCCCCCGAGCGCGCCATGGACAGGGCCGTGGCACGGCCTATGCCTGTGCCGCCGCCGGTCACCAGGGCAACCTTGCCGGCCAGGGCTTCGGGATGGAGGCTCGGTGCCGGCGCACCGCCGTCGAACCCGCCGCTCACAGCGCCACGCCGTTCGGTTCCGCGGCGTAAACCTGGCTGGGCAGCTGGAAGTTTGGCGTGGCCGACATCAGCGAACGGGTGTAGTCATGCTGCGGGTTGTCAAAAATGTCCGCGACGTCACCAAACTCCACAATCCGCCCCCGCTCCAGGACCGCCACCTGCTGGGCGATGTTGCGCACCAGGGCAATGTTGTGGGTGATGAACAACAGCGTCAAGCCCATTTCGGCCTGCAGTCCCCGCAGCAGGTCCACCAGGGACGACTGCACGGAAACGTCCAGGGCCGAGGTGATCTCGTCGCAGATCAGGACCTCCGGTTCGGTCGCCAGCGCCCTGGCGATGGCCACACGCTGGCGCTCGCCGCCGCTGAGCTGGTCCGGGTACCGGCGGGCATGGTCCGGCCGCAGGGAGGCACGTTCCAGCGCCGTTGCCACAATGTCGCGGGAGTTCTTCACCTTTCCGCGCACGGCCAGGACAGGCTGGAGGATCAGTTCCTCCACGGTGCGCCGCGGGTTGAGGGACTCATAGGGGTTTTGGAAGATGTACTGGACGCGGCGGCGCTGCTCCCTGGTTCGCTTGAAGCTGCTGGTGGCCAGCGGTTCGCCGGAGAGCTCCAGGCCCCCCGTGAAGTTGTGGTGCAGGCCCGCAATGCAGCGGCTCAGCGTTGTCTTGCCGGAACCGGATTCGCCCAGCAAGGCCACGCAGTCCCCGGAATAGACGGACAGGTTGATGTCTTCCAGGACAGTGAACTTGCCGTAGCCCGCCTTCAGTCCGCTGATGTCGATGACCGGCTTGTCCCCGTCGGTGCGCACCGACCGCTGCCGTTGCGGCCGGGCGTGTGCCGGCGGCAGGGGCGTCCCAGCCTTGAAGCAGCGCACGCTGTGCCCTTCCCCCACATCCGTGGCCTCCGGGGGTGACACCTTGCAGCCGCTGTCGGCGATGGGGCAGCGGGGCGCGAAGGCGCAGCCCTGCGGCCGTGCCATGGGCGACGGCGCGTTCCCCGGGATGCCGACCATGGGCCGGACGGCGTCCAGGTCCGGCACTGCGAGCAGCAGCCGGCTGGTATAGGGGTGTGAGGGGTGGTCCAGGACGTCCGCCGTCCGGCCGATCTCCACGATCCGCCCGGAATACATGACGGCGATGCGGTCCGCCAGCTCTGCCACCACGGCCATGTCGTGGCTGATGTACACGGCTGCACAGTCATAGGTCTTGCACATCTCCCGCACGGTGTGCAGGACGTGTTCCTGGGTGCTGACATCCAGGCCCGTGGTGGGTTCGTCCATGACAATCAGTGCGGGTCGCGCCGTGAATGCCATGGCGATGGCCACGCGCTGCTGCTGCCCGCCGGAAAGCTGGTGCGGGTACCTCGACAGGAATTCATCGTCATCCGGCAGTGCCACCTCCCGCAGCACCTCCCGCACCCGGCCAAGGACGGCGGCGGGGTCTCCCGGAAGGCATTCGCGCAGCTGGGTGCCAACCCGCAGGGCCGGGTTCAGGGCCGACGCCGGCGACTGGGGAATGTAGGCCACCGTGCGTCCGCGCAGTTCCCGCACCTGGCGCCAGTTCAGGGCTGCCAGGTCATGGTCGTGGATGCTGACGCTCCCGCCGTCGACCTTGGTGCCTTCCTTGCAGTAGTTGAGCAGGGACAGGCCCAGGGTGGTCTTGCCGGAGCCGGACTCGCCGACCACGCCCAGGATTTCCCCCGGGTGAACCTCGAGGGTGAGCTGGTCAATGATGCTGGCCATGGAGGGGACGCCGACGATCCTGAGGGCGTCCACCACGAGTGTTGGTGAGGCGGTGCTCATGCTTCCACTCCTTCATCGCTGCCGATGGCGGCCTTGGCCAGGCCGTCGGTGACCAGGTTGGTGCCTACCGTCAGCAGCGCGATGGCGATGACGGGCAGGGCCACCGACCAGGGCGAAATTGTCAGTGCAATTCGGTTTTCATTGATCATCAGCCCCCAGTCGGGACTGGGCGGCTGCATTCCCAGGCCCAGGAAGCTGAGCCCGGCGACCAGGCCGATCGAGTAGGTCAGGCGCAGGCCGAATTCAACGGCAAGCGTGCTGCTGAGGTTGGGCACGATCTCCCCGACGATGATTTTCCAGCGCGGGATGCCCACTGATTCGGCGGCCTTGACGAAGTCGCGTTCGACAACCGACATGGCCGCACCGCGAACCACCCGGGCCACACGGGGCAGGTGACCCAGGGCCACCATGAGCACCAGCAGCCACAGCTTGGGGCCGATGATGGACAGGAACAGCAGGGCCAGCACAATCTGCGGAAAGGCCAGCGCCACGTCGCCGGTGCGCATCAGTGCCTCGTCCACCCAGCCGCGGCTGTACGCGGCGAATACGCCCACCAGCGCGCCGAGCCCCACGCCAATCCCCGTGGCAAGCACGGAGAGGATCATCAGGGTTTGGCCGCCGGCCAGGAAGCGGGACAGGACATCGCGGCCAAGGTTGTCGGTGCCGAAGGGGCCTCCGATGCCGGCTGGGGAGAAGGGCGCGCCCACGAACTCCGTGGGTGAATGGGGCGCCACATACGGGCCCAGGAAGGCGATGGCGAAGATGAGGACGCTCAGGATGGCGCCAATCACTGTCCGCCTGGACTTCAGAGCCCGCCGGAGCAGCCCCTTCTTGCGCGGCGCCCGCACACGGATTCCGGCTCCCGGCCCGGCGGGCTTGGTGGCGACGGTGCTCATTGTGCGGTCCTTACTTTCGGGTTGACGGCCAGCGTCACGACGTCGGCCAGCAGGTTCACGATGACGTAGAAGAGGGCGATGATGATGACCAGCGCCTGGATGACGGGAAGGTCCCTGTTGGTTACGGAGTCGATGAGTTCAAAGCCGATCCCGGGGAAGCGGAACAGGTACTCCACGATCACCACGCCGCCGATCAGCCATGCCAGCTGGAGGGCGATGACCTGTGCCACGGGGCCGATCGCGTTGGGGATGGCGTGCCTCCAGATGACGGTGCGCTCGGGCAGGCCTTTCAAGCGGGCCTGCTGGACGTACTGGCTGTCCAGGACCTCCAGCATGGTGGCCCGCATGATCCGGATGATGTAGGGGGATACCGCCAGCACCAGGGTGAGGACGGGAAGCGCCAGCTGGTCCGGGTGGCTCCAGACGTGCTCGCCGGGTATCTGGACGAACACAGCCGGGAACAGGTGCAGCAGCCCGGTGGAAAGGAGCAGGACCAGCAGCACACCGACCACAAATTCCGGCAGGGAGGCCATCACGAGTGTGACCACCCCCGTCACATGGTCCATGGCCGTGTCCTTCTTAAGGGCGCTCCAGGTTCCGATGACAATGGCCAGGGGGATGGCAATGACGGCGGAGGCGAACATCAGGACGGTGGAATTGAGCACCATGGGGCCAATGGTGTCCAGGACAGGGTTGCCGCTGGCGAGCGATGAGCCCATGTTGAAGGTGACCACATGGCCCAGCCAGCTGAAGTACTGTTCGGGCAGTGAACCGCCCAGGTGGAGCTGTGCGCGCAGTGCCGCCAGCCGCTCCGGGGTGGCCTCGCGGCCCAGGATCGCCTGGGCCGCGTCACCTGGGAGTGCCTGGGTGGCGAGGAAAACCACGATGGAGACAACCCAGAGGGTGAACAGGCCGAACAGCGAGCGCCTGAACAACATCCGGCTCATGCCGCCCCCGCCCTTTCGGCTCATTTGTTCATCCAAACGCTCCGGAACCCAAATGACGTGAGCGGGATGCCGCTCTTGTCGGGGCTGAATCCCTGGACAGTCGAGGAGTAGGCGTCGACGCTGTTGGGGAAGCCCCAGATAATGTAGCCGCCGTCGTTGTATTCAATTTGCTGGGCCTGCTGAATGAGCGCGCAGCGGGCTGTCATGTCGACGGTGGCGCTGGCCTTGTTCACCAGCGCGGACCAGTCCTTGTTGTCCCAATGCGTTTCGTTGTAAGGGGAATCGGTGAAGCCTGATGCGGCCGTCTGAGGCAGGAAGTCGCGGGTGAACCAGAAGTCTTGCGAAAAGGTCCACTTGAGGTACTTGTCACCGTAGAACTCGCCGGGGTCCACCTTTTTCACGTTGACCGTGACACCGGCGGCCTTGGCCTGCTGGGCGAACACCTGTGCCGCCTCCACCATTCCGGCAGCCGCTGAGGAGGTCACCAGGTCCACGCTCATGTTCGACTTGCCAGCCTCGGCGAGCAACTGCTTGGCCTTGGCGATGTCCTGCGTGCGCTGTGGAATGCTCTTGTCGAAGCAGGTGTCAAAGGGGGCGTACAGGTCGTTTCCGACAGTTCCGTGGCCACCCAGCACCTGCTCCACCATCTGCTTGCGGTCCACGATCAGCCTGAAAGCCTGGCGCACCTTGGGATCGTTGAATGGCGGCTGGTCCACGCGCATGGTGAACGGCACCCAGGAGCCCGTTGCTGATTCAAGCACCTTCAGGGCCGGATTGGCCTTGACGATGTTGATCTGGCCCAGGGGCAGCTGGTCGATGGCGTCCACCTGCCCGCCCAGCAGGGCGTTGACCCGGGCGGTGTCATCGGGGAAGTCGATGATGGTGACGGCGGCCAGGTGGGGCTCGCCCTTGCGCCAATAGTTCGGGTTCTTGACAAAGGTGCTCTGCTGCCCCGCGGTGAAGTCCTTCATCATGAACGGGCCTGAACTGACGGGATTCTTGGGGTCATAGCCCACCGGGACAATGCCGGTGCTGTACTGGGCCACGTTGTCGGGGAACGTTGCAAACGGCGTCTTGAAGGGGAAAACGATGGTTTGGGCATCCAAGGCCTTCAGGCCGTCCCGGTTCAGGGTGGACAGTGCGCTGGCCCCGGCCATGGGGGCCTTTGGATCGGTAATGCGCTTGAACGTAAAGATGACGTCATCAGCCGTGATCGGCTTGTTGTTGCTGAACTTCAATCCGTCACGGAGATGGACGGTCCACGTCTTCGCGTCGGCAGACGGTGTAATCTTGTCCGCCAGCGCCATCTCCACCTTGTGGTTAACGTCGTAGGTGGCAAGCGTTTCATACAGCTGGATGACGCGGGCCTCATCCGGGTGCGTCACGGGTGAGTGGGCGTCCAGGGAGTCCTTGGCGGACCCGCCCACAATGCCGACTCGCAAGGTACCGCCGTCCTTCGGGGCGGAATTGACGTCGGCGGTTGACGTGCCGGGGGCGGATGAACAGCCGGCCAGGCCTATCATCGCGGCCGCCAAAAGCGTGGCTGTAACGGTGCGTAAAGTCTTGGGGCGCCGGGGAGCGGTCATAGCATTTGACTCCTGCAACAGTGGAGGAAAATCCGGGCTTCGTCGCGTCTGACTGACGCGTCGATCATTTAGCCAGCATTGTGGTTCCCGTCACAGATGTCAAGACTTTGCTGAATTATGGCGAATTTTCGACGAATCCCGGCAAATTCCACCCAGTGGAACCAAAATCAAGTCTGACTGATGCGTCAGTTTGACAAATAGGCTAGAGTCATTTCATCGAAGCATCCGCCGCGCTGAAGGATCTCCCATGACTGAAGCAACTGAAGGCCGGGGCAAGCCGGACCGCCGCAACGCGATCCTTGAGGCCGCATGGCCGCTCATCGCCGAACGCGGCTACCACCATGTCCGGGTCCAGGACATTGCAGCGATCTGCGGCACCAGCACGGGGACCATCCACTACTACTTCCCCGGCAAGGACGACGTGCTGCAGGAGGCCTTGCGGTACTGCGTGGACCAGGCCTTCATCCGGCAGGGCGAGGCGCTGCGGCAGATTGAGAACGCGCGCAAGCGCCTGCTGGCCCTGATCGAAATGCAGCTCCCGGCGGGCGTGCAGGTTCGCAATGAATGGTCCATCTGGCTGCAGTTCTGGACCGAGACGTGCTTGAACCCGGAACTGCGTGCCCTCCACAACGACTTCTATGAGCGCTGGCTGGACGCCGTGGTCCGCACCGTCCGGCGCGGCCAGCGGCAGGGGATTTTCCGGGACACCGATCCGGTGGTCTTTGCCCGCCTGCTGACCTCCGCCACGGACGGGGCCGCCATCAAGATCCTGACGGGCGCCCCCAACATGAGTGTCGACTCCATGCGCCAAATGCTGGTCAACATCATCGACACCCACCTGAGCCTGCTGCCCGACGGCGGCACCCGGGCCGAAGCCGCCGTCGCCGGCAGGGCCTAAGGAGCACCATGCCTGTCAACACTGTCCGCCCGGAGCCGGATTCCCTGCAGGAACTTGCTGATGGCATTGCGTCCCGCCTCGCAGGCTGGCAGCGGCACGGCGAGCCCGAGTTCGAAGGAATCCGTCGCGCTGCAGTGGCCATCACCCTCTATGAAAAGGAAGGGCAGCCGCACTTCCTGATGATCAAGCGCACCGCGCGCGGGTCCAATCCGGGCCAGTGGGCACTTCCCGGCGGCAAGGCCGACCCCGGGGAATCCATAACGGAAACGGCACTGCGGGAACTCGAGGAAGAGACTGGGCTGCAGGCCGGCCCGGTGGACGTCCTTGGGGTGCTGGACGACTTCAACGCATCGCGGGGAATTGTGATCACCCCCATTGTGGTCCTGTTGCGCGGCCCCCAGAAGCCCCGCCGCAATCCGGCAGAGGTGGCTTCACTTCACCCCGTACCGCTGGCGCGGCTGCAGGCGCCGGGCGTGCCCCGCTGGAAGGAGACGGACCACGGCCCGCTCCTGCAAATGCCGCTGCGCCATGACATGGTGGTCCATGCCCCCACCGGCGCCATTTTGTGGCAATTTGCCTCGGTTGCCCTCGAGGGCGGCACTGTCCGCGTCAATGCCACTTTGGAACCGGCCTTCACGGCCAGCTGACCCGAGCCAAAACAAATTGCCCAGGTTAACGAGTTAACCGGGTGCGGCAACCCTCCCCGGCACGCGGGCGGGCGTAGGCTGGACTTCCCTGAAAAGACATCGATTCACTGCGCCGTTGAAGAGGTGCAGTTGAAGTTGGGCAGTCAACGTAACTCCATGGCAGACGCACATACCAGCAAAGACAATTCCACCCTTTTCACTTCCCTGGGCCGCCTGGCGCCACAATTGAAGCCGATCATCTGGCCACTCATCTGGGGCCTGCTGTCCGCACTGGCGGCCAGCGTGGTGGCGCTTGTCGTCCCCCAGGTCTACCGGGTGCTGGTCAACACAGCCCTGCAACCGGGCAACGGGACGAAGGGGCTGTGGACGGGTGCCGCCGTCGTGCTTGGCCTGGGCATTCTGGAAGCCGGGCTCATCGCGCTGCGGCGGCAGTTTGTCATTGTCCCCGCCACCACCGTGGAAACCCGGATGCGCACGTCCTTCTACCGCCACCTGCAGTCGCTCGCGGTGGAATTCCACGACCGCTGGGGCTCCGGCCAGCTCCTCAGCCGCGCCATGAGCGACCTGAATTTCATGCGACGCTGGATGGCATTCGGGGCCATCATGCTGGTGGTGACCACCCTGACCGTGGTGATTGGCGTGTCGCTTATGTTTTCCATGAGTTGGCAGCTGGGCCTGATTTTCCTCGCCGCGGCCGTGCCCATCGCCATATTCGGCTTTAGGTTCCGGCTGTCCTACGGCCGCGTCAGCCGCAAGAGCCAGGACCAGGCCGGCGACCTCGCCACCGCCGTGGAGGAATCCGTCCACGGCATCCGCGTGCTGAAGGCATTTGGACGGGGGCCGGAGGCGCTGGACTCCTTTGCCGGGCAGGCGCAGGAGCTCCAGGCCACTGAAATCCACAAGGCCAAGTCGCTCGCCGTGTTCTCGCTGGTCGTCACGCTGCTGCCCGAGCTGGCGCTGGGCTCGGGTCTGGTGGACGGCATCCTGCTGGTTTCCGCCGGAAAGCTCGACGTCGGCGCACTGGTCGCGTTCTTCGCCACGGCCGCCGTGGTGGCCGGGCCGGTGGAATCCATGGGGCCGCTCATGGCGATGACCCTGACCGCCAAGACCGCGATCGACAGGCATTTTGAGGTCATGGACGCCGTCAACACCGTCACCGATCCGGCCTCACCCGTCGCGCTGGACTCCGCGCGCGGCGAGCTGGAGTTCCGCGGCGTCCACTTCCGCTACCCGGACACCCCCGCAGCGACAAGGGACGTGCTGGACGGCATCAACCTCACGCTGCGGGCCGGTGAGACCATGGCGCTGGTGGGCGTCACCGGCTGCGGCAAAAGCACGCTGCTCAGCCTGGTTCCGCGCCTGTTTGACGTCACGGCCGGCACCCTGATGCTCGACGGCGTCGACGTCCGCCAGCTGACGCTTTCGGCGCTGCGCACCCATGTGGCCGTGGCCTTCGAGGACACCACCTTGTTCTCCAACTCCGTGCGCGACAACGTGTTGCTGGGCGCCGCCGAACAGCCGGGGCTCTCCCCCGAGGACGTCCTGGAGCAGGCCCTGGAAGTGGCGCAGGCAAGCTTTGCCTACACGCTCCCGCAAGGTGTGGACACGCTCATCGGTGAGGAAGGCCTGAGCCTGTCGGGCGGCCAGCGGCAGCGCATCGCGCTGGCCCGGGCCATCGCCGCCCGCCCCGCGGTGCTGGTGCTGGATGATCCCCTCTCTGCCCTCGACGTCAACACGGAGGAGCGCGTCACCGAACGGCTGCGCTCCGTGCTGGAGAGCACCACCACGCTCATCGTGGCCCACCGCCCGTCCACCGTGTCCCTGGCGGACAGGGTGGCGCTGCTGCAGGACGGGCGGATCACCGCCGTCGGCACGCACAGCGAACTCCTCGCAGCCAACAGCCACTACCGCTACGTGCTGGCCAGCCTCACCGAGGAGCCGCGGGACCTCGACAGCCACCTGGAAACCGGGCTCGGCGAGGAACTGGCCGAAGAACTGGGCGCAGGAAAGGAAGCGGGCGCATGAGCACCACCACCGGAACGGCCAACGAGGACCGCGTGGAACTGAGCAAGGCGGACAGCAAGGCGGTGCGGCAGCGCTCAGTCCGGCTGCTGCGCACCTTGCTCCGGCCCGTCCGCCGCCGCTTCATCATCACGGTGGTGCTGGTGGTGCTGTCCCAGGCCGCCAAGGTGTCCGGGCCACTGCTGATCGCCTACGGGATCGACTCCGCACTGCCCGCCGTCAGGTCCGGCGGCAACCTGCTGCCACTACTGGTCACGGGTGGGGGCTACCTGCTGGCCGCCGTCGCGAGCTCGTGGCTGACCGCCACCTACCTCACGGCCACCGCCCGGCTCAGCCAGGCCATGCTGCTTGACCTGCGCATCCAGGTTTTCCGCCATACGCAGCGGCTGAGCCTGGAATTCCACGAGACCTACACCTCGGGGCGCATCATTTCCCGCCAAACCTCGGACCTGGAGGCGCTGCGGGAGCTGCTTGATTCGGGCATTGCCGACCTGGCCTCCGGCATCATCTTCATGGTCCTGACGGCCGTGAGCATCTTCTCGCTCGACTGGATCACGGGGCTGCTGGTGCTGGCCGCCGCCGTTCCGATGTACTTCCTCTCCCGCTGGTACCAGCGCCGCTCGCAGGCTGCCTACCGGTCCTCGCGGGTGGTGTCCGCCCGGTTGATTGTACACTTCATTGAGACCATGACTGGCATCCGAGCGGTGAAGGCGTACCGGCGCGAGAAGGACAATGCCGCCACCTACGACGAACTCGCCGAGGACTACCGCCGCGTCACCGTCCGCTCCATCAACCTCAACGGCATCTTCCAGCCGGGCCTGGTGCTGATCGGCAATGTGGCCGTGGCCGTGGTGCTCCTGGTGGGCGGCTTCCGCGTCCTGGACCACGGGCTGGCCGTGGGCGCACTGCTGGCCCTCCTGCTGGCAACGAAGCGCTTCTTCCAGCCGATCAGCCAGATGGCCATGTTCTACAACTCCTTCCAGTCCGCCCAGGCCGCCCTGGAAAAGGTCTCCGGCCTGCTCGAGGAAGTCCCCACCGTCCTGCCGCCGCGCACGCCCGTCCCGCTGCCCCGCGCGCAGGGCCACATCCGGTTTGCCGGCGTCGAGTTTGGCTACGGCAGCGGCCCCGCCGTCCTGCCCCGGCTGGACCTGGACATTCCCGCGGGCCAGACTGTCGCCGTCGTCGGTGCCACGGGGGCGGGCAAGTCAACCCTTGCCAAGCTCATCGCCCGGTTCTATGACGTCACGGCAGGCTCCCTGACGCTCGACGGCGTCGAGTTGCGGCAGCTGTCCATCGCCGACTTGCGCCGTGCCGTGGTCATGGTGACGCAGGAGGCCTTCCTGTTCAGCGGAACGGTGGCCGAAAACATTGCGCTGGGAAACCCCGCCGCCAGCCGGGCCGAGATTGAGGCCGCGGCCAGGGAAGTGGGCGCCGACGGTTTCATCCGGGCACTGCCGGATGGATACGACACGGACGTCAACAAGCGGGGCGGGCGTGTCTCGGCGGGCCAGCGACAGCTGATTTCCTTTGCGCGAGCGTTCCTGGCGAACCCGGCGGTGCTGATCCTGGACGAGGCCACCTCCTCATTGGACATCCCATCGGAACGGATGGTGCAGGACGGCCTTCACCAGCTTTTGGGCGGGGGAAGCGGGCCCGGAGGGGCGCCCGGCCGGACGGCACTGATCATCGCCCACCGGCTCTCAACGGTGGCCATTGCCGACCGGGTGCTGGTGGTCCACGACGGGCGCATTGTGGAGGACGGCTCGCCGGCCGAGCTGATTTCCGGAGGCGGGCGGTTTGCCGCGCTGCACGGGGCGTGGCGGGACTCCCTGGTGTAACCCGCCCCGCACGGGGGCCGGCGGTGCGGCGATTTCGCGGAACGGGCCCCCGTCCGCTATTCTTGAGAAGTTGCTTTTCCGGACCTTCGCGGTCCTGGACGGCAATGGATCGGGGTGTGGCGCAGCTTGGTAGCGCGCGTCGTTCGGGACGACGAGGCCGCAGGTTCAAATCCTGTCACCCCGACCAGCAAGAGGCGCTGTCCATGCGGACAGCGCCTTTTTTGATTAACGCATCAGCATTCTGGCCCCCCGCTCATTCCTGGCGGGCGCCGCGCCATCGAGCCAAGCTGGCTGATAGCCCACACGCGGCAAACTCGACGCCGACCCCCACCCTTTACCCGGCCTGTTGTGGACATTTTCTAGGCAAAATCACAGGAAACTCACTCACAATGCCCAATCGGCGGGCGTAGTTTCCGGAAAGTACCCTAAAAACCGCCAAAGGAGATGGTTTTCCCATGACAGCAGCTACAGAAAGCAGACCACAGGGAGGAACTCCCGAATCCGCAATCAAACTCAAACGGCATCTGGGACCCATCGGCCTCCTCTTTACCGCCATTGGCTCCATCATCGGCTCCGGCTGGCTGTTCGGAGCCTACAACGCCTCCCAAATTGCCGGTCCCGCAGCAATATTTTCCTGGCTGATCGCCGGACTCATGGTCCTGATGATCGGCCTTTGCTATGCCGAGCTGGGACCCATGTTCCCCATCTCCGGCGGCGTGGTCAGGTACCCGCACCTGGTGTGGGGATCCTTCGCCAGCTATTCACTGGGCTTCATCACCTGGGTCAGCTCCGCCGCCGTCCCCGCCATTGAGGTCATGGGCGCACTGACCTACGCCACCAAATACGCGCCGTTCACCATCGCACAGCGGGTGGAAAACACCACGGTGCACACGCTGACACCGCTGGGCATCGTGATTGCCGTGGTGCTGATGGCCATCTTTGTCATGATCAACTACTACGGCGTCCGCCTCTTTGCCCAGATCAACAACGTCCTGGTCTGGTGGAAGCTGTTCATCATTGTCCTGGTGATCGCCACCTTCCTCATCATGGCCTTTGGCACCACCCAGATGGGGACCCTAAACAACTTCACCTCGCTGGGCTTCGCACCCTCCGGCAGCGCCGCGATCTTCACCTGCATCGCCACCGCCGGGATCACCTTCTCTTTCCTGGGCTTTCGCCAAGGCATTGAACTGGCCGGCGAAACAACCAATCCGAAGCGCAACATCCCCTTCGCCATCATTGGCTCCGTGGGCATCACGGCCGTCATCTATGCACTGCTCCAGGTCGCCTTCACCATGGGCATCCCTGAACACGTGCTGCAAAGCTCCGGCAGCTGGTCCCACCTGACCTTCACCAACGACTTCGGCCCCTTGGCAGCCCTGGCCACCACGGGCGGATTGGCCTGGCTGGCCTACCTGCTGTATGCCGACGCCATCATCTCCCCCACCGACACAGGCTTGATTTACACCACCATCGCCGCCCGCGTCTCCTACGCACAGGGTCGCAACGGCAATGCCCCGCGCTGGCTGGCGGCCACCAACAAGCATGGCGTTCCGCACTGGAGCCTGTTCCTGACGTTCCTGGTGGGCCTGGTCATGTTCCTGCCCTTCCCGAGCTGGCAGCAGCTGGTGGGCTTCATCACTTCCGCCACGGTACTGTCCTTCGGTTCGGGCCCCTTGGTGGTTGCCGCGCTGCGCCGCCAAATGGGAGACCGCCACCGCCCGTTCAAGCTGCCGGGTGGAAACACCATCCCGTTGATTGCCTTCTACTGCGCCAACCTGATCGTGTTCTGGGGAGGCTGGGGCACCAACTCCAAGATGTTCATCACCATCCTGCTCGGTTACCTGCTCCTGGTCCTTTTCCAATTCACCGGCGACCGCAAGAGCAAGCCCAAGCTGGACTTCAAGGCCGGTGCCATGTGGCTGGTCCCCTGGCTGGTGCTGGTTGGCTTCCAAAGCTGGCTGATGGACCCGTCGTCGCATCCTGAGCTGTTCTGGTGGGCCTTCCTGAGCAACGCCGTCATCACCGTGGTGGTGTTCATCCTGGCCCTGAACTCCCACCTTCCCCTCGCGAAAGTACAGCAGTACATCGACGACGCCGAAGAAGAGTCGCGTGAAGAAGATGAGGAACTGGCCATCTAGGCTGCCGACAACCTCGGCTGCAGCGTCCCGCTTCGACGAAGCGGGCCGCTGTAGCGTGCAGTCCCCCCTCGCGTGTGGGTCTCGAAAGGCCCAGTACCCTGACCCGAATGCACTTCGGCCCGGTGGCCGATAGTGTAGTTCCGGTTGAGGATCACTCGACCTAGAAATTGAGAACCAATGGGGGAATTACGTGAAGAAATTTACGCTGCACAGTGCCGCGATATCGGCATTGGTAGTGATGGCATTGACTGGCTGTGGTGTGTCCGGAGAAGCTGCCGGGATGGCTGGGCCAACGGCTTCCGCGACGCCCACTCCGAAAGCGGCGAAGCAGTACAGCAATGACGAGCTCATGGCCATGGTCAAGCAAATCAAGCCCGGGAGCGGTACGGAGTTGACCACCGCCTCCGCTGAAGAGCTCGCCGGGGCCAACCCGGTGAAGGCGCTCATGAGCATGTTCACCGTTGAACCGGCCGAATGCAAAGAGCTCGAGACTTTGGGCTCCTCGGAGCCTGTGGCAGGTTCAACCTCGGCAGCCGGCGCTGAAGTCAACAACGAATCAAGTGTCATGACCACGGTGACGCTCACTTCAGGGGTTGACGTGAAGTCGCTCCAACGGAGCCTCGACGCCAGCGTCGCCAATGCCGCCAAGTGTGCCACCATGACGCTGTCAATGGCACGACAGTCCATGACCGTGGCCACGGACAAGTTCGCTGGCATCGGCACGGTACCGGGAACCATCGCCTACAGGACGGCAATGTCAACCCAAAGCGGCGCTGCACAAAGCACCTACATGGCGCACGCCATCAAGGATGGTGTCCTCATTTCGGTCACAGCGTCTGGCAAGGGTGCCGAAGCCAGCGGTGCCGCATCAGCAGGGGCGCTGATGGACCAGGCTGCAGCACTGATCAAGTAAGAGCCGCCCACGCGCCGGCACATCAGGGACAGGGCGGTGATTCCCGTAGGGGATCACCGCCCTGTCGGCCCTTCCCCAACCCTTCGGCCGCTACGCTCATGGCTTCGCCGAGCAAGACAGCCTTGCCGCTGGGGTGTGGTGGTTCGGCTCCTGCAGTTGGACGCAAAAGATTCTGAGCCGTTTGCTGGCTGGCCTGGGGTTCTCCTATGGATGGCTTTGTACCCTGTGTACGGCAGTGCACAAAGTGAACATCAGCGCATTTATCAAGGCCGCACGTCAATTTCGTCAAATATCCAGGGCCAAGACTCCGGTACGAATGGAAAAGATCACTTGGTGGGCATCGCCCGGATGGGCGCCTTCGCGACATCGGATACTGCTGCTGCCAAATGGCACTGGCGTCGCCATGCTACACGGGCCAGCTTCACCTCGGCGTTGTGTCCGAAGGCAGACGCCACGAAAGCCGCCAACGGAAGAATTGCGCAGATGATTATCCGTTCGGCCGCGATGCGGACTGCGGGCACCAGCAGAAGGAGCATCACCTGCACCGGGAATGCCGGGACCCGGGCAGCGGCCCCGGATAGACTGGGGACATGAGCGACACACTTCCCCCGTGCCCCGAATGTTCCGGCGAACTCGCCTACGAGATGGGCGAGCTGCTGGTCTGCCCGGAGTGCGGCCACGAATGGTCCCCTTCCGCTGCGGACACGGAAACTGAAAATGTGGTGCGGGACTCCGTGGGCAACGTCCTGGCCGACGGCGACACCGTGAGCATCGCAAAGACCATGAAAATCAAGGGCAACCCCCAGGGTCTCAAGGCAGGCACCAAGGTGCGCAACATCCGCCTCATCACGCCTGTTGACGGGCACGACATCGACGCGAAAATCGACGGCTTCGGCAACATGCTCCTCAAATCCAGCGTGGTCAAGAAGATCTAGCCCGGCACCCCAGCCCACCTTCCCACCCAGCACAGGACATCCGCGTGACTTCATGGCTTGAGGCACTGCCGGCCTTCACCCTGGCACTGTTGATCCTCGGCCTCCCCGGCGCCTGCGTGATGTTCACCCTCCGGCTCCGGGGGCTGGCGGCCCTGTGCCTGGCCCCGGCCGTCTCCGTCTCCATCATCGGCGTCAGCGCCATCGTGGCCCCGTGGCTCCACCTGGGCTGGGGCGCACCGGTGGTCCTGCTGGGGACGGCCATCGCGGCTGCCGGCGCCTACCTGGCCCGGCGTTTCATCCCCTACCTGTCCCCGGCAACGGCACCGGCACCGGCACCGGCACCGGCAGGGGGACGGAACCCCTCCCGCGACCCGCGCGGCACGGTGGGCGCCGCCGCGGCCGGGGTCCTGACAGCATTGGCCATCACCACGGTGCTGCTGGCCACCGCCGCCGCCAACCCGGAGCAGTTCACCCAGGGCTACGACTCCGTTTTCCACCTCAACGCCACCGAACACGCGGTCCAAACAGGCAACGCCTCCTCCTTCGCGATCTCCAGCTTCATCCTGCCCACCGTCAAATCCGCGTTTTACCCGGGTGCCTGGCACGGACTCGCCAGCCTGCTGGTGATCCTCACCGGCATCAGCGTGCCCGCCGCCACAAACATCATGTGGCTGGCCGTGGCCGGGGTGGTCTGGCCGCTCAGTTGCGTATTCCTGGCACGGGTCCTCTTTGGCGACAGCCGCACAGTACTGGCGGCAACCGGCGCCCTCGCGGCCGCCTTCCCCGCCTTCCCGCTGCTCCTGCTGCAATACGGCTCCGCCTACCCCAATTCCCTGTCCAACGCTCTGGTCCCCGTGGGCATCGCCCTGGTCCTGCTTATCATCCGCCCCGCCGAGGGCCGCCTGCCCGGCCCGGCCATGGCCCTGGCCCTGGTGGTCCTCTTCCTCCCCGGCGCCATCACGGCCCAGCCCAACGGGGTGTTCAGCGTGCTCCTGGTGCTCACCCCCCTGCTGGCGGCCATGGTGTTCGGCTGGCTGCGCCGCAACTTTGCCCGCAGCCACCGCGCGGGCTGGACCAGGCTGGGCGCACTCGTGGCGGGCCTTGCCGCGGCCGGCGCCGCGCTGGCCCTCCTGCCGCAAATCCGCAGCCTGTTCAACTACACCAGCCCCGCATTCCTGCCATTCCCGCTGGCCCTGCTGCGCAACTTCACCAACGCCCCGGCCCCCATCTGGTTCCCGGCCGTGCTGCTGACCGCACTTGTCGTGCTGGGGACGTGGCGAGCCTTTACGGTGCACAAGCTGCGCTGGCTGCTGGGCGCCCTGGTGCTGGCGTCCTTCACCTACCCTCTGGCGGCCGGCACCAACCTGCCCCTGGCCAACTCCCTGATGGCACCCTGGTGGGACAACCCCGAGCGCATCGCCGCCCTCCTCCCCCTGGTGGCGGTGCCCCTGGCCGCAGTCGGGCTGGCCTGGTGCCTGGACTACTTGACGGGCAGGTTCCCGGCCCGCCTCGCCTGGGCCGCCACAGGCAAAGGCAGGACGACGGCGGCAGCCGGGCTCGCCGTCGTCCTCGCCTTCTCCAATCCCGGGATGTGGCAAATGGCCGGTGCCGTGCGCACCGTCTACAACGTGCCTGCACAGCCGGACTCCCTGGCCCAGGTGGACGCGGATGAACTGTCGCTGATCCACCGTCTGGACCAGTTCACCACTCCCAAGGACGTGATCGCCAACAATCCCTATAACGGTTCAGCCCTGGCCATGGCGCTGGCCGGGCGGCACATGCTGTTCCCGTACAGCTCCCAGGGAGACCTCAATCCCGACCTGTACACGCTGCGCTTTTGGCTGAACCGCGTGGGCGGCGACCAGCAGGTGTGTGCCGCCGCGAAGCGCCAGGGCGTCACCTACCTGCTCGATTTTGGCACCGATTACATCCCGGCTTTTGACAATCCCATGTCGCTTTATCCGGGAGTAACACTGGCCTCGGCGTCGGAGGGGTTCACGCTGGTGGCCAGGCAAGGCCACGCCGCACTGTATAAGCTCACCCTGTGCGGCGGCGTGCCCATGTAATATGTGGTCCATCTGCAGGAAGAAACATTCCATGGCTCGGGCTCCCATCGTTTCACCGTAGACATTAGAGTTGGATAAATGACTTGCTGTATCGGCAAGTTCCAAGGAGGAGCGCAACAGTGGGCAGCAGTTTTGGGGATCGACTAAGGCAGGAACGCTTGGACCGGCGCCTCACGCAGGCCGAGTTGGGCGGTTCGCTCTACTCATCCAGCTATATCTCCTTGCTCGAAAACGGCCGCCGCGAGCCCACCGTGGAAATCATCAAGCAGCTTGCCCGGCAGCTGCAGCTGGCGCCGCACTCCATTGAAGAGTGGGTCCGGCCCGTCTCCACGGAAGAGACCGAATACCTGCAAGCGTCCCTCTACGCCCGGCAGTGCTGGGACACCCGCGACTACTCCACAGCCGCATCCAACGCCGCCATCGCCGCCGAAAAGGCCATCGCCAGCCGCGACTCCGTGACCTGGTGGAACATGACGTACCTGCAGGCCAGCGCCCTGATGCGCAATGTTGAGTGTGAGTCGGCCCTGACCGTGCTGCACCGACTGTTGGCGAACCCGCTGACAGCCAGCAGCGATTCACTGGCACTGCGCACGCGCCAGGTCATGGCTGCCGCGCTGCTTGGCCTTGGCCGGCTCCCCGAGGCCATCGAGCAGGCCACCATGGCCGTGGAAATAGGGTCCGGGGACACCGAGGAGGAGTACTCCTCCTACCTGACGGCCCTGCAAACCCTGATCGGCGCCCTGACCGAGGCCGGCCGCCTGGATGACGCCTGGGAGCACTGCCTGACCCTGGCCGCTGCCATTACCGATTCCACGCCCGCACAGATGGCCGGGGAAATGCACTGGGTGATCGGCAATGTGGCCTTCATCCGCCAGGATGTCAGCAACGGCCTGAACCACCATGCCAAGGCCAGCCGCCTGCTCTCCCCCACCCAGGATTTGGCCCGCTGGGCCCAGTTCAACAAGTCCACGGCGTGGGTGCGGCTCGCTGCCGGCGTGGTGGAACCTGCCACCCTCCAGGCCATTGAGCGCAGTGAACTGGCCCATTCGGTGGTGGGGGCAACGGGAGCTGAAGCCATGGAGCTGACGCTGCTGCGGGCCCGCTGGAACTACCTGACAGGCGACACCGCCCACGCCCTGGCGCTCATTGAGGCCCTGGGCCCGGAGCGGTCCACACTGCCAAGCCACATTGCCGGTGACACGGCGCTCCTGCTGGGCCAGGTCCTGCAGGCCGAGGGCCGCCCGGAGGACGCCCTTCAGGCGTTCCGGGAAGCCCGGGAACTGGCCTTGCAGGCCGGCGCCGCGGACAGGGTGGCCCAGGCGGAGGCGGGCATCAAGGACACTGAATCGCCCCGCGACCTCGGCGCCGTCCAGCGCTAAATGAACTTCTTCCCGGTCAGCCGTTCGTAGGCGTCCACGTAACGCTCCCGGGTGCGCGCAATGACCTCCGCGGGCAGCGCGGGCGGCGGCGTGTCCGACTTCCGGTCCCAGCCGGAGGCGTCGCTGGCGAGCCAGTCGCGCACGTATTGCTTGTCAAAGCTGGGCTGCGCCTTGCCCGGTTCCCACAGCCCGGCGTCCCAGAACCGTGAGGAATCAGGGGTGAGCACCTCGTCGCCCAGGGTGATGGTGCCCGTAGCCGGGTCGGTGCCAAATTCCACTTTCGTGTCCGCCAGGATGATGCCGCGCTCCCGGGCAATCTCCTCCGCACGCGAGTAAATCCCCAGCGTCAGTTCCCGCAGGGCCCGGGCATTGTCCGCCCCCACCGTGCCCACCATGGTGTCAAAGGTGATGTTTTCGTCATGCGTGCCAACCTCCGCCTTGGCCGACGGCGTGAAAATGGGCTCCGCCAGGCGCGATCCGTCACCCAGGCCGTCCGGCAGCGGCAAGCCGCACACTGTCTTCGACGCGCGGTACTCCAACAGTCCCGAGCCCGTCAGGTAGCCCCGGGCGATGCACTCGATGGGGAACATCTCGAGCTTCCGGCACACCATGGCACGCCCCTCCACCGCGGCCGGCACGCCTTCCTCCACCGTGGTCGCAACGAGGTGGTTGGGTACGTCAAGCTGCTCAAACCACCACAGGCTCAGCTGCGTCAGGATCCGGCCCTTGTCCGGAATCTCGCTGGCCAGGATGAAGTCAAAGGCACTGATCCTGTCGCTGGCCACCACCAGGACCACGTCGCTGCGCCCGGCGAACGGCCCGGAGCCCACAGCCGGCGTATAGAGGTCGCGGACCTTGCCGGAGTAGACGTGTTCCCAGCCGGGCAGGGAGGGGGCAGTGCTGCTTGCTGCTGCTGAAGCCATGATGATGTTTTGTCCTTATGCCTTGGGGGCGGGAACCGCCACGGTGATTTCGCCACGCGCTGCCTTGGCCGCAATGTCCGTGCGGTACTGGCCGCCCTCCAGCGAAATTTGCTCCATGCCGGCGTACGCCTTTTCGCGGGCATCTTCCAGGTCCGCGCCCAGGCCCACCACCGCCAATACCCGCCCTCCGGCACTGACCACGCTGCCGTCGTCGTCCATGGCCGTGCCGGCGTGCAGCACGTGGACGCCCTCCAGCCGGTTCGCCTTCTTCAGGCCCCGGATCCTGTCCCCGGTGCGCGGGGTGTCGGGGTAGTTCTCACTGGCCAGCACGACGGCGACTGCCGTCTCAGGTGCCCAGCGCAGCTCGTCGATGTCCTCCAGCTGCCCCTTCGCCGCCGCCATGAGCACGCCGCCAAGGGGAGTCTTGAGGCGGGCCAGGACGGCCTGCGTTTCCGGGTCGCCAAAACGGGCGTTGAATTCGATGACGCGGGTGCCGCGGCTGGTCAGGGCCAGGCCGCAGTAGAGCACGCCGGTAAAGGGGGTGCCCCGGTGGGCCATCTCGTCAATGGTGGGCTGGGCCACGCGGTCGATGACGTCCTGCACCAGGTTGGCCGGCACCCATTCCAGCGGCGAGTAGGCGCCCATGCCACCGGTGTTGGGGCCTTCGTCGCCGTCGAAGATGCGCTTGAAGTCCTGCGCCGGGGCCAGGGGCACCACGGTGCGGCCGTCGGCCAGGACAAACAGGGAAACTTCGGGACCGTCAAGGAATTCCTCAATGACCACGGTGCCGCCCACGTCAAAGCAGGACTGGGCGTGGGTCAGGGCTTCCTCGCGGTCGCTGGTGACCACCACGCCCTTGCCGGCCGCCAGGCCGTCGTCCTTGACAACGTAGGGCGCACCAAAGGCATCCAGCGCATCCGCAGCTTCCGCGGCGTTGGTGGCCACGCGGGCCATGGCCGTGGGGACCTGGGCCTCCGCCATGACGGTCTTGGCAAAGGCCTTCGACGCTTCGAGCTGGGCGGCTTCCCGGCTGGGGCCAAACACCGGAATTCCGGCCGCAGTGAGCGCATCAGACACGCCCGCAGCCAGCGGGGCCTCGGGGCCCACCACCACCAGGTCGCTCTCCAGCTTTAGTGCAAGGGCTGTCACGGCTGCGGGGTTGTTGGCGTCGATGGCGTGCGTGGGCACAATCTCGGCGATGCCAGCGTTGCCGGGGGCCGCATGGACCTCCGTGACATTCGGGTCACGCAAGAGGGAGCGGACAATGGCATGTTCGCGGCCGCCGGGGCCAATCACTAGTACCTTCACGATTCAAGGGTACAAGGCCCCGCAACCACTTCCGCAACGCTTTAGCCGGGCCAGTGGCGGCGGACACATTTCGCCCGGAGTGTCAATGGGCAGGACTCCACGTCCTGATTCTGCGGTTTCTCCCGAAACATGCGGTTTGCCCCTTGCGGCCCGGTTTTTCGACTTGCTAGCGTCAATGGTGGGCTGGCCCGGATCTTTTTCGGGTGCCGGCGCCGGGTTCACCACCGGTTTGCACCCGTGACAGGCATTGGCTCCACCAGGGGGATATTCATGCAGGCATCCACACGCGCCCTTCTTAGGCGCGGAGGCGCGGCCTGTGCCGCAGCCGCCGTTTTCATGGCCGGCACGTTTGCGGCCGGCGCCGCAAACGCCGCCCCTCAACCCGAGCCGCCAGCCGCACCAACAATGTCGGCAGGCTCGGCAACGGCAGGCGCAACGCCGCCCGGCACCGCCAGTGCGCCAGCCACCGCGCCAGCCGCATCCGGCACTGAACTGCCCGGCGGCCTCGCTGAGGCGCTCAAGCGCGATCTTGGCATGACGGTTGAGGAATTCAAGGCCCAGGGCGAGCTTGCCGCCAAGGCCGCGGATGTCCAGGCCGAGGTTTCCACGGTGGATCCCGCCGCCGTGGTTTCGGTGTCCGGGGGCGGCATCACCGTCCAGACAACGGCCACCGACGTTGCCAGGCAAGCCGCCGGAGCCACCAAGGTGACGGTGAAGGCCACCCCGTCGGCACTGGGACCCGCCAAGGTGGACGCCGCCAGCGTGGATGCGCTGTTCAACGACTACGTCAAGACGTTTGGTGCCAGGAACCTGCTTTCGGTGGCCCAGAACATTAGCGGCGATTTTGTTATTCGCACGGGCGACCTCAAGTCCCCCGCCACGCCCACAGCGTCCCCGCGCGCGTTTGCCAGGGCAATGCCGTCCGTCACGGAATTCGCCGCCAAATACGGAAACGTGGTGGTTGTAGACGCCACGGGCCCCGGAACAGCGCACTACGCGGTGGGCGACCCTTTCGACATGGTCAACGGCGAGGGCTACTACACCTCTGATGACAGCAACGGGCACGGCGGGCTCTGCAGCATCGGCTGGAACGGCTTCAACATGGCGGGCGCGCCCGCCGTCATCTCCGCAGGCCACTGCACCTCCGACGGCGCCACGACGGTGGCGGCCTTGACGAACCCGGCGAATGAAAATGTGACGACCAACAGCTTCAACACCGCATCCCTGTTGACCCCCCTCGGCAGGGTCGGCTTCTCACAATTCGGCGGCCCAAACAACAGCTTCACCACGTCAGACCTGTTGGGCAACCCCGCTTCAAACATCGGCACCGACGTCTCCGTCATCAACGAAATCGCCGGCAACCTCACCCAGCTCCCCGCCGTGGCCAAGTGGACCGGGGCAAAATCCTGGGTTCCCACGGCTCCCCAACAAATTTCCGCCGACACCGTCCATGTCACGGGCGTCGGCGATGCGGTTCTCGGGGCAAAAATCTGCAAGTCCGGCCGCACTACGGGCTGGACCTGCGGAACCGTGGACGAAAAGGGCGCGTATGTCATCCAGGGGATCAACGCCCCGTCGCCCGTCAACCCGGGCGGCAAC
Organism: Arthrobacter silviterrae; assembly: GCF_011045165.1. Classification (GTDB taxonomy): domain Bacteria; phylum Actinomycetota; class Actinomycetes; order Actinomycetales; family Micrococcaceae; genus Specibacter; species Specibacter silviterrae. The sequence goes on from NZ_JAAKZI010000012.1 coordinate 33,499, forward strand.
CCCAACGACCTGCGCGCTGTCCGCGGCTTTGCCTCCATCGGCAACCTGCGCAGCGACCACGGCGACTCCGGCGGCCCCGTTATTGCAGGCACCACGGCGGTGGGCATCACCAGCGCCGGCGGCACCATGGACGACGGCACCACCGTTGCGATTACAGCCGACATCAGGCCGGCCCTGGCCGCCACCAACGGCTACACCGTCAAGATCTTTCTGGGCACACCTGCGGTGACCACCAAGGGCACCGTGTACCGCGAGGCAACCATCAGCGGCGCCGTGGCGGACGCCCCTGCGGGCACGCTGGTTGACGTCACGATCGACGGCGTCAAGTCCGCGCCTGCGCCCACTGTTGCCGCCAACGGCACGTGGTCAGTGAAGGCACCGAACAAGTTCGGCACCTTCGCCATCACGGCCCAGGCGAGGAACGGCTACAGCACCTCGGCAACCGCCACGGCGTCCATTCAGGTCATCAAGGCGACCCTGGCCGCCCCCGCGTTCACCGCCCCGGCCCTGAACGGCTCCGCCACGGTCCCCGTCTCCGCCATCACGGGCACCGGCAAGGCCGGCGCCACCGTGACTCTGTCCGGCGACGTCACTGGTACCGCCGTGGTTGCTGCAAACGGCACGTGGAGTGTGGCAGTGGCACCGGCGTTGGAGATCGGCAGCTACACCGTCACGGCACAGCAGACCCTGGCCGATTGGAATGACTCCCCGGCCGCCACCAGCAAGTTCACGGTGGTGCCGGCCGCTCCGGCCGTCACCTCACCGAGCCAGGGCCAGCAGTTCCCTTATGACCAGGGCCCCGTTACCGTTTCGGGCACCAACACCCCCGGCGCCACGGTCAAGGTGACCATTAATGGCCAGCAATATGACGCCACGGTTGACGGCTCCACGTGGAGCATCACGTTCAGCCAGAAGTTTGCCAGCGGCAACTACAGCCTCTCGGCAGTCCAGACCCTCAATGGCCAGTCCTCCCCGGCGGGCAAGGCTGACTTCGTGGTGCTGGCCAAGCCCACGCCTCCGGCTACGCAGAAGCCCGCACCCACCACGCCAGGTGCCACCACCCCGGCCTCCCCCGCCGCTCCGGGCGCAGCCGGCGGGGTGGACCCCTCCAACAACGGCGGCCTGGCCAACACGGGTGCCTCCAGCGCCCTGCTGCCACTGGGCGCCGCAGGGAGCCTGCTGGTGCTCGGAGGGGCTGCGTTCCTGCTGTTCCGCCGCCGCAAATCCGCGCACTAACGGCAAAGCCATAGGCTGTAACACATAACCAGTAAGGAGTGGGTCCCGTTCATCACGAATGGGACCCACTTGCCATTTCGCCCTCTTTTCACCCCGGCGGTCCGCACGAAGGCAGGAGCAACAATGACGAGCAGCAGACTGGCCGCCCTGGCCATGGCGGCCTCAATGACCGGCGTCCTGGGCATGGCGGCCTGCGGACAAGGCAGCGCCCCGGGAACCCAGAGTCCGGGAGAGCAGGCATCGGCGGGAACAGTGCCAAGCTCCGCCGCCACAAGCTCCACCGCCACAAGCCCCTCCGCTGCAAGCACCGCGGGTTCCGCCACCACGCCCGGCGCCGCGGAGACCACTGCGCTGCTCCAGCTCAATGACTCCTTGAAGACCCGGCTGGGCGCCGCCTACGCGGATGCCTGGATTGAGGGCAACAAGCTCCACGTTGCCGTCACCACGAAGGATGCCGAAACCATTGCCGCCAGCGCCGGGGCCATCCCTACCCTGGTCACCATCAATGCCGCGGAACTGGAAAAGGCGGTGGAGGCCGTGGCCGCCTGGCAAACCCGGCTTCCCGGGGCGCAAGGTGCGGCGATCCACAGGATCATTCCGGACGGGCGGACAGGCACCGTCACCATCTATGTGGCCCCGGCACAATTGGCCGCCGTCGCCCGGGCCGCGGCTGCAGACAAGCCCACCGGCTCCGTCCCCCTCCTCCTCAAGGAATCCACCGGCATTCCCACTCCTTCCCAGCCGCTAGGATGACAGCATGATCCAGACTTTTCGGGCGCACGACGCCGTTGAACTCGCCGTCGTGGAACGCAGCGGCTTCGTGGAGTCCCGGCACCTGGGTTCCGCCGTCGTCCTGGCCGGGGACGGCTCGGTGGTCACGTCCCTGGGGGCCATTGATTCCCCCATCTACCCGCGCTCCAGCATCAAGCCGTTCCAGGCGCTGGCCGCCATGCAGTCCGGCGTGCCGCTGCGCGGGGCACAGGTGGCCGTGGCCGCCGGCAGCCACACGGGTTCGCGCGAGCACCTGGATGTGGTCGCCGGCATGCTCAAGGCTGCCGGCGTCACCGAAGCCCAGCTGGGGTGCCCGGCAGCCTGGCCACAGGATCGCGCGGCCCGGGCCTGGCTGGTCCGCAACGACAGCGGCCCGTCCAGGCTCGCCATGAACTGCTCCGGCAAGCATGCCGCCTTCCTGTGGGCGTGCTCGGAAAACGGCTGGGACACGGCCGGCTACCTGGAACCAAACCATCCCATGCAGCGGGCGGTGCGCTCGGTCGTGGAGGAATACACGGGCCAGCGGGTCCAGCACACGGGCGTGGACGGTTGCGGCGCCCCTGTCATGGCGGTGACGCTCAAGGGATTGGCCCGGGCGTTCACCACCCTGGCCAAGGCGCCGTCGGACCGCAACGCCAATGCCCGCGCCGCCACCATTGCAACGTCCATGCTGGATTACCCGTGGGCAGTGGAGGGCCGCGGCAGGCCCAACACCGTGGTCATGGAGGAACTGGGCGTGCTGGCCAAATTGGGCGCAGAAGGGGTCATCGCCATGGCCACCCCCACGGGCGCCAGCGTGGCCGTGAAGATGCTTGACGGCAACGGCCGCGCCGCAACCCTGGTGGCCCTGACGCTGCTGGCCGCCGCCGGCGCCCTGGACGTGCCCGACGTGGCCCAGGTGCTGTCCAAGGTGGTGCCGCCCGTCATGGGCGGAGGGCACCCGGCCGGCAGCCTGAGGCTGGGCCAGGCCGTCAGCGCCCTGCTGGACTAGGCTGCCGGACTAGGTTGCCGGACTAGGCTGCCGGACTAGGCTGCCGGACTAGGCTGCCGGACTAGGCTGCCGGACTAGGCTGCCGGACTAGGCTGCCGGACTTGGCAGCCGATACGTAGGAGGAATTGTGGCATCCCGCCGCCGAGTGGACATAGCTGATGGCCAGGCCGCCCTGGCTGCATGGCAGCAGGGCGGCGTGCCGCGTGCCGTGCTGGCCACGGCCGTGCGCTACACGCTGGAGGAACTCTCCTTCCGTGTCCCCGGCAACTCCGTGGAAGTGCGCGTGCCGCCCTTTGGCGTCACGCAGTGCATCGCCGGGCCGCGCCACACCCGCGGCACCCCGCCCAACGTGGTGGAGTGCGACGCCGACACCTGGCTTGCGCTGGTGACCGGCCGGACCAGCTGGGGTGCCGCCGTCGAACACGCCCTGGTGGCCGCCTCAGGACTGCGGGCGGACCTCTCAGGGGTGCTTCCACTCTAAGGCGGGTACCCTGTTAAGCATGACTTCCCAGCCTGCCGACCCTTCATCCGACGCCGCCCGGACGCCCCCTGAACGGCGCCGCGTGCAGCTGCGCCGGGCACCCAAGTACGTTCCGTTCCTGATTGCGGGGGCCCTGGTGGGCGTGGTGGTGGCCGGCATTCTCACACTCATCTCCCCCGGCATCGAAAACTTCGATCCGAGCAGCATTTTTGGCTTCTTCGCCGTCCTGCTGGTCCTGCCGGGAGCCGGACTGGGAGCGGTGGTGGCCCTGGTCATCGACAGGCGGAGCCTGCGGCACTCCCTCACAGCAGTGGTGGAATCCGTCCCCGAGCACGACGACGGCAGCCCGGCCTCCGCGTAACGCCCGGCGCTTTGCCGGAGGTCCGGCTGGAGGCCCTGCTGGAGGCCCTGTTAGAGGCCCGCGCCATTACATGAGATAATTTTATGGTGGCACGCGGAGACGGAAAACTTTCCCATGATCTTTTACCCGGCGAGAAGGGCCCTCAGGACGCTTGCGGCGTCCTGGGCATCTGGGCACCCGGCGAAGAGGTTGCAAAACTAACGTATTACGGGCTGTATTCGCTGCAGCACCGCGGCCAGGAGTCGGCGGGCATCGCGACCAGCGACGGCAAGCGGATCAGTGTGTACAAGGACATGGGGCTCGTGTCCCAGGTCTTTGACGAACCCACGCTGAACACCCTGACCGGGCACATGGCCGTGGGCCACTGCCGGTATTCCACCACGGGGGCCGCGAATTGGGCCAATGCCCAGCCCACCCTTGGCGCCACCAGCACCGGCACCGTGGCCTTGGCGCACAACGGAAACCTGACCAACTCCGCCGAACTCCATGAGATGGTGATTGCCAAGTACGGCGTCCCCACCTCTGGCGAAATGGCGCAGGGCAACACCACCGACACGGCACTGGTCACCACACTGCTCCAGGGCGAGGACGGCCGCTCCCTGGAAGAGACGGCCATGGAGCTGCTGCCCAAGGTGCACGGCGCCTTCTGCTTCGTTTTCATGGATGAACACACCCTCTACGCCGCCCGCGACCCGCACGGCGTGCGCCCGCTGGTGCTGGGCCGGCTGGAATCAGGCTGGGTGGTTGCCTCCGAAGGTGCCGCCCTGGCCACCATGGGTGCCAGCTTCATCCGCGAAATTGAGCCCGGGGAATTCATCGCCATTGACGAGGACGGCGTGCGCACGCAGCGCTTCGCCCCGGCCACCCCCGCCGGCTGCGTCTTTGAGTACGTCTACCTGGCCCGCCCGGACGCCACCATCGCCGGGCGCTCCGTGTACGAATCCCGCGTGGAAATGGGCCGCCAGCTGGCCCGTGAAAACCACGCCGACGCCGACCTGGTCATCCCGGTACCCGAATCCGGCACCCCGGCGGCCATCGGCTATGCCGAGGAGTCTGGCATTCCGTTTGCCCACGGTTTCGTCAAAAACGCCTATGTGGGCCGAACATTCATCCAGCCCAGCGAAACCCTGCGCAAGCTGGGTATCAAGCTGAAGCTGAACGCCCTGGAATCCGTCATCCGCGGCAAGCGCATTGTGGTGGTGGACGATTCAATCGTTCGCGGCAATACGCAGCGGGCCGTGGTGCGGATGCTCAAGGAGGCCGGCGCCGCCGAGGTCCACGTCAAGATTTCTTCCCCGCCCGTCCGGTGGCCATGCTTCTACGGCATTGATTTTGCCTCCCGCGCAGAACTGATTGCCAACGGAGCCGCCGTTGCTGAGATCGGCAAGTCAATTGGTGCCGATTCCCTCGCCTACATTTCCGAGGATGGCATGATCAATGCCACCCTCCAGCCGCGCGAACGGTTGTGCACGGCCTGCTTCACGGGCACCTATCCCATTGAGCTGCCCTCCAGTGACAGGCTGGGCAAGAACTTGCTGGAGCGCACCCAGGCCGGCGACAATACCACCTCCACCGGCTGCGACCCGGGTCCCGACGCGGAACTGGAAACCCTCCTCACCGACCAAGACCGCGCCGCCGCCGCAGACGGTTCATAAGAAAGAGACGCCATGACCAACGCCTCCCAGGAATCCCCCACTGCCATCACCTACGCCAGCGCCGGTGTTGACACCGAGGCCGGGGACCGCGCCGTCGAACTCATGAAGGAGGCCGTCAAGGCCACCCACGGCCCGTCAGTGGTGGGCGGCTTCGGCGGCTTCGCCGGGCTGTACGACGTCTCCAAGCTGCTGAGCTACAAGAAGCCTTACCTGGCCACCTCCACGGACGGCGTCGGCACCAAGGTGGCCATCGCCCAGGCCATGGACATCCACGACACCATCGGCTACGACTTGGTGGGCATGGTCGTGGATGACATCGTGGTGGTCGGCGCCGAGCCCCTGTTCATGACCGACTACATCGCCACCGGCAAGGTGGTCCCGGAGCGGATCGCCGACATCGTCCGCGGCATCGCAGGCGCCTGCAAGGTGGCCGGCACCGCGCTGGTGGGCGGCGAAACCGCCGAACACCCCGGCCTGCTGGCACCTGACGAGTATGACGTGGCCGGCGCCTGCACCGGGGTGGTCGAGGCAGACCTGCTGCTGGGGCCTGAGCGCGTGCGCGCCGGGGACGTCATCATCGGCATGGCCTCCTCCGGCTTGCACTCCAACGGCTACTCCCTGGTGCGCCGCGTCATCAACCACGCCGGCTGGGCCCTGGACCGCCAAGTCTCCGAATTTGGCCGGACGCTGGGCGAGGAGCTCCTGGAGCCCACGCGCGTCTACGCTGCCGACTGCCTGGACCTGGCCCGCTTCCTGCCCGTCACCGCAGAGAAGGCAGTGCACGGCTTCAGCCATGTCACCGGTGGCGGCCTCGCAGCGAACCTGGCCCGCGTGCTGCCGCAGGGCCTGGTGGGCACGGTTGACCGTTCCACCTGGAGCCTGCCGGCCATCTTCACGCTCGTGTCGCAGCTGGGCAATGTGCCGCTGGCAGACTTGGAGCGCACGCTGAACCTGGGTGTCGGAATGGTGGCCGTGGTTTCCGCCGACGCCGCCGATTCCGCCCTGGCAAGGCTGAATTCGCGCGGCCTGCCGTCGTGGGTCATGGGCACTGTCACGGCCGAGGCAAGCGAAGCCGACCGGTCCGGGACCGACTACACGCAGGGCGCGAAGGGTGTTGACGGCGGCGCCGTCCGCCTGGTGGGCAGCTACGCGGTGTAGTCCCCAGACAGAAATTGCCGCCGTTCCCGCATTTTGCCACCGCTACACAGGTGGCAAAATGCGGGAACGGCGGCATTTTTGTGGGACAACAAAATCCCCACACGTCGCCTCAGCTAACTTGCTGTGCGTCGTGCAGGGTTTGTTGCCTATGGCGACTAAGCGGTCCTAACCGATGCGGCGGGAGTCCACTTCGTCGTCGTCCTCAAACTGATCCGCATATTTGTCTTCATATGCCGAGTAGTCCGGCTCTGCGGGGATCTCACTGTGATGGCTCGGGGCTCGCCGAGTAGTCGCACCGAGCTCTTTTTGCAGAGCGGAATAGTCAGTGTTCGGGGAATAGTACTTGATATCCCGAGCCTGCTTGGTTGCCTTCGCCTTTTGACGGCCGCGCCCCATGGCGTGACCCCCTTTTTACACTTGGACCGGAGGTGGTCGCTCGGGCTGAGAGCGAGGCTCCGGAATATTCGGTCAATTTGTCGTACTCCTAGATTACATGAGTTCTGCGCCAACCGTTCCCGCCCATGGGGTCTTCTCCCCATCGTGAAGTGGACATTTTCCATCGGTTGGCCGCAAATGTTCGGTAGAGTCACTCGCATGGGGAGTTTTTTCCCGCAGGGGAAGCGCGGCACACGCTGTGAAGTCCGTCCGCGGCCGGTTCGCGGACAAGGTCATTTTCCTTATTTCAGGCAAAAACAGGTGCCACAGACTGGTGCAGCAGGGAAGGCAAGTTCTCAATGAGCGATCACGACAATTCTCACGACCAGGTACCGGAGGAGAATCCGTCCGCAAATCCCGGCCCGGACATTCCCGACGTCGACTTTGAATTTGCCGAACCGCAGCTGGGTCCTGCCGAGATCAGCCCGGATGTTGCCGAAAGTGTGAACCTGGACGAGGTTGAGGCCGAAGCTGCCAGGGTGGCCCGCGAGGCTGAGAGCTCTGCCGAGCTGCCGGCGTCGGAGGTTGTTCCCCCCATTCCGGACTCCCGACTGGATTTTCGGCACCAGGACGGCCAGGCAGCTGGCGAGTCTTCCGAGGTGGATGAGTCCACCGTACTGCGCACCGATTTCACCAAGGCACCCGTCGCGAACAATCCCTGGACCGCGCCCGCCCAGCCCACCGCGCCACCGGCTTCCTCCCAGCTTTCCAACGCGGACGACGCCGGCCAGCCGCCTGCCGCTGCCGGGTCACCTGTTGCCGAGGTGCCCGTCGCTGACAAGCCGATTGCCCAGGCGCCGGTTGCCGAGGTGCCCGCCCAGAATGAGGCCGACAAGGAAACGCTGATCCGCCCCGTCCCGCCCGCAGTGGCTCCCGGTGCGCCTGCTGCCCCCGCAGCCGCCCCTCACATTGGCCGCGGAATCGACGACGGCTCGGGCTGGCGCCGCCCGGAAACGCCCTGGCAGCAGTCCGCCACGCCGTGGCAGCCCAAGGCCAACTCCTGGCAGTCACCCGGACAGGTTGCGCAGGGTGCCGCGGATGCAGCAGCTGCCGCGGCGGCTTCAGCGTCAGCCAATGGAGAAAGCCAGGCTCCGGGACAGCCGCCCGCCGGCGCTCCAAGCCAGCCACCCTATGGGCAGCAGCCCTGGCCACCCCATGGACAACAGCCGCCCGCCCAGCAACCATATGGGCAGCAACCCCAGGGGCAACAACAGCCGTCCGCCCCATCCGGCAGCCACGCCCCATACGGCGCCCCCATGCAGCACGGAACCCCGAATGCCGGTGGACCAAACTATGCGGCACCGAATTATGGCGCATCCGGCCAGCAGGCATCCGGCCAGCAGGCAGGATTTCCCCCTGTTCCCCCCGTTCCCGGCCAGCCCGGACAGCCCGGTGCCCCGTGGCAGGGCGTTCCCGGCCAGCAGCCCGGCGGCACTCAGGGTTTCCCGGGAGGCCCCGGCGGGACGGGTTCGCCGGATGGCAGGAAGAAGCTGTTCATCATCCTCGGTGCGGTGCTTGTCGCCGTCGTGCTGGTGGTCCTGCTGGTGTGGATGGTGTTCAGCCTGTTGCTGGGCAGCACAAAGGCCGGCGACATCACACCACAGCCGGTCCAGACGTCGGCCGCTGCGGACAACTCCAACGCCGACGCGTCGCCGTCGGCCGCAAGCAGCGATGGGGACGTTATCGTGGCGCAGGCATCGTCGCTGGACTGGCTCGACGGTGATTGCCTTCGCGGCTTCAACGGGATTGAAAAGTCCGCTGACGTGGTGCTGTGCAGCAGCCCGCATTCCGCCCAGGTGGTTGCGTCCTACGAGTACCCGATGGCGGACAGTTTCCCCGGTGACGACACCGTCAAGGCCAAGGCCACCGAGGTTTGCAAAAACGCCCCGGTGACCACCGCCGCCAAGAACTACAAGGGACTGAAGTCATACAGCGCCTACCCAACCTCGGGCTCGTGGGATGGCGGGGACCGCCGCGTCCAATGCATCGCGGTGGACCCGACAGGCGACAACATCAAGACCACTCTGGTCAATTAGTCCGGCCGGCCCCGGCCCTACTTGCGGCGGACGGTCAGGCCCGATTCGCCTTGGGGGACCTCGTCCATGGTGAGCTCGTCAAAGTCCGTGGCCGTGTCCACCAGGACAGTGTCGCCGTCCGTGATGGTGCCCGAAAGCAGTTCCCGGGCCAGGCTGTCACCAATTTGCCGCTGGACCAGCCGGCGCAGGGGCCTGGCGCCGTAGGCGGGGTCGTAGCCGCTCAGCGCGAGCCAGGCCTTGGCGGAATCGGTGACCTCCAGGGTCAGCCGGCGCCCGGCCAGGCGGGCGGCGAGCGACTGCACCGCCAGCTCAACGATCCGGGACAGCTCCTCCACGCTCAACGCGTCGAACATGACAATTTCGTCGAGCCGGTTCAGGAATTCGGGCTTGAACGACGCCTCCACGATGGACATGACAGCCTTGTGCTTCTCATCATCCGTCAGTGACGGGTCCACCAGGAACTGGGAGCCCAGGTTGGAGGTGAGGACCACAATGACGTTGCGGAAGTCCACGGTGCGGCCCTGACCGTCGGTGAGGCGGCCGTCGTCGAACACCTGGAGCAGGATGTCAAAGACCTCCGGGTGGGCCTTCTCCACCTCGTCCAGCAGCACCACGGAGTAGGGCCGGCGGCGCACGGCCTCGGTCAGCTGCCCGCCCTCGTCATAGCCCACATATCCGGGAGGGGCACCGACCAGGCGCGACACGGAGTGCTTCTCGGAGTACTCGCTCATGTCGATGCGGATCATGGCGCGTTCGTCGTCGAAGAGGAAGTCGGCGAGCGCCTTGGCGAGCTCCGTCTTGCCCACCCCGGTGGGGCCCAGGAACAGGAAGGAGCCTGTTGGGCGGTCGGGGTCGCTGATGCCGGCGCGGGCGCGGCGGACGGCGTCGGACACGGCCGCCACGGCCTTGGTCTGGCCGATCAGGCGGGCGCCGATCACCTGCTCCATGTGCAGCAGCTTCTGGCTTTCGCCCTGCAGCATGCGCCCGGCCGGGATGCCGGTCCAGGCGGAGATGACCTCGGCGATGTCGTCCGCGGTGACTTCCTCGGCCACCATGAGGTCCTTCTTTTCTGTTTGCTCCTCGGCAGCGGCAGCGTCCAGTTCGTGCTGGAGCGCGGGCAGTTCGCCGTAGAGGATGCGTGAGGCCAGTTCCAGGTCGCCGTCGCGCTGGGCCTTGTCGGCCACGGACCGGCGCTCATCCAGCTTTGCCTTGAGCTCGCCCACGCGGTTCAGGCCGGCCTTTTCGGCTTCCCAGCGGGCATTCAGGCCGGCCAGCTCCTCCTTCTTGTCCGCCATGTCGGCACGCAGGGCCTCCAGCCGTTCGGCCGAGGCCTCGTCGCTTTCACCGGACAGTGCCAGTTCTTCCATGGTCAGCCGGTCCACTGCGCGGCGCAGCTGGTCGATCTCCTCCGGCGCCGAGTCAATCTCCATGCGCAGGCGGGACGCGGCCTCATCCACCAGGTCAATCGCCTTGTCAGGCAGCCGGCGGCCGCTGATGTAGCGGTCGGACAGCGTCGCGGCGGCCACCAGTGCGGAGTCGGCGATCTGGACCTTGTGGTGGGCCTCGTAACGTTCCTTGAGGCCGCGCAGGATGCCGATGGTGTCATCGACGCTGGGCTCGCCCACGTAGACCTGCTGGAAGCGGCGCTCGAGGGCAGGGTCCTTTTCAATGTTTTCGCGGTATTCATCCAGCGTGGTGGCGCCGATCAGGCGCAGCTCACCCCGGGCCAGCATGGGTTTGAGCATGTTGCCGGCGTCCATCGATCCCTCGGAGGCACCGGCGCCCACCACGGTGTGCAGCTCGTCGATGAACGTGACAATCTGCCCGTCGGAGGCCTTGATTTCCTCCAGGACGGCCTTGAGCCGCTCCTCAAATTCGCCGCGGTACTTGGCCCCCGCCACCATGGATGCCAGGTCCAGGCTGATGAGCGACTTTCCGCGCAGGGATTCGGGCACGTCCCCGGCCACCATGCGTTGGGCCAGGCCTTCGACCACGGCGGTCTTGCCCACCCCGGGATCCCCGATGAGCACAGGGTTGTTTTTGGTGCGGCGGCTGAGAACCTGGATGACGCGGCGGATTTCGGCGTCCCGGCCGATCACGGGGTCCAGCTTGCCGGAGCGGGCCACGGCCGTCATGTCAACGCCAAACTTTTCCAGCGCCTGGAAGGTGTTTTCGGGATCCGGCGTGGTGACCTTGCCGTCCCCGCGCACCATGGGCAGGGCAGCATCCAGCGCGGCCCGGGTTGCACCTGCCTGGTGCAGGGCACTTCCCGTTGCGCCGGCGTCGTTCGCCAGGCCCAGCAGCAGGTGTTCGGTGGAGACGTAACTGTCCCCCATGCCCTCGGCGGCCTGCTGGGCCGCCTGGACGGCGAGCAGGGTGTTGCGGCTGAGCTGGGCCTGTGCCACGGAGGTGCCGGACGACGACGGCAGGTGCCGGATGGCGGTGCTGGCGGCGACACTGACCACGTCGGGGTCGATGCCGGCGGCCTTCAGCAGCGCCACGGCCACGCCCTGGCGCTGGTCCATGAGCGCCTTGAGCAGGTGGGCCGGTTCCACGGTGGGGTTGCCGGCGGTGGAGGCATTCATGGCGGCGGCAGAAAGAGCCTCCTGGCTCTTAGTGGTGAATTTCGCGTCCAAGAGGGGTCCTTTCATCGGGTTGGTGTGGCGCGTCGTGTGTTCAAGTTGAGTCTACTACGCTCAACTTTCGCCCGGCGTGTTTCGCGGGATAATTCTTCCCACGGCGAAACGGGCCTTGACCTTGACGCAACGTCAAGCTTTAGGCTCATTTTATGGACAACGACAAGCCGCGGATGGATTGGTCCATCCAGCAGATTGCAGCCCTTGCCGGCACCACCAGCCGTACCCTGCGGCACTATGACGCGGTGGGGCTGCTGGCGCCCAGCCGCATTGCGGGCAACGGCTACCGGCACTACGACGACGCCGCCCTGGTGCGTCTGCAACGCATCCTGCTGTTGCGCGAACTGGGGCTGGGGCTGCCGGCCATTGCCGAGGTGCTGGACCACCAGGAATCGGCCGCCGACGCCCTGGCGGCCCACGTGGCCTGGCTGCACTCGGAACGGGAGCGGCTGGCCCGGCAGATCGCGTCCGTGGAAAACACCATAGCCACACTGGATAAAGGAGAAACCATCATGGCCGAGAAAATGTTTGACGGCTTTGACCACACACAATACAAGGACGAGGTGGAGGAGCGCTGGGGAAAGGACGCCTACGCCCGCGGCGACACCTGGTGGCGGGGGCTGGGCACCGCCGGACAGGCCGCATGGAAGGAACGGGTGGGCGCGTTGAACCGTGACTGGATTGCCGCGTTCGCCGCCGGTACCGAGGCATCTTCCGCGGAGGCGCAGGAGCTGGCCCGGCGCCACGTGGAGTGGCTGACGTCCGTTCCCGCCACGCCGGCATCCGCCCCCGGCGGCGATGTGCGCGGCTATGTGGCGGGCCTGGGCGAAATGTATGTTGCGGATCCGCGCTTTGCGGCGAATTACGGCGGCAGCGAAGGAGCAGCGTTTGTCCGCGACGCCCTGGCCCTGTATGCCGAGCAGAACCTCTAACGCCTCCCACGCCCCCACCGCCCCACCCCCCACAGACGCTCGGTTGCAATCGGGGCACTTTTCACTGACCCTCGGTTGCAATCGGGGCACTATTTGCCAACCCTCCGGCAATGCCAGGCCCTGAAACGCCTAAGCTAATGCCATGATCTTGATCATTCCGCCGTGCCGGCATTGCTAGACGGCTCCGGGATCACGGCGGCGAACCAGCATGGCCGAGGCAGGACGGGAACCCCCGCGGTTCGCCATCCGTGCACGCCACATCTTTGACGGCACGGCAATGTTGCCCGCCAACCGGACCACGGTGGTCGTGGCCATGGGCCGTATCAGCGCCATCGAAACCTCCGGAACCAAGGTGGACGGCCTCATGCCGGTTCACGATCTTGGCGAGGCAACACTGCTACCGGGCCTGATCGACGCCCACTCCCACCTGGTCTTCGATGCCAGCGACGCGGCGGCCGCGAACGTCCAATCCGCGTCGGACCAGGATCTGGCGGACGCGATGAGCCGGAGAGCCCGGGCCATGCTGGACCACGTCATTACAACTGTCCGCGACCTTGGCGACCGGGGCTTCCTCTCGCTGACGCTGCGCGCGGAAACAGCCACCCGGCCGGCAGCGGGCCCGCGCATCGTGGCCGCAGGCCCTCCCATCACCACGACGGGCGGGCACTGCTGGTTTCTGGGCTGCGAGGCCGACGACGCCGAGACCGTCACCGCCGCCGTCGACGACCATGCACTGCGGGGAGTCGACGTTATCAAGGTCATGGCAACGGGCGGACGGATGACTCCCACCACGGCGCCACATGAATCGCAGTATTCCTTGGGAGTGCTGCGCGCCGCGGCGGAAAGGGCCCACTTCCACGGCCTGCCGACGGCTGCCCACGCCCACGGCCGGCAAGGCATCCACGACGCGCTGGCGGCCGGTTTCGACACCCTGGAACATGCCAGCTTCATGACGGCCACCGGGATGGAGCCGGATCCGGAGATCATCGAGGCGGCCGCGGTGTCCGGCACAATCGTGTCCGTCACCCTTGGCTTGCTGCCGGGCGTGCATGCCAATCCGTTCATGGAGAGCCTCATGCCCCGCATTCTTGCCCATGTGAAGAACATGGCGGACCGGGGCGTCAGGATCACGCTCGGTCCGGACAGCGGCATCAATGCGGCCAAACCCCCCACCGTACTGCCATACGCGGTCGAGCAATTTGCCGCAGCCGGCGTAGGGGCAGCGGCCGCGCTGGAGGCAGCCACGGCGACGGCGGCCGCGGCCTGCGGGCTGGACGGCCGGGCAGGGCGAATTGCACCTGGCTGGGACGCGGACCTGCTGGCCGTCACAGGCAATCCGCTGGCGGACATCACCGCCATCCACCAGGTCGCAGCGGTCTATCGCGCAGGCGTCCGCGTTGTCTAGCGGCACCCAAGGCTTAGGCTGGGGCCATGATCTTGATCGATCCGCCGCTCTGGCCCGCACATGGAACAGTTTTCTCCCACCTGGTCTCGGACAGCTCCCTGGCCGAACTCCACGAGTTTGCCGCGGCGGCCGGCGTGACCGGGCGGGCCTTCGAGCTGGACCACTACGACGTGCCGGAGCGGATCTATTCCGAGCTGGTGGCAGCCGGTGCCCGGCCGGTGTCCGGCAAGGACCTGGTCCGCGCGCTGGCTTCTTCCGGGTTGCGGGTCAAGGCGCGCCACCGCAGCAAGGCAGTGGGCACGGCACTTCAGTACCGATGGGATTCGATCCTGCCGGGGCACGCAGCCACAGGCGAGGAACTGCTTGGCCGCTGGAATGAATCCCACCGGCACTACCACTCGGGCACCCACCTCCTGGCCGTGCTGGAGGCACTGGACCTGCTCACAGACGGCAACCCCGCACGACCTGTGGTGCTGGCCGCCTGGTTTCATGACGCCGTCTACAACGGTGTTGCCGGTGTCGACGAGGAGGAATCCGCCACATTGGCACAAGTGCGCTTAAAAAACCTGGTTCCTCCCGAAGAAGCATCCGAGGTGGCACGCCTTGTCCGCCTGACGGCCAACCACTCCCCTGCGGAAACTGACCGCGCCGGAGCCCTCCTGTGCGATGCGGACCTCGCCGTCCTCGGCGGGTCACCGGATGAGCATGCCCGCTACCTGGCGGGGGTTCGTGAAGATTATGCCCACATCCCCCAACACGACTTCGACAAGGGGAGAGCCGCCGTCGTACGCCAACTACTGGCGCTCGAACCACTCTTTCACACCATGCGGGGCCGGGAACTATGGGCCGCCCAGGCGCAAAGCAACCTCACCACCGAATTAGCACGATTGATCCAAAACATGGCAGAGGAAGGCCCCTTGATGGACTACAGCACCCTCCCGATCGCCGAGTTCGCCTTCCCCGGACCGCTTCGGGACCAGCTGGTGGCGGCAATTCTGGACGGCACCAAGACTTCCACCACGGGAACAGCCCGTGAATACGAGGTGGAGCAGGAGGAAGTGCCCAAGCCCGGGGATCGCGAGGTGGTGGTCGATTCCGCAGGGAAACCCGTTGCCGTCATCGAAGTCACGGAGGTGCGCCGGGCACGGCTGGCGGACGTGGACCTGCAGCATGCCACGGATGAAGGCGAGGGCTTCGCCACGGTTGCGCAGTGGCGGGCGGGCCACGAGGATTACTGGCACTCCGATGACATGCGTGCGGCCCTCAATGATCCCGGATTCACCGTGGATGAAAACACCATGCTGGTGCTGCAGCGGTTCCGCCTCATCGAACGGCTGGCATGAGCGCGCACGGAACCGTCCGCAGCTGGGACGACGACGTCGGCCGGTAGTTATCAGAAATCCCCCGTCGCCGCTGCTCGGTAGTCTTGTCGAATGGCCGCAAATTCCGCTCCCCGCCCTCCCCGTCTCTCGCCCATCCGACTCAGCAATCTGAACGAAAACGACGACTCATTCTTCGGCCCGGGGGACACCTACGACGGCCAGCGCTTTGAGCGCACGGCGTTCGACGGCGCCGACCTGACCTCCACGGATTTCCTGGAATGCCAGCTGGAGGCACCGACGTTCAATGACACCCAATTGCGCGGCACCCGCTTCCGCGACACGGTGCTGGCGGACAGTTTCGCCCCCGTATTCAAGGCCTCCCGCACCAGCTGGCGCGAAGTGGAAATCACCACGCCGCGCTGGGGTTCCGCCGAACTGTACGACAGCACCTGGCAGTCCGTGAGGATCGACGGCGGCAAACTGGACTTCCTCAACCTGCGTTCGTCCAAGATCACCGACGTGCAGATCAGCGACTGCATCATTGGCGAATTGGACCTGGGCGGCGCCAAAATAACGCGCCTGGCCTTGAGGAATTGCCGCATCGGCACCCTGGACATCCAGCAGGCCACACTGGCGGACGTGGACCTCCGGAGCACAGATTTCCGCACCCTCAACGGCGTCGGCTCCCTTGCCGGCGCAGTCATTGACGACTACCAGTTGGGCCTGCTGGCACCCATTATTGCCGCGCACCTGGGCATCACCATCGCCTGACATGGTGAACTGCCAGCGAACTGCCAGCCCCGCACCCCTTGCCCCGCAGCGCCAACTGCAGGAGCATTTTCATGAAACCCACCGCCCGGAACGCCTCCGAACGGCCAGCCACGCGAGCACGAGGAAACCATGAAAACGATGAGATTGGGCAGCCAGGGACTGGAAGTTTCCGTCGAGGGCCTGGGCGCCATGGGCATGAGCGCGTTTTACGGGGACCGGGACGACGCCGAATCCTCCGCCACGCTGAACCGTGCCCTTGATCTTGGGGTCACCCTGATAGACACTGCCGAACTTTACGGGCCCTTCCTCAATGAACAGCTGATCGCCAAGGCCATTGGGCACCGGCGCGGTGAATTCACCCTGGCCACCAAGTTCGGCACCGAGATTACGGACGACGGCGGCCGCGCGCCTGTGAACGGCAGCCCCGCCTACGCACGCAAAGCCTTGGAGCGTTCCCTGCGCAACCTCCAAACCGAGACCGTTGACCTGTACTATCTGCACCGGGTGGATCCCAACACGCCCATCGAGGAGACAGTGGGCGCCATGGCCGAGTTCGTCAAGGAAGGCAAGGTGCGTTACCTGGGCCTTTCCGAGGCGGCCCCGGAAACCATCCGCCGGGCCCATGCCGCGCACCCCATCACCGCCCTGCAGACCGAATACTCCATCTTTGAGCGCGAGCCTGAAGGCAACGGCGTCCTGGACACCGTCCGAGAGCTCGGCATAGGCTACGTGGCCTACTCCCCGCTGGGCAGGGGCTTCCTGACCGGCAAGATCAGCACCCCGGATGACCTCCCCGAGGGTGACTGGCGCCGTGCCATGCCCCGCTTCACGCCCGAAAACCTCGCGGCCAACCTGGCATTGGTGGACCGGATCAAGGCGCTGGCCACCGACAAGGGCGTCACCGCGGGCCAGCTGGCCCTGGCTTGGGTGTTGGCCCAGGGTGTCTGCGCCATCCCCGGCACCAAGCGCCGCACGTACCTGGAGGAAAACGTGGCGGCCGCCGGCATTGAGCTGTCCGCCCAAGACCTCCAGGCCCTGGACGCGGCCGCCCCTGCCGGTACCACCGCGGGCACGCGCTACGACGAGGCCGGGCTGAAGTCCCTCTACAAGTAAGCCGCCGGAAGAAGGCCCTACGCTGGTAGGCATGACTTCCCACCCTGAACATGTCCTGGCCCGCCGCGGCCTGGGCGGCCACCGCCAGTACCGCATCCCCGCACTGGCGGTGTCCACCCGCGGCACGCTGCTGGCAGCCTACGACGGCCGCCCCAACCTGGACGACCTCCCCAACCCCATCGACCTGCTCCTGCGCCGCAGCACCGACAACGGCCACAGCTGGGGTCCACAGCAAACCGTCCGCACAGGCACCGGCCTGGACGGCTACGGCGACCCCAGCCTGCTCGTGGACACCCACACCGGGCGCATCTTCCTCTTCCACGCCGCGGGCACGCACGCCGGCTTCTTCGAGGCGGTCGGGGGGCTCGACGACGAGGACGCCATCCAGCATGCCGACCTCAGCTTTTCCGACGACGACGGCGCCACCTGGGAACACCGCCGCCTCACCCCCATGCTCAAACGTGAGGGCATCACCGGGCTGTTCGCCGCCGCGGGCGCGGGTATCCAGATCCACGCCGGCCCGTTTGAAGGCCGCCTGGTGCAGCAGTTCGTGGTCCTGCACGACGGCGAAATCAAGGCGGCTAGCGCGTACAGCGACGACCACGGGGACACGTGGACTCTGGGCGAATTCGTCCCCACGACAGGCCTGGACCGCGCCAACGAGAACAAGGTTGCCGCCCTCGCCGACGGGACCCTGCTGCTGCACTCGCGCGCCACCCCGCACCGGCTCACCGCAAAATCCGTGGACGGCGGCCACAGCTACTCGCCCGCCGTGCCGCACCCGGAACTGCCCGATCCCAGCGACAACGGCTCGCTGGCCCGCTTCGACGGCCTCCCCAACGTGCCCGACCTCGCCGTCCCGGAAACGGCAAACTGGCTCATCGCCACCCACAACCACGACTCCGCGCTCCGCCGCAACACGGTCCTCAAGCTCTCGCAGGACAACGGCGCCAGCTGGCCTTGGGCCGTGGCCCTGTGCCCCGGCAGCTCGGAATACTCCACGGCGGCACGGCTCCCCGACGGCAGGATCGGCGTGCTCTACGAACGGCAGGGCTACCAGGAAATTGTGTTCACTGCCGTCGAGCCCCGGGAGCTGCTGGCCTCTCCGGCCGCGGCCTTGACGCACGACGGCGGCACCTCCTTCGCCGGCGATCTCGCCTTGGACGTGGTGCTGCGTTCCGTCACGCCTGCGCGGCCCGAGGTGTGGCAGAGCATTGGCGAGAGCCACACGCTGGCCCAGACGGACGGCGACTGGGACCCTTCGGCATGGAAGGAAGTGGGCCAGGGCTACACGGACGACGCTCCGCAGGTGCTGTCCAACCGCGAGTCACAGGACCTCAATTACGGCCCCGCGGCGCCGGGTTACAAGGAGGGCGACCTCCTGGCCTTCAGCGGCCGGGTGGAAAATCGTGGCAAGGAATCAGCCGGCATCGCGGTCCGGGTGGACGGTGCCGCAGTGGCCGGCACGGAAGAGCTCGGGCCGGGGGCCAATGTCGCGTTCACTGCGAACCACACGGTGACGGCCGCAGAAATCGCAGCCGGGCGGGCCGACGTTTCATTCACGCTTGAATCCGGCTTAGGCACGGCAGCGAGGTCCTTCAGCTTCGACACAGCCACCGGCGACGTCACGGAGCGCTGACCAAACCCTCCCTCATCAAACGCCCCATTCCCCCACACCCTCCCTCACTTTATGGCCATTTCTCCACGACCCTCCCTCATCTTTCGCGGTTTTTCCGGCGACGCTCCCTCGCAACTCTCACGGTGGCTGTTTGCCCGCCGGTCGCCATGCAAGGAAGTGACGGAGCGTTTCGAAAAAGACAGCACGAGGTGAGGGGGCGTTGGGGAAAAGGCCGCAAAAACTGAGGGAGGATCGGTTAGGGGTCCTGGAGGTCCTTCAGGGAGCGGGCGATGTTTTGCCGGGCCTCCGCCGCGGACTGGGCGGCCTTGAGGGTCTCCGCGGTGACGTTGAAGCCGGCAACGCGGGCCTGCAGCTGGGCCAGCTCGGCGGCCAGCATGGCCTCCTGTTCCGTCAGGGCGTCGCGCTGGGAGAGGATGTCGGCCAATTGCTCGGCCATGACCACCTGCCTGCCCTGCGCCGTTTGGGCCGCACCGGAATCGCCCGCGTCAGTGGCAGCTGAGGCCTGTGAATCGAGCGAGTCGAGGGCCTTTTGGAGGTCCGCTGCCTGGAGGTCCAGGCGCTGGCGGCTGACGGAAACGTCGGCCACGCCGCGGCGCATCCGGGCCAGCGCGGCCAGCTGCTTGAGCTGCGCGTCACCCATGGTGAGCTGGCCGCCCGCGGAGGCACCGGCGTCGTGCTTGGCGGGGCGCCGGAAAGCGCCGGCGAGGCGGTCAAACACTCCCACGGCGGCTCAGGATTCGCCGAGGTCCGTGTAGGTGGCGGACCAGTTTTTCAGCATGGTCGCCTCGATTTCCAGCGTGCGGGTGAGGTCCTTGACGTCGACGTCGGTCATGGGCGCGGCGGCTGCGGCCAGGGCGCTGCGGATGCCCTTGGAGGTTTGGGCCACCTGCTCCACCTGGCCGCCCAAGGTCTTGGCGTAGGCGGCCTGCACGGCCGGGTCCGGCTCCCTTTGCGCCACGGCCAACTGGTTTTCCAGCACCGAGCCGGCCTGCTGGAGGGTGCGGAAAATGGCATCCAAGTTGCCTGTGTACTGGCGCGTGCTCTGGGCCACGGCCAGGCTGCGCTGGGTTGCATCGAGGGATTCCTGGAGGCGGACCCGCTGCTTCATGACATCACCCAGGGGACCGGCGGTGGACTGCGCCCGGGCCTTGAGGGCAGTTCGCTTGGCGGATTCAATCTTGGGCTTGGACAGTTTCACCAGTCCCAGGACGCCGCGGGACACCAGCACCGCAATGGTGATGCCGGCGCCCAAGACGATGGCGATGATCACCAGGGAGATGATCAGGAAAACCGTGCCGGCGTCCATCGTTGATCAGTGTCCTGCCTTTAGGGTGCGTGCCAATCCATGGTGCAAATTAGCGTAGCACCGGCGACTGGGCGAAAGATCAGGGGAACGCTCAGGGTGGTCCCTGATGGCGCGTTCGCCCGGACACGGGAGAATGGACGTGTGAAGACTCTTCTGAACATTATTTGGCTGGTATTCGGCGGCCTGTGGCTGGCGCTTGGCTACGTCCTGGCCGGTTTCGTGTGCTGCATCCTGGTCGTCACCATCCCGTGGGGCATCGCATCCTTCCGGATTGCCGGCTACGCGTTGTGGCCGTTTGGGCGGACAGTGGTGGACAAGCCCGGCGGGGCCGGCGTGGCCACCACCCTGGGCAATGTCATCTGGCTTTTGGTGGCCGGCATCTGGATTGCCATAGCCCACGTCACGTCCGCGATTGCCATGGCGATCACCATTATTGGCATCCCGCTGGCCATCGCAAACCTCAAGCTGATCCCCGTTTCCCTCATGCCGCTGGGCAGGCAGATAGTGCCCACCAGCCGGCCGTTCGTCGGGGTGTACCGCTAGCCGGGCAGGCCTTCCCGCCCCGTGTCCTGCTGGTTTGCCGCCCCCCGGCTTGCTGCGTGCCGGGCGGCGGCTTCGAGCAATTCCGAAAGCGCCCCATGCGTTGCTGCAGCGCCTTCCCTTAACTCCCCGGGGCTGACAAACTCCGCCAGCAGCGTGGTGAGTTGCGCCCTCCCCTGACCGTAGTGGCTCTTGGTGGACAATGCCGGATTGGACGCCGCGACCCCGGTCAGGGCGTCCTCCAGCACCTGGGGATCGCCAGCCTTCACGCCGTCGGTTTGGGCCAGTTCCTCAAGCCTGAGCAAGCGTCCGTAGACGGCCGGATTGCTGATTTTGACCCGTTGGGCCGTGGACAACTGGCTGAGCATGGGCGGGCTGAGCCCGATCACCTGGGCCAGTCCGGCCTGTGAGATGCGGTACGCGGAGGTCAATCGGGAAAACCGGGCTCCCAGCGGCTCCCCGTAGAGGGCAATTTGTTGCTCGACAACAGCCTGCTGATCCATCAGACTCCTTAACGGCGAGGGTTGCGCGAAACATTCGCATATGCAAATATGTTTTCAGAACAGTTGCATTTGCAAATCTACAGGAGGTTGTCCGAGAATGACACACCGAATCTGGCGCACAGCACTGGCGCTCCCGGCGGTCCTCGTCATCGCCGCCGGAGTCCCCGCCTCGGCTTTCGCTGGCACCGCCCCGGCGGGCACCGCAAGCACGGTCACAGCGAGCACCGACGACGCCTACACGCCCACCATGATCATTCTTGATGCCTCCGGCTCCATGGCCACGCAGGATGCACCGGGTCCACGCATCGACGCCGCGAAGAACGCAGTCATTTCGCTCGTGGACCAATTGCCGAAGGGCGCCAATGTGGGGCTTGAGGTGTATGGCACCTCCACGGGTTCCGCCGCTTCGGACAAGCCCGCCGGCTGCCGCGACATCAAGATCCTCGCCCCCGTTGCCGCCGTCGACGGCAGCAAGATCAAGTCGGTCGTGTCAGGCATCAAGGCATCCGGCTACACCCCCATCGGCGCAGCCCTTGAAAAGGCCGCAGCCGCCCTGCCCCGGACCGGGCCCCGCTCCATTGTGCTGGTCTCCGACGGCATCGACACCTGCGCACCCCCGGACCCCTGCAAGGTGGCCAAGGACCTGAAAAGCCAGGGGCTTGACCTGGTGGTCCATACAGTGGGCTTCCGGGTTGATGACGCGGCCCGTTCACAGCTGTCCTGCATTGCCTCGGCCACCGGTGGCAGCTATTCGGACGTTGCCGGAGCAAGCGGCCTGGCCAAGGCACTGGAGCGCCGGGTCCAGTCAGCCATCAAACCGTACTCGGCCGTGGGGTCACCCATCAAGGGCACCGAGACTCCGGCAGGTGCCCCGCAACTTCAACCCGGGCAGTATGTGGATACGGCAGCAACACCCATAGGGAACACGCCCTACCCGCAGGCGTCTTCGAAGTACTACACCATCGACGTCCACAAGGGCGAGACCCCGTATCTGGCAGCAACCATTATCACGCCCTCCATCCCGCCCACGGGGTCCCTGCTGTCCGCCTCGCTGACACTGTCGTCGTCGGATCCCGGCGCTTGCCACTTCCAAAAGATGGCGCAGTCGCTCAACCTGCTCAAGAGCATCGAATCAACTACTGTGACGCTCAGCCCGGGCGAGGTGGGAGGCCCCGATTGGCCCCAGGGATGCCCCACCGATGGGAATTTGCGCGTGAAGGTGGAACGCGGCGGCGATGCGTTCCACGGACAGCCGCTGGCCATGGAACTGCTGTACCACGCTGAGCCGGCAGCCGATGCCTCCGGGCTGCCGGGCCCTGCAGCCAAGCAGCCGGCAATTGCGGTGGGCTCCGCCGGCGCCGCAACACCCATGCAGGCCGGCACCAGCTTCAACGATGCGCCACTGCTGAAACCGGGAAGCTACGCCGACTCGATAGTTCCCGGCGAATCCGTGTTCGTCAAAGTGCACTTGGAGTGGGGCCAGCGGCTTGCATACGCGTTCCACACGGGCGTTGCCCCGGGCTCATCCGGGCTGGGCGCCATCCTGGCCAGCTCAACCGCCAGCAGCCCGCTGCGCACCGACCTGGCCCTGAGCGAAACCACCGGTACCAATGCGTCGACAGATCTGGGCAGGCGGCCGGTCACCTTGTCCGGCTCCGCCCTGGTTCCCGTTGAATACAACAACCGCCAGTCGCCTGATGCAGGAATCCAGGCCTACGCGATCGACGGCGACTACTACGTTCGCTTGAAGGCCGGACTTTCCACCACCGCCGGACAGTCCCCCGCCATCCCGTACACGCTTCAAATCGACGTTGTGGGCTCGCCCACGCAGGGCCCGAGCTACGCAGCAGCTGCGGGCCCCACCGATGCCCCGTCGACAACCCCGTCAAGCAAGGGCCAGTCACCCTCTTCGCCAGCCGCCAGCGGAGCGCCGGCCGGAAATGCCAGTTCCGCCACGCCCTGGGTGTGGATGGGGACCGGGTTTGCCGCGCTGCTCGCCGGGGCAGCCGCCTGGCTCGTGTTCCGCCGTCGTCCTTAAGGGTGCCCGTCAGGGCCAAGCCACAGATAGCTGCCCCCCTGGCGCGTGCAAACCATTCGCACCCCGTTGATGGTGGTGGCGTTGCCTTCCTCCTGCCAGCCGCAGCCCGGGTTCGCCATGCCGGACGGCGGGACGGCGGGGGTCGAGGCCGTTTGCCCGGGATGGGGA
The DNA here is from genome assembly GCF_011045165.1 of Arthrobacter silviterrae. GTDB lineage: Bacteria > Actinomycetota > Actinomycetes > Actinomycetales > Micrococcaceae > Specibacter > Specibacter silviterrae. Next base: position 56,996 of record NZ_JAAKZI010000012.1, read on the forward strand.
GCTGGCTGCTGTGCCACGTTGCCGTACAGCTCCACGGCACCAATGGCCCCCGCGGCCAAAAGCAACACTCCGACGCCGGTCCAGAGCAGGGCGGCCCTGCGCCTCACCCCACCAGTCGACGGCGACCATGGCCGGGCCGCCCGCCCCGCACCAGTCCCCGCGTCAACGATCCGCCCGCCCTCCACGAAGGGCCCGGAAATGACCCGGGTTTCCGGGGGCGCCGCGGGGACGTCTCCAAGGTCCGTGGTCCGCCCCGGCGGATGCCCGTTGGAGGCCAGCTGCTCAAGGACCTCCACGGGTTCGCCGTCCCGGGTCCGCGGCTGATCATCCCTGCCGGCAGCAGCCAGCAACGCCCGGGCAGCCGTGGCCGACGGCGGCCGAAGCGCAGGATCCGGCTCCCGCAATGCACCCAGCACTGCCCGCAGCGCCGGGTCCCGCACCTCCGCGCCCTCGCGGCGCCCTGCCAGATCAGGTTCCACACCGGACAGCAGCGCCTCGGCAAGCTGGCCCGCCGCGTACAGGTCCTGCCCCTGGTGCGGCCCGGACAATCCCCGGCTTACCTCCGGGGCCAGGTAGCCTGGCGTGCCGAACACGGCGCCGGTTTCCGTCAGGCGCGGATCCTTCAACCCGACGGCGAGGCCAAAATCTGTCAGCAGGATGTCCATCCTCCCGGAACCGGTGGGCTCCAGGAGGACATTGGCCGTTTTCACGTCCCGGTGGACCAGCCCCGCACCGTGAACGTGCTCAAGGGCTTCCAAAAGTTGGTCAAGGACCACGGCCGCAGTGCCCTCCGCCAGCGGCCCATAGTCGCCCAGGAGGGTGCTCAGCGGGCCTCCCGAGACCAGTTTGCTCGCTATCACGACGGCATCGTCCTCGGCAGCCCAGGCATAGGGGGCCAGCACATGGGGCCCAACAACCCGGATCGACTGCTCCCGGACGAAGCGCAGCAAATCGCCCGCATCCCTGCGCCGCAACACCTTCGCGGCGCACTCTGTCCCAGTGCGCCGGTCAAAGGCACGCCAGATCACGCCGCTTCCCCCTCGGGCGATGGGATCCTCCAGCGCAAACCGCCCGGCAATCACGTCGGTCATGGTCTCCATTATTGCCGCCACGGCCTTCCCCCGGTCAAAGACGGGGTGATCCGGATGACGGTGCCTACCCGCAGCTGCCCGGAGCGACGTAGCCTTGACCCCATGAACAGGATCCTGCTTGGAGACAATCTTGAAGTGAGTCCGCTGGGCTTTGGCGGCATGGCACTGACCCCCGTCTACGGCGCGGTGGACCCGGCGGAGGCCCTCCAAACCCTCCACCATGCCGTGGACGCGGGCGTGACCTTCATTGACACGGCCAACATCTACGGGGGCGGTTCCAATGAGGAGCTCATCGCCCAGCTGCTGAAGACCCGGCGGAACGAAGTCCAGCTGGCCACCAAGTTCGCGCTGGTGGGCAGCCCGGCCACGGGATATTCGGACATCCGCGGGGACGCCGCCCACGTCAGGGAAGCCATCGACGAATCCCTCCGCAGGCTCGGCACCGACTCCGTTGACCTGTACTACATGCACCGCCGCGACGTCCGCGTGCCCCTCGAGGAGACCGTTGGCGCCATGGCGGAACTGGTGGCGGCCGGCAAGGTCCGCCACCTGGGCCTGTCCGAGGTCACCGCGGAGGAGCTCCGCACGGCCCACGCCGTCCACCCCATTGCGGCAGTCCAAAGCGAATGGTCCATCTGGAGCCGCGACGTGGAGGCCCATGTGGTCCCCGCCGCGGCCGAACTCGGCGTTGGGCTGGTCCCCTATTCCCCGCTGGGCCGCGGCTTCCTCACCGGCACCATCCACGCGCAGGATTTGGGCCCGGGCGACTTCCGCCACAACATCCCCCGCTTCGCCGAGGGCGCGCTGGAGGCGAACCAGCAAATGGCCGACGCCGTTCGGCAGGTCGCGGGCGAACTCACCCGGGCGCTGGGCAGGGAAACAACGCCGGCGCAGGTGGCCCTGGCCTGGCTGTACGGGCAGGGCCGGGCCTTCGGGCTTGCCGTGGTGCCCATCCCTGGCACGCGGCGGGCCGAACGGATTGACGAAAACCTGGGCGCACTGGCCCTTGAGCTGAGCCCGGCGCAACGGGAGGTCCTCGGGAAGGCGGCAGACGCCGTCGTCGGTTTCCGCGCCCAAGACCCAAGCTGGGTTTCGCAGGGGCGTGAATAGGGGCGAAACCGCGTAAGCTGGGGCCATGCGCAACAAAGCCGATTGGCTGGACATCGTGGTGAGCTTCGCCAGTTTTGCGGCCATGATCATGGTCCTGTCCCTGGCCCGCTTTTCGCTGCCCCTGAAGATTTTCCTGGCGTTTGGCGTCTCGATTGCGATCACCAGCGGCTGGGCCTACTACAAGCGGAAAACACGCAAGCGCCGCTCCGACCCCAAGCGCCTGCACGTTTACAGCGTCAAGAACGTGGACGACAAGTAGTGGGGATCATTCGCTACGCGGCGTTGAAGGCTGCCCCGTGGGCCAATGGCGGCGGTGTCACCCGGCAGGTGGCTGCGGGCCCGGACCCCGCGAACTGGGACTGGCGCATCAGCATTGCCGAAGTGGCCAAGGCCGGGGCGTTTTCAGCGTTTCCCGGCATGGAGCGGATCATCACCATCATTGACGGCGAACTCATTGCCCTGACCGTGGACGGTGCCGAACGGGCCGTCGAAAAGTTCCGCCCGTTCCGCTTTTCCGGGGACTCCGACACCTCCGCCACCCTGCCCACGGGCGCGCTGAAGGACCTCAACCTCATCACCCGGCGCGGGGCCTTCGCGGGCCACGCCACCATCCTGGAACTGTCCAAGAAGCGCCCGCACCCCGTGTTTGCCGGCCAGTATGCCGTGCTGCTGCAGGGATCGGCCACCGTCTCGCCTGCCGATGAGGCGCTGGCCAGGTTTGACACCGTGGTGGGTTCCGATGACGCTCCGGAGATTTCCGGCCGCGGCTTCCTGGCCGTGCTGAGCATCGACCGGGCCTGACCTTCGCCCGAAGTGGTCCAGCGGGCTAGGGCGTGCCGTTCCGGTCCCACACAACGCGGATCTTGACGCCGCCGCGCGAGGTATGTTCCACGTGCGTCTTGATCTGGGACTGCGGCGCACCCATTTCGGCGATCTTGTGCTCATAGTCAGCCACCAGCACGGCCAGCGACTCATCGGTCCACTCGCCTTCGGGGACAAGGGTTGAAATCTCCACATCGTCTGACGCCATGGCCGTAGCTCCCGTCACTAGCTGCGCCAGCACCCCTTGCAGCGGGCTGGCCGTGAACTCCACGGTAAATCCTTCGGCGCAGCCGTGCAATAGGCTATGGACCACCATCACATTCCAGGAGGCGGCATGGGATTTCCGGGGTTGGCACTCATTTGCGTGGCCGCACTGCTGGGCCCGCTCCTGGCGCTTCCCCGCAAGTGGCACATCCCGGTGGTGATCGGCGAGCTGCTGGCGGGGATCATCGTCGGGCGCACCGGGCTGAACCTGGTGAATCCGGCCGAGCCCACCTTCACCTTCCTGGCCGACATGGGCTTTGCGCTCGTCATGTTCGTGGCGGGCAGCCACGTCCCCGTCCGCGACCGGCAAATCCGTGCGGCCCTGGGCAGCGGCGCCGTGCGCCTCCTGGCGGTGGCCGCAGTCGCAGCCGCGGCGGGCATCGGCCTGGCTGCCTTATTCGGCAACGGTCACGCACCCCTCTACATTGTCCTGCTGGCGTCTTCCTCCGCCGCCCTGGTGCTGCCGATTGTGGGCTCCCTGAAGCTCTCCGGCCCGCCCGTCCTGGCCATGACGGCGCAGGTGGCCATGGCAGACACTCTCGCCATCACCGCCCTGCCCCTGGCACTCAACCCGGCAACGGCCGGCCGTGCGGCGCTTGGTTCGGCAGCCGTGTTGGCGAGTGCCGCCGTCGTGCTTGTCATTTTGCGCCGGGCGGACCGGGAGGGGCTGCGGCGGCGCGTCCACAGGCTCTCCGAGAACCGCAAGTTCGCCCTGGAGCTCAGGATCCAGCTGGCCGTGCTGTTCGCGCTGGCCGGGCTGGCGGTCTGGAGCCATGTGTCGATCATGCTCGCCGGGTTCGCGTTCGGGCTGGCGGTTTCGGCGGTGGGCGAACCGCGGCGCCTGGCACACCAGCTCTTTGCCCTGACGGAGGGGTTTCTGGGGCCGCTGTTCTTCCTGTGGCTGGGCGCGTCCCTGGACCTGGGCGAGCTGGGCACACACCCGCAAATGCTCCTGCTGGGGCTGGCGCTTGGCGTGGGGGCCATCGGAGTGCATTCGGTGTCGCGGTTTTTCGGGCTGCCGCTGCCACTGGGCGTGCTGTCGGCATCACAGCTGGGCGTGCCGATTGCCGCCGCGACCATCGGGCTCCAACAAAACCTGCTGGCCCCGGGCGAACCCGCCGCGCTGGTCCTGGGGGCCCTGGTCACCATGGCTGCCGCCACCGTTGCCGGGGCGGTGCAGTCCCGGGCCGGCGCTGCGGCTGGCGCCAAGGGTTAGGCCGGCGCTGCGCAGCCGTTAACGCACGACGCCGGCACCCCAGTTGGGTGCCGGCGCGTTGCGTTAAGCGGTGGGGACTAGCGGCCGCGGCGCTGGTTCGACGCAGGGGCCGAGGCGCGGCGGGAGCCGCCGGCGCGGGCCGGGCGACCGGAGCCGCCGCCGTTGGCGTTGTAGCTGCCGCCGGAGGTGCCGCCCGTGTTGGAGGACCACACGGCTCCCGTGCCGGCAGCGCGGGATGCGCTGCGCGGGGCGTCGTTGCTGTGGGAGGAACCGCGGTGTGCGGAGCCCTGCGGGGCGCGGTTGCTGCGGGCCACATCGCCGTCACGGGCGGGGCGTCCCTCGCCGGCCGCGCGGGCCGGGCGCCCGGCGCCGCCAAAGCGGGCCGACTGCGGCTGGCCTTCACGGCGCTCCGAGCGGTTGCCTGCGGCAGGGGCGTCGGCGGAAACGCGTCCACGTCCGCCGCGGCCGCCACGGCCGCCGGCGGTGGGGGCTGCGCCCGAGCGGGCGCGCTTGCGCTGGGCGTTGGCACCCGTGGAGGTGCCGCCGCCTTCGGCCGGACGCTTGGCTGCCAGGAGGGCCGCGCGGGTGCGTGGGTCAATCTTGTCGGCAACGTCGCCCACCAGTGTGGCGATGACCGGCGAACTGGCGGTGACGCGCTCAAAGTTCACGTCCACGCCGGCTGCCCTCATGAGCTTCTTGACGTCGCCCTGCTGCTCGGGCAGCGTCAGGGTGACCACCACGCCGTCGGAGCCGGCACGGGCCGTGCGGCCGGAGCGGTGCAGGTACGCCTTGTGCTCCGTGGGCGGGTCAACGTGGATGACCAGTTCAATGTCGTCCACGTGCACGCCGCGGGCGGCAACGTCGGTGGCGACCAGGACGCGGACGCCGCCGGTGGAGAACTCGGCCAGGTTCCGGTCGCGGGCGTTCTGCGAGAGGTTTCCGTGCAGGTCGACGGCGGGGATGCCGGCGTCGGTCAGGGTCTTGGCCAGCTTGCGGGCGTGGTGCTTGGTGCGCATGAACAGGATGCGGCGCCCGGCACCCGAGGCCAGTTCCACGAGAACCTGCTTCTTGACGGTCTGGTCATTGACCACCAGCACGTGGTGCTCCATGGTGGAAACGGCGGCCTTGGCCTCGTCCACCGAGTGCGTGAGCTGGTTGGAGAGGTAGCGCTGGACAATCTTGTCCACACCGTTGTCCAGCGTGGCGGAGAACAGCATGCGCTGGCCCTGGGTGGGCGTGGTGTCCAGCAGGCGCTTGACGACGGGGAGGAAGCCGAGGTCGGCCATGTGGTCGGCCTCGTCCAGGACCGTGATCTCCACGCTTTCCAGCGAGACGACGCGCTGCTTCATCAGGTCTTCGAGGCGGCCCGGGCAGGCAATGACAATGTCGACGCCGGCGCGCAGCGCCTTTTCCTGACGGGCCTGGGAGACGCCGCCGTAGATGACGGTGGTGTTCAGGCCCATGGCCTTGGCCAGCGGCTCGATGGTGTTGTTCAGCTGGGTGGCCAGCTCGCGCGTGGGCGCCAGGACCAGGCCCAAGGGGCGGCCGGGCTTGCGGAAGTACGGGGCCTCGCGCTCGGCCAAACGGGCCACGAGCGGGATGGCGAAGGCAATGGTCTTGCCGGAGCCGGTGCGGCCGCGGCCCAAGACGTCCCGGCCGGCCAACGTGTCCGGAAGGGTCTTGACCTGGATGGGGAATGCTTCCTCAATGCCATTGGAGGCAAGCGAAGCAACAATTTCCTTGGGCGCGCCAAGGGCAGCAAAAGTTGTCATGTAAAGAGGGAATCCTTCTTAAGGCGGTTCAACGGCCCACGATCAGTTTTGACCACGGGTTCGCCGATTCAATGCCAGAGCGTGTCAACCGCGGATGCACGGTGCAAAACCAGTGCGGTGCAATTCAGTGCGGGACAAGTTGAATGCGTTCATCGACGCAGAATGCGCAAGATACGCATTAAGTATTCCCATAGTAGCAGTGGCACGACGCCGGATGGTCACCCAGGTGGGGCATCTCACCTTTTGTCACTTGGCAAGTGGAGCACCGCAGGCGGCCAATCGTGCGCCACTTGGCAAGTGGCGCGCCGCCAGGGTCCAATCGGGCTCCACTTCATGGGGTCACCGCCTCCAGCGCGGTGCCGTCCGGGCGCAGCGTCCAACCCACCCGCTTGGCGCAGGCCAGCATCACCACGCTTTCCTGCAATTCAATGCCGGGAATGTTTTGCGTCAGCGTCAGCTCCACGTCCATGATGTCGGCCACCGAGTGCAGCCACATGATGATGGTGAAGTTGCTTTGCCCCGTGGTTGATGCGATGAACCTCACATTGCGCAGCTGCCGAAGGGTTGACGCAGCGGTCTCGTGCTGACCTGCCGGCACCTTCGCGAACCATTGGCACGTGATGGGATAACCGGAGAGCGACTGGGCCATCTCGCACCGGAAGGACACAATGCCGGAAGCGACAACCTTGTTCAGCTGCCGCTGCACCGTGGCGGGTGCCCGGCCCAGTTCACGGGCCATCGCGGCCGCCGAGGCCCTGCCATCACGGGTCAGGAAGGGCAAGAGGTCAAGGTGGCTTTGGGGCAGGTGCACCGAAGTTCCCCGTGGTGCCCATGCGGCGCGGGACAGGACCTGCATTTGCTGCTGCTGGGCGCGGGAAAGCACATTCAGCCGCCACGAGCTGCCGTTGAAATGCTGCCTGGTGCAGAGGGAAACCTCGTAGCCAAGGACCCCGTCGATGGCACGGAGCGCCGGGACGACGTCTCCGCTGAGCTGGGCCATGGACTCGGTAATGACGGTCAGCCAGAGCGCCCTGCTGCTGGCCGTCTGTTCCAAGGTAATGATCTCCGGCACGGCGCACAGCGCTTCCACGGCCCCGGCCTGGCCCTCCATGGTGCAGTCCACCCCGATGAAGGACAGGGTGACCGCCTTCGGGTCTCCCATTCGGTGCGCCGTGACCCACACCGCCCCGGTCTCAGTCAGCCTGTCCCAGCGCGCCGCCGCACTGGTCGGGTGGACGCCCAGCACGGTGCCGACGTCGACCCACCCGGCGCGCGGCGCAATCTGAAGCGCATGGATGAGCGCAAGGTCTTCCTCGCTCAACGGTGCATGAAAATTCGTCATCGTCACAATTATTTGCATAATTTCAGGGATGTAGCCAACAGTGACGCACTTCACCACACACTTTTAACCACACCCAATCCTTACAGGAGTTTCCATGTCACTTGCTGCCGCAGACCTCACCGCGGACCTGGTCCGGTTCCGCCACGAGATGCACCAGGATCCCGAGATCGGCCTGGACCTGCCGCGTACCCAGGAACGCGTGCTCACGGCGCTCGAGGGCCTCGGCTACGAGATTTCGCTCGGCACCGACACCACCTCGGTCACGGCCGTGCTCCGCGGCGGCGCCCCGTCTTCCACGCCGGACTCCGCGGGCCAAAAGCCCGTGGTCCTGCTCCGTGCCGACATGGACGCACTGCCTGTCCAGGAACGCAGCGGTGTCGCCTACACCTCCCGCGTTGACGGCGCCATGCACGCCTGCGGCCACGATCTCCACACGGCCATGCTGACCGGCGCGGCCACCCTCCTGGCGGACCGGCGGGAGCAGCTGGCCGGCGACGTGGTCCTCATGTTCCAGCCCGGCGAGGAAGGGCACGACGGCGCGTCCGTCATGATCCGCGAGGGCGTCCTGGACGCCGCCGGCCGCCGCGTCGACGCCGCCTTCGGCATGCATGTCTTCTCCGGGCTCGCCCCGCACGGCCAGTTCGTCACCAAGCCCGGCGTCATGATGAGCGCCTCCGACGGCCTGGTGGTGACCGTGCTCGGTGCCGGCGGCCACGGCTCGGCCCCGCACATGGCCAAGGACCCGGTGGCCGTCATCACGGAAATCGTCACCGCGCTCCAGGTCATGGTCACCCGCCAGTTCGACATGTTCGACCCGGTGGTGCTCAGCGTGGGCCTCCTGCAGGCCGGCAGCAAGCGCAACGTCATCCCGGAGACCGCCCACTTCGAGGCCACCATCCGCACCTTCTCGGAGGCCTCCCGGGAGAAGATGCGCGTGGCGGCACCCCGGCTGGTCAGGCACATCGCCGCCGCGCACGGCGTGGACGTTGACGTGGACTACCAGACCGAATACCCGGTCAGCATTACCGACACCACCGAGACCGAACACGCCGAGGACATCATCTCCGGCATGTTCAACGCCGAGCGCCTCACCCGGCTGGCCACCCCCATCAGCGGCTCCGAGGACTTCTCCCATGTGATGGCCGCCGTTCCCGGCACCTTCATCGGCCTCGGCGCCGTTGCCCCCGGCACCGACCACACCACCACGGCGTTCAACCACTCCCCTTACGCCACGTTCGACGACGCCGTCCTCACCGACGGCGCCGCCCTCTACGCCGAGCTGGCCACCAGCCGCCTCGCTTCCCTTTCCGCCTCCCAGCCGGCCTTCGCCGCCAACTGACCTTCGAAGGTTTTCCATGAAGACAACAATTCATCCCCAGACCGGCCACGGATCCGTCCCCGGCACGTCGACCAAGCAGCGTCCCGTGTGGCGGACCCTGGTCGGCACCGGCATCGGCAACGCCGTCGAATGGTACGACTGGGCCGTCTACGCCACGTTCACCCCCTTCCTCGCGGGCGCACTGTTCAGCAAGGCCGACAAGACCTCCGCCGTGCTCGCCACCCTCGCCATCTTCGCGGTCGGCTTCGTCGCCCGGCCCTTCGGCGGCTTCCTGTTCGGCTGGATCGGTGACCGCATTGGGCGCAAGTCCTCCATGACGCTCGCCGTCGGACTGGCCTCGGTCGGCAGCCTGCTGATCGCCGTCGCCCCCGGCTACGCCCAGGTGGGCGCCCTGGCGTCGGCAACGCTGCTGGTGGCCCGTCTCCTGCAGGGGCTGGCCCACGGCGGCGAGCTGCCGTCGTCACAGACATACCTGTCCGAGATGGCACCCAAGGAAAAGCGGGGGCTGTGGGCCACCTTGATCTACACCTCCGGCACCGCCGGCATCCTCTTCGGCACGCTGCTGGGCGCCACCATGACGCTGGTCCTGCCCAAGGTGGACATGCAGGCCTGGGGTTGGCGCGTCCCGTTTGCCGTCGGCGCCGCACTGGGCCTGTACGCGCTGTACATGCGCTCCCGGCTGCATGAATCCGAGGTCTTCACCGGCGAGGACGCCAAGGCCAAGCGCGCCCCGATCTGGCCGCAGATTGTCCGCCACCGCAGGCAGGCCCTGCAGGTGATCGGCCTGACCGTCGGCCTGACCGTCGTCTACTACATCTGGGGCGTGGTGGCGCCCAGCCATGCGGCCACCGACCTTGGCATGGACCGGGGCGCAGCCTTGTGGGCCAGCGTCATCGGCAACGTCGTGTTCATCGCCGCCCTGCCGTTCTGGGGGAGGCTGTCGGACCGGATCGGCCGCAAGAAGGTGCTGTTGACAGGCGCCATTGGCTCCGCCGTCCTGCACTTTCCCATGACCTGGCTGCTCAAGGACCAGCCGTGGGAGCTGGCCGTGAGCATGTCCGTCATGCTCATCTTCATCGCAGGCAGCGCCTCCATCGTCCCGGCCGTTTATGCCGAGCTGTTCCCCACCAGCATCCGCACGGTGGGCGTGGGCGTCCCCTATTCAATCTGCGTGGCCGTATTTGGCGGCACCGCCCCGTACCTGCAGTCCTGGCTGGGATCCATCCACCTGGGCGTGCTGTTCAGCGTCTATGCTGTGGTGCTGCTGCTGGTGAGTGCGGCCGTCATCTTCACCATCCCTGAGACCATGGGCAAGGACCTGGCGGGGGCGGCGGACTTTTCTGTGGGGCAAAACCAGGGCTGAGTTGTGCCCCGGGTGCACTGGGGGCACAACTCAAGTCGAGTTTCGCCCCACAGAAAAGTGCACCAAGCCCCGGTACCCTTAACACTGATGACTGAACACCCAGCCCCAGATTCCCCGCAGGCAGACAAGGCGCCCCGCACGCAGGACGGCACCGCCCGCCCCATCACGCCCGGCAGCCAGGCCGCCCAAGGCACCTACCGTGCGCAGCCGGTCTCTTTTGTCCGCCGCGGGACCCGCCTGCAGGGGCGCCGGCAAAAGGCGTGGGACGACCACTCGGCCACCCTCGCCGTGGACATCCCCCGGCACATTTCGGACACCTCGGTGCACCCGGATTACGTGTTTGACGCGGCAGCCGAGTTTGGCCGGGAGGCGCCCCTGGTGGTGGAGATCGGCTCCGGGCTGGGCGACGCCGTGGTGCATGCCGCCAAGGAAAACCCGGGGAAGGACTTCCTGGCCGTGGAGGTTTACACGCCCGGGCTGGCGCAGACCATCCAAAAAATCGTCTCGGCCGAACTGCGCAATGTGCGCGTGGTCCAGGCCAATGCGCCGGAAGTGCTGGGCACCATGCTGCCTGCCGGTTCGGTAAGCGAGGTGTGGGTGTTTTTCCCGGACCCGTGGCACAAGACAAAGCACAACAAGCGCCGCATGGTGAAGGACACCTTCGCCCCGCTCGTGGCCCGCGTGCTGGCACCAGGCGGCCTGTGGCGCCTGGCCACCGACTGGTCTGGCTATGCCGAGCAGATGCGCGCCGTGGGTGTGGCGTCGCCGGACTTTGACAACATGCACGACGGCGAACGCACCGGTTCCGCCAGCCCGCTCACCCAGGCGCGGCTCACCGGCGTCGACTGCGAACAAAGCGACGAGCCGGACACCGGGGGCGGCTGGGCCCCGCGCTTTGACGGGCGCATCCTCACCAGCTTTGAAAACAAGGCCCACAAGGCCGGGCGCGTGATCTTCGACCTCACCTTCCGGCGGAAGTAGTCACCGTGGCGGACGCTCCGCGGCCCGAGTTCAAGAGCTGGCACGAAATGCTGGACTGGATGTCCGGGCTGCTGCTGCGCCGGACCGGACACGACGTGCCGTGGTGGCTGGGCGCTGTCCGCAATGCCGGGCTGCCCACCGAGGCAGCCACACGCACGTGGCTGACGGAAAATGGCGTCGCCGGTTACGCCCAGAACCCCGTCATGTGGGAGCTGTTCGGCTTTCCGGACTTCTTCCTCAAGGACGCAGCAGAACTGCTGGAAGGCCAATACGCGGACAGATTGCAGCTGCGCCCCATTGCAGACGCCGTGATCGCCCTGGTGCTGGCGTGGGCCGAGGACGGCACCGGCCAGGCTACCGTGCAGCTGCGCAAAACGTACATCTCCCTCCTCACGCCGCGGCGGAAGTTTGCCCAGGTGACCCCCGTCAGCAAGTCAGCCGTGGACATTTTCCTCCGTCTGGACGAACCTGCGGGAGGACTGCTGGAGGCCGCCGCGGCCCGCCCCGACAACGCCTTCAGGCTCAAGATCCGCCTGCGCCAGGCTTCCGAGGTCGGCGCTGAGGTGGCTGACATCCTGCTGCGCGCGTACCGTGCCAACACCTGAGGAATCCAAAAGATGAAAGTGGTGCCCGGCACCGCCTAAGATTGATTGGATGTGGTCCACCGACCGGGCCGCACAAATCCGTAAGGAAGCAAGCTCTGTGACGTATCCCTCTGCCGGTTCGCTCTTGTTGACGCGGATCGCCGAGTTCACTGAAAAGTCCGTCGCCGCCGGACGTGCCTATGCCGAAGAAGGCCGCGTCCAGGACATCACGCTGGAACCGGCCACCGGCCTGCTCTCCGGAAAAGTCATGGGAAAGCAAAGCTACCGCTCCACCGCCAAGCTGGTCCGCGAGCACGACGGCGTGGTGGCGTGCCGGGTGGGCATCTGCAACTGCCCGGTGCGCCAAAATTGCAAGCACGTGGTGGCGCTGATTGCCGCCGCCGAACAGGACCCCAACTTCCAGGAATTCTTTGTCCCCGAGGAAGCCCCCAAGGAACCCACCTATCTGGAGACCCTGCTGGCCAACGCCAAGGGCAGCAAGGGTGCCAAGCCTCCCGCCGCGGGCCCGGCCGGCGGCGACGCGGCCGCCGACTGGGAATCCACCTTGTCCGATTTGCTGCCCCCCGCCGTTGCGGCGCCGTCGGCCGAGCTGCCGGAGCTGGGCCTGCAATTTGAGCTCCAGGTGCCGCCGCCGCGTTTCTCCTACCGGGGCCACGGCGGCAAGGTCCCCTCGGCCCCCATCCTGAATGTGCGCCCCGTGGTCATGGGCACGCGCGGCAAATGGGTGAAGACGGGCATCAGCTGGAACACCCTGGGCTACCTCAGCTACGGCCGTCAGCACGATCCCGTCCAGCTGGAGTGGCTGAGCGAGTTCCTGTCTTCCCACAGCCCGCGGCAGTACAGCCACAGCAATGCCTCCTCCTGGCTGGCCGTCAATGACTTTGCCGGGCGCAACCTGTGGCAGCTGCTGGCCGACGCCCGCCGGCACGGCATCTCCCTGGTCCAGTCCAGCACGGGGGACCCCGTCCGGATTTCCACGGATGACGCCACCGTGCAGCTCGATGTCACCCGCTCCGACACCGGCGGCCTGGACGTGGGCCCGCTCATTGAGGCGGCCGGCGTTCCCATCAGGGAAGCCATTGTCGGCACCATCGGCTCCCCTGTCCACGGGCTGTTTTTCAGCACCGAACCCGACACCCTGGTGAACGTGGGAAGCGGCACGTCGGGGCGCAACGCCGTGGTCCGCGGCACCATCACCCTGGCTCCCCTGGCCCCCAACACCTCCTCCCAGCTGCTGGATTTTGCCCTGCGCAAGGAGCTGGTCCACGTGCCGGCGGAGGGCGAGGAAAAGTTTCTTACCCAGTTCTACCCCCAGCTGAAGCAAACCGCCGCCGTGGTCTCCGCGGACCACTCCGTGGAGCTGCCCGCCTACGTGGAGCCGACGCTGTCGCTGCTGGCCGCCTACGGCGATGACCACACCCTGCGCCTTCATTGGGAATGGCACTACCAGGTGGGCAACCGCGTGAATTCGCGCCCGCTGTGGCCCGAAGCCGGTGAATCCGCCGTGCGTGACGCCGGGGCAGAGGCGCGCATTGTGGAGAGTGTGGGCCAGCCCTGGGAAGACGTGGCGCCCATGGGCGTGGCCGCCAACAATGCGTGGGGGGATCCGCGGCTGGCGGGCTCGGCCGTGCTGACCGGCCTGGACACCATGGTTTTCACGGAGACGGTCATGCCGCGGCTGCGCGAGCTGCCCGGCGTGAGCGTGGAGACCAGCGGGGACCCGGCCAGCTACCGCGAGGTGACTGAGGCGCCCATCGTGAAGATCTCCACACATGCCACGGATGAGCGCGACTGGTTTGACCTGGGCATCGTCATCACGGTGGAGGGCCAGTTCGTCTCCTTCGCCGCCGTCTTCTCGGCGCTGGCCGCCGGGCACAGCCGCATGCTGCTGCCCAGCGGTGCCTATTTTTCCCTGGACCGGCCCGAGCTGCACCAGCTGCGCGCGCTCATTGACGAGGCCCGCGGGCTCAATGACAACAAGGACGGCGAGCTGCGCATCAGCCGCTTCCAGGCCGGCCTCTGGGACGAGCTGGCCCAGCTGGGCATTGTGGATGAGCAGGCGGAGGCCTGGCGGAAATCCGTCAGCGGCCTGCTCGACGGCGGCCCCCTGGTCCCGCTGCCCACTCCCCCGTCGCTGAACGCCACACTGCGCCCCTACCAGCTGGACGGCTTCAACTGGCTGAACTTCCTGCACAGCCACGGCCTGGGCGGCGTGCTCGCCGATGACATGGGCCTGGGCAAGACGGTGCAGACGCTGGCGCTGATTGCCCAGGTCAAGGCCTCCGCCAGCCCGGACGACGGCGGCCACAAGCCGTTCCTGGTGGTGGCACCCACGTCCGTGGTGGGCAACTGGACCAGTGAAAGCATGAAGTTTGCGCCGGGCCTGAAAGTGGTCTCGGTGGGGGAAACGTTCGCCAAGAGCGGGCTGGATTCCGCTTCCTTCTTCGCCGGTGCTGATATTGTCATCACCTCCTATGCGCTGTTCCGGATCGACTTTGCCGAATACGGCATGCAGCCCTTTGCCGGGCTGATCCTGGACGAGGCCCAGTTCGTCAAGAACCACCAGTCCAAGGCCTACCAGTGCGCCCGCAAGCTGAAGGCGCCGTTCAAGCTGGCCGTGACGGGAACGCCGCTGGAAAACAACCTGATGGAACTGTGGACGCTGCTGTCCATCGTCGCCCCGGGCCTGTTTCCCAGCCCCAAGCGCTTTGCCGAGTTCTACCAGCGGCCCATTGAAAAGAACGGCAATTCCGAGCTGCTGGCCAAGCTGCGCTCACGCGTGAAGCCGTTGATGCTCCGGCGCACCAAGGAACAAGTCATCAAGGACCTGCCGGCCAAGCAGGAACAAATCCTGGAAGTGGAGCTGAACCCACGCCACCAAAAGGTCTACCAAACGCACCTGCAGCGTGAGCGGGCCAAGATCCTGGGCCTGCTGGAGGACGTCAACAAGCACCGCTTCACCATCTTCCAGTCCCTGACCCTGCTGCGCCAGCTCAGCCTGGACGTCTCCCTCGTGGACGAAGGCCTGGCCGGCGTCCGTTCATCCAAGCTTGACGTCCTGTTTGAGCAGCTCGAGGACGTGGTGAAGGAGGGCCACCGGGCGCTGATCTTCAGCCAGTTCACCGGCTTCCTGGGCAAGGTTCGCGACAGGCTCAAGGCGGAGGACATTCCGTTCACCTACCTGGACGGGTCCACCCGCAACCGCGCCGACGTCGTCAATGAATTCAAGAACGGGACGGCCCCGCTGTTCCTGATCAGCCTCAAGGCGGGCGGGTTCGGCCTGAACCTGACCGAAGCAGACTATGTGTTCATCCTGGACCCCTGGTGGAACCCGGCGTCGGAGGCCCAGGCCGTGGACCGCACGCACCGCATCGGGCAAAAGAAGAACGTCATGGTGTACCGGCTGGTGGCCAAGGACACCATCGAGGAAAAGGTCATGGCCCTGAAGGCCAAGAAGTCGCAGCTATTCTCCGACGTCATGAGCGGGGACTCGCTGGCCGGCGGCGCGCTGACCGCATCGGACCTGGCGGGCCTGTTCCGCGATTAGCGGGGCCAGCCCGGCGACGGCGTGCCATGCTGTCCGGGGCGGGTGAAATTTCACACGCCGTGGACAGTTTGGCACGCCGCCAGTTTTGCCCGCGGGCGGACTTATCCACAATCCGGCCGGAGGCTGTTGAAGTCACCACCTGGCGGGGCAAGGCTGGGGACATGGAAAAGTCGGAATTGGCCGAAAAAATTACCCGGGACTGGCCCGCCCGAGGCGAAATCGCCACCACGGCGGAGCTGGGCCGGGTGGGCCTGAGCCCACGGCTGTTGGCGTCGGCCGTCAGGCATTCGCTCCTGTTCCGGATCCGACACGGGGCGTACGTCAGAATGGGTGTCTGGCAGGAGAAATACCCGTCGGAAAAGGTCATGTTGCGCGTCACGGCCCATTTTCATGCCACCCATGGGCGCGCGCTCTACAGCCATGCCAGCGCGGCCAGGCTGCTGGGACTGTCCCTCTGGAACGTCGGGCCGGGCGTGCACATTACAACGCCGTCATCCGTCTCGGCAAAAAGTACTGTGCCGGGCGTCAAGGTGCACCGACGGCAATTGCCGGATTCAGCGCAAACCCGGATCAGCCACCACACGCTCGGTCCGGTCAGGACCACCACCTTGGAACAGACCATCGTTGACTGCGCCCGGACCGAGCCATTTGTCACGGCGGTCATTATCGGCGACTCCGGCCTGCACCGGGGAGCCAGCCTGGCCGTGATGCTTGAACTGCTCGACGCCATTCGCGGGCGGCGCGGGGTCCGGGCCGCCCGGAAAGTGCTGGCAGCCTTGGACAAAGGTTCCGAGTCCGCGGGAGAGACCCGGCTGCGGCTGATGGTCGCCGACATGGACATTCTGCAGCCCGAATACCAGGTCCACGTGCAGGCTGCGGGCAATAATTACCGGGTTGACGGCGCCTGGCGGGACATCAAGCTGGCCTTGGAATTCGATGGAAAGACCAAATACTTTGCCTTCCGGCCCACCAACGAGGCCCTCTACGAGGAGCGCCAACGCGAACGCGAGCTCATGGAGGACGGTTGGAGCTTTATCCGGGTGGAGTGGAAGGACCTGGCCGACGCCGAGTTGCTGCGCCGCCGAATCATGGCGGCCATGCTGAACGCGCGGAAGCGATTGGCCGCCGTACAGAGGGACGACCTCTGGTGACGGCGTGCCATGCTGTCCGGGGCGGGTGAAATTTCACACGCCGCCGGCAGTTTGGCACGCCGTCAGCGCTGCGGACGCCAGATGACGACGGCCTGGCTGCGGGCGCGCGGGCGCTGGCCGCGGGCCAGTGCCACAATGTCGTCGCCGGCCAGGCCCGCGGCAAACACGCGGCTGTTGGGGCGCGGCGGGCGCGACTCCATCTCCGCCGTGACGGATTCCAGCTGCTCGCCCAGTTCACGCACCTTGGCGCGGAGGGCCTCCACCTGGTTCTCCAGCTGCATGATCCGCCGGATGCCTTCCAGGGAAACGCCCTCATGGGAGAGCCGCTGGACCTCGCGGAGCATGTCGACGTCGTGCTGTGAATATCGGCGCGAGCGTCCGGGGGCCCGGTTCGGCTTCACAATGCCCAGGCGGTCGTACTGGCGCAGGGTTTGCGGGTGCATCTCCGCCAGCTCCGCCGCCACGGAGATCACAAAGATGGGTGCGTGGGGGTCGACAATCATCGTGATCTCCTCTCTTCGGTGGTTGAGCCTGTCGAAACCCGGTGGTTAGAGCTTGGCCTTGTCGCGCAGCGTGGCCCGGGGGTCGCCGTCGGCCGTGGCTGCAGCGAATGCCCTGACGGCCTCCTCGGCATCCTTGCTGAGTTTCTGCGGGACGGAAACATCGATCGTCACGAGCAGGTCGCCGTCGCCCTTCTTCGTCTTGACGCCGGCACCCTTGACCCGGAGGGTCCGCCCGCTGGGCGTTCCGGCCGGGACGCGCACCCTGACGGTGTCGCCGGTGAGCGTGGGGACGCTGATGTCCGCGCCCAGGGCAGCCTCGGGAAATGTCACGGGCACGTGGATGCGAATGTTGTCGCCGTCGCGCATGAAAAAGTCGTGCGGCTTGACGTTGACGGTGACCACCAGGTCCCCCGGGCCCGCGGCGCCTGACTGGCCCTTGCCCTTGACCCTGACCTTTTGGCCGTCCTTGATGCCGGCGGGAATGCGCACGTCAATGGTGTCGCCGCTGGGTTCACGGAAGGCGATCTTGGTGCCGTTGATGGAGCCGCCGAAGGAAATGCTGGTCGACGCCGACCTGTCGGCACCCTTGGTGGGCGCGGGCTGGTAGCCGCCGCCGAAGCCGCCACCGCCAAAGAGGTCGGCAAATTCGGGCGGGAGTCCTGAACCGTTGAAGCCGGGCGTGCCGCGCCGGGCACCGCCCCGTCCACCGCCAAAGAGGTCGCCAAACACGTCCTCAAAGCCTGTGGGACCACCCTGCCCGCCTGCCCCGCCGGCGCTGAAGCGGGCTCCGCCGCCCATGGCACGGATGGCGTCGTACTGTTCGCGGTCTTCCTTGTTGGACAGCACCGAGTATGCCTCAGAAATGTCCTTGAACGTCTTTTCCGCCTTGGCATCACCGGCATTGGTGTCCGGGTGGTACTTGCGTGCCAGCTTCCGGTATGACTTCTTGATGTCGGCGTCCGACGCATCTTTGGCCACCCCAAGGATCTTGTAAAAGTCCTTCTCTGCCCAATCTTGACTTGCCAAGACGCCTCCTTCTGGAAAAAAATTGTAGTGAAATGCGGTGGTTGAGCTCACCGAAACGCCAAGGTTTCGACAAGCTCAACCACCGATTCGAGTTGCTACTCCGGTACGGCCACAATCACCTGCGCGGCGCGCAGCACGCGCTCACCGGACTTGTAGCCGTTGCGCAGCACCTGGCTGACCGTGTCAACCTCGACGTCCGCCGACGGCTGCTGGATCAGGGCCTCGTGCACGGTTGGATCGAAAGGCACGCCGGTGGCGTCAATCTTCTCCAGGCCGTACGTTCCCAGCGCTGTTTCCAGCTTGGTGGCAATGGCCGCAAACGGCCCGTCAACGATGTCGCCATGGGCACGCCCGGCGTCGACGTCGTCCAGGACAGGCAGCAGCGAGTTCAGCACGCCGATGACGGCCATCTGGCCGGCAACCGCACGGTCGCGCTCAACGCGCTTGCGGTAGTTGACGTACTCCGCCTGGAGCCGAAGAAGATCGTTCTTCAGCTCCGCGGCGTCCTCGCCCGCTCCCTTGGCCACGGATTCCTCCGCGGGCACCTCAACACCGTTGAGTATGTCCTCCGCCTGGGAGAGGGCGTCGCCCTGGGTCTCGACAGGCTCGGCCACCGGGTTGCCAGGGGTCTCGACGGGCTCGACCGCCGGGTCCACCGGCTTGCCCTCTTCGGGGTTTACGGATTCAGACATGTCTACTTCTTCTCGTCTGCGTCTTCGTCGATGATCTCGGCGTCAACGATGTCCTCGTCTGCACCGGCCCCGGACGGAGCACCCTCGGAGGCGTCGGACGCGGCACCCTCAGCGGAAGCCGCGGCGTAGATGGCCTCGCCCAGCTTGGACTGCGAAGCCTGCAGCTTCTCAAACGCAGCCTTCACGGCTGCGTCGTCGTCGCCGGCCAGGGCCGTCTTCAGCTCGGTGACATCGGCCTTGACCGTGTTCTTGACGTCCTCGGGCAGCTTGTCGTCGTTGTCGGCGAGCACCTTGTCCACGGAGTAGTGCAGTTGCTCGGCGGAGTTGCGCAGGTCCGCTGCCTCGCGGCGGGCCTTGTCCTCTGCTGCGTGCTCTTCGGCCTCGTGCACCATGCGCTCGATGTCATCCTTGGACAGTGCGGTGCCGCCCGTGATGGTCATGGACTGCTCGGTGCCGGTGCCCTTGTCCTTGGCGGAAACGTGGACAATGCCGTTGGCGTCGATGTCGAAGGTGACCTCAACCTGCGGGACGCCGCGCGGGGCCGGCGCGATGCCGGTCAGCTCGAACGTGCCCAGCGGCTTGTTGTCGCGGGTGAACTGGCGCTCGCCCTGGAAGACCTGGATGGCCACGGACGGCTGGTTGTCGTCAGCGGTGGTGAAGGTCTCCGAACGCTTCGTCGGGATGGCTGTGTTGCGCTCGATCAGGTTGGTCATGACACCGCCCTTGGTCTCGATGCCCAGGGACAGCGGGGTGACGTCGATCAGGAGAACGTCCTTGCGCTCGCCCTTCAGGACACCTGCCTGCAGTGCGGCACCAACGGCCACCACCTCATCCGGGTTGACGCCCTTGTTGGGCTCCTTGCCGCCGGCCAGTTCCTTAACCAGTTCGACGACGGCGGGCATGCGGGTGGAACCGCCCACGAGCACGATGTGGTCGATGTCGGAAACCTTGATGTTGGCTTCCTTGATGACGTCATTGAACGGCTTCTTGGTGCGCTCGAGCAGGTCCTTGGTCATGTCCTGGAGCTTGGCGCGGGTCAGCTGCTCGTCCAGGTGCACCGGACCGTCGGGGGTGACGGAGAGGTACTGCAGGGAGATGTTGGTGGAGGTCGAGGAGGAGAGTTCCTTCTTGGCCTGCTCGGCAGCTTCCTTCAGGCGCTGGAGGGCGATCTTGTCCTTGGACAGGTCGATGCCCTTGACCTTGAGCTGGTTCAGCAGGTATTCAACAACGCGCTGGTCCCAGTCGTCGCCGCCGAGGCGGTTGTCCCCGTAGGTGGCGCGCACCTGGATGGTGGAGAAGTCGTCTTCATCCTTGCCCACTTCGAGCAGGGAGACGTCAAACGTTCCGCCGCCGAGGTCGAAGACCAGGATGAGCTCGTCTTCCTTGCCCTTGTCCAGGCCGTAGGCCAGGGCGGCCGCAGTGGGCTCGTTGACAATGCGCAGCACGTTCAGACCGGCAATTTCACCGGCTTCCTTGGTGGCCTGGCGCTGGGCGTCGTTAAAGTAGGCCGGGACGGTGACCACGGCGTCGGTGACCTTCTCGCCCAGGTACGCTTCGGCGTCGTTCTTGAGCTTCATCAGGATGCGGGCGGAGATTTCCTGCGCGGTGTACTTCTTGTCGTCGATCGCAACGGTCCAGTCGGTGCCCATGTGGCGCTTGACGGAGGCGATGGTGCGGTCGATGTTGTTGACGGCCTGGCGCTTGGCGATTTCGCCGACCAGGACTTCGCCGCTCTTGGAGAAGGCAACAACGGACGGGGTGGTGCGGCCGCCTTCTGCGTTGGCGATGACGGTGGGCTCGCCGCCTTCCAGCACGGAGACGACAGAGTTGGTGGTTCCGAGGTCAATACCTACGGCACGTGACATAAGTGGTTCCTTTCAGGGGCCGCTGCGTGAACAAGTCCGCGGCCGGGATGGCTGCGGGTTCGCTCAACCAGCGGGTATTGAGCGTTCTGGACTCAACTTTACTCAGGCTCGTTTCCATGTCAAATGAAGTTGAGCGTAGTTGGCTCAACTTTCACTGTGGGCGTACATGCCCGACGCCGGAGGGCCGGGTTCAGGGTGCGCTCCACGCCAAGGTGTGGGCAGGCGTGGCGCCCAGCTCCGGCCGGGCATACACTCCCATTTATGAACGCGGCAAACAGCTCAGGGTCCGGGGATGTCTATACGCACGGCCACCACGAAAGCGTGCTGCGCTCGCACGTTTCGCGGACCGCCGCCAATTCCGCGGCGTATCTCATTCCACACCTCACACACGGACTCCGCGTGCTGGACGTGGGGTCCGGGCCGGGCACCATCACGGCCGACTTTGCGCGGCTGGTGGCACCCGGCGAGGTGCTGGGACTGGACCGCTCCCCGGAGGTGGTTGCTGCGGCCACCGCATTGGCCGCCGACCAGCACCTCCGCAACCTCAGCTTCGACACGGGCGACATCTACGAGCTGGACTTCCCCGACGAATCATTTGACGTGGTCCACGCCCACCAGGTTCTCCAACACCTGACCGACCCGGTCGCGGCGCTGCGTGAAATGCGGCGCGTGGCCAGGCCCGGCGGCATTGTGGCCGTGCGCGACGCCGACTTTCACGGCATGTCCTGGTACCCGGAACTGCCCGAGCTCGACGAATGGATGGACCTCTACCAGCAGGTGGCACGGCACAACAATGCCGAGCCCGACGCCGGACGCCGCCTAGTCCACTGGGCGCAGGCTGCAGGCTTCACGGACGTGTCGCCGTCGTCGGCCAATTGGCTGTACGCCACCGAGGAGCAGCGCCTCTGGCACGCCGGCGTGTGGGCGGACCGGGTGGTGAAGTCCGCCTTTGCCGAGCAGGCCGTGGGCTACGGGCTGGCGGATGCAGCGGCGCTGGAGAGGATTTCGGCGGGCTGGCGGGCCTGGGGCGCCAGCCCGGACGGCTGGTTTGTGATGCCCAACGGGGAGATCATTGCCCGGGCCTGACACTGCCACACTGGGAGGGACTTGTGGACAAGAACCGGCTTGAGGCGCTCAGCGACGGCGTCCTGGCGATCATCATCACCATCATGGTGCTGGAGTTCAAGACGCCGGCGACGGCGGACTGGTCCGGCCTGGCGAGCATCCTTCCGACGCTGCTGAGCTACTTGCTGAGCTTCGTCTACATCGGCATCTACTGGAACAACCACCACCACATGATCAAGCTGGCCAATGAGGTGACGGGCGGCATCCTGTGGGCCAACCTGCACCTGCTGTTTTGGCTGTCCCTGGTGCCGTTCATGACCCGCTGGATGGACGAGTCCGGCTTCGCGACCGTCCCGGTCTTCATTTACGGGGCGAACCTGATGCTGGCCGCCATTGCCTACGCCATCCTGCAGGCAGGATTCATCCGTCAGCAGGGCCCGGGCGGCAGGCTGGCGAGGGCGATCGGGAAAAACGTCAAGGCGCGCGTCTCCCCCGCCATCTATATAGCAGGTTGCGCGCTGACCTTTGCCTCCCCCGTGTTCGGGCTGGCGGCCTATGCCGTGGTGGCGGCCATCTGGCTGGTGCCGGACCGCGGCATGGAGCGCGTGTTGCGCGCAGGCGGGGCTTAGGCCAGCAGCTCCGCCACCAGCGCCTGGATGCGGGACTTGATGTCGTCGCGGATGGGCCGGACGGCGGCCACGCCCTGCCCGGCCGGGTCCTCAAGTTCCCAGTCCTCGTAGCGTTTGCCGGGGAAGATCGGGCAGGTGTCGCCGCAGCCCATGGTGATGACCACGTCGGACTCCCGCACGGCGTCTGTGGTGAGCACCTTGGGGATCTCGGCGGACATGTCGATCCCGTCTTCCGCCATGGCGGCCACGGCGGCCGGATTGACCGAATCCGCCGGTTCGGAGCCGGCGGACCGGACCTCGATGGCGCCGCCGGAGAGGGCGGTGAGGTAGGCGGCCGCCATCTGCGAGCGGCCGGCGTTGTGCACGCAGACAAACAAGACGGATGGCTTCTTCATGGTGTCCACGGGGCTCCTGGCGGCATCACGACGGTAGATTGACGGTTGTCGATACATAGTATTTACCCCTATATCGACAACTGTCAATCCATGGGGATAATGGATGCATGGAGACTTTGCCGCTGCTTGCCCCCGCCGCCGAATCGGACTGCTGTGCACTCAGCGGCCGCGCGGCTCTCAGCCCCTCGGAAGCGCAGGCAAGGGCGCGGATCCTGAAGGCACTGTCGGATCCCAACAGGCTGCGCCTGCTCTCCATTGTGAAGGCCGGCGACGGCGGCGAAGCGTGCGTCTGCGACCTCACGGAACCCCTGGACCTGGGCCAGCCCACCGTCTCGCACCACCTGAAGATCCTGGTGGACGCCGGGCTGCTCCACCGCGAAAAGCGTGGCACCTGGGCGTACTACTCACTGGTCCCAGGGGCGCTCGAGGCAGCGTCGGAAAGCATCACGGCCCTGTGAGCACAGCGGTCCGGGAGATGACTGCGGACCACTGGCCCGCCGTCGAACGCATATATGCGGCCGGAATTGCCGGCGGCAATGCCACCTTTGCCGAGGCGCCGCCGTCCCGGGAGGACTTTTTTGCGGCCAAAATCCCGGGGCTGGGGCTGGTTGCCGTCAGTGACGCGGGCACGGTTCTAGGCTGGGCGGCGGCAACCCCCACGTCATCGCGGGAGGTTTACCGGGGGGTTGTTGAGCACTCCGTGTATGTGGATCCCTCGGCGGCCGGCCGGGGAGTAGGCCTGGCACTGTTGCATGCCCTGGCCGACCGTGCCCGGGAATTGGGAATGTGGACCATCCAGTCGTCCATCCTGGCGGAGAATGCGGCCAGCCTGGCACTGCACGAAAAGGCCGGCTTCCGGCAGGTTGGGCGGCGCGAGCGCATTGGCTTCATGACGTACGGCCCGCTTGCCGGGACGTGGCGGGACACGATCCTGATGGAACTGCGGCTGTAGGGCCCGCAGACCGTAAGCTTGGCTGGTGCAATTCTCCTTGTGGCTGGCCCTTGCCGGCGCCGGCGCCATGATCAGCCTGACCCCGGGCGCGGGCGCCATCAACACCATGTCCAACGCCCTCACCTCGGGCTTCCGGCGTTCCTTCTGGGGCATCCTGGGCCAGCAGCTTGCCCTGGTCATCCACGTCATCATTGTGGCCGCCGGCGTGGGCATCCTGGTCTCCAGCTCCCCCTTCCTCTTTGCCCTGGTCCGCTACGTTGGCGCCGCGTACCTGGTGTACCTGGGCATCCGCAAGCTGCTCGCGAAGGCGGAGGAGGCCGACGACGGCGCCGCACCGGCCGCCGTCGAGCCCGGCCTGTCCATGTTCCGGCGCGGGCTGTGGGTGAACCTGCTCAACCCCAAGGCGATTGTGTTTTTCCTGGCGTTCATGCCGCAGTTCATCCGGCCGGAACAGCCCCTGGCACCGCAGTACATCATCCTGACGGCCACCGTGGTGGGAATCGACATCATTGTCATGTGGTTTGTGTTTGCCGCGGGCGCCAAGCAGCTTAAGCACCTGACCACCAGCGAGCGCGGCCAGCTGATCCTGAACCGGATTTTCGGCATCCTGTTCATCGGCGTGGGCATCCTGCTGGCGCTGATCTAGGCATCATGGGAACCTCTCCCCATTGGCGCCGGCGCGCTGACGTGGTTGGGTGGAAGCCGAGACAAAACACGGACTTTCCGGGAAGGCACCTTTGGTGAATGACACAATGCTTGGCGCGGACCCGCAACAGCTGCGCGAGCTGGCCAAGGAATTTTCCCGCGCGTCGCAGCGGCTGCGGAACGTGGGCAGTGACCTGACACAGCGCATCAACCGGCCGGGCGGCTGGAACGGGCAGGACGCCGACCGTTTCCGGCACCAGTGGAATTCCAGCCACCGCCCCACCATCACGTCCGCGTGCAAGGGCTTCGACGACGCTGCCACCCTGCTGCTGCGCAACGCGGAGGAGCAGGAAAAAGCCAGTTCCGCGTCCGGCTTGGGCGGACCCGGGTTTCCAGGGTTTCCGGGGCTGCCGGGCTTCCCCGGGCTGCCAGGCTTTCCAGGCTTTCCCGGCGCCAAGCCGCCCGGATTGCTTGGCGGGATCCTCACCAACGGCGCACTGGGCACAGGTGAAACGGCGGGTGGCTGGTATACGGCACTGGGCGGCATGAGCAATCTGCTCCGGCTGGGCCCAGAACTGCGGCTCATGGGAAGCTTCAACACCCTTGAGCAGGCCTTGAAGGTTTCCCGCCTGGCCGGCGCGTTCGGCACCCTGGACGATTTCGTGGCCGGCGGAAACTGGGGTGCATTGGCCCAACGCGCCAGCCAGTTCATGGGCGACAGCGCCATCGCCGGACGAATCGGATCATTGGCGGGCCCGCTGGAAACCGCAGGCAAGGTCCTCGGCCCGGCAGGTGCCGTGCTTGGCGTCCTGACGGTCGGCACGGACATTGCCAAGGGCGACTACGGGCGCGCCGGTTACGACGGGGTGGTGACCGGGCTGGGCATTGCCGCCCTGTGCACACCGCCCCCGGCTGATCTTGCCTTGGGTGCTGCCGCGGGCGTCATGGCCGTCGGCGAGTTGGCCTACGACAACATCCCATTTGTGCACGACGCCGTCGATAACACCGTTTCCGCAGTGGGAGACGCCGCAACAGCCGTGGGCCACGCGGCCTCCGACGCGGCTGGCGCCATTGGCAACGCAGCCTCCGACCTTGGCCATGGCGTGGCCAAGGTGGCCAAAGACCTCTGGCCCTTCTGATCCGCCCACGGCACCCCACACTTCAATTGCAGGGAGAAAACACGATGACTGAGACAAACACAGCCGCCGCCGAAGGCACCGCCACGGTGTCGCCGGCAGTTGTCGGCTATGGCGCCGCTGAGGTCATTTACCTCATTTCCCAGGGCTCCGCCGGACTGAAGGAGAGGAACGCGGAGGCCCTCCAGGTCCGCCCCGGCGTCCTGACCGAACAAATTGCCGCCCTTGGCGCGTCAAGCCTGCTGGCCCGGGGCGAAATAGTGGCCAACGGGGAGGCGATGGAGCTGCGGGGAGGCGCCCGGATCCTTAACCAGGCACTCAATGCCGCCGTACGGTGGACCGAGGTGGCCATGGTCAACGGCACCGGAGTGGAAGCCGCCCTGTACATTCAGTCCCGCGACGTTTCGGTCTTCCTGCAGCCGGCCGCACTGAGCACCTGGTTCATGGTGGTCAAGGATCCGCAGGCGGGGGACGCCCAGATGCTCAAGCAGGTCATGGACAGCAACCTCGAACGCCACCCGGAGTCCGCAATGTACTTCGGGTCCCAGCTCATCGGGGGCCCCAAGGACCACCTCTTTGTCCGCGCCTCCGGCAACGGGCAGTGGGATGTGGCCCAGGTGGAGAATCCCGGGGAACAGGAACGGGACGACGCCGTCCCCACAGACCGCCTGCTGGCCCGCCTTGCCGAACTGCTGGCCCTTCCGGCGGAGGTTGCCAAGTGAGCACGAACGGCTATGGCCACGCCCCCGTGCCGTCCAACGACGCCGCCAGCCTGCGCGAACCCATGCCGTGGATGAGCCGGCGGCGCACCGGTGGCGCCTACCGCCTGCCCGGCATCCAATACCCCATCGGTTCCATCAGCTATGGCGTGGTGTTGATCGCCCTGGGTGTGGTGGCACTGGTGGCCACTGCGGGCGCGGGTTCCGGTGCGCTGGCAGCAGGGATCCCCATTTTCCTCATTGCTGCCGGCCTGGGCGTCTGGATGGTCATCATCGGCGCCGTCCGCTGGCCCTGGTACCGAAAGTACATCCAGCAGCACGGCCACCCTCCGTTCTAGGCGGCGCCCGCGCCCTCGATAGACTGGCCCCATGAGCAATGCCTGCCGGATCACCACCGCTTTCACGGGCCCCGCCCGTGGCTGATCCCCGCCCGGTGATCATCGCCGTCGACGGCCGCTCCGGAGCCGGCAAGACCACCGTTGCCCTGGAACTTGCCGCCCTGCTGCGCCGCCACCGCACCGTCTCCCTGTTCCACCTCGAGGACATATATCCCGGCTGGGACGGGCTGGCGGACGGGGTGGGCAGCTACGTTTCCTCCGTCCTGGAACCCCTCCACCGGGGCCTCCCCGCGCAGTGGACTGCGTGGGACTGGGCCGGGAAGCACGACGGCGACTCCCGCACCACCGCTGTTGCCGACGTCGTGCTGGTGGAAGGGGTCGGGGCGGCCCACGCCAGCGCGCGGCCGTACCTGGACGCCGTCGTGTGGGTGGAAGCAGCTGCCGCAGAAAGAAAGCAGCGGGCCCTGGCCCGCGACGGCGACACCTACGCGCCGTTCTGGGACCGCTGGGCCGAGCAGGAGGACAGGCTTTTGGCCGGGGACGCGGTGGCCGCCGTGGCGGACATTGTGGTGGACGGCACGAACGGGGTTGCCGCCGCCCCGGAACGTGTCCTCACGGCCCTGGCCGGGCTGCCGGCACTGGAAGCGCTGCTGGCCCCGGAGCTGGCGCGCCGCCGCGGGCTGGCATTTTCGGCGGAACGGGTGGCTGCCCATCCCGCCGCGGCGGATCTCTTTGCCGCCCTTTTCGGGGATTCGCCCGACGCCGTGTGGCTGGACAGCTCCATCGCGGACGGCGGCGGAGATTCCGGGCAGCCGGCAGGCCGTTCCCGGTTTTCCATCATGGCGGACGCCTCCGGCAGCTTCGGCCAGACTGCCACCCACGCAGATGGTGTGACAACCGTCCGGGCAGGCCAGGTGGCAGCCCGGATCCACGGGCCGTTCTTCCGCTGGCTGGACTCTGTCTGGGGGCGCCGGGCGGTGCGCACCCCGGAGCACTTCCCGGCGGAGTTCACATTGGGGTGGCTGGGATACCTGGGCTACGGGCTCAAGGCTGAAACGGGCGGCGCAGCCGAAGCACCGCCTCCCGGGGCAGCAAGCGGGACCCAGGCTCCGCCGTCGTCCGTGCCAGCCGCGCAACCCGCGGCCGCCCTGCTGTTTGCCGGGCGCGCCGTGGTGGTGGACCACCAGGAAAAATGCCTGTACCTGCTGACCCTGGCCGACGCCGGGCTGCCCGCCTCCGTCGCGGAAGCGGATTCGTGGACGTCGCAGGTGCGGGCCATGCTGGCGCAGCTGCACCAGGCGGACCCCCCTGCCTTGCCGCCAGCCCCCGCATTCAGCATCCGGGACGGCGAGGCGCGGTACAAGGCCATGATTGCCGCCTCCCTGGGCGAAATCCGTGACGGCAATTCCTACGAGGTGTGCCTGACCACGCAGCTCGAGGCGCACAGCGGCGGCCGGGTGGACGGCTGGGCCGCGTACCTAGCCCTGCGCAGCCGCAACCCTGCCCCGTTTGCCGCGTTCCTGCGCTTCGGCGGCACAGCGGTGTGCAGCACGTCCCCGGAACGCTTTCTGCGCATCGATTCCGCCGGGCTGATGCGCGCCGAACCCATCAAGGGCACCCGACGGCGCGGTGCCGGCCCGCAGGAGGACGCTGCGCTGAAGGCGGAGCTGTCATCGTCGCTGAAGGACCGGGCGGAAAACGTCATGATCGTGGACCTGCTCCGCAACGACCTGTCGCACTACGCCCTCCCCGGCTCCGTCACCGTCCCGCGGCTGTGCGCCGTGGAAAGCTACGCCACGGTCCACCAGCTGGTCAGCACCATCGAGGCACAGCTGGCGCCCGGCAATTCGCGGGCGCAGGCACTGGCTGCGGCGTTTCCCGCCGGCTCCATGACGGGAGCCCCGAAAATCAGCACCATGGCCATACTGGACCGGTTGGAGGCAGGCCCGCGCGGCATCTACTCCGGCGGCATCGGCTACTTTTCACTCAATGCTGCCATGGACCTCTCCGTCACCATCCGCACCCTGGTCCTGCAGGACACGGACGACGGCGGCACGCACCTTTCGCTGGGCATCGGCGGCGCCATCACGGCCGACTCCGACGACGACGCCGAATGGCAGGAAATCCAGGCCAAGGCCTACGGAGTCCTGTCGACCCTGGGCGCCACGTTCCCGGGCTGACTGCCGCGAGACTGGGTTACTGCAACGTGGCGGTCAGCCGGGCAACGTTGTCCACGTACCGGGCCAGGATGGGCCGGTTCACCCATTCGTCCAGGTACAGCTGGCGGGAGACCGCCCGGTAGTGCTCCTCGACGTCGTGCATGGCCAGGACCACGTCCTTGTCGATCATCATGACGGAGACCTCGAGGTTGAGCGAGAAGCTGCGCATGTCCATGTTGGAGGAACCGATCACGGCCACGTCGGAATCCACCGTGAAGTGCTTGGCGTGCAGCACCAGCGGCTTGGGGTAGAGGAAGATCTGCACCCCGGCCTTGAGAAGGGCCTCGTAATAGGAGCGCTGCGCGTGGTGGACCAGGAACTGGTCGCCCTTTTCGGAGACGAACAGTTCCACGCGGACCCCCCGCTGGGCCGCCGTCGTAATCGCGTACAGCAGCGAATCATCCGGCACGAAATACGGGCTGGAGATGGTGATCCGCTCCTCCGCCGAGTACAGCAGGGTGTTGAACAGGCGGAGGTTGTTTTCCGTCACGAACCCCGGCCCGCTGGGCACCACCTGGCACAGCACGCCTCCCGTGAACGAGTTCCAGTGGTGCGTGGCCAGCTGGGACTCCAGGTTTTCCTCGGTTTCACTGGACCAGTCGGTGGCAAACATAACGTTGAGGGTGCCCACAATGGGCCCCTCAAGGCGCGACATCAATTCCACCCATTTTCGGCCCAGCTTGGCATTGGCCTTCTTGCGGTAGGACGGCTCAATGACGTTCTGGGAGCCGGTAAACCCGACACGGCCGTCCACCACCAGGATCTTGCGGTGGTTGCGCAGGTCCGGGCGGCGCCACTGGCCCTTCACAGGCAGCAGCGGCAACATGCGCCGCCACTGGATCTCGCTGGCCTTCAGCCGGCGGATCATGTCCCGGTACCCGGGCACGCGCAGCGAGCCAATGTGGTCGAACAGGACGCGCACCCGCACCCCGCGCGCGGCGGCAGCCTCCAGTTCGCGGAACAGGTTCTCGGTGGAGCTGTCCGAGCTCATGATGTAAAACTCGGCGTTGACATAGTCCGTGGCGGTGCGCACCTCCGCAGCCATGGCGTCCAGGGATTCCTGGTAGCCGCGGATCAGCTGCACGGAATTGCCGCCCAGGGCAGGGAAGGAGCCCAGGTTGCGGTTGAGTTCCACGGCAGAATTGATCCACGGGGGCCCGTCATAGGGCGGCACCTGTTTGGCGATCTCCCGCGTCCCCTCCACCACCCGAATGTTGACCGCCGCCTGCGTTTCGCGCCGGCGGCGGGAGAGCCGGAAATTGCCAAACATCAGGAACAGGACCAGGCCCACGTAGGGCAGAAAGAAGATGCACAGCAGCCACGCCATGGCGGTGGTGGGGCGGCGGTTGCCGGGGATCACGCCGAGCACCACAATCCGGATCACCAGGTCCACCAACACGGCGAGCGCGGACAGCCAGGCGTTGGTGGTGGGCAAGGTAAACACTGTCCAGATCAAGCAGGCCTCCCCATGTCATGCGTCAGTGAGAACAGCCTACCGGTGGAGGCGCCCGGCGGCGGAACCGGTGGCCAGTATGCTCAAGTCATGACAGTTTTGGTGTTTCTTGACCCCGCTTTCCCCGACGGGCGCGTGGCCGACTCCGGCACGCCCGCGATCCTCGCCACGGACCAGGGCGTGACCCGCGGCGACGGCATCTTCGAGTCCCTGCTGGCCGTGAACGGCACGCCCCGCAAGGTGCAGGCACACCTTGACCGGATGGCCCGTTCCGCCCGCTCGCTGGACTTGGACATCCCCGACGCCGGCACCTGGCTGCGGGCCATTTCGACGGCGGCCGCCACCTTTGCCTCTGCCTCCCCCCAGGGCCCGGATGAACACGGCAACACCAACATTGTCATCAAGCTCATCGCCACCCGGGGCCCGGAGGGCGCCAACGCCACCACGGCATGGGTGCAGGCCTCCGCCGTGCCGCCGCTGCTGGCCGAGCAGCGCGAGAAGGGCCTGGATGTGCTGCTGCTGGACCGCGGCTATGACAGCACCATTTCCCACCGGGCCCCGTGGCTGCTGCTGGGGGCCAAGACGCTTTCCTACGCCGTCAACATGGCCGCCCTGCGCCACGCCCACTCCCACGGCGCGGATGACGTGATCTTCACCAGCGGTGACGGACACGTGTTGGAGGGACCGACGTCGTCCGTCCTGCTGGCGCAGCTGGCGGACCGCGGCGGCGCCCCGGTCAAGCGCCTCATCACGCCCAACCTGGACAGCGGCATCCTGCCCGGCACCACGCAGGGGGCGCTGTTTGCCGCCGCGAAGGAGGCCGGCTGGGAGCTGGGCTACGGACCCGTGGAGCCGCAGGACCTGTTCCGCGCCGACGCCGTGTGGCTGATTTCCAGCATCAGGCTGCTGGCTCCGGTGAACACCATTGACGGACAGGCTGTGGGCACGGCGGACGTCCGGTCCAGGCTGACGGCCGAACTCAGCGCCCTGCTGGCACAGACCCACTGACGGCGGTCGGGGCAATCAGGGGGCGGAGCTTGTTGCCGGCCACCACCAGCACGGCACTGACGGCAAGGAACGCAACCGCGATGAGCACACACGTCAGCGCCACCGTGCCGTAGCCGCCGTTGGCCGGGTTCAGGAACGGGTAGGCGTACCAGTTGATCGCTGCACCGCGTACCAGCGAGTAGGCCAGGTACACCACGGGCAGCAGGAGCACCAGGCTCAGCCGCCTGAACGCGATGGGCAGCCGCGGCGACTGCACCAGCCAATCCA
Organism: Arthrobacter silviterrae; assembly: GCF_011045165.1. Taxonomy (GTDB): domain Bacteria; phylum Actinomycetota; class Actinomycetes; order Actinomycetales; family Micrococcaceae; genus Specibacter; species Specibacter silviterrae. The sequence continues at coordinate 88,511 of NZ_JAAKZI010000012.1, forward strand.
GCACCACGACCACGGGCATCACGTAGTGCAGCCACGTGTTGATCCACGGCAGCAGCGAGCCCAGGTCCACGTCGCGCAGGAGGGCACTGAACACAATCCCCACCAGCGCCATGGACACCACGGAGGCGCAGCGGGCCAGCTGCCACAACGGACCCAGCTCGCGCCCGCGCCAGGCCAGCACGGACTCCACCAGCAGCACGCAGGCGGCAAAAATGTTGGACAGGTTCGTGAAGTAGCTAAAGAAGTTCAGCACATTGAAGCCGTGGCTGATGTGGATGCCCAGCTGGATGCCCACGGCGGTCAAGGTCACCGCGCCGAGCAGGAAGCGCAGGGCGGCAAGTACGCGGCGTAGTGTCATGGCTTCATCCTGCCACGGGTGCCGCACGGCAGGACCCGGGTGCGGGCGCCGATTTTGTCATGTTGCGCCACATTTCGCTGCTGCATTAGTGACGGCACGGGGTGCGCGTGTTATTTTTCAAGGGAGTAATGAGCGCCAGCGCCAAGCCCTGACTTGCTGGCCGGCAACCCACTTTTTCGTTCGGGGTGCCTCAGGTGAATACTCGGCAAACCCGGCAATCAGCGGCCGCGGTTGCAAGCGCGAACGCCCGATGTGCCCTTTTGCATGTGTGGAAACGCCGTACGAACATTGCGCTTGCAGCAACGTCCGCCTGCACTCAGGAGCACGCATGTCCGCTGACGAATCCCCCCTCGCCTACCGCCTTATCACCGGCCCCGACGACCGTTCCTTTTGTGAACGGATCTCCGCAGCCCTGGCCGAAGGCTACATATTGCACGGCAGCCCGTCGGTGACGTTCAACGGCACCTCCGTGATCGCCGCCCAGGCCGTGGTCCTGCCGCACGCCGTGGCCTCCTCCGACGCCGCCGTCGCCAATGCCGTCCAGGAGCTGGAAGACCCTGAAGAGTTCGACGGCGAGGGAATCGCGTGAGCTACGCCGGAGACCTGGCCCCCGCCCAGGCATGGGACAAGCTGGGCGAGGGCGCCGTGCTGGTGGACGTGCGCACCGACGGCGAATGGACCCACATTGGCGTCCCCGACGTCTCCTCCCTGGGTGCCGAGCCGGTGTTCATCCAGTGGAACCTGGCCAGCGGGGCCCCGAACCCGGCTTTCCTCTCGGAGCTCCAGGCCGCGGTTCCGGCGGAGACCCCGCTGGTCATTCTGTGCCGTTCGGGCGCGCGGTCCGTGGCCGCCGCCGAGGCCGCCACGGCTGCCGGCTACACGGCATTCAACGTCCTGGAGGGCTTTGAGGGCGTGCCGGACAGCTACGGCGACCGCATTGTCAACGGCTGGAAAAACCGCCACCTGCCCTGGAAATAAGCGCCCTGGGCGCGCCGCCCCGAAGCTGGCACCACCTGGCACCACCTGCGAAAACTAAGGATAGACACGCAATTGAGCAACTTTAATGAGCACGCCGCATCATGGGCCGACAGCACCCAGGCCGTCCGGGGCGGACTGGACCGCAGCAACTTCCAGGAGACCTCTGAGGCCATCTTCCTGAACTCCGGCTTTGTGTACGAATCCGCCGAGGCCGCGGAGCAGTCGTTCACCGGCGAGGTGGACCGCTTTGTGTACTCCCGTTACGGCAATCCGTCCGTGGCCACGTTCCAGGAGCGCCTGCGGCTGCTGGAGGGCAAGGAAGCCTGCTTCGCGACGGCGTCGGGCATGTCCGCCGTGTTCACGGCACTTGGTGCGCTGCTGGGGGCCGGTGACCGCGTGGTGGCGTCCCGCTCGCTGTTCGGCTCCTGCTTCGTCATCCTGAACGAACTGCTGCCGCGCTGGGGCGTGGAGACCGTGTTCGTTGATGGCCCGGACCTGGAGCAGTGGCGCACTGCGCTCTCGGTGCCGACCACCGCCGTGTTTTTTGAGTCGCCGTCCAACCCGATGCAGGAAATCATCGATGTGCAGGCCGTCTGCGAGCTGGCCCACGCCGCCGGCGCCCAGGTGGTGGCGGACAACGTGTTCGCCACCCCCCTGCTGCAGCGCTGCGGAGACTTCGGCGCGGACATCGTGGTCTACTCCGGCACCAAGCACATTGACGGGCAGGGCCGGGTACTGGGCGGCGCCATCCTGGGGACGAAGGAATTCATTGACGGCCCCGTAAAGAACCTGATGCGGCACACGGGCCCGGCACTGTCCGCCTTCAACGCCTGGGTGCTGACCAAGGGCCTGGAAACCATGGGCATCCGTGTGGCCGCGTCCTGCGCCAGCGCCCTGGCCCTGGGTGAGTTCCTCGAGGCGCAGCCGCAGGTCAGCCGTGTCATCTACCCCTTCCTGCCCTCGCACCCGCAGCACGAGCTGGCGAAGAAGCAGATGAAGGCCGGCGGCACGGTGCTGACCTTTGAGCTGGCCGAGCCCGACGGCGGCACCCGCAAGGAGGCCGCGTTCAGGCTCCTGAACGCCCTGGAAATTGTGGACATCTCCAACAATCTCGGCGACACCAAGTCCCTCATCACCCACCCCGCCACCACCACGCACCGCGCCATGGGTCCGGAAGGGCGCGCCGCGATCGGCCTCTCCGACGGCTTCCTGCGCCTCTCCGTGGGCCTGGAGGACCTGGGCGACCTCAAGAAGGACCTCGAAAGGGCCCTCGCAGCAATCTAACCTCCCGTCGAAGTTGGAGATCACCACCCCTCCCCCCGTCGAAGTTGGAGATCACCACCGATGAGGTGGGTGGTTATCTCCAATCTCGACGGTTGAGGCGGTGGTTATCTCCAATCTCGAGGACGACGGCGGCCGGTGACCTTTCGCGCGAAAGGTGACCGGCCGCCGTCGTGCTTGGACTTAGTCCTGGAAGTATTCGATTTCGGCGCCAACGGTGTTCAGGCGCTCGGCCAGGTCCTCATAGCCGCGCTCGATCACGTAGATGTTGCGCAACTCCGACGTTCCCTTCGCGGCAAGCATGGCCAGCAGGATGCAGGCGGCGGGGCGGAGGGCCGGCGGGCAGCCGATCTCCGCCGAGCGCCACGCGGTGGGGCCCTTGATGTCAATGCGGTGCGGATCCAGCAGCCGCACGCCGGCGCCAAGCCGGTTCAGCTCGGTCAGGTAGATGGCGCGGTTCTCGTACACCCAGTCGTGGATGAGCGTGGTGCCCTCGGCGCAGGAGGCGATGACGGCGAAGAAGGGCAGGTTGTCGATGTTCAGGCCCGGGAACGGCATGGGGTGGATCTTGTCCGGTGCGGCGTGCAGCTCAGAGGGCAGGGTGGTGATGTCCACCAGGCGGGTCTTGCCGTTGCGGGCCGTGTATTCGGCGGACTTGCGGTAGTGGAAGCCCATCTGCTCCAGCACCTTGAGCTCAATTTCCATGAACTCAATGGGCACGCGGCGCACGGTGACTTCGGACTTGGTCACGATGCCGGCGGTGATCAGGCTCATGGCCTCAATGGGGTCCTCAGACGGGAAGTATTCAATGTCCACGTCGATGCGGGCCCGGCCGCGGATGGTCAGCGTGGTGGAGCCCACGCCTTCTACGTGCACGCCCAGCCCCTGCAGGTAAAAGCAAAGGTCCTGGACCATGTAGTTGGGGCTGGCGTTGCGAATCACGGTGGTGCCCTCGCGGTGCGCGGCGGCCATGATGGCGTTTTCGGTAACGGTGTCCCCGCGCTCGGTCAGCACAAAGGTGCGGTCGGTGGTGTCGCTGAGCGGGGCCTGCACCTGGTAGAAACCGTTGTGCGCGGTGACGGCCAGGCCAAATTCGCGCAGGGCCTGCATGTGGGGCTCCACCGTGCGGGTACCCAGGTCGCAGCCGCCGGCGTAGGGGATGCGGTAAATGTCCTGCTGGTCCAGCAGGGGGCCCAGCAGCATGATGACGGAGCGGGTGCGCTTGGCCGCCTCCACGTCCATGGAGCCCAGGTCCAGCACTTTGGGGCGGCGGATCTGAAGGTCGGTGGCATTGAGCCACTTGCACTCGACGCCAATGCTGGTGAGCAGCTCAACAATGCGGTTGACCTCCTCAATGCGGGCCAGCCGGCGCAAAGTGGTGGTGCCGCGGTTGATCAGGCTGGCACACAACAGGGCCACTCCGGCGTTCTTGCTGGAGTTGACATCCACGCTGCCGGAGAGCTCGCGGCCGCCGTGCACGCGCAGGTGGGTCACCACATTTTTGGGTGAATTGCCCACGTTGACAATGTTGCGTCCCAGCAGGGATTCCATGCGCTGGATCATCTTCAGGCTAAGGTTTTGCTTGCCCTGTTCCATCCGTGCCACCGCGCTCTGGCTGGTGCCCAGTTGCGCCGCGAGTTCCAGCTGGGTCCAGCCTTTGTCGTTCCGGGCGTCGCGGACCAATACACCAACGGTTTCTGCAGCCACTTGAGTCATAACACTTTTATATCATGGGACGCATATTTTGCAGGCATTTCGTGACCTCTGCAGCAATTCGGTCTCTTGGAGGCCAAGATTAGCCATTGCATGCGATAAGTCGATTCGGCGGCCTAATTCGCAAACCGTCTCCCACTACGGTACTCCCCCTGCGGGCATTCCGTGCGCAACGCCGAGACAGCGGATGCGCGCCGAGATCCGCAAGATATTCCATCCGGTCTCGGCGTTGATCCGCTGTCTCGGCGCAGGGCTAGCCAAACACAGGATTCCACGTTCCAAGCACGACGGCGGCCCCCACCGACACGGCCACCATCACCAATCCCCCTGCCGCCACCGCGGCGTCGCGCCGCGTAAAGACGGATTCCCGGGCCCACGTGCGGGGCCCGGCGCCAAAGCCCTTGGCCTCCATGGTGACTGCCAGCCGGGACGCCCTGCGGATGGCCTGGACCAGAAGCGCAAGGGCCTGCCCCAGGGACGCCCGCAGGCCGCTGAAGAAGCCGGGTTCGCTGCCCACCCCGCGGGCGCGGCGGGCCATGCCGAGGGTCTGCCATTCTGCCACCAGCAGGCCCACCAGGCGCATCGCAGCCAGGGCACCGAGCACAAAGCGGTGCGGCAGGCGGAGCTTCTGGGCCAGCGCATCCGCCAAGTCGGTGGGATCGGTGCTGGCCAGGACAATGATCCCCGGCAGGGCGATCGCCAGGCCGCGCAGCGCAATGGCCACACCGGACTCCACGGAACCGGTGGTGAACAGGAGCGGACCGGCCGAAAGGAGCACCTCGCCCGTTTTGGGTGCCAGCAACGCCGTGCCGTAGCCTCCCACCACGGCGGCCAGCAGCACGGGCCAGCCGCGACGCAACAACAAGGAGGCGCCCAGGCCGGCCAGCGGAAGCAGCAGGCATTCCAGTACCAGGGCCGCCGTGGCAGACACCCAGTCCACGCTCAGGAGCAGGGCGACCGTGATGGCCATGGCGGCACCCAGCTTGGCCAGCGGGTTCGCCCCCGCCAGCCAGGCCTTCGACCGGGGGGCGGCAAGAACATCCACGCTCATCTCCGCACCCCCGGCTCCGACACAGGCTCCGGCACAGGCTCCGATGCAGCCCCCGACTCGGCTCCCGACTGAGCCCCCGACTCGGCTCCCGGCAGTGACGCCGACGGGGTCATCCGCACGTGGTTATCTCCAACCTCAACAGGGGCGTCCGTGGGCGCGCCGAGGACCAGCCGGGCCCCTCCCAACACCTGGGTGAAGGCGGAGTCGTGCGTCACGGACACCACGGCAGTGCCGGCGTCGAGCAGTTCGGTCAGCAGCGAGGCCAGCTCGGCCCAGGTGTTGGCGTCCTGGCCGAAGGTGGGCTCGTCCAGGACCAGCACCTGCGGACCGGCGGCCAGCACGGTGGCCACGGACAGCCTGCGCTTTTCGCCCCCGGACAGCGTGAAGGGGTTGGCGTCCGCCAGGTGGCCCAGGCGCAGCCGCTCCAGCAGCCCGTCCGCGGAGGCCTCCCCCCGGCCCAGCAGCCGCGGCGCAAACAGCAGTTCATCGCGCACGGTGCCCGTCACAAATTGGTGCTCCGGTTCCTGGAACACATAGCCGATCCGGCTGATCAGCTCCCGCCCGCGCCATTTCAGCGGCGCGCTGCCGGCACCACGGGCCAGGGCCGGGCTGGCTTCCAGGCGCCCGCCCACGGCCGGCAGCAGCCCGGCCAGGGTGAGGGCCAGCGTTGATTTCCCGGCGCCGTTGGGCCCGGTCACGCTGAGGGCCTGCCCCGCGGAGATCCGCACGGAAGGCACGACGGCGGCCGGCACGGCCGGGTGCCGTCGCGTCCCGGCCTGCCGGGAGACGGCCAGGGCCTCCGCGTCGAGCAGTAGGTGGGAACCGGCGTCGTCCGTGGCCGAAAAAGTCCGCGGACGCACGGCGGGAACCCGGCCCGGCACCCAGACCCCGGCGGCGGCCAGCATGCCGGCTGCCTGGGCCAGGACCTCCGCGGGGGCGCCGTCCAGCAGCACGCCGCCCGGCTCCCCGGCACGCGCGGGCGCCAGCACCACAATCCTGTCCACCACGTCCAGCCAGACGGAGACGCGGTGCTCCACCACCACCAGGGTGGCCCCCGTGGCATCGAGGCTGCGCCGGACCGCGTCGTGGACGTCCACCACGCCGGCGGGGTCAAGGTTGGCGGTGGGTTCGTCCAGCAGGAGCAGCCCGGGGCGCATGGCCAGCATCCCGGCCAGGCCCAGCCGCTGCTTTTGCCCGCCGGACAGGGCGGAACTGGAGTGGTCCAGCGGCAACTTCAGCCCCACCTGTTCCAGGGCTTCCGGTACACGCCGCCAGATTTCCTCCCGCGGCACGGACAGGTTTTCCGCACCGAAGGCCACGTCGTCGCCAATGCGGGAGAGGACCACCTGGGCGTCGGGGTCCTGCTGCATGAGCCCGGCGCGGCCGCGGGATTCCGCCACGGGCGCGCCGTCAATGAGGAGCGTGCCAAACTCGTCGGCACCCTCCTCGCCGCCCAGCACACCTGCCAGGGCGTGCAAAAGTGTGGACTTGCCGGCGCCTGAGGGTCCCAGCAGCAGCACCCGTTCGCCGGGTGCGATCTCCAGGTCAAGATCGTGGATGGCCTTGGCCGGGCGGCCTGCGTGCTGCCAGCCCCACCCCCGGGCACTGACCCGCGCCGGGGCGCTCCGGCCCGGGGCGCTCAGTGCCGGGGCACTCCGGGCCGGGGCACCTCGGCCCGGTTGGCGGGCCATTCCCTACACCACCGGTTCGGTGGCAGCCCCGCGTGAGGGCAGATTGGCCAGGGCGCCGGTGCGGGCCAGCCCGCGCACTGCCAGCCAGGAGAGCAGCCCGGCCAGCACAGCCCCGGAAATGGCACCGAACACGGTGTAGACCAGCTTCCAGGGGAAGTCCCACACCACGTTGTAGACTAGGGAGTCGTTGATGCCCATGGCCACGCCCGCGAGCGCACCGGCCAGCAGTGCCACGGGCAGTGTGAAGCGGCGGTAGCGGAAGGCGGCAAAGGCCACTTCCGCGCCGAGTCCCTGGACCAGGCCGGACAGCAGCACGGTAAAGCCAAAGGAACTGCCCAGCAGCGCCTCGACAATGGCGGCCACTATCTCGCAGTACAGTGCGGCGCCGGGCTTGCGGATCACCAGTGCGCCGATCACGCCGGCAATCAGCCAGCCGCCGCCGTACAGGCCGGCAAGGGGCGGAAAGGCCACGGTGAAAGCGGCGATCACGCCGTAGCCGGCGGACCACAGCCAGAAGATGACGCCCACGGCCACGGACAGCACGGAGGCCACCACAATGTCCACCACGCGCCACGTCGAATTGGGTGCTGACTTGGAGTTTGCGGAATTGCCCGCGACTGACTTGCTCATGTTTCCTCCTTTTCAGGAGGGGCGGCCGCGGCGGTATTTCCGCGCAGCCGAAGAGAACTCGACTCCCTTCGCCGGTACTAGCCGGAGCAGGTTCGAGGGTCTGCGGCGAACCGCACTCTCAGCGCCGGTTCCCGGGTCGGGATGACGCTCCCCTGTCGTGTTGAATTGCGGCTTTAGTCTACCCGCACGGCCGGTTGGCGGCGAATGTTGATGACGCACGACGGCGGCGGGGCGCCCCGGGTGGGCGGCCTCACCGCCGTCGTGCTTGGCTTGGAGGGGCGGCGCGGCAATGGCCCGTCTTTATTTTCCTCCCAGCGTTGGCCGCTGTCGAGGGCAAACCGTTAGGCTAGCAACAGGTCCACCACCGCGTCACCCCGCCCCACCCCAAGGAGTGTTTTTGTGAATATCGTGTTCAAGCTGCTCGGCACGGGCGTCAGCGTGGCTGCCGGGTTTGTGGCCAGCAAGATCGTTGACACCGCGTGGGAAAAAAGCACAGGCAACAAGCCGCCCAAGGACGGCGCCAACCTGGAAAACAGCCTCCGCTCGGCACTCACCTTTGCCTTGGTTTCCTCCGCCGTGGCCGCCATCATCCAGGTCCTGGCCGGGCGCACCACCCAAAAGGCCATTGCCCGCTTCAACCAGCACCCCGAAGAGGTTTAGGCGCCGTTTTCTTCCACAACGGCTTCCACCACGTCGTTGAGCTCGTCCACCGTGAGGAGTTCGGGGCGGCGGTGTTTGGTGCGGTAGCCGGCGCGGCCCACCATGTGAGCGGACACCGGCACCGTCAGCAGCTGGAACAGCCAGGCCACCAAGAGCGCGGGCAGCAGCGACCAGGCCTGCAGCTGGAGCGCCACTGCGGCCAGCATCAGGAAAAGGCCCAGTACCTGCGGCTTGGTGGCGGCGTGCATGCGGCTCATCAGGTCAGGAAACCGCAGCAGTCCTACCGCTGCGGCCAGGCTCATGGCGGCCCCGCCCAGCAGGCAGATGGCTGTCAGCACATCAACCACGTTCATGCTTCCTCCTTGCGGTGCGCCACGAAGCGGGCCACCGTCACGGAGCCAATGAATCCCACCACGCTCAGGACCACCAGCAGCGCCAGGTTGTCCGTGTGGTGCTTCAGTGCCATGTCGGTGGCCAGGGCGGCGCCGAAAATGGCCAGCAGGACGTCCGCGGCGATGACCCGGTCCAGCAGCGACGGCCCGGCGGCGATGCGGTAAATGGTGCCTGCCGCCGCCAGGGACAGCACGACGGCGACAATCACGCCCACTGTTCCCAGTCCCGTCATGGTTCCTCCCTCGGGGCGTGGTTATCTCGAATCTCAACGGTGAGGGCGGCAAGTTCCTCGCGGCTGCCCATGATGCGGATCAGCCGGGCCTCGATGTCCCGGATCCCGGCCCGGGCCTGCTCCACACTTTCGGCCGTGGGCGTGTTCATGGCGTGCATGTACAAGGTGGCGGTGCCGCGGTCCACCTCAACCACCAGGGACCCCGGGATCAGCGACAGCACGTGGCCGGTTGCCGTCATGAGCAGGTCCGAATGACTGCGGAGGGGGACGGCGATGACGGCATTTCGGATGCGCGGCCCATGCGCCACAGCCCAGTATGCAACCAGGGCGCTGGCCACCGTGACTTCCTTGAGGAACCACATCACAAACACCAGGGCGTGCAGCACGTTGAAGCGGCCGCTCAGTTCCACGGGAGGCAGATAAAACGCCTGCGAGACCCCCAGGGCAATCAGCAGGCCAAAAACCAGGTTGCCGGGGCTGAAGTCCTGCCACAGGGCACCCCACACCACCACCAGCCAAATGAGCAGCGGCAGCCGCTGCCACGTGCGGCGCTTGCGCACAGCGTCCACGGTCCGCCTCATGGAGCACCCGCCCCCAGCACGGCCGCAATGTAGGGCGTTCGCGCAAGCATGGCGTCCGCCGCCTGCTGGCTGAGCTCAAACAATGGCCCGGCGAATACACTGAGCGCCACGCCCAGCACCACCAGGCCCAGGGTGGAGTAGACCATCATTTTCGGCAGGATCGGGATCTCGTTCTCCCCGGCGAACCGGCCCTCGGTGGCGTCAACATACTTGCTGGTGCGCAGCGCCCGCATGCTCCGTCCGCCGGAGGCGTCCGGGGCCGTGGCAAGCAGCACGGGGTCAGGGTCCTCGGCGTCGGCCGTGCTGCGCCAAAACACGCGGTTCCACACGCGGGCCATGACCAGCAGCGTCAGCAGGCTGGCTGCCACGGCGCCCACCACCAGCACGTACGCCATGGGCGAGCCGTCCGCCACGCCGGCCTGCAACAGGCCCAGCTTCCCCAGGAATCCCGAAAACGGCGGGATACCGGACAGGTTCATGGCGGGGATGAAGTACAGCACGGCCAGCAGGGGGGACAGCTTGGCCAGCCCGCCCAGCCGTGAGATGGCGGAGGTGCCGCCGCGGCGCTCCACCAGTCCCGTCACCATGAACAGGCTGGTCTGGATGGTGATGTGATGGATGATGTAGAAAATGGTGGCGGCCAGGCCCAGCACTGATGAGAGCGCGACGCCGAAGATCATGTACCCGATGTGGCTCACCAGGGTGAAGGAGAGCATGCGCTTGATGTCCGTCTGGGCCAGCGCACCCAGGATGCCCACCAGCATGGTCAGCAGGGCCGCCCACATCAGCACGGTGTTGAAATGGTCGGAGGGGAACAGCAGGGTCTCCGTGCGGATGATCGCGTAGACGCCCACCTTGGTCAGCAGCCCGGCGAACACCGCCGTCACGGGTGCCGGCGCCGTGGGATAGGAGTCAGGCAGCCAGAAGGAGAGCGGAAAGACGGCAGCCTTGATGCCAAAGGCCACCAGCAGCAGCACGTGCAGCAGTTGCTGGGTCCCGTGGTCCAGCTGCCCCAGCTTGATGGCCAGGTCGGCCAGGGTGACGGTTCCCGTGGCGCCGTAAATCATGGCAATTGCTATCAGGAACAGCAGCGAGGACACCACGCTGACCACCACGTAGGTGATCCCCGCCCTAATGCGCGATCCGGTTCCGCCCAGCGTCATAAGCACGTAGCTGGCCGTCAGCAGGATCTCAAAGCCCACATACAGGTTGAACAGGTCACCGGCCAGGAATGCGTTGGACACGCCGGCCACCAGGATCAGGTACGTGGGGTGGAAAACAGACAGGGGCCCGCCTTCCTCGCCGTCGGCCGCGCCCTGGCCGGACGCATAGGCCAGCACCGCCAGGCTGACAGCGGAGGAAATGACCAGCAGCAGCGAGGAGAACTGGTCCGCCACCATGACGATCCCGAACGGCGGCGCCCAGCCGCCCAGGTGCACTGCCACGGGGCCGGACTGCCAGACAAAGGCGAGCACCAGCACTTCCAGTGCCAGGGTCACGGCCAGCGTGCCCAGGCTGACCCGGCGCTGGATGCGCGGCTGGCGGATCAGCACAAAGGCCAGGGCTGCGCCCAGGAAAGGCAGGACGACGGCGAGCGGCGCCAGGGATGCGATGCTCATTCCCCGCCTTCCTTGACGGCGTGGTGCACTGCTGCCTTCTTCAAGGTCACTTCGGGAATCATCTCGCGGCTGCCCGCCGGCTGGTTGTTTTCATGGAAGTCGGACACCTCAATGGCAATTTCGGAGTCTTCCTCGGCGTCGAACAATTCCTGCCTGGCAACACGGCGGTCTTCCCGGTCATCCTGGATGTGGTCAGCCCGGCTGAGCAGCCATGACCGGTAGATCAGGCTGAGCATGAAGGCCGTGACGGCGAAGGAAATCACAATGGAGGTGAGGATGAAGGCCTGCGGCAGCGGATCGTTGTATGCCGTGGCGGGAATATCCTTGCCGAAGATCGGTGCCAGCCCGGCGTAGCCGCCCGTGGCCAGCAGCAGCAGGTTGGTGGCGTTCGCCAGCAGCATCAGGGCCAGCAGCACCCGGGTCAGGCTGCGTTCCAGCAAGAGGTAGATCCCGATGGCGTACAGCACGCCCATGACCAGCAGCAGTGTCAGGTTGACGCTCACCGGCCCACCTCCAGCGGCTCGTCGTCCTCAATCAACGTGATGTCCCCAATGCCGTCCTCCTCATGCTGGTCAATTTCCGAACCCAGGCTCCGCAGCACGTCAATCACCAGGCCCACCACCACCAGGTACACGCCGATGTCGAAGAGGGTTGAGGTCACAAACTTCACGTGCCCGAACACCGGCAGGTCAAAGGAGAGGATGGCGCTTTGGAACACCTCGCCGCCCAGAAACAGGGGTGCCAGCGCCGTCAGGGCAGCAGCCGCCAGCCCAAGTCCCAGCAGGGTTCCGGCCGACACCCGGGTGGCCTCCGCCAGCTCAAAGCGCCCGCCGGCCAGATACCTGATGGTCAGGGCCAGCCCGGCCACGAGTCCGCCGGCGAAGCCGCCGCCCGTGCCGTTGTGCCCGGCCAGCAGCAGGTAGATGGACAGCACCATGATGCTGTGGAACACCAGCCGGGTGACCACTTCAATGATGATGGATCGCCGCTCGGGGGCCAGCGTGCGCCCGGCCACCAGCCACGGGTTGCCGGGCACCACGGCAAAGCGCCTGGCCAGTTCTGCGACGGGGCTCGGGGACCCATCCGGCACGCCAACGCGCCCAATGCTGCCCGTTTCCACGGTCTCGGCCCGGGCCAGCCGCTGTCCGCGTCCACGGACAAAGATCAGGCTGGCAACACCGGTTGCGGCAATGGCCAGCACCGAAATTTCCCCAAAGGTGTCCCAAGCGCGGATGTCCACCAGGGTCACGTTCACCACGTTGAGGCCTCCGCCGCCGGTGTACGCCAAGGCGGGCAGGCCCAGGCTGACGGGCGTGGCGATGCGCGATCCCATGGCCACCACCCCCACCACCACCATGACGGCGCCGAACGCGGCCCCCAGGATGACCCGGAGCAGCTTGTGGCTCCCGCGGGTGCGTTCTCGCAGGCCCGGTGGCAGGGAGCGCATGGCCAGCACAAACGCCACCAGCACAATGGTCTCCACCAGCATCTGCGTCAATGCCAGGTCCGGGGCGCCCTGGAGCGCAAAGATCAGCGCCACGCCGTAGCCGGTGACCGAAACCATCAGCACGGCCATGAACCTCTTGCTGGCGCGGGCCGCCGCTAAGGCACCGACCACAATCACCACGCCCGCGATGACCTGGAAAGGGGTTCCGCCATCCACCGTGTAGTGCCGGCCCAGCCAGTCCGGTCCCGTGGTGGCCAGCACGGCGCTCACGGCGGCAATGGCCGTGCCCAGGATGACTGCCAGGTAGAAGAAGAGCGAACCGCGCTGCGTGCGGCCGGTCACCCAGATGGCCACCAGGTCCAGCACCACAATGGCCTGCCGGTAGAGGCGTTCCAAATCCACCAGCGCCGGCATCCGCGCCTGCAGCGACTCAAACCGGCGGCGAAGCAGGAACAAGGCCAGGCCGCCGCCAACCACCACGGCGCTCAAGACCAGGGGCAGCGTCACCCCGTGCCACAACAGCAGGTGCTGCGGGTGTGGGTCATTGGCCGGAAACGGGGCGCTGTACGGCGCAATCCAGCGTTCCGCCAGCTGCGGATATGCGCCATAGGCCACTGTTAGCAGGCTGAGGAGTGCGGGCGCGCCAAGGAACAGCCAGTCCACGGATTTGAAGGGCGTGTCAGCCACAGGCGCGGCGGCCCCGCCCGGGGCGGGACGTTTCCGGGCAAAGCCGCCCCACAGGAACCGGGCGCTGTAGGCAAACGTCAAAATGGATCCAATGACCATCAGGGCCAGCACCGTGAAGCCTGCCACGTGCCCGGCGGAGCCGTAGCGGGCATGGGCCTCAAAGGCCGCAAACACGGATTCCTTGGCCACAAATCCTGCCAGTGGCGGCAGCCCTGCCATGGAGGCGGCGCCTATCAGGGCCACCACGCCCAGCGCGGGCGCGGAGCGGAACACCCCGGACAGCTCGCGAATGTCTCGCGTCCCGGACTGGTGGTCAATGATGCCCACCACCAGGAACAGCGCCGCCTTGAACAGGCCGTGGGCCAGCACCATGGCCATCCCCGCCAGCGCTGCCTCGCGGCTGCCAAGGCCCACCACCACCATCAGGAAACCCAGCTGGCTCACGGTGCCGTAGGCGAGGATGAGCTTGAGGTCATGCTGCCGCAGCGCCCGCCAACCGCCCACCAGCATGGTGGCCAGGCCCAGCACCGTCACCAGGAGCTGCCAGTGCGCGGTGCCGGAAAAACCAGGTGCCAGGCGGGCTACGAGGTAAATGCCCGCCTTCACCATGGCTGCTGCGTGCAGGTAGGCGCTCACGGGTGTGGGTGCGGCCATGGCGCCCGGCAGCCAAAAGTGGAAGGGCAGCAGCGCGGACTTTGTCACGGCGCCCACCAAAACCAACGCAACGCCGATGTCCAGCACGGTGCCCGGCGTGCCAGTGGCTGCCACAAGCTGCGGCGCCCTGGCCAGCACGCCGGAGATGCTGTACGTCCCGGCACCCTCGCCCACCATGATCAGCCCCACCAGCATGGCCAAACCGCCAAAGGTGGTGACCACCAGTGCCTGCAGCGCAGCGCGGCGGGCGGCTATGCGGGTACGGGCATGTCCGATCAGCAGATAGGAGAGGACAGTGGTCAATTCCCAAAATACGAAAAGGAGAATCAGGTTGTCGGCTGTCACCAGCCCAAACATGACCCCCGCAAAAGCCAGCAGCTGGGCACCAAAGCCGCCCAGGCCGGCGTCGTCCGTCTTAAAATAGCGGGCGCAATAGGCCAGCACCAGCGCGCCAACACCCAGCACCAGCAGGCTCATGAGCCAGGCCAGCGCGTCCATGCGGAACGTCAGGTTGACGCCCAGGGCGGGGATCCAGGGGACGTCCAGCACCGGATTGATGCCTGTGGCGGAATATACTGCCCCGTACTGGGTCAGCAGCCAGGCAAAGCTGGCAGCGGGAACGGCTGCCAGCACGTAAAACGCGGCGCGTCCCCAGCGGGAAAAGAAAATGGGCGCGAGCAAAGCCATGATGAAATGTGCACAAAGGACAATCAACAAGGTGGACTCCGCAGGGTTCGGGCAGGGACGTCTGAATCACAGTAGAGGTCGGTTCCCGACCTTCCCAGCCTATCAAGGGCCATTGCACCGGCCCCAGGCGGCGCGGTGAACCGTTGCGTTAATGTGACAGCATTCACCGCGACGGGCCGGATAGCATGTGCCGTATGACTCAGTTCCCGCAGGCCATGGATTTCCCACCTGCCGCAGCGGACACCCCGCCGGGCACCAAGCGGCAGATCGTGGCGTGGTCCGCCTGGGACTGGGGCGGCGCGGCCTTCAACTCCGTCATGACCACCTTCATTTTCACGGCCCTGTACCTGACCGGCAAGGATTTCGGCGGCGCAGACCATGCCACGGCTGTCCTGGCGTTTGCCCTGTCGATCTCCGGGTTCGCCATCGCCCTCCTGGCCCCCGTCGCCGGGCAGCGAACGGACCACAGCGGCCGGCGAAAGCTGTGGCTGGGCATCAACACGCTCATCGTGGCCCTGCTCACCGGTGCGTGCTTCTTTGTGCAGCCGCATGAGTCGTACTTGCTGCTTGGCTGCATGCTTATAGCTGCCGGGCACGTGTTTTTTGAGATTGCCGACGTGAACTACAACGCGATGCTGCTGCAGATTTCCACCAAGCACACCATCGGCAAGATCAGCGGCCTGGGCTGGGCGTCGGGCTACCTTGGCGGCATTGTGGCGCTGCTCTTCGTGTATTTCGCGCTGATCAAGCCGGAGGAGGGGATCTTCGGCATCACCTCCGCGGACGGCATGACCTACCGTGCCGTGGCCGTGTTCTCCGCCCTGTGGATCATCATCTTTTCGATTCCTGTGATGCTGGCCATCCCCGAAAGCGAGCCGGACCCGAACGAACCCCATGTTGGCTTCTTCCAGTCCTACAAGGAGCTTTTCTGGACCATCGTGTTGCTGTGGAAGTCGGAGCGGCACACCGTGTACTTCCTGATTTCCTCCGCCATTTTCCGCGACGGGCTGGCGGCCATCTTCACTTTTGGCGCCGTGCTGGCGGTGGGATCGTTTGGTTTCAAGACCGGGGACGTGCTTATTTTCGCCATCGCCGGGAACGTGGTGGCCGCCGTGGGAGCCCTTTCCGCCGGCTTCTTCGATGACAAGTTCGGCCCCAAGGCCGTCATTGTCACGTCCCTGTGCGGATTGCTGGTTTCCGGCAGCGCCGTGCTGTTTCTCCACGGCAAGACGGCCTTTTGGGTCTTTGGCCTGATCCTGTGCCTGTTTGTGGGACCGGCCCAGTCGTCGGCCCGCACCTTCATGGGCCGGCTGGCCCCGGAAGGGCAGGAGGGCGAACTGTTTGGGCTTTACGCCACCACGGGGCGGGCAGTTTCCTTCCTGGCGCCGCAGCTCTTTGGCCTGTGCATTGTGCTGTTTGGCGCCCAGCGGTGGGGCATCATCGGCATCTTGGTGGTGCTGCTGGCCGGACTGCTGCTGCTGTTGCCGGTCAAGGCACCGCCGCACGGCGTGGCGGCGTAGCCCCCCGGGCCTTAAATTTTGGTGCGGTGAAAGTTCTTGAAGGAACGGGAGGCGGTGGGGCCGCGCTGCCCCTGGTAGCGGTTTCCGTACTGGCCCGAGCCGTAGGGGTGCTCCGCCGGGGATGAGAGCTGGAAAAAGCAGAGCTGGCCGATTTTCATCCCGGGCCACAACTTGATGGGCAGGGTGGCCACATTGGACAGTTCCAAGGTGATGTGTCCGGAAAAGCCGGGGTCAATGAAGCCGGCCGTGGAGTGGGTGAGCAGGCCCAACCGGCCCAGGGAGGACTTTCCCTCCAGCCGGGCGGCCACATCGTCCGGCAGCGTGACGGTCTCATAGGTGGAGGCCAGCGCAAACTCGCCCGGGTGCAGGATGAAAGCCTCCTCCGGATCCACCTCCACCAGGCGCGTCAGGTCCGGCTGCTCCTCCGAGGGATCAATGTGCGCGTAGCGATGGTTGTCGAAGAGACGGAAGTACCTGTCAATGCGCACATCAACGCTGGAGGGCTGCACCATGGCGGGTTCGTAGGGGTCCAAGACAATACGCTTGGCATCGATTTCGGCACGTATGTCGCGGTCTGAGATCAGCACCTTCTAAAAATAGCGCACATGGGCTCCGGGGCTGGTGGCACAGGACTTTTTGGACGGCATCCGGCGTTATATTTTTGGGCGTTTTTATCTATCCCGCCGCTGCCCGCGGTGCACGACTAAAGTGGGACCATGAATATTGAAGAGACTCCCCTCCCGGGCATCGGTGTCCGGAGGGAGCTGCGGCTCGGAACGGGACGCCGCGTAGGCGTTGTCACCCACCGTGACGGCCACACGGAGCTGATCCTCTCCCGGGTGGACGATCCGGACACCTGCGCCGCGTCCATTCCGCTCAGCGCCGAGGAAGCCTCCGCCCTGGGCTCGTTGCTGGGCTCGGCGCAACTCATCGCGCAGCTGGCAGCGGAACAAAAGGACGTCCCCGGCGTCACAACCCACCAAATCCTGGTCCGCCCGGGCAGCACCTTTGCCGAGCGGCCCCTGGGCGACACGCAGATGCGCACCCGCACCGGCACCTCCATCGTCGCCTTGCTGCGGGACCATGAGGTCATTGGCTCTCCCCGCCCGGATGAAGTGCTGAAGACCGGGGACATGGTGGTCATTGTGGGGACCGATTCAGGACTCTTGGAAGCTGCTGCAATCCTGCAGTCCCGGCCATAGGGTCCACCATGGATCCGACCACGCTCTCCCTCATCCAGCTAGGCGTAGTTTTCTTTGCGCTGGGATTTTTGGGACGCCTGGCCGGACGCATTGGGATGTCCCCTGTGCCGCTGTACCTGCTGGGCGGGCTGGCATTTGGTGAGGGAGGCCTGGTCAACCTGGGCGGGATCGACGGCTTTGCCCACATCGCCAGCGAAATCGGGGTCATCCTCCTGCTGTTGATGCTTGGCTTGGAATATACGGCCAAGGAACTAGTCACGGGCCTGCGGCAATCCTGGATGGCCGGGTTGCTGGATTTGGTGCTGAACATGCTCCCCGGCATTGCCATCGCCTTGATCCTGGGCTGGGGACCCGTGGGCGCCCTGGTGATGGCCGGCATCACCTACAGTTCGTCCTCCGGCATCATTGCCAAGGTATTGGGAGACTTGGGGCGGCTGGGAAACCGTGAAACACCCGTGGTGCTTGCCGTCCTGGTGATCGAGGACCTGGCCATGGCCGCCTACCTGCCCATTCTGACGGCGGTCCTGGCCGGGGTGTCCCTGCTGGGCGGGTTGACGGCACTGGGCATTTCCCTCGCCGTTATCTCGGCCGTGCTGGTCGGGGCCCTGCGCTACGGACATCTGGTCTCCACAGTGCTGGACAGCCCGGACAGGGAATCCTTCCTGCTCAAGCTGCTGGGGGCAGCCCTGCTGGTGGCCGGCATTGCCTCCGCCCTGCAGGTCTCCGCCGCCGTCGGCGCGTTCCTGCTCGGCATCGCCATCTCCGGTGGTACAGCGGAGAATGCCACCCGCGTGCTGGAACCCTTGCGGGACCTCTTCGCCGCCATGTTCTTTGTACTCTTCGGCCTGAACACGGACCCGCGCACCATTCCCCCGGTTCTGGGGTTTGCCCTCCTGCTGGCCGTGGTGACTGTCGCCACAAAGGTCATTACCGGCTGGTGGGCCGCCTGGCAACAGGGCATAGCGGTCATGGGCCGGGCCCGCGCCGGCGCCGCCTTGATTGCCCGCGGTGAATTTTCCATTGTCATTGCCGGACTGGCGGTCGCGTCTGGCGCCGTGCCCGCCGAACTGGCCGCCCTGGCCACCACCTACGTGCTGATCATGGCCGTCTTCGGCCCCGTTGCAGCCCGTTTCGTGGAGCCCCTGGTGCGCCTGTTCCAGGGCAAAAAGCAGCAAAACGATCCCGAGCTGATTTTCTAGCATGCGGCCCGGGCGGCCGGCAAAGTGTACAAAGCACCCCTGAACATCCGCTAGACTTTTGTTCGATGTCCCCACTGCTTGACGGGGACGCTTCAGTGCGGGCGTAGCTCAATGGTAGAGCGCTAGCTTCCCAAGCTCGATACGCGGGTTCGATTCCCGTCGCCCGCTCCGCGCACTGCTGGTGCCCTTGCCGTTGTCCACAACGGCCGGGGCACCAAGGCGTTTAACAGGCCAGTGCGTGTAGGGTCAGGGCTATGGGACCATCTTCGGTTCCACCTTAGGGAGCTGACATGGGCGACAAATCACCACGGCAAACTGCATCAAAAAAGTCCAGCAAGTCCATCAAGGAAAAGCGCGCAGACAAGCGCGCCGGCGAAGCGGGGCCCAGCATCGCCGACAAGCCCACCCCCGCAAAGAAAAAATGACGGCCGCAAGCTCCGGGCTGCGGCTCGGCGTCATTGGCACCTCGCGCAAGCCTGATGAGCGCCGCGCGCCGATTCATCCCGAGCACTTTTCCCGCATCGAGGCCGACATCCGCGCCCGGATGGTGGTCGAGGAAGGTTACGGGGAGCAGTTTGGCATGTCAGATGCTGCCCTCGCGGAGCTGGTGGGCGGCGTGTCCCGGCGGGAAGAGGTGGTGGCGGGTGCCGACGTCGTGCTTCTGCCCAAGCCGCAGGCCTCTGACCTGGCGGAACTGCGCGACGGCCAGGTGCTGTGGGGCTGGCCGCACTGTGTCCAGGACCGTGAGATCACCCAGCTGGCCATTGACAAGAAGCTGACCCTGATCGCCTTTGAAGCCATGAACCACTGGGCGTCCGACGGCGGTTTTGGCCTGCATGTCTTTCACAAGAACAACGAGCTGGCCGGGTACTCCTCGATCATGCATTCGCTGTCGCTGATTGGCTCCACAGGCGATTACGGGCGCCGGATGAAGGCTGTGGTGATCGGCTTCGGGGCCACCGCCCGCGGCGCCGTCACGGCTCTGAATGCCTTGGGCATCCGCGAGGTGCAGGTGCTCACCAGCCGCAGCGTGGCCGCCGTGGCTGCGCCGATCCACTCCGCCGAAATGGTCCAGTTCGATTTCGCGCCCGAGCCGCCCCACACAGGATTTGTCATGCTCGACGACGGCGACGCCCCCTTGGCAGCGTTCCTCGCCGAGGCGGACATTGTGGTCAACTGCACGCTGCAGGACCCGAATGCGCCCATGACGTACCTGACGGAGGCAGACCTGGCCGGATTCCGTCCGGGCAGCCTGATTGTGGATGTTTCCTGCGACGAGGGCATGGGCTTTAGCTGGGCCCGCAACACCAGCTTCACCGATCCGATGTTTACGGTGGGCGACAACGTCAACTACTACGCCGTGGACCACACCCCCAGCTACCTGTGGAACTCGGCCTCGTGGGAGATCAGCGAAGCCCTGTTGCCGTTCATTGAACCGGTGCTGGCCGGCCCGGCGGCCTGGGCGGACAACGACACCATCCGGCGTGCCATTGAAATCCGCGACGGCATCATCGTCAACCCGGCCATATTGGAGTTTCAGCGGCGCCAGGCGGACTACCCCCACCTGCCGATGGCGTAGCGGGCCCGCAGCGGGTGGTCACCCGGCCGCTGGGGGCAGGATCGGCTCGAAAAGCTCCACCAGGTTGCCGGACGGGTCCTCCACCAATACCTGCCGGCCCGCGACTCCCTGGACCACGGAGCTGCGCAGCGGCACGCCCGCGGCTTGGAGGCCGGCCGCCTGCGCAGCAACGTCCGCCACTTGCAGGGAGATCCTGTTCCACCCGCCGGGAACGGGGAGCGTGCCATCCGCCAGGGCCCGGCCGCCCCCTCCCGGTGCACCGTTTAGATCCGTGGCGCCGGGGGCGCTGAGCAAAAGGCGCAAGGCGCCGCGGGACAGCATGGCGAATCCCGGAGCCGGGTGCATTACCTCCACAAACCCCAGTTTCCCCACGTAAAACCCAATGGCGGCGTCGACGTCATTGACAATGTACCGAACGCTGGCTTGTTTCATGGCCACACTCCTTCTGTCTATCCCTATCCCCCACGGTACGCCCGGCGCGTAGCATGGAGGCCATGGTTGATTCCCTGACCAGGGACCAGCGCCACAGGGTCATGGCGAACATCAAGAGCAAGGACACCAAACCGGAAATGCAGGTGCGCCGGCTGCTTTTTGCGGCGGGCTACCGCTACCGGCTCCATGCCGTGGGTTTGCCCGGCACCCGGACATCGTCTTCAGCGCACGCCGCAAGGCCATTTTTGTCAACGGTTGCTTTTGGCATTCGCATTCGTGTCCCAATGGCACCCACAAACCGCAGACCAACCCCGAATTTTGGGAGGCCAAGCGCGCCCGCACGGTGGAGCGGGACGCCCAGGCACTGGCCCTGCTTGACGGCCTGGGCTGGGGCACCATCACGGTGTGGGAGTGCGGGCTGAAGGACATGGACCAGGTGGCCGCGGCGCTATTCAGCTTTTTGGGGCCCGCCCGCATTTAGCGGAATTGGCGAACCAGCGGGCATTCAAAGGGATCTACGGCGGAGAGCCCCACCCGGTTCAGGTACCTGACCACGATGGCGTAGGACTGCAGCAGCCCGGTTTCCGTCAACGCAATGCCGTTCCTACCGCAGGCCTCGCGCACCAGGGAGGTGCTGCGCCGCAGCTCCGGCCGGGCCATGTCCGGGAACAGATGGTGCTCCACCTGCCGGTTCAGCCCGCCCATGAGCGTGTCCATAAAGATCCCGCCGCGAATATTGCGGCTCGTCACCACCTGGCGGGTCAGGAAATCAACGCGGCTTCCAGCCTCCAAAATGGGCATCCCCTTGTGGTTCGGCGCAAAGGACGCCCCCAAGTAGAAACCAAACACGCCCATCTGCACGCCGATAAAGGCCAGCGCCATGCCCCACGGCAGCATGAGGAACAGCACCACCAGCAATGCACCAAAGCGCAGCACCAACAAGCCGATCTCCACATAGCGGAACCGCACGCCACGCCGGCCAAACAGCGTCTTGGCCGAGTCCAGGACCAGGCTGAACCCCAGGAACAGGATCAAGGGAAACAGCAGCGCCCCCTGGTGCCGGGTCACGACGGCGGCAAACCCGCGCTTGCCGGCCGCACCTTCCTCATGGAAGGCGACCACGCCGGTGTGGATGTCCGGGTCCTTGCCCTTGGTGTTGGGATTTTGGTGGTGCGCGGTATGCTTCTTCACCCACATGGCATAACTCATGCCCACCAGCAGCGGCCCCAAAATCCGCGCCGTCCAGTCGTTCGTCCGCCCGGAGGCGAAGATTTGGTGGTGGGCTGCCTCGTGGGCCAAAAACGCGAACTGGGTGAACAGGACTCCCAGCGCGGCCGCGATCAGCAGCTGGTACCAGGTCTGTCCCAAGAGCACGAACCCGGTCCCGGCGGCCCCCAGCGCCAGCACCAGGATGGCGAACACCATCCCATAAAACGCACGACGGCGGCGCATGAGTCCCGCTGTCCGCACCGTTTTCAGCAGGGCTGAGTACGTTTCGACGACGTGGTTGGGATTTGTGGGCATGGTGTCACCGGCGTAGGTCAGGGTCGACCAATCAAGCCGGCAATGAAAGCGTAAATTCTACGTCCTTCAATGGTAAATCCGATGCCTGGAAATGTCGCGTGCGGC